>NZ_CP068564.1:1200000-1800000 GCF_016767175.1 Keratinibaculum paraultunense
TTATTATATCTTATTTCTCAATTAAAGTAAAAATATATTGTTTCTTTCACATTCTTCTATTATATCTTCAGGCCACACAGAAGCTTGAACTTGTCCTATATGCTTTTTCTCTAAAAAAAACATACATATGCGAGATTGACCTATACCACCTCCAATAGTTTGTGGTAATTTATCCTCTAATAGCATTTTATGATAAGATAATTTCATTTCTTTTTCCCTTCCTGCTTCTTGCATTTGTCTCTTTAAGCTATTTTTATTTACTCTTATACCCATACTAGATAATTCTATTGCATCCTCCAACACTGGATTCCAAAATAATATATCTCCATTTAACTCCCAATCATCATAATCAGGAGCCCTCTTGTCATGTGGAATACCTGATTTTAATTTTCCACCAATTTTCATTAAAAAAACTGCTTTATGCTTCTTAGCTATAAACCTTTCTCTATCTTTAGGGCTATAACAAGGATAAAGATCTTCTAGCTCTTGAGTAGTAATAAATGTAATTTCTTCTGGTAATTTTTTCTCTAAAAAAGGATATATTCCATTTATCATTTTCTCAGTTTTCTTAAATACATCAAAAATAGTTTTTACTGTGTATTTAAGAAAATCTTCATTTCTATCTTCTTTAGATATAACTTTTTCCCAATCCCATTGATCTACATATATAGAATGAATAGGACTTAACCTTTCATCTGGTCTAATTGCATTCATATCTGTATATATACCTTCTCCAACATTAAAATCATATTTTTTCAATGCTATTCTTTTCCATTTTGCTAAAGATTGTATTATTTCTAACTGCTGATTATATTTTCTCATATTAAATGTAACTGGTCTTTCAACACCAGTTAAGTTGTCATTTAATCCTGTATCTGTTTTTACAAATAAAGGAGCTGATACCCTGATTAAATTTAAACTATTTGCTAATTCTCTTTCAAAAAAATCCTTTATAAGCTTAATTGCTATTTGAGTTTCCCTAACATCTAACTTATCCATCTAACACCCCTCCTAAAAAACTAAAAACCCTTCATCCTTAAAGGACGAAGGGTAATCTTCGCGGTACCACCTTTTTTAGCAAATGGCTCACTCTTTAACCAGTACAGAATAATGATAATATTTTCGATACTGGATAGCTTTTAACGGGCTATAACCGTCTAAATCTACTCTCTATGTAAAGATTTTGATTTAGAAGCTCAAGGATGTTCTTCATCTATAATTCCGTGCCGAATTTCCACCATCTATCGACTCTCTATGACTTCCTTATAGATTACTCTTCCTATCATCGCTATAATGCTAACCTTATTGAGTGTAAATTATAATATAGAATAAACAAAATGTCAATATAGGTTTTATAATTTTATTTATCCTTTTCTACTAAAGATTTAAATAATTGATTAATATATTTTTCTCTTTCCAGGGTTTCTTCAACTCTAATAACGAATCTATTGTCTACATACTCTACAATATCTCCTTCTTTAGCATTTTCAGGAAATAGCTCTCTATCAAAACTTACAATCCCATCTTTTAATTCTAATAGAACCCTATCACCCTCAAACCTATCGATTATACCCTTCACCAAATTCCCCCCTATTTTAGGCATTTTTCATGAGGTTTATATCCATTATTCATGGCATCCTCAATTGATTTAAATATTATTTGATTCTCCTTATTAGGTAAGGATTTACAATCCTTACTATGAAATACCTTGGTGTTTTTATTTCCTATATAAACTTGTTCATCTATAATTATATTTTTATCTAAAAATAATCCTTTTCCATTAGAACTAAACACTATACATCCTAATTCATCAGTTCTTAAAATCTCTGAACCAATATATTTAATTCTATCTAAAACTTCTTCATGGGGATGACCATAAGAGTTATCTTTACCTACGCTTATTATTGAATAATCAGGTTTAACTTTTTTAAGAAAATCAATAGTTGTAGAGCTGTTACTACCATGATGAGCTACTTTTAAAACATCAGCTTTTAAATTATATCCTGCTTTTAACATATCTTCCTCTGCTGCTTTTTCTGCATCTCCTGTCATTAAAAAAGAAGTATTTAAGTATTCAATTTTAGTAACTATTGAAAAATCATTTGTATTTTCATAATCTTCTCTGTTGGGAGCTAATATTAAAAATTTAATATTGCTTTCATCTATAATGTTATCGCCCCCTTTTGCTATATTTATTTTAAGCCCTTTTGCTTTAATTTCTTTCAATAATTCTTCAAATATAAATGTATTTGCAGTTCTATTGGGCATATATACTTTACCAATTTCAAAATTTCTAATAACCTGAGGCAATCCTCCAATGTGATCTTCATGTGGATGAGTGGCTATTAAATAATCTATTTTATGTATATTTAACTCTTTAAGATATTTTACCACTTTTTCTCCACTTTTCCTAGTACCCCCATCTATTAAAGCAGTTTCTCCATTAGGAAATTGAATAAACGTGCTATCTCCTTGCCCTACATCTAAAAAATGAACTATCAACTGGTTTCCGTATTCTCCATTTTTGTTGATTACCTCTAATCCGCAACCTGTCAATACTGTTAAAATAATCAATACTATAAGTAAATAATATCTAATAGTTTTATTTTTCATATTTACCTCCATTTATATAAACTTATATTATACTTTATGAAAAATCCTTCCTATCCACTTGATAAGAAGGATTAAAATTCAAATACTAAATCTTTATATATGCCTTTTGTATATGCAGCTGCTATATCTATTACAAAACAAGTTATCTTAAGGCTTAGGGACAATGCAAAATTTAAATCATACTCAAAACCAATTTTAAAAGAGTACTCATCTATTACCTTTTCAACATACTCCTTAATTATAGGTTTAAGTCTTATTACTTTATCTTGAAAAATGTCTATATCATCTATACTTATTATATTTTTTTTAAATTCATGGTTCATACAATAATCATTAAGCTTAGATTCATAGTTCATATGTTTAAACATGTTATTAGGAAAAGTCCATCTCTCTGCATGGGGACGACATACAAAGTCACTCAAATAATGAGAAATTACCCCTATTTTTTTGCTTATAATTTTATTTTTTATTGGATCTGTATTTAAATTTAATTCTAAATACCTACTTATATATATAAGTTTAACTATTTCCGCAACTACATAATTTAAACTCTCTTCCTTATAATGTCTTTTGAATTTATATTGTGGTAATATATCAGGAGCTATAGCACCCCACTGTATAGATTCTTTATCTAACTCTATACCATAAATATTATAAATATTTTTATAAATATTGCTAGCAATGTTTTTATGAGTTTCACTAAAAATTTTAAACACATCCTTTTTATTAGATTATTAAAGAATAAGATCAACCTCATTTGATACTACAATAAATAAAATAAAAAGTCAATATTATAAAGTTAGAAAAATTTACCCATTTACATATAAAAAATATAGCTATAAAATGTTTTAAGCCTTAAGATTTTGTTATAAAATATGAAAACTTTAATATTTACTTTATTGTTCCTTAAAAGTTTGATTCAACAATTCCTCATATAATTCATAATCTTTATGATTAAATAATACAAAATATACTTCCTCTATATAATCTTCCTCATCTATAAAATCCATTACAGCCCTAAGAGCAATTTTACTGGCTTCTTCTTTAGGGTAACCATAGGCTCCAGTTGAAATAGATGGAAAAGCTACAGTTTTTAACTTGTATTCTTTTGCTAGTTTCATAGAATTATAGTATGCATTATAAAGTAACTTATCCTCTCCTTTTGTACCATCCTTGTAAATTGGACCTACTGTATGAATTACATATTTACTAGGCATATTACCTGCAGTAGTAATTCTAGCTTCACCAGTAGGACAACCTCCTATCTTTTTGCATTGCTCTAATATAATAGGTCCTCCTGCTCTATGAATAGCTCCATCTACTCCACCTCCTCCTAGTAGGGTATTATTAGCAGCATTTACTATGGCATCTACTTCCATCTTTGTAATATCTCCTTCTACTATATGTAATTTAGTGTCACCATATTCATACATATATATTCACTCCTTTTTATACTTAATATATATTTATTTAATATTTTATACTTAATCATAAGTGATATAATAACATATATATTTATATTATATCATTCATTGATAATTTTGGAGGTGTTTCTTTGAAATATAATAATGTAACTGAAGCTATTTTTATTAATAGACCTAACCGTTTCATTGCAAATGTATTAATAAATGATAAAATAGAAAAAGTTCACGTAAAAAATACTGGAAGATGTAAAGAAATATTAAAAAAGGGCACAAAAGTATATCTAGAAAAATCTAATAATCCCAATAGAAAAACAAAATATTCCTTAATATCAGCCTATAAAGGAGATTTACTAATAAATATTGATTCTCAAATACCAAATGATGTGGTATATTCAAGTATTCTTTCTAATAAGATACCTGAAATAACAAATGTAGATTTATTAAAAAGAGAAGTTAATTATAAAAATTCTCGTTTTGATCTTTATTTTGAAAAAGATAATATAAAAGGTTTTGTTGAAGTTAAAGGAGTAACTTTAGAAATTGATGGAATATCTCTTTTCCCTGACGCACCTACTAAAAGGGGAACAAAACATATATACGAAATAATATCATCAATGGAAGAAGGGTATAACAGTTATATATTTTTCTTAATTCAAATGCCTAATATAAAATATTTTAAACCTAACATAACTATGGACAAAGAATTTAGTGATGCACTACTTTTAGCTAAAGAAAAAGGAATAACTATATTAGCATATAATTCAAAAGTTAAACCTGATGAAATAAATTTAGGTAAAAAAATTAAAGTGTTGTTATAATTTATACTATCAATGGTTTACTGAAAAAAATACAAATATGTTATAATTACAAAATGGAGGAATTATTGTGTTCAAGATAAAAAGATATTTTATTCCTGTAATAATTATTACTCTCTTTGGCGAAATATATTTTTATCCTTTTCAGGTTACTTTTAGATTTTCAGCTGGTGTACTGGCTTTCAGTTTAACTATACTATTATACAAGGATTTAGAAGAAACTTATTTAGGTATATTAACAGGGATATCCGTTTTAATATTACGAGGATTTGTTGATTTATTGAATTATTCAGGAAATTTAATTGAAATATTAAAGAATAATTTTCCTTCTTCATTATACTATATATTATTTGGTATATTAGCTCATTTTTCATCCTTGAAGAAAAGTTCTGATAATGCTATAAAAACAATATCTACTTTATTTTTAATAGATGTTTTTTCTAACATATTTGAATCTCTTTTAAGGAATAACTTAAATTTAAAATTATTTCATTGTATCTTGGTAATTGGATTGATTCGTAGTATAATTACTTATACCATATTTATAGTATTTAAAAATCAAGAAATATTAATTAGAAAAAAAGAACATCAAAAAAGATATGCTCAGTTAAATGCAATAATCTCTAATTTACAGGCAGAAATGTTTTATCTTAAAAAATCAATGAAAGATATTGAAAATGTAATGAGTAAAAGCCATAATCTATATGAAAAAAATAAACATGATCAAGAAATAAGTAAAATAGCTTTAGATATAGCTAGAGAAGTTCATGAAATAAAAAAAGATTATTATAGGGTCTTAAGTGGACTAGAAAATTTTATTAAAGATTTTGAAACTGATGAAGGTATGAGCTTTAAAGATATTATTACAATAATAGAAAATAATCTATTTAGGTATATTAAGCATAATAATAAAGATATAAATATCTCTTTTAAAATAAATGATAATATATATGTAAAAAAATATTACTATATTTTTACCATCTTAAATAATTTGATAATAAATTCTATAGAATCCTTTAAAGAAAAAGGAAATATACAAGTAATACAAAAAGTAGATTCTAATAATATTATACTAATTATCTTTGATAATGGCGAAGGAATAGAAGAAGATATTTTGCCATATATTTTTAATCCAGGATTTACTACCAAATTTGATCAAAATACTGGAGAACCGTCCACAGGAATTGGTCTTGCTCATGTCAAAAATATAGTTGAACATTTAAAAGGTACTATAATAGTTGAATCTAAAAAAAATATTGGTACTACTTTTAAAATATCTATACCTTTAGATTCATTAGGAAGGTGATTTTATGACAAATACCATCATGATTATAGACGATGATATTAGTATAGTTCAAATGTTAAAAACTATTATTACAAAAAATAAATTAGGTAAAGTTGTTGCTGATTTAGACAGTGGGGAATATGCAGTAGAAGAAATACTTTTTTATAACCCAGACATAGTATTAATAGATTATTTATTACCCTGTAAAGATGGAGTTCAAATTGTCAAAGAAATATTAAATAAAGGTTATCCAGGAAAAATAATAATGATATCTCAA
The DNA here is from genome assembly GCF_016767175.1 of Keratinibaculum paraultunense. Lineage (GTDB taxonomy): Bacteria > Bacillota > Clostridia > Tissierellales > Tepidimicrobiaceae > Keratinibaculum > Keratinibaculum paraultunense. The sequence goes on from NZ_CP068564.1 coordinate 1,206,415, forward strand.
GTAGAAGATGAACCTATGATAGCAACTGCTTACGATACAGGAATACTTTTTTTTATAAAAAAACCAATTAATTCAATCGAAGTTATAAACGTAATAAGAAATGTATCAAAAAATATTGAATTAGAAAAATCCATGTTATTAATTAAAAACTTACTAGAAAAGGTTGAAAAAACTGATAATAATATACAAATAGATAATACTGAAAAAATAGAAAATATCTTATCAGATATTGGAATAATTGGAGAATTAGGAGCTTCTGATTTAATTAAACTTATTAAAATGGTAATAGACCATAAAAAAAATAATCCAAATTCTCAATACATACTGCAAGAATTCTATGAAAATATAGCAAAAGAAGAAAGCATTTCAACATCAATAGTAATAAGTCCAAGTGCAATTGAACAAAGAATAAGAAGAACTATACAGAAAGCATTATCCAATATCGCTGAATTAGGGTTAGATGATTATTATAATGAAAAATTTATTGAATATTCTACTCTGCTATTTGACTTTAAACAAGTAAAACAAGAAATGAATTATATAAAAAATAATTCTAATCGCCACGGCAAGATAAATATACGTAAATTTGTTGAAGGGATTATATCAAAATTAAATGTATGAATTTTTATAAAATTGATATTTAAAGTCTATGTTCCTTCATATTTCAGAAAATAATAAGTCTTATTGAGTAGGATATTGTATGATCTTGTCCCTCCACTCTTATAATATAAATATCAAATTTTAATATTATGTGGAGGTGTTACCATGATTATACAATTAGACATGGTACAAAGCATTTCATTAGCGGTAATATTATTATTATTAGGTGAATTCTTAGTTAAAAAAATTAATTTCCTATCTAAATACTGTATCCCTGCACCTGTAGTAGGAGGACTATTATTTTCTATATCGGCATTAATACTTAAGCAAAATAATATAATGGAATTTGTAATGGATGATACCTTACAAACACTTACTATGACTATTTTTTTTACTTCAGTAGGTTTTAGTGCAAGTTTTGAATTATTAAAAAATGGTGGAATAAAAGTTTTTTTATTTTTAGGAATAACAATACTACTTGTTATTATTCAAAATGTAGTAAGCATAGGTCTCACATATATATTCGATCTTAATCCTCTTTTAGGTATAGCAATAGGTTCTGTTCCAATGACAGGTGGACATGGTACTGCAGCAGCCTTTGGACCAGAGATTGTAAAGAAAGGAATTGTTGGAGCAGATACAGTAGCAATTGCATCAGCAACCTTTGGACTAGTTGCTGGAGGCATTATTGGTGGACCAATAGGAAAACAATTAATTGAAAATAATAATTTATTAGACAAGAAATCTAATAAAAAAACTTATAATTTTGAATTAAATGTAGTTGATAAAACTAATGGCAATCTAATTCCTAATAATTTCTATATAGCAACTTTTGAATTACTAATAGCAATGGGTTTAGGTACTATTATTTCGGCATTATTAAAAAAGACAGGGCTTACATTTCCATCTTATATAGGTGCTATGCTAGCAGGAGCATTAGTTAGAAATATTTCAGATTTTACTAATTTATATGATGTTCCTACAACAGAAATCAATATACTTGGAGAAATTTCATTATCACTTTTCTTATCCATGGCACTCATGTCATTAAAATTATGGGAACTAATAAGTTTAGCTATCCCAATGATATTAATACTATTAACACAAACATTTGTAATGTATTTATTTGCTAAATATGTTACATTCAATGTAATGGGTAAAGATTATGATGCAGCAGTTCTAGCTGCTGGACATTGTGGGTTCGGTTTAGGTGCTACTCCTAATGGTATTGCCAATATGAACTCTATTGTAAATAAATTTGGTCCTGCACCAATAGCATTTTTTATATTACCATTAGTAGGAAGTTTGTTTATTGATTTTTTTAACACTGTGATAATTACAATTACACTAAATCTTTTAAATTAAACATTTTATAATAATATATGCAATACAAATTAAACCCTGTAACCAGTTATGATTACAGGGTTTCTCTATGGTGTACCTAGAGGGACTCGAACCCCCAACCTCCTGATTCGTAGTCAGGCACTCTATCCAGTTGAGCTATAGGTACGTTATCCAATAATTGTACAAATAATAAAAATGGAGGCGGCACCCAGATTTGAACTGGGGATAAAGGTTTTGCAGACCTCTGCCTTACCACTTGGCTATGCCGCCATTTCTTTTCTTAAATGTAAAAATATGATGGAGCGGAAGACGGGATTCGAACCCGCGACCCTCGCCTTGGCAAGGCGATGCTCTACCACTGAGCCACTTCCGCATCATGGTGGAGGAGACTGGATTCGAACCAGTGAAGGCTAAGCCAACGGATTTACAGTCCGTCCCCTTTGGCCAACTCGGGAACTCCTCCATGTTATTTAATGGAGCTGGTGAGAGGACTTGAACCCCCAACCTACTGATTACAAGTCAGTTGCTCTGCCAATTGAGCTACACCAGCATTATGGCGACCCGGAAGGGACTCGAACCCTCGACCTCCAGCGTGACAGGCTGGCATTCTAACCATCTGAACTACCGGGCCAACAAATAGAGCTACAATAATTATTTTATTTTAAATTATATAATTTATTATATAATTTTATGTGGTGGGCGCAATAGGGCTCGAACCTATGACCCCCTGCTTGTAAGGCAGGTGCTCTCCCAGCTGAGCTATGCGCCCTTATCTTATATGGTTTATATGGTGACCCTACCGGGACTCGAACCCGGGTTACCGCCGTGAAAGGGCGGTGTCTTAACCACTTGACCATAGGGCCGTATATATTATGTAATTATGGTTGCGGGAGCTGGATTTGAACCAGCGACCTCCGGGTTATGAGCCCGACGAGCTACCAGACTGCTCCATCCCGCGACATTTATATCAGGCATAATCATAATGGTGCCGAGGACCGGAATCGAACCGGTACGATCTTCTTAAGATCGCAGGATTTTAAGTCCTGTGCGTCTGCCTGTTCCGCCACCCCGGCAATTCTTTGCCCTATCGGGGCACTCATTTTTTTTGTTTTTATGGCTCCCAGGGTGGGATTCGAACCCACAACCTACCGGTTAACAGCCGGTTGCTCCACCATTGAGCTACCTAGGAACATTCATCTGGCAGCGTCCTACTCTCCCAGGGCGTCTCCACCCAAGTACCATCGGCGCTAAGAGGCTTAACTTCTGTGTTCGGTATGGAATACAGGTGTATCCCTCTTGCCATTGCCACCAGATGTTTTATGTATTTTTTTATTGACAACCGCAGTCTCATTCACCAAATTATTTGTTCGCTACGTTTATATAATTTGGAAATTCTTTGCGTTTGACCTACCATCCATTTGCTCTAAATACATTTCGCAAATGGGGTTAGGTCATAAACTAAACAATACATTATATTTCTGGTCAAGCCCTCGACTTATTAGTACCTCTTAGCTAAGAGTATTGCTACTCTTACACCTGAGGCCTATCTACCAAGTAGTCTACTTGGAGTCTTAACCTTTCGGTGGGAAATCTTATCTTGAGGGGGGCTTCGTGCTTAGATGCCTTCAGCACTTATCCCGTCCAGACTTAGCTACTCAGCTGTGCCTCTGGCGAAACAACTGATGCACCAGCGGTCTGTCCATCCCGGTCCTCTCGTACTAGGGACAGATCCTCTCAAATTTCCTACGCCCACGACGGATAGGGACCGAACTGTCTCACGACGTTCTGAACCCAGCTCGCGTGCCTCTTTAATGGGCGAACAGCCCAACCCTTGGGACCTACTCCAGCCCCAGGATGAGACGAGCCGACATCGAGGTGCCAAACCTCCCCGTCGATGTGGACTCTTGGGGGAGATAAGCCTGTTATCCCCGGGGTAGCTTTTATCCGTTGAGCGATGGCCCTTCCACTCGGTACCACCGGATCACTAAGTCCGTATTTCTACCCTGCTCCACTTGTTGGTGTCGCAGTCAAGCTCCCTTCTGCCTTTACACTCTTTGCACGATTCCCGACCGTGCTGAGGGAACCTTTGAGCGCCTCCGTTACTCTTTAGGAGGCGACCGCCCCAGTCAAACTGCCCAACTGACAGTGTCCCAAGACTGGTTCACAGCCTCTGGTTAGAACTCCAGAACTACAAGGGTGGTATCCCACCGCCGGCTCCGCACAGACTGGCGCCCATGCTTCTCAGCCTCCCACCTATCCTGTACATGTAATTCCAAAGTCCAATGTCAGCCTACAGTAAAGCTCCACGGGGTCTTTCCGTCCTGTCGTGGGTAACACGCATCTTCACGTGTACTACAATTTCACCGGATCCTTTGTTGAGACAGCGCCCAAGTCGTTACACCTTTCGTGCGGGTCGGAACTTACCCGACAAGGAATTTCGCTACCTTAGGACCGTTATAGTTACGGCCGCCGTTTACTGGGGCTTAAGTTCTGAGCTTCGCTTTCGCTAACTCTTCCCCTTAACCTTCCAGCACCGGGCAGGTGTCAGCCCCTATACTTCATCTTTCGATTTAGCAGAGACTTGTGTTTTTGGTAAACAGTCGCTTGGACCTATTCACTGCGACCATCTAAGGCTCTGCTTTATGCTTCACCTCAGATGGCACCCCTTCTCCCGAAGTTACGGGGCTATTTTGCCGAGTTCCTTAACAAAGGTTCTTCCGCGCGTCTTAGGATTCTCTCCTCGCCTACCTGTGTCGGTTTGCGGTACGGGTACCCTTGGGCTCGATAGAGGCTTTTCTTGGCAGTGTGGAGTCAGCTGCTTCGCTACTTGTTTTTCGCTCCCATTCGCATTTCAGGATTGTTAAGGCGGATTTGCCTACCTTAACTCCCTACATGCTTAGACGCACTCAACCAACGGTGCGCTCAGCCTATCCTCCTGCGTCTCCCCTTCTCTCAAACGCCCTTAGGTAGTACAGGAATCTCAACCTGTTGTCCATCGCCTACGCCTTTCGGCCTCAGCTTAGGTCCCGACTAACCCTGAGGGGACGAGCCTTCCTCAGGAATCCTTAGGCTTTCGACGGGAGGGATTCTCACCCTCCTCTCGCTACTCATGCCAGCATTCTCGCTTCTGTATAGTCCACCACTCCTTTCGGTATGGCTTCTGCCCATACAGAACGCTCCTCTACCACTCTATTAGAGTCCACAGCTTCGGTACCAAATTTTAGCCCCGGAAATCTTCGGCGCAAGGTCACTCGACCAGTGAGCTATTACGCACTCTTTAAATGTATGGCTGCTTCTAAGCCAACATCCTGGTTGTCTGTGCAACCTCACATCCTTTGCCACTTAATTTGGATTTAGGGACCTTAGCTGGTGGTCTGGGCTCTTTCCCTTTTGACTACGAAGCTTATCCCACGTAGTCTGACTCCCGAACAACGTGATTCCGGCATTCGGAGTTTGATAGGTTTTGGTAGCACTATGTGCCCCTAGACCATTCAGTGCTCTACCTCCTAATCACTTGCTCGAGGCTAGCCCTAAAGCTATTTCGAGGAGAACCAGCTATATCCGAGTTCGATTGGCTTTTCACCCCTACCCACAGGTCATCCGATAGCTTTTAAACGCTAACCGGTTCGAGCCTCCATTGAATTTTACTTCAACTTCACTCTGCCCATGGGTAGGTCACCCGGTTTCGGGTCTATGGCATACAACTTGTCGCCCTGTTAAGACTCGGTTTCCCTACGGCTTCATACCTTTTGGTATTTAACCTTGCTGTATACCATAACTCGCTGGCCCGTTCTACAAAAAGTACGCGGTCACACTTTAATGTGCTCCCACTGCTTGTAGGCATAGGGTTTCAGGTTCTATTTCACTCCCCTCACGGGGTTCTTTTCACCTTTCCCTCACGGTACTTGTTCACTATCGGTCACCAGTTAGTATTTAGCCTTGGGAGGTGGTCCTCCCTGCTTCCCACAGGATTTCTCGTGTCCCGTGGTACTCTGGAGCACAACTAGGATGTTTTAAGTTTTGTCTACAGGACTTTCACCTTCTGTGGTGGACCTTTCCAGATCCTTCGACTACTTAATTTTCATCCTTTATGTTGTGTCCGCAACCCCGAATACAAAGTATTCGGTTTGGGCTGTTCCCCGTTCGCTCGCCGCTACTTAGGGAATCGAGTTTTCTTTCTTTTCCTCAGGATACTTAGATGTTTCAGTTCTCCTGGTGTTCCTTCCCTTGCCTATGTGTTCAGCAAAGGATACTTGAGGTTCTCTCAAGTGGGTTCCCCCATTCGGAAATCCCCGGTTCAACGCCTATTTGCGGCTACCCGAGGCATATCGGTGCTTATCCCGTCCTTCGTCGGCTACTGGTGCCTAGGCATCCACCCTATGCCCTTATTAGCTTGACCAGAAATATAATCTACTGTTTAGTTTTTAATGTGCATCTTTTAAAATAAAATATTAATTATTGGTGGAGATGAGGAGATTCGAACTCCTGACCCCCTGCTTGCAAGGCAGGTGCTCTCCCAACTGAGCTACACCCCCAAACCAATTTATAATTCATATTTTGGAGTTAAAATTAACGACTAAATGTCGTTAATTATTATTTTTTTAAAAATTTATAAACAAAACAGTGCGAAATACCATTGTTTTCCGCAGTCTTACATCACGAATTTGTTTGCTTCCTATTGGTTGCATAAATTCGGACTTCGTTGCGTTAGGTTTTAATAAACTCCTTAGAAAGGAGGTGATCCAGCCGCACCTTCCGATACGGCTACCTTGTTACGACTTCACCCCAGTCATTGACCCTACCTTCGACAGCTGCCTCCTTTACGGTTAGCTCGCTGGCTTCGGGTATTGCCAACTCCCATGGTGTGACGGGCGGTGTGTACAAGACCCGGGAACGTATTCACCGCGGCATGCTGATCCGCGATTACTAGCAACTCCGGCTTCATGCAGGCGAGTTGCAGCCTGCAATCCGAACTGGGATCGGCTTTTGGGGATTGGCTACTTATCGCTAAGTCGCTTCCCGTTGTACCGACCATTGTAGCACGTGTGTAGCCCAGGACATAAAGGGCATGATGATTTGACGTCATCCCCACCTTCCTCCGATTTATCATCGGCAGTCCCTTTAGAGTGCACAGCCGTACTGTTGGCAACTAAAGGCAAGGGTTGCGCTCGTTGCGGGACTTAACCCAACATCTCACGACACGAGCTGACGACAACCATGCACCACCTGTCACCTCTGTCTCCGAAGAGAAGGCTCTATCTCTAGAGCGGGCAGAGGGATGTCAAGCCCTGGTAAGGTTCTTCGCGTTGCTTCGAATTAAACCACATGCTCCGCTGCTTGTGCGGGTCCCCGTCAATTCCTTTGAGTTTCATTCTTGCGAACGTACTCCCCAGGCGGAGTGCTTAATGTGTTAACTGCGGCACCGAAAGTCTCCTCCCGACACCTAGCACTCATCGTTTACGGCGTGGACTACCAGGGTATCTAATCCTGTTTGCTCCCCACGCTTTCGTACCTCAGCGTCAGTTTAAGACCAGAAAGTCGCCTTCGCCACTGGTATTCCTCCTGATATCTACGCATTTCACCGCTACACCAGGAATTCCACTTTCCTCTCCTTAACTCAAGTCACGTAGTTTCAAATGCTTACATGGGTTAAGCCCATGCCTTTCACATCTGACTTACATGACCGCCTACGTACCCTTTACGCCCAGTGATTCCGGACAACGCTCGCCCCCTACGTGTTACCGCGGCTGCTGGCACGTAGTTAGCCGGGGCTTCCTCCTATGGTACCGTCATTATCGTCCCATAGGACAGAGCTTTACGACCCGAAGGCCTTCATCGCTCACGCGGCGTCGCTGCATCAGAGTTTCCTCCATTGTGCAATATTCCCCACTGCTGCCTCCCGTAGGAGTCTGGACCGTGTCTCAGTTCCAGTGTGGCCGGTCACTCTCTCAAGCCGGCTACCCATCGTGGCCTTGGTGAGCCGTTACCTCACCAACTAGCTAATGGGACGCGAGACCATCTTCCACCGCTTATCGCTTTAACTTAAAATCCATGCGGATTTTAAGTGTCATAGGGTATTAATCCCGGTTTCCCGAGGCTATCCCCTTGTGGAAGGCAGGTTCCTCACGCGTTACTCACCCATCCGCCGCTAAGTAGCTTATCAATCTGCCCGAAGGCTTCTTGATAAGTACTTCGCTCGACTTGCATGTGTTAGGCACGCCGCCAGCGTTCGTCCTGAGCCAGGATCAAACTCTCATGAAAAAAGTTTGCCCTGGTTAAAAATCTACTCAAGGTATTTCACACTGTTTAGTTATCTAGGTTCATTTGTTGCGTTGTGCTTAACTAATATAACATATTTACTAGAGTATGTCAAGAGATTTTTTGTTATTTATTTATTACTGCTCTTGACAGCTATTTTAATATACCAACTTTTTAAAACTTTGTCAATAGCTTTTTTTGATTTTTATTTTATTTCTATAACTTTATTTTATTTATATTATATATTTGTTAGAATGGATATGTGTATATTATTTTAATTTAATAGAAGGAGGTGTTTTATAATTGGATTTTAGGCAACTAGAAACATTCATCGAAGTAGCTAATCTAAAAAGTTTCTCCCGTGCTGCAGAAAAATTATTTATAACACAGCCCACAGTTACCAATCATATTCAAAATTTAGAAAAGGAATTAGGTACTATATTGATCAACCGCTCTGGTAAAAATATTTCATTAACAGAAGCCGGAAAATTATTTTATAAATACGCAGTAAATATAATAAACTGTTGTGAAATGGCAAAATTTGATTTAGCATCCTATAAGGGGCGTATACAAGGTCATATAAATATCTACTCTAGCTCAATTCCTAGAAAATATATATTGCCTAATATACTATTAAAGTTTTTTAACGAATATCCAGATGTAACTTTTTCTATACTAGATGAAGATTCTAAAAATGTAACAAATTCAATAATTAATGGTAATACTGATTTTGGTATTGTAGGAGCTAAATATCCTCATAACAATTTAAACTATCTTGAATTAATGAAAGATAGGTTAGTAATAATTACACCAAATAATTCTAAATTTAACAAACCTAATTATTCCATATTAACTTTAGATGAAGTACTCGAACAAAAAATCCTAATCAGAGAAAAGGGATCAGGTACTCGAAATTTATTAGAAAATAAGTTAAATACCATAGGAATTAACATAAAAGATCTTGATATAATAGCTTATATTGAAGATACAGAAACAATCAAAGAACTAGTTCATTTAGGTGCTGGTATAAGCTTTATATCAGAAAAAGCTGTAGTAGATGATGTTAAATTAAATAAATATAAAGTATACTACTTAAAAGATCTAGATTTAAGTAGAAAATTTTATTTTGTATACCATAATAAAAGGCAACTTTCTCCTTTAAATGAAACATTTAAAAACTTTATATTAAATTACATAAAATCATATGAATAAAATATAAAAGATCATTAATATAACTTAAAAGGTATTTAGAAATTAAGTTTAAACTTAATTTCTAAATACCTTTCCTCAAATACTCAAAGCCTTATAAAGCTATAATTATATTTTTTTTATATTATTTTTAAATGCAAAAATTGTAGCTTGTACTCTATCATTTACTCCTAGCTTTTTAAATATACTAGAAACATGATTCTTGACAGTCTTTTCACTTATATAAAGTTTATCTGCTATTTCTTTATTACTCAATCCTTCTGCAACTAAGGTTAACACTTCATATTCCCTTTTTGTTAAAGATTCTATCTTAGAAAAATCATTATCATCATAATCGTCTACTAATGATGAAGCAATACTTGGCTGTATATAGGTTTTACCATTATTTACATCCCTAATAGCCTTTATTAAACTATCTGCATCGGAATCTTTTAACACATAACCATCTGCTCCAATTTTAAGAGTTTCCCGAAGATATCCCCTATCTTCATGAATAGTCAACATTATTATGCCAGACTTTACTCCTAAATCTTTAAGTTTTCTCAAAGTGTCTATACCATTCATTTTTGGCATATTTATATCCAATAATATTACATCAGGATTGTATTTTATTGCCTTTTCTACTGTTTCTTCTCCATCCATTGCCTGCGCAACAACATCAATATCTGGCTCTAGTTCTAGAAGCTGTTTTATTCCTTCATTCACTAGTACATGATCATCAGCTATCATTACGGTTATATTTTTATTTGCCATGCACAACTTCCTCCTTAATAATTGGTATATAAATGTTTAGTTTAGTTCCTTTGCCTGGCGAAGTTTTTATTTGTAACTTCCCCCCTAGTAACTCTGACCTTTCCCTAATATTTATTAATCCAAAACCACCTGTTTTAGTATTATGTATTTTTTCTACTTCTTCTATATTAAATCCTATTCCATTATCTATTATAGATAAATTTACTCTTTCATCAGCAAACTCAATAACAACATTTGCATTAGTTGCTTGAGAATGCTTATTAATATTATTTAATGATTCTTGTATTATCCTAAATATAGCTATTTCAATCGCAGGCTCTAATTCCGTTTTTGTTCCTATGATATTAAAACTAGTTTTAATTCCTGTATTTAGCGAAAAATCATCTATATATTTTTTTAAAGTGGGAATAAGCCCTAAATCATCTAAAGACATAGGTCTAAGATCAAATATTATCTCTCTAATATCTTTCAATGTCTCCTTTACAATAGCTTTTAAATTTTTCAACTCTTCCTTGGTTTTTCCCTTATCTATATCCAATAATCTTTCGCATATTTCTGTTTTTAAAATTATATTTGCCATAGATTGAGCTGGACCGTCATGAATATCTCTAGCCAATCTTTGCCTTTCTTCCTCCTGAGCTTCAATTATCTTTATACCTAAATATTGCCGTTTAGTTAAATCATCTATCGTAAAAAGTATCTCATTCATATTTCCCTTTAAATATTCACTAGCTACACTTACTGACTTAGCTGCACTTTCTACTTTTTTATATACATCTATAGCAGATTTTAACATAAGCTCAATCTCATTTCGTTTTTCTATAAGAGTTCTTTCCTCTTCTTTTTTTAAAAATAATTTTATTCGTAAATCATTGGTCTTTTCATATGCATTTTTTATATCTTCTTCACTATAAATGTCAAAATTCTTACTCACCATGGATAAATATGCCCTACTTTTCTTTTCTTCAATATATAATGAGTCTACTTCTTTTATAACCTTGTCCACTAAATTTCTAATTTCTTTTAAATCTTCTTCTAATCTTATGCATTCATTTCTTGCATGTCTTACAATATCCAATATTTCTTCTCTACTATTTTCTATTGTATGTATAGTTTCTTCCAATATTTTATTAATTCTATCTATATGATCAGATTTTTCTAAATGAGCAAATTTCTCCATAGTATGCACCTCAATATGCGCCTCAAATTTTTATAATTCCATATTCTCTATTTCATTTTTTTCTTCATCAGTTAATATTTCTTTTAAATCCAGTAAAATTATCAACCTATTCTCATCAACTTTCCCTATACCAGTTATATACCTTTTTTCTATACCTGCAATTATGCCTGGTGCTGGATCAATTTGTTCTTCATTAAGTCTAATAGTTTGTGAAGCTTCATCTACTATAAAACCTACTTCTTTTTCCTTTAAGGTTATTACTATTATACGGGTATCCTTAGTTATCTGTTTTACATCCATATCAAATCTTTCTCTTAAATTAATAACAGGTATTACATTTCCTCTGTAATTAATTATCCCTTCAACAAAATCAGGGGTATTAGGTACATGTACTGGTTCTTGATAAGGTATAATCTCCTTTACATTCATAATATCAATACCAAATTCATTCTCATCTAATTTAAATACTACATATTGATTTTCACTCATAACTCTATCCTCCTTTTTTTTACTAATTAATATATTATTCTACATAAATAGTGTTTATCCTTCTTATATTATACATTATTATTATACTTTGCTTAAATATTTACATATTATAAATTATTATTAACATTATTAGTTCTATTCGCTATACTACTTTTTAATTGTCTCCCTATAAATTTATCTGTTTTTTCTATTCTTTCTAAATACATAGATAAATTTTCATTAAACTCTATTTTTTTATCAAATAAAATTATTTCCAAAGATTCCCTAGCTTGGTTTATAACAAATTTATCATTTTCAACTATTCCATATTTCATATAATCCATTACTATAAGACTTAAAGCATCTATAACTTTATCTATACAGAAATCTTTCTTTTTGAGTTTTTCAAAATTTACCGTTTTTTTTATATAATATTCTTCATTTTCTCTAGCTTTTTTCAACATATCTTTTGTATAACCAACTATACAATTTTCACCTAAGCACTTTCCACAACTTCTCTCACCTAGACAAATTTTATCCACTGCTTCATCTAACAATTTTGTTTGTATATATAGATTGCTTGCTGCTTCTTTCATAGGAGAATAATATAGATATTTCCTTGTATATATTAATCTTCTTGCTAAAATTATTTGTACTGATAAAATTATCAACAAATAAATTCCTATATAATAAATATTTACAAACTTATCTAGGAGCAAATTATATAATTTCAGTGTACCTAAAGATACAAACACTACAGATGATATTATTTTAATAAATATATCTGGTATCTTTTCTCCTATTTTACTCCCAACATAAATACCTAATCCACTGGTAACAATCATACCTAAAGTAGTGCCTAATAATATGAATACTGGATACATTCCTTCTGCTGATAAAGTCATAGCTGTAAGTTGAGTTTTATCTCCTAATTCTCCAACAAAAAAGGCTAATGCTACTGTAATTATCGGACCATAATTTTTTTCTTTTTCATCTTCTACTTTTTCTTCTTTCAATGCTATTAATCCAAATAAAACAAACATAAAACCTGCTATCAATTGAATCCAATCCATAGGTATTAATTTAGATAAATATCTCCCTAATAATATAGCAATTCCATGATTTAAAAAAACCCCTAAAAAAACCCCTAGTAATACTTCTTTAACCTTGTATTGAGTTGCAAAAGTCATAGCTATTATTTGAGTTTTATCTCCCATTTCTGCTGCAAATATTAATAAAAATGCTTTAATAAATTCTCTTATCATGTCCTTTTCACCTTCTATATTTCTAAATGATTATCAAAAAAGGACTTTTAGTTTAATAGATCTATTAAACTAAAAGTCTCATCCTCCTAATTAAGAATAGATAAACTTACACCCTTCTACCTGTATATATTAGCTACATTAAATATTAAGCTTTCCCTCTTAATGTATGCTTTTCAATATAATATTATAACACTTCATGTTTTTTTTCAAATACTATTTTCCCATTTTTTATTACTTTATCAGTATGATTTATCCCAAAGTGATAGATGATATATTCTAAATTTGGTGCATCAAATATAACTATATCAGCTTTCTTTCCAGCTTCTATACTTCCAATTTCTTTTTCAAGCTTTAGTGATGCTGCTCCATTAATAGTAGCTCCAGTGATAACCTCTTCAGGAGTCAATTTCATAATTATAGATGCAAAGCTCATGACTAATTGCATATTTTCAGTAGGACAACTTCCTGGATTATAATCTGTAGATATTGCAACTGGCACCCCTTCTTCGATTATCTTTTTAGCTCTAGCATATTTTCCTGATTGAAGATTAAAGGAAGTAGCAGGAAGAAGATTTGCTATAACTTTCTTATCTGCCATCATCTTTATCCCTTCATCACTAGCTGCAACTAAATGATCTGCCGATATACAACCTATTTCTGCTGCTAATTCTGCTCCTCCAAGGGGCTTTATTTCATCTGCATGTATCTTAGGAAATAATCCATGTTCCATTCCAGCTTCTAAAATCCTCCTGGATTCATCTACTGTAAAAACTCCCTCTTCACAAAATACATCACAAAATTTAGCTAAATTTCTTTTTTCAACTTCTGGCATCATCTCTTTTATTATTAACTCAATAAACTCATTGGTTTTATCTTTATAAGCTGGTGGTATAGCATGAGCAGCCATAAATGTAGACACAATATCTACAGGATGATCTTCATCTAGTTTTTTTGCTACTTCAAGTTGTTTAATCTCCGTATCAAAATCATCTAATCCATATCCAGATTTAGCTTCTACTGTAGTAACTCCTAGGCTTAACATAATATCTAAACTTTTCCTTGCTTTTTCATATAGTTCTTCAAAAGTAGCTTTTTTAGTGGCATTTACTGTACTGTGGATGCCTCCTCCAGCTTCTAATATTTCTAAATATGTTGCTCCTTTTAATTTCATAGCTAATTCATGTTCCCTTGATCCCCCATGAACTAAATGAGTATGAGAGTCTACCAATCCTGGAGTAACTGTTTTCCCTTTAGCATTTATTATTATAGTATTTTCATCTTTTTCTATTTCCTTGGGTAAATCACCTTTACCTACGTAAATTATTTTATCATCTTTAATAGCCACTATACCATTTTTTATCAATCCTACATCTTGCATCTCTTCTTTAACTCTAGGCTTATTGGGTCCTTGTAATGTTATTAAATTATCTATATTTTTTATAATTAAATCTGCTATCATAATATCACCTTATTCATACATTCTTTTTTCTAAAATCTGATTAGAACTAAAATCTTCCAATCTTAAATAATAATCTGCCACATCTATTAATGCTTGCATTGGTACTAAGCCTATTATTTCACTTCCAATTACATTTACTCCATATCGCCTAGCTTCTCTCTCTATAGTATCAAATACCCTAAATAAAGAAGTTTTTGTATAATCCACCATATTCATAGAAACTTGCACTATGCCTCTTTCAGTTATCTCCAATCCTATAGCTTTACAATATGTGAAACCACCAGTTTTTGCTCTTACAGCTTTTGCAATATTTTTAGCAATTTTTACATCATTAGTTCCTAAATTTACATTAAATGCAACTAAAGGCATTCTAGCCCCTACAGCTGTTACTCCAGCCTTAATATTTAATTTATTAGGTCCAAAATCTGGTTTCCATTCTTCTTCCTTTAACTTCTCTGCCATACCTTCATATTGTCCCCTTCGTACATCCGCTAAGTTTTCCCTATTTGGAGAAGTGGCAGATTTTTCATATAGAAATACTGGTATATTTAATTCTTCTCCTATTCTTTTCCCTAATTTTTTTGAATACTCTACACATTCCTCCATAGTTACATCAGATATTGGAACAAGAGGAATTACATCTGTTGCACCCATTCTAGGATGTCCTCCCTCATGTTTAGTCATATCTATCAATTCTGCTGCTACTTTAGTAGCATTAAATGCTGCTTCTATAACCTTTTCAGGTTCCCCAATAAATGTTACTACTGAACGATTATGATCTTTATCCATGGAATAATCTAACAATTTTACACCTTCAATAACTCTTATTTCATCTACTATTTTTTCTACTACTTCTTTGTCCCTTCCTTCACTAAAATTAGGAACACATTGGATTATCTTAGCCATTAATATACCTCCTATTTTAATTATTAATTATCTTTTTATATTTTTCTCATACTCTTCTTCTATCAATCCTTTAATCAATTTATCATCAACTAAATATGGTAAAGTTATATGATCTGTATCCTTAAATTGTTCATTGTACTCAATAGCTGTTTTAATGGAATTTTCATTCCTAGCCCAAGCTCTCCTAGCTACACCTCCCATAACATCCCAAGGTATTGCAGTTTTTAATATATTATCTACTCTTTCACTTCCATCTAGTACCATACCAAAACCACCATTTATAGCTTTTCCTATTCCTACCCCTCCTCCATTGTGTAATGCTATCATACTCATACCTCTTGCTGCATTCCCAGCAAAACAATGGGTGGCCATGTCTGCCATTATATTGCTGCCATCTTTTATATTAGCTGTTTCTCTAAAGGGTGAGTCGGTTCCTCCTGTGTCATGATGATCTCTTCCTATCATTACAGGTCCTATTTCTCCATTTCTTACCATTTCATTGAATTTAAGGGCTATCTTTAATCTTCCTAATGCATCTTGATATAGTATTCTAGCTTGAGTTCCTACTACTAATTGATTCTTTTCTGCATCTCTTATCCATATATAGTTGTCTCTATCTTGACCTCTTCTATTAGGATCAATACACTTCATTGCTGCTTTATCAGTTTTTATTAAATCTTCATGTTTCCCACTTAAGCATACCCATCTAAAGGGTCCATAACCATAATCAAATAACATTGGTCCCATTATGTCTTCTACATAGGATGGGAATATAAACCCTTCTGTTTCATCTACTCCGTTTTTAGCTATTTCTTTTACTCCTGCATCAAATACCGCCTTCATAAAGCTATTACCATAGTCAAAAAAGTAAGTGCCTCTATTTACTAATTCTTTTATCAGTTCAAAATGACGTCTTAAGGATTTATCCACTAGTTTCACAAAGGTTTCTTTGTCTTCTGCTAACATTCTGGTTCTTTCTTCAAATGTTAGTCCTTGAGGACAATATCCTCCATCATAAGGTACATGGCAAGAGGTTTGATCTGATAAAAGTTCTATGTGTATATTGTTTTCTACTGCATATTCTAATAGATCTACTATATTTCCATGGTAAGCAATAGCAATAGGTTCTCCTTTTTTCATATATTCTTCTGCTGTTTTAAATACTTCTTCTAAATCATCTAGTACTAAATCTATCCAACCTTGGTCTACTCTGGTTTTAATTCTTGAATAATCTACTTCTGCTATTATTCCAACTCCATTTGCAATTTTTGTAGCTTTTCCTTGAGCGCCACTCATACCTCCTAATCCAGAGCTTACAAACATATGACCTCTTAGATCTCCATCTTTTTCTATGCCTAATTTCATTCTACCTGCGTTTAGTATGGTGTTATAGGTTCCATGGACAATCCCTTGAGGTCCTATATACATCCAACCTCCAGCTGTCATCTGCCCATAATTAGCTACACCCATGGCTTGGGCTTTATTCCAATGTTTGTCGTCGTCAAACATACCTACCATTAAAGCATTGGTTATAATAACTCTAGGACTGTTAGGTGAGGATTTAAATAGTCCTACAGGATGACCTGAGGCTACAACTAAAGTTTGTTCTTCTGTTAGTATTTCTAAGTACTTCTTTATCAATCTATACTGCATCCAGTTTTGACAAACTTGTCCTGTTTCTCCATAGGTAACCAACTCATAAGGATATAGGGCTACATCGAAATCTAAATTATTGTCTATCATTACCTGAAATGCTTTTCCTTCGATACAGTTTCCTTTGTACTCATCAATTGGTTTCCCATATATTGGCCCTTCTGGTCTATATCTATAGCCATATATTCTTCCTCTAGTTAATAGTTCATTTAAAAATTCTGGAGCTAATGTTTCGTGTAATTTTTCTGGTATATATCTTAGGGCATTTTTTAGAGCAATTTCTGTTTCTCTTTTAGTAAGAGTAAATTCCCTCTTTGGTGCTCTTCTAATTCCTTCTTGAAATTTAGGTTCTGGAGGCAATTCGTCTCCTAATTTTATAGTCATAGCTTTGCTTATTAAATCATTATTTAACACTTAAACTCCCCCTTTATAATAATTTTCCAATTTTTTCTTCTACATCTTCCAATATAATATTAGATTTAATCATATCTTCACATATATTTATATATTCATACATTATCCTATCTTCTTCTATGGTAGGAATTTTATCTCTAACTATATTATAAGCTATTTCAGTACCTTTTCCTAATTTTTTCTTCCCTCTTAAATCAATACCTTGACAAGCCGCTAAAAGTTCCATAGCTAAAACTTTTCGTGTATTTTCTAATATGCTCTTTGCTTTTCTTGCAGCAATAGTGCCCATGGACACATGATCTTCTTGATTTGCTGAAGATGGTATAGAATCTACACTAGCAGGATGAGCTAAAACCTTGTTCTCCGATACCAAGGAAGCCGCAGAATATTGAACTATCATAAACCCAGAATTCAAACCTCCTTTTCTAGATAAAAAGGCTGGCAATCCACTTAAAGCTGGATTTACAAGTCTTTCCAATCTTCTTTCTGATACATTTGCTAATTCAGATAATGCAATTCCTAAAAAATCAAAACTCAATGCCATAGGTTGCCCATGAAAATTGCCACCAGAAATTACTTCTTCTGTTTCATCAAATATTAACGGATTATCTGTTGCTGAATTCATCTCAATATTAACTTTTTCCTTTACATAATCTATTGCATCTTTACTACTTCCATGAATTTGAGGTATGCATCGTAAAGAATAGGCATCTTGCACTCTTAATTCTCCTTGTCTAGTAATCATACTACTATTTTTCAATAGCTTAAGTAAATTCTCTGAAGTGTTTAATTGACCAGTATGTTTCCTTACATCATACATTTTTACATTATAAGCATCAATTATTCCATTTAGTGCTTCCACAGTTAAAGCTGCAATTATATCAGAAGTTTTACTTAAATTTATTCCATCATAAAGAGTTAATGCACCAATGGAAGTCATCACCTGAGTGCCATTTATCAATGCTAATCCTTCTTTTGATGTTAATTCCACTGTTGGAATTTCTGCTCTTTTCATGGCTTCAATTCCTTTTAATCGTTTTCCTTGATAATACGCTTCCCCTTCACCTAGCATGACCAATACCATATGGGATAAAGGAGCCAAATCTCCACTAGCACCTAAAGAACCTTTTTCTGGAATTACTGGATGTACCCCTTTGTTTAACATATCTATTAAAGTGTTTAATGTTGATAATCTAATACCAGAGTATCCTTTAGCTAGCGCATTAGCTCTAAGGAGCATAATTCCTCTTACAATTTCTTCATCTAAGGGATTGCCTACTCCACAAGAATGACTCATAATAAGATTTCTCTGTAAAATTTTAGTCTCCTCTTTAGATATGTTTACATCACTAAACTTTCCAAAACCTGTTGTTATGCCATATACTATCTTCTCTTCTTCTACAAATTTTTCAACTATTTGTCTAGATTTTTCAACCTTCTTTATTGCTTCATTAGTTAATTCTACTGTATAATTATGTCTTACTACATTGATAAAATCTTCTAATGTTAAATTGTTGCCATCTATTAATACTTTGTTATTCATGTGCCTACCTCCTATAATTTATTGTAGTGTTTGTTTGACGCATTATCTAAATAAAGTATATAAAAAACCACAGATACTATCTGTGGTTATCTATCAATCTATAAGCTTGTATTGGAGTATATTTTCTTTTACCCATAATTTTCTCACTTCTCATAAGAACTAATTTATCTAATAAAAATTTATAGTTTACATCTATATCTTTTAAGAATCGTTCTTGATCTATATTTTTATCTAATACTATTCTTCTTCCCAATGTAATATGAGGTCTAAAAGGTCTTTTTTCTTTTTTAAAACCTAAGGGCTCCATGTCTTCTTCTATTATATCATATATTTTATTTAATTTGTCAATTTCTCCTTTAATACCTACCCAAATTACACCATATTGATCTTTTCTTTTATTAAAATAACCTAATTCATCTAATCTTAAGGATATTGCAAAATTTTTTTGAGAAATGGATTTAAGAATATTACCTATTATTTCCCTTTGTTTCTCATCAATTTCTCCTAAAAACTTTAAAGTTAAATGAAAATTTTCATTATCAACCCAGCTTCCCTTAAAAGAATTAATTTTTATTTTATTTTGTATATTTGATAGAACCTTTTTTAAATCATCATCAAAATCCAATGCTATAAAAGTTCTCACGTAAAACATCACCACTTTCAAACAAATATATACTATCTATATTCTCCTGCAGCTTTCTCTCTTAATCAATTGAATTGGCAAATAGATGCTAGGCTCTTCAATTTTATCTCCCTCTAATTCCTTTATAATTCTTCTAATTGCTACAGCTCCTATATCATAATAAGGTTCCTTTATAGTTGTAATGCTAGGACGATAAATAGACGCCATTTTAGTATCTCCATAGCCACATATGGATATATCCTTTGGAACTTGTATATTACTATCATAGCAATAATTAATAAGCCCTATAGCTATTTCATCTTGACAACAAAAAACTGCAGTTATATTCCTTTCATCTATTAAATTTTCTAAAATATTTCCCATATCATAACCAGCTTCTACGGTAAAATCCTTTGTGGATAATATTAGTTCATCTTTTTTAAATTCCTCCATTGCTTTTCTATATCCTTCTATCTTGTCTTTTTCCACCGAACCTACTTTATCATTATTTACCGTTATATATAATATATTTTCATGTCCTAATTCCAGTAAATACTTTGTCATCATAAAACTTGCTTCATAATTATCTATGGAAACAGATGGAAGATTTGAAACCTTGTAATATTTATTTAGATACATAAAGGGTATATTAAATTCTTTAATTACATCTATTACAGCTTCATCAACATCCTCTGATATTAAAATAATACCTTCTACTTGCTTACTTCTTAATAATTCTGCAAACTTCAACTCTGTTTTAGGATTTCCATAGCTGCTAGATAGTAAAATATCATAATTATACATTCTACCTACTTCTTCTATACCACGCATCATCTGTGCTACATAGGAATTTCCAATATCCGTTACAATCACACCTATAAGATTCGATTTTTTAGTAACTAAACTTCTTGCAACTTGATTAGGCTTATAACCTAATTTATCTATAGCAGCTAATACTCTTCTTCGTGCTTCTGGGCTAACAGATGCAGAGTTGTTTATAACTCTTGATACTGTAGATATAGATACTTCAGCAAGCTTTGCTACATCTTTTATAGTTACTGACATAATAATCCACCTCACAAACTTTCATACTACATTAGTTTTGCTTCATTGCATTATATAAAGATTCAAGCCCTTCACTTAAAGCTACTTTTTCTTCCTGAGATAATCCCTTAAGTTTTGATTCTAAAAATCTAATTCTTTCTTCTAAAACTTTTTCTACTATTTCATATCCAACAGGTAAAACTTCCACACGTACAACTCTTTTATCCTTTTTGTCTTTTTCCCTTACCACCAGTTTATTATTTTCCATGCGATCTATTAAATCAGTTATAGTACTACAAGCTAAGCCCATCTTTTGACTTAATTCTCCAATGGTAAGATCTCCATTACTTATGAGAATTTGTAATGCAGTAAATTGTGGTATAGTAATATTAAAATCCTTTAATATTTCTCTTCCTTTTAGTCTAATAATATAATCAACTTTTCTTAAATACCTCTCAATATTAACTACATTTTCACATATATCTTTATCTTTCAAAACATCCTCCCCCAAACTAATCACTTTAATTAATATTGTTTATCCTAAGGAACAAATATTTTAAACTGATTGGACACAACTTCAAACACGGCAGGTAATACACCCCCATATTCTCCATCAATATCTATGGTAATGCCTTCCTCTTCTGTATTTACTTTAAGCTTTTTAGTCTTAAAGTATGAAACATTTGGATGATTTACATGTTCACCTTTAAAAATATTTATAAATATTTGAGCTAAATCTCCTACTTCTGATTTCTTTATTATTACTACATCTAAATATCCATCAGATACACTAGCATCAGGAGCTAATCGTTTAAATCCGCCTATCGATGCACTATTAGATATTAAAAATAATAGTATATCTTCTTCCTTAGTATATTCCTCTGCCTCAAAATATACTCTAAAAGGTTTAAACTTCTGTTTTGGTATCTCCTTAACTCCTTCAATATAGTAAGCCATTCTTCCTAATATAGCCTTCGCTTCTGGCTGTACTTGATATCCTACATTTGTTAAAAGTCCACTGGCAGCCACATTAACAAAATATTCATCATTTACTTTTCCTAAATCCACGGTTTTTATATTTTCTTTTTTTATCATCTCAAAAAAATCATCAATGTTTTTAGGTAGCTTCATATGATTGGCAAAATCATTAACTGTACCTGCTGAAAGAATAGCTACAGGAATTTTTCTATCACTTTTAGCTATACCTTTTGCTACTTCATTTACAGTACCATCTCCACCACAAACCACAATGAAATCCCAATCTTCATTACAACTTTTGATAGTTTCTAACATTGCATCATTTTTTTTCTGAGTATTATATTTAGAAACAGTATAGCCCTCATTTACTAATGAAATTATTAAATGATCTATTCTTCTTTGAATTAGCTGCCTACCAGAAGATGGATTACATATAATTTTTGCTTTTTTCATTTTTACCAACCTTTCATAGTCATTAATTATTGAATACTTTTTTGCATATATCTGGGCAATCCGTAATAATACCATCTACTTTAAACGATTTCATTAATTCTGCATCTTCTTTTCTATTAACAGTAAAAACATTTACTTTTACTCCATTATTTTGACTTTTTAATACTATTTCTTCATTAATAGTTAAATACAATGGATGTATATAGGATGCTCCTATTTTTGTTGCATATTCCCAAGGATCTATCATTCCTGCTATATATAGTATACCAGTCTTAAATCGTTTATCAATATTTTTTATATGGGCTAAACTAAAATGATTAAAAGATGATATAATAGTATTTTCTATCAAATCATAGGCTCTAACTGCTTTGACAATATCATGCTCTATACCCTCATAAAATATAGGTCCATTTTTTATCTCAATATTTAAAAATATATTCCTGTCTTTAACAAATTCCAATACTTCATCTAACAATGGAATTTTCTCTCCTCGAAATTTATTATCAAACCAAGAACCTGCATCCAACTTCTTTATTTCCTTCAATGTTAAATCCTTAATATATCCTATGCCATTGGTAGTTCTGTCCACTTTTTCATCATGACAAACTATTAAATTATTATCTTTACTTTTATGCACATCTATTTCAATTCCATTAGCCCCCATTTCAATAGCTTTATTATATGCTGCAAAAGTATTTTCTGGAGCATAACAGGATGCACCTCTATGCCCATAAATTATTGTTTTATTCATAATACCTAACATCCTTTTCTATATATATATATATATATATATATACTTCTTCAAAACATTTAAATATCCTTTTAAATATTTTTTATAACTTACCCTAAACTCAAATTTCAAAACAATATAGAAAATTAATTTATTTTTGTATATAAAACCAATTTACTCTTTCAAATAAATTTAATTTATACTATAATATAGTCTGTAAGTATTATTTTGAGTATCGAAATAATTTCTGTAGGAGGTTTTCTATGAAAGCTTTTAGTACACTTAATGATTTTTTTAAAGAACATAAATTAAATTATATTATTGGTATTATATGGCTAATACTAATAGATGGAGTACAGATTGTAGTTCCTCAAATACTTAGAAAAGTTACTAATCTCCTTCAATATGGACAACTTACTTCACAAGAATTGATAAAATACATTATATTAATACTTTTAACAGGTTTAGCAATTGCTATTGGAAGATATTTTTGGCGAGTATACATATTTGGAACTTCAAGAAAACTAGAATATCATTTAAGAGATATGCTTTTCAATCATCTATTAACTCTATCCACTAACTATTTTAACATCCATACTACAGGAGATTTAATGGCTCATGCTACAAACGATATAAATGCCGTAAGAGCTTCTTTAGGTCAAGGAATTGTAATGCTTGTAGATGCGATATTTTTGACCATAATGTCCATAATTATGATGGCTAAAACAACCAATATAAAATTAACTACAATAACTTTATTAACACTACCTTTTATTACAATAATCGTAGGTAAATTTGGTAAAATAATACATAAACGTTTCCGTTTAGTTCAAGAAGCATTCTCTAATCTTACAGATATCACAAGAGAAAATTTTTCAGGAATACGTGTTATAAAATCCTTTGTTCAAGAAGAATCTGCTTTTAAAAAATTTACACAAGCTAATGAATATAATTTAAATAAAAATATGGAATTAGTAAAAGTATCAGGAATATTTCATCCTTTAGTACAATTTATATCTTCCTTAAGTTTCTTAGTTGTTATAGTATATGGTAGTAAATTAGTAATGCTAGACACCATATCCTTAGGAGATTTTATAGCTTTCAATAACTATTTAGGCTTATTGATATGGCCTATGATGGCAGTAGGCTTTGTAATCAACATAATTCAAAGAGGAATAGCGTCTATGGAAAGAATAAATAATATATTAAATGAAAAACCTGAAATAGTTGATTTTCCTAATGCAATACCTTTAGCAAAAGTTAAAGGAAAAATTGAATATAAAAATGTGTATTTTAAATACCCTAATAGTCAATCCTACGCATTAAAAAATATAAATTTTACTGTTAAAGAAGGTAACACATTAGCCATAGTAGGAAGAACTGGTAGTGGCAAAACCACTATAGTCAATTTACTATTAAGACTTTATGATATAGATAAAGGTTCTATTCTATTGGATAATATAGATATAAGAAATATTCAAATAAAATCCTTAAGAGAAAATATAAGCTATGTTCCCCAGGATAACTTTCTGTTTTCCTCAACTATAAGAGATAATATTGGATTTGCATTTGACAAAGAGATCTCTGAAGAACAGATAATATATGCTTCAAAGATTGCAGAGGTATACGACGACATCATGGAACTACCTGATGGATTTGATACCGTATTAGGGGAAAGAGGAGTTACTTTATCTGGTGGTCAAAAACAAAGGGTTGCTATAGCTCGTGCTATTGTAAAAGATGCTCCAATTTTAATTTTAGATGATAGCTTATCCAGTGTAGATACTCAAACTGAAGAAAGAATACTTAATAATCTTAAAAATGTAATGAGCAAAAAAACAACCATAATAATAAGTCATAGAATATCCACAGTAAAAAATGCAGATCAAATTATAGTATTAGATGAAGGAGAAATTATAGAAAGAGGAAATCATGAATCTTTATTGGAAATAGACGGATTATATAAGTATCTACATGAAAAACAATTATTGGAAGAAAAAGTTTATGGTAATGCAAAGGAGGGGCAATATGAATAAAAACACTGATAAAACTTATGATTCAAAATTAATGAAAAGATTACTTAAATATGCTAAACCTTACTGGCATTATTTTGTTATTACCATAATACTCATGATGCTTATTACCGGACTAGAACTTTTAAGACCCTATCTTTTAAAAATTACAATAGATGATTATATAAATGGATATAAAAAACCCATGTATGAAGTAGATGTTTCAGAACCTATAGAGGGCATCATATTTAATGGGAAAAAATATGTAAGATTAAATAAATTAGATAGTAAGCAAATAGAAAAACTATCGAATTATCCTAAAAAAGTATTATTGAAAAAAAATAATAAATATTATTTATTAGATTATGAAGAAAAAGATATTTCTCAAGGAATTTCCATATCAAAAAAAGATTATGAAAAATTTATAAAACAGGATATAGATGGAATTACAAAAATAGGATTAATATTCCTATTAGCTATTATAGTAGTATTTATACTCAATTATTTGCAAACATACGTATTAAACTATACTGGTCAAAAAATCATATTCAATATAAGACAAGATTTGTATTCCCATATTCAATCACTATCACTATCCTACTTTGATAAAAATCCTGTGGGAAGATTAGTAACTAGAGTAACTAATGATGCAGAAACTTTAAACGAAATGTATACTGGAGTGCTAATTAATTTATTTAAAGATGTATTTATATTAGTTGGAATAATAATAGTAATGCTTAAAATGAATTATAAGTTAGCTCTTATTTCTTTTTCATTAATCCCCTTAATACTTATAGCTTCTATAGTATTTCGAAAAAAAATTAGAGAGGTTTATAGGTTGGGAAGAGTGCAATTAGCCAAAATTAACTCTACTTTAAATGAAAATATTACTGGAATGAAAACTATTCAAATATTTAAAAAAGAAGAAAAAATATCTAAACAATTTGATGAAATAAATACTGCATATTTAAACACAGCTAAAAAAGAAGTTAACTTACACGCAATTTTTAGACCATCCATAGAGATAATTAATTCATTGGGATTGGTCACATTAGTATATTATGGTAGTGGTCAAGTTATATCTGGATATATAGAATTTGGAGTCCTATATGCTTTTATAGATTATCTTCAGAAGTTTTTCCAACCTATACTAGATTTAACTGAAAAATATAATATACTTCAAGCAGCTATGGCATCTAGTGAAAAAATCTTTTCAATATTAGATGAAGATGATATGATTGAGAACACAAATAACCCTGTACCTATCAAAGAATTAAAAGGAAAAATAGAATTTAAAAATGTTTGGTTTGCATATGAAGATGAAAATTGGGTATTGAAAGATGTTAGTTTTACAATTAACCCTGGTGAAATAGTTGCTTTCGTAGGAGCTACTGGTGCTGGTAAATCCTCCATTATTAACTTAATTACTCGATTTTATGATATACAAAAAGGAGAAATACTGATAGATGGGGTAAATATTAAAAAATATGATAAGTTTGAATTAAGAAAACACATTGGTGTAGTACTTCAAGATGTATTTTTATTTACTGGGACAATCAAAGATAATATTAGATTAAATAATTATAATATTTCTGATGAAGAAATCAAACAAATAGCCAAGTATGTCAACGCCCATCATTTTATAGAAAAATTACCTAGGCAATATGATGAGCCAGTAATGGAAAGAGGAGCTACCTTGTCTGCAGGAGAAAAACAACTATTGGCATTTGCTAGAACATTAGCTTTTGATCCAAGTATTTTGATATTGGATGAAGCGACCTCCAATATTGATACTGAAACAGAATTATTAATTCAAGATGCACTTCAAAAATTAATTAAAGGAAGAACTACAATAGCTGTAGCTCATAGACTATCTACTATTCAAAACTCAGATAAAATAATAGTTTTAAAAAATGGAGTAATTCAAGAAATGGGAACCCATCAAGAACTTCTAGAAAATGAAGGTATATACTATGATCTGTATAAACTTCAATATAAAGAATCATTTTATGAATCCTAAACCCTTTACTTAAATCAATTTTTAGAGTAAAATAGTCTAAATTAATAAAATAGAGGTGTTGTAAATGTATGACTTTCATGTACATAGTGATTTTTCAATGGATTGTAAATATTTAATGGAAGAAATGGTATTAGGTGCTATTGAAAACAATGTGAAAAGTATCTGTTTTACAGATCATGTAGACTATGATGTTACTGAAGATAAAATAGATATAGATTTTAGAACTGAGGATTATTTTAAAAAAGTAAAACAAGTTAAATATAAATACAAAAACCAAATTGAAATACTAACGGGAGTTGAAATTGGAATGCAACCCCATCTTAGCAAACGATATGATAAACTCATAAATAGTAATCCCTTTGATTTTGTGCTTATGAGCATCCATTCTATCGAAGGAAAAGATATACATTTAGATAATTTTACCCATGGTAAAAAACCTATAGATGCATTGGTTGAATACTATGAGTATCTATATCGTTGTGTTGAATCCTTTGATAACTTTGATGTTCTAGGTCACATAGATTACATTGATAGATATTTTGAAGATTATTCTACTTTACCAGATTTTAATGAATATAAACCTATAGTTGAAAAAATATTGAATTTAATTATTGAAAAGGACAAAGGATTAGAAATAAATACTGCTAGTAAAAAATATGGTCTAAACTATTATCATCCTAAATTAGAAATATTGCAACTATATAAATACTTAGGTGGAAAAGTGCTAACAATTGGCTCTGATGCCCACAGCCCTGAATATATAGGATATGATTACAAATCCGCTGAAAAATTGTTGAGAGATTTGGAATTTAAGTATATTTATATATTTAAAGAAAGAAAAAAATATCCCATACATATAGCTTAATCATTCTATGTAATAAAACCCTTAGGTTTAAACCTAAGGGTTTTATTACCACAGTGCCGTCTCCCAACTAATTCACACCCGCCTCTCACAAGGTGGGTGCTCTGTCAACAGCTTCAAGCTTCCAATTAAGGCCTGCTCTACACTGCTGAACCCGAACTCCCTTATACTCTACGTCGGTTGAATTATTTGGGTTAACGAACACCGCAGATATATTGTTTAATCATATTATAACCTTTATTCATATATTCTTCAAGGAATTGACCAAAATTTTTAACAGTAATTTCAGGAAGCTAAAATTTTTTCTATTTCCTCTTCTTCTAACGATTCTTTTTCTAATAGTTCATTTGCTATTTTTTCTAAATAATATATATTTTCTTCTAGTACCCTTTTTGTTTCCTCATATAAATTATCTAATATTTCTTTTGTTCTTTCCATTAGGGATACATCCATATTTAAATTACTATTTAGTACAACATCATAGTTTACTAATCCCATTTCATCATCCATACCATATGAACCTATCATTGATATAGTCATCTCAGTAGCTTTTTGAAGATCAGAAGCTGCTCCTGTAGTAATATTTTCTTTCCCAAATATTAATTCTTCTGCTGCCCTACCTCCCAAAGCTATTTTTATGTTAGTTATTATATCCTTTTTAGTCCTATACATTCTGTCCGGGGGAAGGTTCAAACTAAATCCTCCCATACCTTTAGTACTTGGAATAATACTCACTTTAGTTACCCTATTTGTAGTTGATACCTTCTTAGCTACCAAAGCATGACCAGCTTCATGAAAAGCTGTAATCTTTTTGTCAGCTAAAGATATACTACTTCTGTCCTTTTTTTCTTCACCTACTAATATATTATAGT
The DNA here is from genome assembly GCF_016767175.1 of Keratinibaculum paraultunense. Classification (GTDB taxonomy): domain Bacteria; phylum Bacillota; class Clostridia; order Tissierellales; family Tepidimicrobiaceae; genus Keratinibaculum; species Keratinibaculum paraultunense. The sequence goes on from NZ_CP068564.1 coordinate 1,235,060, forward strand.
AAGCCTTGTTTATGTGTTCCTTAGTAATATATTTATCTCTTCTTTTTGCTGCTATCATAGCAGATTCGTTCATTAAATTTTCAAGTTTAGCTCCACTAAAATAAATAGTCTCTAAAGCTACTTTCTGCAGATCTACATCCTTCGATAAAGGCTTGTTCCTACTATGAAGTTTTAGTATGGCAAATCTTGCATTTACATCAGGAAGTCCTACCTCTATTTGTCTATCAAATCTTCCAGGTCTTAGTAATGCTTCATCAAGAGTATCTAACCTATTAGTAGCTGCCATTACTATAATTCCTTCATTTTCCTTAAACCCTGACATTTCTGTCAATAATGCATTTAAAGTTCTATCTCCTTCTTCGCTCCCTCCATGACTGCTTGTCCCTTTACGTTTTTTACCTAATGCATCAATTTCATCTATAAATATTACACTTTTACCATGCTCTTTAGCTTTTTTAAATAATTCCCTTATTCTACTTGCACCAAGTCCAGCATAAACCTGTATAAAATCTGAACCTGATACTGCATAAAAAGGAACTTTGGCTTCTCCAGCTACTGCTTTTGCTAATAAGGTTTTCCCAGTTCCTGGGGGACCATATAACAATATACCCCTAGGTAATCTAGCACCATATTTAGTGTATTTCCCTGGATTTTTTATAAAATCAACTAATTCTCTTAAAGATTCTTTAGCTTCTTCATTTCCTGCTACATCATCAAAAGTAACTATTTCTGATAAATTATTCTCTGTATTCATCTCAAGCATGTAAGCCATTTCTTTTTCAATTTGTTTAGAACCATTTTTGCTAACAACATAAGCTAGAAATCCAATCCCTAGTATTGATCCTAGAATACCGATTCCTTGACTTAATACACTAATTTCTTCTTCTATCACTTTTACATCATGTAATAATAGATATTCTTTAAAACCTTCTTTTCTAGGATTGTCAATAATAAATTCATTCCCGTTTTTAAATTTGCCTATAAATTTAGATTTATTACTTAACTTTATCTCCTCAATTAATCCTTCTTCTACATGATTCAAAAATGTTTTATATGACATTTCAATATATTTACTATTTTCACTTATATAAAAATATACTGTAGAAAATAATGATATAAACACAAATATAATTATAATTAATTTTGTTCTTCCAGTTATTTTCATATACTTTCCTCCTGGTTTACATAATACTATATACTATTAAGATTATAGCATCTATTATTTATACTTTCCATTCCAATTTTTCTCAAAATAAAAGGGCATTTAAATGCCCCTCTATTTCCCTAGTGTATATAATATTTTATCTAGCTTCTCTAATTGTTCTTCATTAAGCAAAGGTCTTATGCTATTTAACTTTTTTAATATCTCTTCATATTCTTCTTCAGTCATATCCTTTTTCATATCTTCATTGACCTTAATTATTTCTAAAAATATCTCCTCTTCTGATTTATCAGTATAAGTATCTTTAAAAGTTTCTATTTTTTCCATCTGTTCTTCATCAAAAGTAAAATCCTGAAAATCCTCCATAATTTCCTTTATTTTATCATCATTATACACATGAACACCTCCTATATATCCTAATTTAATCTATGCATTTTAACTAATATATATAACCATATAAAATTGGAACTTTTATTAAAACTATTGCATAAAATAAAATAGTATAACATTAGATTGTAAAAGGAGGTAATTAAGTAGAGAATGAATATTGGAATAATACTTTTAATACTCATTTTATTTTACAAAAATAAGGGAAAAACATTAAGCATTACACCTAATGAAGAACAAACTACATCTTCTGAATTCGAAAATGATACCTTAATATTAGATATTGATTACACTAAAGAAAAAATAGATCTAATGAAAAAAATTGGTGTTTTCTTTCCTGAAAAACTTATAATTCCTATAAATAAAGCTATATTCATTAGTGAAAAAACTATAAAATTATATGAAACTATGGAATTCATCAGCACCCCTAAAATTTCCTACATAGAAAAATCTGTACCTGTCGAAAATAACAAGGAAAGATTAAGTTACATAATAAATACTATTCAAAGGGAGTTTCCAAAAGAAAATATACAAAATATAGCTCTTATGCTAGATATAATCATAAACATAGATAAGTATAAAAGTATGCTTAGTAGGTTAAATGCTCTTATTTCTAATCCAAATAGTCTACAGGATCCAGATAAACTTTTCCAATTATTAGAACCTATGATGGAAGGTAAAGATGAAAAAGAAAAAGATAAAATAAAAGAAATAGTCAAACTACTAGGTGTTATGAAAGATAATTATAAACAATCAGAGAAATAGTCACCAAAAAACAGTATAGTAAAATTTTACTATACTGTTTTTGGTAATAATTCACAAATAGTTTAAATTTATTAAGATCTATCTTCTAAAAGAAATTGTATCATTCAAAAATAAAAAATACTAAAAAATTATTTATTAAAAAGAAGTTGCTCATTAAACACTTTCACTTTTTTAAATATTGAATTAAATTTTTAATGTCCCATGGCAAATCTGCTTTAAATTCTTTAAACTCTTTGCTTCTTGGTAATTTAAAACCTAGATAGTAGGAGTGTAATGCTTGTCTATCTATATATTCACTAGGTTTATAATACAATGTATCCCCAATAATAGGATGACCAATATAACTTAAATGAACTCTTATTTGATGGGATCTTCCTGTAATTAGTTGTATATCCAATAAAGTAGCATTTCTATATCTTTCTATTACCTTATATTTAGTTACAGCTTTTTTCCCATCTTTAGTAACTATTCTTCTAATACCTCCCTCTTCTTCCCTACCAATAGGTAAATCTATTACCCCTTCATCTTTTTCTACTATACCTGAAACTACTGTCATATATCTTTTTTTAACTTGATTTTGTTCAAACTGTAAAGCCACCTGCTGATGGGCAAAAGAAGATTTTGCTACTATTAATATACCAGAAGTATTCATGTCTAATCTATTTACAAATCTAATCTTTCTTTTTATTCCTTTTTGATTAAAATAAAAAGCTACTCCATTCAAAAGAGTACTTTTTTGATGACTCTTAGTAGGATGAACTACCATAAAGGGAGGTTTGTTAATTATCAATAAATCTCTATCCTCATATATAATATCCAACGGCATAAATTCCCCTAAAGTATCATCTTCTTCTTCTGGGATTATTATTGAAATTATATCTCCTGATTTAAGGATTGTATCCTTACTATAAAAACTTCCATTTACAAATATATTTTTTTGCTTATATAATCTCCTAAATAATCTTCCTGATATTTGTTGACTGTATAAAAATTTTTCCAATGTTTTACCACTGTTTTCCACCTTAAATAATATTACATCTTCACTTTCATTAAATAAATCCATTTATACCTCCAAATATAATACCTTTTATTATATAATATAACCATAAACAATTATACCAGATATATAACTTTTTTAAACATAAATAGTGTGGAGGGGAATCTTTTGACAAATAACAACCAAAGTATTATTAATATAATTGCTAATAATAATCCAGAATCACAGAAAATACATAAATTATTAACAAATAAATTAGAAAAAAAAGGATTTATTATTCCCAAAAAATATAATAATAATGCAGAACTTAATATATGTATTGGTGGGGATGGCGCCTTTTTAAGAGCAGTTCATCGTTATAACTTTACAAGCATTCCTTTTATTGGAGTAAATACTGGACATTTAGGCTTCTTCCAAGAAGTTCTTCCAGAAAATATAGATATCTTTATAGAAAAATATATTCATAAGGATTTTGTAGTTGAAAAAATATTTTTAGTAAAAGCAAAAATATATACCAAAAATGAATCATTTGAATTGTATGGAATAAATGAAATTGTAGTAAAAGGAACTAAATCTAAAGTAGTTCATCTAGAAATATTTATAGATGGAAATCATTTAGAAAAGTTTTGTGGTGATGGAGTAATTATATCTACCCCTGTTGGCAGTACAGCATATAATTTTTCTAGCGGAGGTAGCATTATATATCCATCTTTAAAAACCTTACAATTAACTCCACTTTCCCCCATTAGCTCTAGAGCTTACCGCTCTTTACTTAATAGTGCAGTTATACCAGGGGATTTGATAATAACTATAAAACCAGAATATAGATATGAAAATTCCATATTAATTGTAGTAGATGGAGTTGAATATAAATATGATGATATAACTAAAATTAACTTCATAATCCCAGAAAAAACTATATCTAGATTAAACTTAGATAGAAATATGTATTGGAACAACTTAAAAAGCAAATTTTTATAAAAATAAAAAATCCTCCCAAACAAAGGGAGGACTTTTACTATATCAATCTATCCATCTCATCTACTAATTTACCAAATACTTCTAATGCACTATTTACTGGCTCTTCTGTAGTCATATCTACTCCTGCAGCCTTTAATACATTTATAGGATAATCTGAACTACCACTTTTTAAAAAGTTGATATATCTTTTTACTGCTACTTCTCCTTCTTCAAGTATCTGTTGAGATATAGAGATAGCAGCCGAAAATCCTGTTGCATACTGGAATACATAATAATTATAATAAAAATGAGGTATCCTAGCCCATTCAATAGCTATTTCATCATCTACTACTATGTTAGGACCATAATACTTTTCATTTAATTTTTTATAAGTATCACATAAATAGTCGGCTGTTAAAGCTCCTCCATTTTCTACATACTCGTATATTATCTTTTCAAATTCTGCAAACATAGTTTGTCTATATACTGTAGTCCTAAATTGTTCTAAATAGTGATTAAGTAAATACAACTTCTTTTCATCATCTTCTATATTTTTTAACATATAATCCAATAATAATGCTTCATTAGCAGTGGAAGCTACCTCTGCAACAAATATACTATATCCAGCATATATAAAAGGTTGATTCTTTTTTGAAAAATAAGAATGAATTGAATGTCCCATTTCATGAGCTACAGTAAATACTGAATCTAATGTGTTGTGATAATTAGTTAGTATATATGGATTTGAATCATAAGCTCCTCCTGAATAAGCTCCAGATCTTTTACCTGGATTTTCATATACATCTATCCATCTATTTTCAAATCCTTCTTTTACTACATTTAAATATTCTTCTCCTAAAGGATGTAATCCTTTTAATATTAACTGTTTGCCTTCTTCATAAGGTACATTAAATTCTACATCCTTAACTATTGGCGTATATAAATCATACATGTGCAGCTCATCTACACCTAAAGCTCTCTTTCTTATATCCATATACTTATACATGCTATTTAAATTATTATGAATAGAATTTATTAAGTTTTCATAAACGGATATAGGTATATTATTTCTATCTAGTGAAGCTTCTATACTCGAATTGTAATTTCTCACCTTTGCATTAAATATATTTTTCTTTATATTACCATTTAAAGTTTGAGTATAGGTATTTTTAAAATTTTCATAAGTATGATAAAGACCTTCAAAAGCTGCTTTTCTTACATTTCTATTCTTGCTTTCCATAAGGGGAATAAAATTACTTTGAGTGATTTCTATTTTATTTCCTTCTTCATCTTTTATAGTCGGAAATTTTATGTCTGCATTATTTAACATGGAATATATCTGTTGAGGTGAATTAGCTATCTCACCCATTTGTGCTAACAATTTTTCTTCTTTTGCTGATAATACATGAGATTTTTGTCTTAATATATCATCTAAATGATGTTTATATAGCTTTAATTCTTCTTTCTCTTCATAATAAGCTTCTAATGTTTCTCTATCTATTTGTAATATCTCTGGAACTACAAAAGAAAGCCTTTCCTCTATTTGAACATAAGCTCGCAATGCTTTATCTAATAAAGCCTGACTTTCCCCTACTCTTGTATCTTCATCTAACTTCATACTAGCATAAGAGTATACTTTGGATATAATTCTATATATTTTGTCTCTATCTCTTAGTGCACTAAATAAAGTTTCACCAGATTCTCCAATTTTACCCCTATAATTTAAAAACTCTTCAGCTTTTTTTACAGCAACTTTTAAATCTTCTTCCCACTCTTTTTCGTCTTTATACATAGATTTCAAGTCCCAAGTATACTCTACAGGAATATCCTCTCTTTTTTTAAATATTATTTTCTCATCCTTCATAATTAAAACTCCTTTCTATTTTTATTCAATATTATTCAAGGTCTCTATAATTATGTTTCTTGCTATAGGTGCTGCAGATTTTCCACCAGTTGTTCCATCCTCTTCTAGCACAATGGCTATAGCAATTTTAGGTTCATCTGCTGGAGCAAATCCTATAAACCAAGCATGAGTTTTCCCTGATGAATTCTCTGCAGTACCTGTTTTCCCTGCAACTCTTATATTTTTTATACGAGCATTGGTCCCAGTACCTCTTTTAACTACTTCCACCATCATATTCTTTACTTCATTGGCAGTAAACACATCTGTACCTTTAGATAAAACTTGAGGATAATTTCTATCTACAACTTTACCTTCCGGTGAAATGACCTCCTGTACTAATATAGGTTTCATAATTTCTCCTTTATTTGCAATACCCGAAGCTATCATTGCCATATTTAAAGGAGTAACTAGTACTTTCCCTTGTCCAATACTTGCAGCAGCAATATCCGTTTTACCTATATCCCCTTTATAAGGAAAAGTAGACTTAGCAGTAGGTAAATCAAAGGGTATGGAACTATTTATCATAAATTTATCTGCTACCTCACCCATTTTATCTTTTCCTATCTCTGTGCCTTTTTCTGCAAAATAAGAATTACAAGATTTTACCAGTGCCTTTTCTAAATTTACATTTCCATGAGCTTTTCCACCATAATCCTTAAGAACATACCCATCTATTTTTGTACTACCTTTGCAATTATAATTTAAATCTAAGCCAGGAGTCTCCAGAGCTGCTATAGTTGTTATTACTTTAAATACTGAGCCAGGAGTGTACAATCCCGATGTTACCCTATTTAAAAAAGGACTATCTTCATCTTCCATTATATCATTCCAATTCTCTTTAAGGGTAGAAGAATTAAAATCTGGCATACTAACCATAGAATAAATTTCCCCCGTAGTTGGATTCATAACCACTATAGCCCCTTTTTTATCCTTTAACATATTTCTAGAATACTCTTGTATGTGATGATCTATAGTAAGTTTTAATGTGTTTCCTTCTGTATTAGGAATAACAATATTTTTCAACTCATTTAAGGGGGTACTTTCAGATATATTTAATAATGCATTATTATATTCTAATTCCAAACCAACTTTACCATATTCTCTATAACTATAACCGATTATGTGACTATAGAGATTTCCATAGTTATATACTCTTTTATACGCATCTCCACTCTTTTCACTATAAGCCAATATTTTACCATTCCTATCTATAATAGAACCTCTTAATATCTTTTCTTCATTAATCCATAATCGTTTATTGTAACTATTTTTAACTATTTTGTCAGCTTTAAATACTTGAAAATAGCTTAAGTAAACAATCAAGCTTACAAATAATATACAAACTACGACCAATATAGCTATAATTCTTTTAAGCTCTTTCTCCATATCTTTTCTCCCCCACATCTAAGTCCTCTGAAGCTACCTGTAAAATTCCCAATGCTATAAAACTAGATATCATAGAACTTCCCCCGTAGCTAACAAAAGGTATGGTAATTCCTGTAAGAGGAATCATGTTAAGAACTCCTCCAAATATTATAAAAGATTGAATTCCAAATAATATGCTTATACCTAATGCAACTATCCTAAAAAATTTATTTCTTTGACTTATAGCAATTTTAAATCCTCTATACACTAATATTAAGAATAACATTATAATCCCTATACCAGTGAATATTCCCATCTCCTCGCATATTGCAGAAAATATAAAATCCGTATGTACTTCAGGAATAAAATCTGGATGCCCTAGCCCAATTCCAGTACCAAAAAAACCTCCAGTAGCAATAGCAAATAATGATTGGGTTATTTGATATCCTTTGTTGTCTATATATTTCCATGGATCCATCCATATTTCAAAACGAATCCTTACATGATCAAATAAAAAAAATCCAGCCACTCCACTTATAATAAAAAATAACATATTATACCATAATAATTTCCTATTTTCCTCGTATATAAATTGAAGAGCCAAAAATATAGCATAAAAAATTAGTACTGCACCTAAATCTCTTTGTAAAAATAAAAAAACAATAAACACATAAATTATGCTCATTAAATAATAAGGACCATATTTTTTTTCTTTATATTTTTCATAGTTAGTATAATAAGCACTTATAAGAAATATAGTCAAAATTTTTATTATCTCAGTAGGTTGAAAACTAAATCTACCTAATTGAATCCAATTTATAGAGCCTTTTTTTCTGGTTCCTAATAATAAAGTAATCACAAACAATCCAATAGAAAGTATTGCATAAATTTTAGTCCAATTTTCCCAACCCTTTATTTTCTTTACCAATAGATAAGTTGTAAAAAAAATTATAATCCCTATACCTGCCCATATTACCTGTTTCATTCCTAAAGTAGAATCTATCCTATATATCATTATTACTCCAATGCTTATGAGCATAGTCACTATTAAAAATATATAATTATCACCAGTAGATACACGGAGCAATATAAAATTAGATATATATATAATGAATATAAGACTAACGGCTGATATCATTGTAAATTTATCAATATTCTCCTTGTCATGTACAAATAGCAATAATAAAGCCATCAATTCAAATAATACTAATAAATTTCTTGGTCGTTTATAGCTAACTTTTTTATTTAAAATCATTTCAATCTACTCCCTATTCACATATAAAAATTCCACTTGCCCAACTTTTATTCTATCTCCATTTTTTAATTTTACTACATCACTTATTTTTTCACCATTTACATAGGTTCCATTAGAACTATTTAAATCTTCTAAATAAAAATCCCCTTCATCTTCCACTATTTTTAAATGTCTTTTAGAAATATAAGGATCCTTTAATATTATCTGATTATTATTTCCCCTTCCCAAAGTAACTTCACCTTTTAATGGATAATATTCTTTAACTTTAAAAGGTAACGAATCCTTTCTATTGATTAATTTTAAATATATGTTATTATCTACATTGTTATCAATATCTATCCCCTTTATATCAAGATATATAAGACGTATTATACTTAACATGAACATATATATAATTATAATGAATATATATTTAAATATCATTGATAATATATCATACATGTAAACAAGCCCTCCAACATTTATTCTATATTCTATCCAAGTAAATGTTATCACAAACCTTTAATAATGTGAACAAAATTTATAATATAGTTTCTATTTAATTTTTAATAAAAATTTGATAGTATATACATATATAGTTGATAGGAGGAAATTATATGGAAAAAAAATTAAAACGTTCACGTAATGACAGAATGATAGCTGGAGTATGTGGAGGAATAGCAGAATATTTCAACATAGATCCAACAATTGTTCGAATAATATGGGTATTATTATGTTTTGTACCTGGATCACCAGGACTTTTAGCTTATTTGATATGTGCATTAATAATTCCTGAAGATGATGGAGTTATATATCAAGATGAAAAAAATAATATAAACCCTAAAAATACTGCTTTATTTATAGGTCTTGCCTTAATAATTATAGGTGGAGCTATGTTAATGAAAGTAATATGGCCTCAATTTGCATTTAAAATTATGAACATTGGCAAATATTGGCCAGTATTATTAATTATTTTTGGTCTTTATATAATAATAAATCAAACCAATAAAAAATAAATAGGGCTACTTCACAGTTATTCTATTAATTTAAGTAATAATTAATTGCTTTTCCAAACTACTTTTTTATAGTTTGTCTTAGATTAAATTGTATCTTTTGAGATATGCTTTTAATAAGATGCCTCCTTATTGTTAAGGAGGCATCTTATTAAATAGGGGAATTGTAAAAACTAATATATCTAAGATATTTATTTATTTTTTTATGAAGAAATCCATATAATATCATTTTTATTGCTTAATCTTCAATTAAATGCTAAAATTAATAACAAATCAATTCCTTATTAACACTAAAAATTATAATTTTGAAAGGATGATTACATGAAAGATTATGGTATTTTTGATATATTAGGTCCTATTATGATTGGACCTTCCAGTTCTCATACAGCTGGAGCTGCCCGTTTAGGTAAAATGGCTAAAGAAATAGCAGCTGATGATTCCTTTTATAAAGTTGTATTTTATCTTCATGGCTCTTTTGCAAAAACTTATAAAGGTCATGGTACAGATCGAGCCCTTGTAGCTGGAATTTTAGGCATGGGACCTTCTGATGAAAGAATAAAAAATTCATTAAATATTGCCAAAGAGAAAGGTATAGAAGTTGAATTTATAGAAAAAGATTTAGGATATGAGCATCCAAATACTGCTAAAATCATCTTTTCTTATCATGATAAAGATGATTTTTATATAATTGGTTCATCTATAGGAGGAGGAAATATTTTAATTACCAATATAAATGGAAATGAAGTAGAATTCTCTGGAAATTATCCAACTATTTTTGTAAAATATAAAGATCAAAAAGGAACTATAAGCAGGATCAGTTCCATACTTGCTAAAGAAGATGTAAATATTGCTACTATGAAAGTATCTAGAGAAAGAAAAATTGCAACTATGGTAATGGAAATAGACAATCCTATAAAAGATAGTATAATAGATAATATAGCAAATTTAGATGAAGTTATATATATTACAGGTATTAATCCTATAGGGAGGTAAGCAAATGTTTAATAAGGGTTCTGAACTTTTAAATTTATGTAAATCAGAAAATAAAAAAATATGGGAAATAATTATTCAAAAAGAAATAGAAGAAACTCAAATTTCTTATGAAGAACTTATGGAAAATATGAATTCAATATTAAATGTAATGATAAATTCTGCTAATGCTGCATTAGATAAAGAAATTACTTCTGTTAGTGGACTTATTGGTGGAGATGCGAAAAAAATGGAAGATTATAAAAACACAGAAAATACTATTAGTGGCTCAATTATAATTTCTGCAATAGCCAAAGCATTATCTACTTCAGAAATTAATGCTTCTATGGGAAAAATTGTAGCAGCACCTACTGCTGGTGCTTCAGGAATACTACCTAGCGCTATTATATGTGTAAAAGAAAAATTTAATTTAACTAATGAGGATATGATTCATGGATTACTTACAGCATCAGGAATAGGAGAAATAATTGCTAAAAACGCTACCATATCTGGTGCTGAAGGAGGTTGTCAAGCTGAATGTGGAGTTGCAAGTAGTATGGCAGCAGCTGCTTTAGTAGAAATGGTAGGTGGCAGTGTAGATGCTTGTTTCAATGCTGCATCTTTTGCTCTATTAAACATAATGGGGTTAATTTGTGATCCTATAGCTGGACTAGTCGAATTCCCATGTGCATTACGTAACGCTTCAGGAGTAGTTAATGCCATGATATCAGCAGATTTGGCTTTAGCTGGAATTAAATCTATAGTTCCTTTTGACGAAGTAGTAGATGCCATGTATAAGGTAGGTAAAGCTATGCCTGAATCATTAAAGGAAACTGCCTTAGGTGGTGTTGCTGCAACTCCAACAGGTGAAAAAATAAAAAAACAAATCTTATAAAAATAACTATCTTTTTTGGTGCCAGGCACCAAAAAAGATAGTTATTTTATCTAATACTTATATATTTCCATTTATCAGTCTTAAATCTTAAAGTTATTAATGCCCATCTCACAAACTGATCACAAAACATGGCATACCATGCTCCTAATAATCCTAATCCTAATATATTTATAAAAAGATGTGCTAATGCTACTCTAACAACCAAAACGCTGAAAAATATAGCAATTAAAGTCCAAACTGTATCTCCTGCACCTCTTAATCCTCCAGATATTACAAGCTGAGATGATTGAAAAGGCTGCATTATAGCTATTATTTTTAGTATTTTTGTTGCTTGAGCTATTACCTTTGGATCCTTAGTATATAAACTAGCTACAAAAGAACCAAAAAAGAAAAATAAAATACCAATTGCTATAGCTATAACAGTCCCTATTCTTCTGCTAGTTTTAATATATTCTTCTGCCCTATCTGGATCATCAGCTCCTAAACTCCTACCTACCAGAGAGGAAGCTGCTATTCCAAATGCTTGTCCAGGAGTAAATGTAAGACCAGATATATTTAAGCATATTTGATGAGTAGCATAAGCTACTGTGCCTAAAGAAGAAACCATTCGTACAAATATTAAAATTCCAACTCTAAAAGCTATTTGTTCCAGGGACGCTGGAACACCAATTTTTACTAAATTATAAATTATATCCTTATTAAATTTAAATTTATTCTTTAAATTTATCTGTATTATAGTATCCTTTTTAAATATATATCTTAATAACATCAATGTTGCCACAAATTGAGAAAAAGTTGTAGATATTGCTGCACCAGTTACTCCTAGCCTAGGAAATCCAAGTAATCCATATATGAGTAAAGCATTGCCTACTACATTTAATGTATTCACCTTTAAATTTATACTCATAGGAGTTTTAGTATCTCCTGCTCCCCTTAATACAGCATAAATAGAAAAATTAAAAGCTTGAAATATAATACCTACCACTATAATTTTAAAATAATTTCTACCATACATCAATGTATCTTCATGGGCACCTATAAATTTCATTATTTGGTCAGTATATTTTAACCCTAATATAAAAATAGGTAATACCAACAAAATTTGTGTTAATAAAACCACGTGTCTAACTACAGATTCTATCCTATCTTCCTTTTTAGCACCTACATAACGAGCAACCATAGCTGTTGCTCCTACATTTAAAGATTGAACTAGTGATAAAGCTATAAATACAAGCTGATTAGTAATTCCTACAGCTGCAATAGATGCTGCAGCTTCAGTTGGATCGTCAATCCTTCCTAACATCATCATATCTACCATTCCAAATAATGTGCCTAAAAAAACCTCTACTAAAACAGGTCCTGCTGTTTTAAGTACTATATCACGAATTGTTTTTTTATCACAAGATTCATCCACAATAACCACCTCTTGTAAATAATTTCGATACCCTAAATATTATAACATAAATCATATATAAATCAAATATATCATAAACGCTTTTTTATTTAAAAAAGAGACTATAAACCGCAGTTTATAATCTCTTATTGATGTACTTTCTTAATTTATAATTTATACTTTATTTTCTATATTTTTCTTTCATATATTTATCAATGCCTTTAGCTGCTTGCTTTCCTGCTCCCATGGCTAATATTACAGTAGCTGCACCAGTTACAGCATCTCCACCTGCAAATACGCCTTCTCTTGAAGTTTGTCCATTTTCATCTGTTGTTATGCAACCTCTATCATTTACATTAAGACCGTGAGTTGTAGCTGAAATTAATGGATTTGGTGATGTACCTAATGCCATTATCACCGTATCTACATCAAATTCAAATTCTGAACCTTCTATTGGTACAGGTCTTCTCCTTCCAGAAGCATCTGGTTCACCTAACTCCATTCTTTGACATCTAATAGCTTTTACCCACCCATCTTCATTGCCTATTATTTCTACAGGACTAGTTAAAAATTCAAACTTAATTCCTTCTTCCTTAGCGTGGTGAACTTCTTCTACTCTAGCTGGAAGCTCTTTTTCTGTTCTTCTATATACTATCCAAACTTCAGCTCCTAATCTTAAAGCTGTTCTAGCTGCGTCCATAGCGACATTTCCTCCACCTACTACAGCAACTTTTTCTCCAACTTTAATTGGCGTATCATAATCATCCCTATATGCTTTCATAAGATTATTTCTAGTCAAAAATTCATTCGCTGAAAATACACCATTTAAGTTCTCTCCAGGAATTCCCATAAACTTAGGAAGTCCTGCTCCAGAACCAATAAATACTGCATGGAATCCTTCTTTTCCCATTAAATCATCTATAGTTACAGTTTTCCCTACTACAACATTTGTTTCTACTTTAACTCCTAATTTTTTTAAATTTTCTACTTCATGGCTTACAATTTTCTTTGGTAATCTAAATTCAGGGATACCATACATTAACACCCCACCTGGCTCATGAAGAGCTTCAAATATAGTTACATCATATCCTTCCTTAGCTAAATCACCAGCACAAGTAATACCTGCAGGACCAGAACCTATAACTGCTACTTTATAGCCATTTTTTTCTTTAGTTTTTCCAACCTCTATTCCATGTTCTCTTGCCCAATCTGCAGCAAATCTTTCAAGTTTACCTATGGATACGGGATCTCCTTTTTTTCCAAGAACGCAAACCTTTTCACATTGTTCTTCTTGAGGACATACCCTACCACAAACAGCTGGAAGAGCAGTATACTCTGCAAGAACATGAGCAGCTTCTTCAAATTCACCTTCTGCTATATGTTTAATAAATCCTGGTATATGAATACTTACTGGACAATTCCCCATACAAGGATGATGTTTACAGTTTAAACATCTTTTAGCCTCTTTTATAGCTTCTTCTTCAGTATACCCTAAGCAAACTTCGTCAAAATTAGTTGCTCTCTCTTTTGGATCCTGTTCTGATATGGGTACTCTTGTGAATCTATCCATTATTCCCCACCTCCCTGTTGGTCTAACTTGCACTTTTCTTCATATTCTTTCAATTTCTTAAGTTCTTCATCTTTATATTGAGTTTGTCTTTTTAGAGCTTCATCAAAATCAACAAGATGTCCATCAAATTCAGGACCATCAACACATGCAAATTTAGTTTCATTACCTACTGTAACCCTACAAGCACCACACATGCCTGTACCATCAACCATTATTGGATTAATACTTACTATAGTTTTTATTCCTAACTTTTCAGTAAGAAGAGATACAAATTTCATCATTATCATGGGCCCAATTGCTATACAATAATCATATTTTTTCCCTTGATTTACTACTAATTCTTCAATAAGTCCAGTAACCATCCCATTAAATCCATAACTACCATCATCGGTAGCAACATAAAGGTTACCAGCTACATCCTTTATTTTATCTTCAAGAATTATTAAATCCTTAGTCTTAGCACCTACTATTACATCCACATCAATTCCATGTTCATGGAACCATCTTACCTGAGGATATACAGGTGCTGCTCCAACTCCACCAGCTACAAATAAATATTTTCTTTTTTTAACCTCTTCTATGTCTTCATTAACATAATCAGATGGATTTCCTAAAGGTCCTACAAAAGCCTTAAAATAATCTCCTTCATTGAAACTTACCATCTTTCTTGTAGAACAGCCCACAGCTTGAATAACTATGTTAACTGTCCCTTTTTCTTTGTCATAATCACAAATAGTTAAAGGAATTCTTTCCCCAACTTCGTCAGCTATTACAATCACAAACTGACCTGGTTTTGCAGATTCTGCCACTCTAGGAGCTAAAACATCCATTGAATAGATGTCAGGGGCAAGTTTTCTTTTTTCTACAATCTTATACAATTACAACTCCTCCCTCATTAGATATTGTCATTTTAAATTATATAGTATTTCTTTGTAATTAAACATACTAAATGCAAATATCGTCATATATTAACGATACTACCATAATAAATATATCATACTTCTTTCCCATAATTCAATATATATTATTATATAAATTTAATTTCACCATCTTTGGATTTATCTATAATAGCTAATGATTCTAATCTAATACCCCTTTCCCTTAAATTTTTGCCTCCTTCTTGAAAACCTTTTTCAATTACTACACCTATTCCAACTAAATTACAGCCACTTTGCTCTAATATATCTATTAGCCCTTCCATTGCCTTACCTCTAGCCAAAAAATCGTCTATTAGCAAAATATTTTCTCCTTCTTTTAAAAAACGTTTAGCTACTCTTATTGTGTAAGACTTATTTTTTGTATATGAATATACAGTACTTTCATATACATCTTCATCCATTGTTTTTGAATCAGTCTTTCTTGCAAACACCACTGGTACATTAAAATATTGAGCAGCAATAACTGCAATAGCAATACCAGAAGTTTCAACAGTTAAAATCTTATCAATTTTTTCTCCTCTAAATCTTCTTTCAAACTCTTTACCAATCTCATTTAACAACTCTACATCTACTTGGTGATTTAAAAAACTATCAACTTTTAATATATTACCTTCTTTTAATACTCCATCTTTTAAAATTCTTTGTTTTAATAGCTCCATATATCTTCCTCCAAATTTATAATCTTAATTAAAATTTTATAATAATACCTTTAAAAAATCAAATAAAAAGAAGCTTTTAAGCTTCCTTTTTTTATCCTTTATAAACTATTAAATGTTTTTATCTATACTTCCCAATTTAACTACAATAAAATGCTCTATTCCATCATTTTCTAAATTAATATATTCTTTATCTATATTTACTCCATCTACTATTATGCTATTTATTCCTTTGTTAACTCCATGGGGATTTTTTACTTCTATATTGTAATAAGTATAGCCATATTTGTATCTAATATTATACTTGCTCCAATCTTTAGGTATACATGGATCTATAAATAATTTATCATTTTCTATCCTGAGTCCAAGTATATCCTCTAATCCTACTTTATACATCCATCCAGATGAACCTGTATACCAAGTCCAGCCACCTCTACCTATATGTTGAGGATTAGTATATACATCAGCTGCCACTACATAAGGCTCCACTTTATAGGTAGCACATTCTATGGAAGTTCTAGAGTGATTAATTGGATTTATCATGCTAAATAATCTATAAGCCTTATCACCTTCCCCTAACATGGCAAATGCCTTTATAACCCAAGTAGCAGCATGGGTATATTGCCCTCCATTTTCTCTTACCCCAGGTACATAGGATTTTATATATCCTGGGTCTAACAATGTATTATCAAAAGGAGGCGTAAGCAAAGCTACAATACCTGCTTCTTCATTTACTAAGTATTTTTCTACTGATCCTAATGCTATTTCTGCCCTTTTTCTATCACCTAAAGTAGAGATAACAGACCAAGATTGAGGAATAGAATCTATCATACATTGGCTATTTTCCTTAGAGCCTAAAGGAGTACCATCGTCAAAAAAGGCTCTTTTATACCATTCTCCGTCCCATGCATTAGTCTCTATTTTATCTTTTAGTTTTTGTATTATATCATTATATTTTTTAGCTCTACCCAAATCTCCCTTTATTTCACAAATGGGAATAAAATTTTTAAGTACAGTAACTAAAAACCAAGCTAACCATACAGATTCCCCTTTTCCTTTATAACCTACCTTATTCATGCCATCATTCCAATCTCCTCCTCTCATAAGAGGCAGACCTCTTTCTCCAAAGTTTAAAGATTTTTCAATAGCTCTAATACAATGCTCATATACTGTTCCTATTTCTTTAGATAAGCTAGGAACTTCATATCTTTCATATTCATCTTCTTCTAATATTGGACTTTCTATAAAAGGCACCTTTTCCTCAAGTATACTATTATCTCCTGTTATTAATATATATTCTGCTACTCCTAATGGCAACCAAAGTAAATCATCAGAATATCTACTTCTGATACCCTTATGAACTTGACTATCTGGTATAGGGTGCCACCAATGTTGTATATCCCCTTCTTTGTATTGATGTTTACAATTTCTAATAATTTGTTTTCTTGTGTTTTCTGGTATATGATAAATAGTATTCATTGCATCTTGCATTTGATCCCTAGCTCCAAAAGCTCCTCCCACTTGATAAAAACCTGCTCTTCCCCATATTCTACATACTATGGTTTGATATATTAACCAACTGTTCATCATGTAATTCATGGTATTGTCTGGGGTTTCTATTTGAATCTTTGACAATATACTATCCCAAAAACTTTTAACCTCTTCTAAAGCTTTCTTTGCTTTTTTAACATCCCTGTATTTATCTAGAAGAATAAGTCCCTTATCTATCATATTTTCTTCTCCTAGTAAAAATATAAGTTCTTTTTCAGACTTAAGAGGAAGATTTATATTTACTCTAATAACTCCACAAGGATTGTAACCTAAACCTACACTATTGGATAGTTTCTCCCTTCTAATACCCTCTGGATTATCATAGGAAGGTATATTTCCTAAAAATTCCTTTCTACTGCCAGTATAAGAGTGTATTTTTTCAGATGCCCCTATGAATATAGTACTATCTTTAAACTCTCTATTGGTAGAATTTTTTATAAATAATGTTTCCCCATCAATACCTGTTTCCAATAAATTTTCAGTTTCTTCATCTGTAACTCCTAGTACTGGTCTAATATAATAAATTAAACTTATATTTCTGTCCTTATTACTTTGATTTTTTAATCTTATCAGATTGATTTTTATATTATCCTCTATAGGAGTAAACATTGTAAGTTTTTGTTCTATACCATGACTTTCATGATAAAAGCTAGTATACCCTTGCCCATGGGTAATTATATAATCATTTTCATCCCTAATAGGATATGGAGTTATAGTAAATATCTCTCCTGTATCTTCATCCATTAAGTATATTATTTCCCCAGATTTTCCTAATAGAGGATCATTATACCATGGAGTTAGTTTGTTTTCTCTACTATTTTGACACCAACTAAATCCAGTGCCTAATTCATCTACTATAAATCCAAACTCTTTGTTTCCAATTACATTTATCCAAGGCAAAGGAGTATTCAATTCCTTAGTCAATCTAATAATATATTCTCTACCCTCATTATAAAATCCCCCATATCCATTAAAATAATCTAATTTTAATATCTTTGAACTTACTTGATAATCTATAGACTTATAATCAAATTCCTTATAAGGCATTGTTTTTATTTCTTTACCCTCTATAATAGCTCCTTCCTCTGATTTAATAATAACTCTAGCCCATTTATATAACAAAATTTCATCTTCTTTCAAAAGGGTGTTTTTATTTCGAATAAATATTCCTCCTGAAGTATCCACTATATTGCCTCTTTTTCTATATACTATCTCCCTAATGTTTTCAAATAGTGGTTGGTAATATATGCTCTCATCTTCATTCAATATTACCAAATCCACTTTTAATCCTTTGTAAGACCAATATTCGTGAGCATCTACTAATTTTTTTATGGTTTCTATTCCCTTCATAGATTTAATGGTAACTAAAACTATAGGATTATCACCAGATATCCCCTGAGCCCATAATCCTTCTTTCCCTTTTTTATTTTGTTTTAATATATGTTCATATTTATGCTTAATATTTTCGTCCACATAAAGTAAATAGGGCAATAATTCTTCATAAAATTCTATATTATCATGATTTAAATTTAAATATCCTATTTCTGTTTGACTTTTAGTTCTAGAAAGATCCAATGCCATTTTTATATTTTCCCTATTGGAATACTTATTAAGTATATCTATAACTTCCTTTTTATCATTAGTTAATGCAGTAATAAAATATATTTCCTTTTCTTCTTTGGGTTGCAACTTTATTTTAGTACCTATACTCATTATAGGGTCTAGTACTACTCCTGTAGTATTAGTAAGTCCTTTAACAATTCCTTTTGGCTTTTTTAATGAATTTCCTCTCCCTATAAAATTTGATCTACTAGTTTCATATTGTAATTCATATTCCCTTTCATTAAAAAACTTCATACCATGAACTATCCAAAAATCTAGCAATTTGTCATCTCTATTCCTTCTATTAGAAAGTATTCCTTGCTGTTCTTCTAGCAGTTCAGTTTTGATAAATAAATTGTTAAAAGCAGGATGAGCTATATCAGAATCAAAAGTTGAACCTGTAATTTCAAAATAACTGGTAATTTCTAATATAGTTTCTTCATCCCCATTATTCTTTAATTTTACTTTCCTGATTTCTCCTAATTCCTCTGGAAGTAAAAATATATCCATTTTGGTCTCTATATCTCCATCTTCACGATAAAATTTCACTTTGTAATTAGAAAATTCCACTTCATAAGCATCTGGCTCTTTGTATGTAGGAGCATAAGTAGTAGACCAAATATCTTCATTAGATACATCTTTTATATATATAAATTGTCCATAAGGGGTAGAAAGGAAATCCTTTCTCCAACGATTTATAAATATATCTTCATTTTTAGAATAGCCTTCCCCTCTATTATTTATCATTAAAGAATAGGTGTTTGAAGATAATAGATGACATTTAATTTTACATAAATCATCTTTTGAATATACTCTACTCTTCCATGGTAATTCTTTTTTAGGCATTATTCTTATTCCTTCTAAATTTTCCTTTTCCTTAGATATAATAGGATTTAAAGGTATTTTTTCTTGAAGCAGCAATTCACCACATTTCATCTGTGGATCCCTATGAAATCTATTTACCATTATATCCTTATTTATAAAATTATTTATAGAAACAAATATCATCCCTTGATGATGGCTCATATAGGATTTAACAATTCCTCTATCCATATGATTGGGTAATCTCCAGCTAGTATAATCTATGGCTTCATAAAATCCATAAGATCCTTCTAATCCTTCATTCTTTAATTTTTTAATATTTTTCAAAGCTTCATTAGGAGCAAATTTTAAAGCTAAAAAAGTTGAATAAGGGGAAACTACCAATTCATCTCTCAAACCCCGTTTAAAACCTAAAGCAGGTATTCCAAAAGCCTTATATTGATAATTAAGCTGATTATCAAATGCAAAAAAACCTGATTCTGAAATCCCCCAAGGTATATTATGATAATTTCCATATTCTATTTGTATATTAATTGAAGTTTTATAGCTTTCATCCAATAGGGTATTTTTATAATTTTTTAATACCAAAGTAGGCATTAAATATTCAAACATGGTACCAGCCCAAGAAGCTAATGATATATATCCTTTTTCTACAATCAAAGATTTTCCCAATCTATTCCAATGTTCTAAAGGAATCTCTCCTCTTGAAATAGCGATATAAGATGAAATTCTAGCCTCAGAAGCCAACAGATCATAATAGGATTTCAATGGCTTATCCTCTTCTACATTATGACCAATATAAAACAAGTCCTTTGTCTCATCATATAAAGGATAAAATTTAGTATTATCTATTATATTTTGAATTCTATAAAGTAAATCTTCAGTTTTTGCTATAAGTTCTTCATCCATCTCATCACAGTCTATATATTCCTTAATCCCTTCTTTTAAAGTTATTAAATAAGATACAAAATTTCCACTATCTACTGTAGATACAAATATAGGTTTTAAAGGCTCTAGGTTTTCAGTATTATACCAATTATATAGATGCCCTTCCCACTTATCCATCTTTTCTATAGTACTTATAGTTAAATCCACTAAATTTACCATCTCCCTAGTATTAATAAAACCTAAATCTCTACTAGATAATATGGCTAAAAGATAAAAACCTATATTGGTAGGAGAAGTCCTATTGGCTATTCCATTATAAGGGTATTCTTGAAAATTATCAGGGGGAATATAATTATTCTTTTCATTGGTAAAAGCTTTATAATATTCCCAAGTTTTTCTCCCAATTTCTTTCAAAAGCTTTATATCTTCTCCATCAATCTCTATAGTTTCTATGTCTTCTTTGCTGATAATATATGCCACTAAAGGTCCCATTAACCATAACAAACTAATTATTATACTAATCCATAATCTATTTGGGTTAAATATATAGCTTACAATAAGTAACAATAAAGATATTATTATATTTTGATTCATCCTCTTCATATAACTGGAAAAATTATTATCTAATCTTTTCTCCATATCAAATGCAGTAGTCCATTCCAATAAATTCTTGTTAGAAATAAATACTCTGTATATAGTCCTTCCTATAGCGTCTAACATCATATAAGCCTCATGAGGCAAAAACATTAAAGATAAAATTCCTTGATATAAATATACCTTGTATCCTAAAATAAGATTTCCATTTAATTTTATCTTCTTAATTCCATCTCCCATTGAAAATATACCTTCCAATGCCATGTTTATAAGAGGCAAAAACAATGTCAAAATGGGAATAATTAAATATACAAATATATTTCCAGGAAAAAATACTACCCCTAGTAATATAGTTAACAATAAAGTTATAGACAATAAACTTCTTCTCATATTATCTAATATTTTCCATTTCGAAAGGGAATTAATATGTTCGCTATAAGGTTTTTTAAGCCATCTAATTAACTGCCAATCCCCTCTAACCCACCTATGCTGCCTCATAATATATGAACTATATTTCTCTGGATATCCATCTATTAAAGCAATATCTGTGGCTAAACCTGCCCGAATATAACTACCTTCCAGTAGATCATGGCTTAATACAGTATTTTCTGGAATGGCATCCTTCAAACACCTTTGAAAAATATTTAAGTCATATATACCTTTTCCTGTAAATATTCCTTCTCCAAACAAGTCTTGGTATATATCAAAAGATGCAGTACTATAAAAATCCACTCCTCCTGTCCCTGCAAATATTCTAGTAAATAAAGATTTGTTACTACTTTCTATATCTACTAAAATATTAGGTTGAATAATACCGTAACCTTCTATTACCCTACCCTTATTCTCATCTAATATAGCTTTATTTAAGGGATGGGCTATAGTACCTATCAATTTTTTTACTCCATCTATAGGCAATATGGTATCTGCGTCTAATGTAATTACATATTTAATTTTCCCATGTAATTTAGATATATTTCCAGATATAGTACTAAAACTAGTACCTTCTTTTCCTAATAACAATTCATTAAATTCTACCAAAGCTCCCCTTTTTCTTTCCCATCCCATCCATCTATCTTGAGTTTTAGAATATGTCCTTCTTCTATGGAAATAATAAAATATCTCTTCCCCGTTTCCATATTTTTCGTTTAATCTCTGAGTAATTTCAATACCCTTATGTACAATCTCCTCATCAAATTTAGTCACTTCACTATCTTCATCTTTAAAATCCCCCACAATACCAAAATAAATATTATCTTCTCTATTAGAAAGATAATATACTTCTAAACTATTAAATAATTCTTCAACTCTTTCTACATTAGGCAAAAGAGTGGGAATTACTACAAAAGTGCTATATTCCTCAGGAATACCCTCTTTCAAATCTAGTTTTGGAAGTATTTTAGCCCTATACCTTTTTGAATATAAATAATTTACAATATTTATAGAAATAGTTAGTATGGGTATAGATGTAATAATAAAAACAAATATACTCCAATAAATATTTCCTTTATTATAACTATATAAACTAATCAATGTAGCTACTAAAATCCATAAAAAAATAATAGGAAAATAATAATAAACATAATTTTCTAGATAGAGCTTATTAGACTTAGATTTTATTTCAAAAAAATCAAAAAGTTCTTCCCTACCTTTGCCTAAAATATAATATCCTATATGGGCTTTTTTATCTCTAAAGCCTTTATTCCATTCCTCTTTAGCTAATTCTAATATCTTTTTAGATACAAATATCTCCTGTACTTTAAATCTCTCAGCTAATATTTCAACCTCATATCTATAATAAGCTTTAGAAGAAGAATCCATATTTGAATATATACCTAGAGGATCCTCATTAAAAATATTTTCAACTACAGATATAGAGTTAAATATATCTTCCCAATCCAAAGATGATAAATCCCTTAAGGAGCTTATACCATATCCTAAGGATAATTTATACTTAGATTGTCGTATATACTCTCTTTCTAATATAGCATTAATATCTGTACCTATATAGTTTAATTTGTTATCTATAATGTCCAATGTGTTTGCAAAGTTCTTACCTTTTTTCCGTATTATTCTAATTAATCTTTCTATTTCTCTAGAATCCATATTGGGTATATCTTCTATTAAATATTCCAAATTGTTCTCTAGAGAAAGTTCATCTATTTTTTCCCATATCATATAAGTATCAATTAAATTTGTTGATATATCTCTTATATACTCTATTAATCCCAATGTTAGAAAAGTGGGTAAATGATATATTTCCTCTAATGTTAATATTTCTTCCCTTTGAAATCCATTAACAAATCCCTTTATACTATCTTCTGTAATTTTACCTATTGTATGGGATATTAATTCTAAAGCTAAAATATACACAATGGGATAACCCTTCAATACTCCTTTTTCTACTATTCTCACTCTTATATTTTTTTCTTTTTTTAAATTAAACTTTAATTCTTTATATATTAATTCAATCATATAAAAATTATCTAAAAGCCACTCTGTACCTTTTGGCAATTCTTTATAAGAATTTTTATTAAAATATAGATATATATTTTCAATTTCCTTAAAATTATCATCAAGTCTTTTTAAAAGAAACCTTTTTACATTCACCTTTTTATTTACTCTATATATTTCTCCTATTTCTTCTCCATGCTGTATTAATCTATCCTTATCTAAATCTATGTCCTTTACTATTATAGGATTTCTATTGTCTTTAAAATTAAAAGCTGAACCCATTATTGATCTTCCTTTCATCAAAATCCTTTAATTAGCTTTTTTATCTTCTCATCATATAAATTTCCTAGCTCTTCAGCATATTCTTCATCGTATCCTTCAATGTAAAGGTTGAATATAGGTTTCTCTTCATCAGGTATAATCATAGCCCATCCTTTATCCTCTATAAATCTAACCCCTTCTATTAACTCCTTTCCTTGCTGTCCTTCTTCAGTTAGTCTTCTTAGTATATTTCCTTTATCTTCCCACTGGCAAGGAATTTCTTTTTTGAAATAAAAATATTCTGGTATTTCTTGTAATAATTTATTTAAAGTCATATTCTGGCCATATAAATAATCCAATATATTCCCTATAGCCCAAATTCCATCAAAATTTAATATATATTGAAATTCTATTCCTTTATCTATTATAGTTCCCATAATATCCGTTATATTGGATTTACTATAATTAATATTTGCATTATATTTATTAGCTAATTTTTCCACTATTCTAGGGAAATTATAAGGAACAACTGCTTCCTTTAATTCTCCAGTTTTAAAACCTAAGCTTAAAATCAATAACCAATATCTTTCATTCTCAATACTATTAAATCCATCAGTCAATGCTATCCTTTCCCCATCTATAGAAAATAATACTCCTAAGTCTGCATCTTCTTCTAATACCTTTTTTCGAACATCTTCTATAGTATATTCTTCTCTATAATGCATCTTTTTTACATTACAACCTATTCCTATTAAATACTCTTCAGCCAATTTCATAATATTCTCAGAGGGAGAAGTTATATTTATATTAGGTTTTCTACTCTTAATTTTTTCTATATTTTTTAAACTCAATTTCCCTTCTCTAATATAAATTTTGAAAAAATTATTAACACTTACTACATCCTCCATTTCTTCACTAGAACATCTATTGAAATCTCCTGTAATAAGGGAATTCTCTATTTTTCTTTTTGTATTTTTATCTATATTAACTCCTCTTTTATCCATAAATTCTATATTTATCTCATCAGCTTTATTGGTACTTATATATATACCTCCTTGTGCATTAAAATATTTTATTCCAAATCTACACATGGGCAAAGCACCATCCTCAATATCTATAACTTGACTCCCTGTTGAAAGCAATCCTGATATAAGTAAATTCTTTATGGATTTAGATAAATTATTGCCATCGCTACTAATTATATAACTTCCTTTATTATCTATAACTGTAGCAAAAGCAGTCCCCAAGCTAACAATCATCTCTAAAGTTACATCTCGATTAAATATTCCCGTTATATTTCTATTTCCAAATAGTCTTTTGTTAATCCCTTCACCCCATATGAGATTATCTTTAACTATAACATTTTCATCAATAGTCTTATATGGCCATATCTTTACTCCAGGTTTTATAGTGGTATTCTCATATATCTTAGAATGTGCTCCCACTACAGCTTCAAATAACCTACTGCGTTTATCCATATACACTTGATTACAAATCACTGATTTTCTTATTTCACAATTTTCTTCAATTATCACATTCTCCCATATGATACTTCTCTTTATAGATGTACCTCCTTTTATTACACAGTCACTCCCAATTATTGTATAAGGTTCTATGATTGCTCCTTCACAAATTAAACAGTTTTGCCCTATATATACAGGAGGATATAGTTTAGCACCTTTTTCAATAATCGTTCCCTTTTCTATCCAAATTCCATTTTGTACTTTTTCCCCTAATAAATAATGTTTTTTAAAATCTTTCATAATATCTTCATGGGTTTTTATGTAAGAACCTATATCTCCCACATCACACCAATACTCTTCTGCTATATATCCATACATGGGAATATTATCCATTAATAGTCGAGGAAATAAATCTTTACTAAAATCAAAATTATCTCCCTTGTTGTAGTAATCTAACACTTCCGGTTCCAATATATATATTCCTGTATTTATAGTATCGCTAAATACTTCACCCCAACTAGGTTTTTCTAAAAATCTTATAATCCTTCCATTTTCATCAGTGATCACCACACCATACTCTAAAGGTATTGCTTCTCTTTTTAAAATCAATGTAGCTTTTGAACCCTTTTCTTTGTGAAATTCATAGGCTTTTGTTAAATCTATATTAGTGAAAGCATCACCACTAATAACTACAAATGTACTGTCTAAAAAATCTTGAGCATTTTTTACACTACCACCAGTACCTAATGGTTTATCTTCAATATAATATTTAATATTTACATCAAATTTCTCCCCATCCTTAAAATATTCCTTTATTTTATTGGGAAGATAATGCAAAGTAACAGCTATATCCTCTATCCCATGTTCCTTTAAAAGGTTTATACTATATTCCATAACTGGTCTATTAAAAATAGGCACCATTGGCTTTGGCAATTGACAAGTAAGTGGTCTAAGCCTAGTACCTATACCTCCTGACATAATTACTCCCTTAATTGTAATCACTCCTTCACAAATAGTTACATATACATATTTTGTGAAGTTTTATATAAATTATACATAGTAAAAGCCTTCATTTTTGTAAAACTACAAAAATAAAGGCTTTTATTTATCCATATATTTATTTTATTGACTCGATTCTGTCCATAGTTGCTTTTTCTATAGCTTTTATTTTATTTTTAGAAGCTTGTTTTTCCTTGTCTTTTGAATATATATACACTTTTACCTTTGGTTCTGTTCCAGAAGGTCTTATTGCATACCAAGAACCATCGTCAAAATAGTATTTTAATACATTGGATTTTGGATTACCTGTTTCATCATTTAAGTAATCTATAATTTTCATAAGCTTCATATCCCCTATATTCCTAATAGGATCTTCTCTAAAAGAATCCATTATCCTATTAATTCTTTCTTGGCCCTCTACACCTTCTAATACTATTGAAATTAATTTTTCAAAATAATATCCATATTTCTTATAAATTTCGTTTAATTCATCTAATAAAGTTTTTCCTTGCTTTTTATAATAAGCTGTCATTTCAGCTATAAGCATAGATGATATAACTCCATCCTTATCCCTTACTATAGTACCATATACATATCCGATGCTTTCTTCATACCCCATTATAAAGGTATATTCTCCAGTTTTATCAAACTCATTAGCCTTTCCACATATATTTTTAAATCCAGTAAGAGTTTCTATAGTAGCTACATTATATTCTTTAGCAATAGCTTTCCCCAAATCTCCTGTTACTATGGATTTTACTATAGCTCCATTTTTAGGGATGGTACCATCTCTATGCCTAGATGATAATATATATTTTACTAACAATGCACCAGTTTGATTCCCATTTAATGCTACATATTCTCCATTAAAATCCTTAACCATACAAGCTACCCTATCACAATCTGGATCTGTAGCTATCAATAAATCGGCATTTTTTTCTTTTCCTAGCCTTATAGCATAATCAAAAGCTTTTATATCCTCTGGATTAGGATAACCTACTGTAGTAAAATCTGGATCTGGGTTTTCCTGTTCAGGTACTACAAATACATTTTCAAATCCTCTTTCTCTTAAAACTCTTCTAACAGGTTTGTTCCCTGTACCATTTAATGGAGTATATACTATTTTTATATCCTTATCTATATCTTCATTTAGTGCAAGACTTTTTACATCTTCTATGTATTCATCGTCTATTTCTTTTCCAATATAATTTATTAACGCCTTATTTAGCCCTTCTTCTAAATCCATAAATTTTACATTTGAAAAGTCCCCTATAGCATTTATATTATTTAATATTTCTTCTGCTATATCATCAAGAATTTGAGAACCTTCTTCCCAGTATACCTTATATCCATTATAATCTTTAGGATTATGACTAGCAGTAATCACAACACCAGATATAGTGCCTAATTTTCTAATAGTATAGGATAAAAGAGGAGTAGGACGTATATCGTCAAATAAATAAACCTTTATACCATTTGCTGCCAATACACTAGCAGTAATTTCAGCAAACTCTTTAGAAAAATGCCTTACATCATATGCAATAGCAACTCCTCGTTTCATAGCATCTTTTCCCCTTGCCTTAATGGTTTCAGCTAACCCTTGAGTTGCTAAAGATACAGTGTATTTATTCATTCTATTAGTACCAGCACCAATTTTACCACGCATTCCAGCAGTTCCAAAAGTTAAATTTGTATGAAATCTATCCAATATTTCTTCTTCATTATCTCGTATAGACTCTAATTCTTTTTTAGTGTCTTCATCAAAATACTCGCTACTTAACCAATAATTATATTTTTCTAAATAATCCATATTAAAACCTCCTGATCTAAGGTCCACATTTCTACTTACTATTATTGTTACCTATAATACAAAAATAGTATTTATTCCATATTGAATATAAGTTCCGTAACTATTTTTGCCATATATAATTGTTTTAATCATAGTTTCTACTATTTATTCTAATATATTAAATATTATAGCATAATTTGGGAAAAGAAAGAACAGATAAAATAATATACACCTTAAGGATATCCTTAAGGTGTATATTATTTTAATCCAATCTCTTTTGATACTTTTTTCATACCTTCTATAGTTTCTGCAATTACTTCATTTAAATCCATTCCAAGCATTTCTGCTCCTTTTGCAATTATTTCCCTATTGACACCAGCAGCAAAGGATTTATCTTTCCACTTCTTCTTTACAGATTTTACTTTCATATCTGATATCCCAGTAGGACGCATTAAAGCAGTGGCATTAATTAACCCTGTTAATTCATCAATGGTATACAATACTTTTTCCATCTTTTCAATAGGTTCTACATCAGTACAGATTTCCCAACCATGACTCATTATGGCACGTATATAGTCTTCCGGCCAATTTTCTTCTTCCAATATTTCCTTTGTTTTTTCACAATGTTTATCAGGATACATTTCATAATCTAAATCATGTACTAAACCTATGATTCCCCATTTTTCCACATCTTCTTCAAATAACTCTGCAAAATGTCGCATAACTGCTTCTACTGCTAATGCATGATTTATTAAGCTTTCACTTTTATTATACTTTTTTAAAAGCTCAAAAGCTTCTTCTCTTGTAGGAACTTTTCTTTCCACTTGGACACCTCTTTCTTATAAGATATAATTTATTTAACAAAATTTATCATAGCATACTATTTCATCAAGTTCTTTTCTTGGTCTAGGAGCAGGCGATTCAGCTGGATAACCTAAAGGTGTAATTGCAACTACTCTTACATCTTCTGGAATACCTAATACTTTTTTTACTTTATCTTCATCATAACTACCTAACCAACAAGTGCCAAGCCCTTGTTCATAAGCCTCTAATATCATATATGCAGTAGCAATAGATAAGTCAACTGTATATCTTGGTTGACCTCCTCTCATAACACTTTTTGTTTCTGTACCACAACTAACTAAAATTATAGGAGCTTCCCCAACAAAAGATTGGCCAATAGCTTCTGTAAGTTTTTCCTTCGTTTCTGGGTCCTTTACAACTATAAATTTCCAATTTTGTTCATTCCTCGCTGATGGTGCAAGTCTTGCAGCTTCTAAAACTTTCAAAAGTTTCTCCTCTTCCACAGGTTTATCACTATATTTTCTTATACTTCTTCGATCTTTAATTGCAGACAATACATCCATTTTTTTAATACCCCCTTAATTTTTAATATAGATTTTAATTACTATATATTATTATATCAAAAACAGCAACAATTAAAAAATTGTTGCTACTTTTTAGAGTTTATATACTTTTTCCAATTCAATGGCTAAGTTAGCTCCTACACGCGCATTATTATAAACCAATTCTACATTGGATTTTAAGCTTTCCCCTTCTGTAATTTCTTTAACCTTTTCTAACAAAAAAGGTGTTACTTCTTTTCCTTTTATTCCTTTAATTTCTGCTTCCTTCAACGCATCTTCTATTGCTTGATTTATTATAACAGGATTCATTTCGTATTCCTTAGGTATTGGATTAGCTACTACTATGCCCCCATCTAATCCCAAATCCCATTTTGTCCTTATAGCCTTTGCTAATTCCATTTCATCGTCTACTTTGTAATCTACATTAAATCCACTTGTTCGAGTAAAAAATGCAGGAAATTCTTGAGTTTTAAACCCTACAACAGGCACTCCAAAGGTTTCCAAATACTCCAATGTAAGACCTAAATCCAATATAGCCTTAGCTCCTGCACATACCACAGCTACATTAGTTCTTGCTAATTCTTGTAAATCAGCAGATATATCGAAAGTTTTCTCAGCTCCTCTATGAACACCACCTATACCTCCTGTAACAAATACTTTAATACCAGTTAAATTAGCTATAATCATAGTAGAAGCTACAGTAGTAGCACCATTTAATTCTTTAGATAATATAAAGGGCAAGTCTCTCCTACTAACCTTATATACATTATTAGCTTTTCCTAAATATTCAATTTCCTCGTCACTTAATCCTACCTTAATTTGCCCATCTAATATGGCAATAGTAGCTGGGATTGCACCTTTATCTTTAATTATCTTCTCCACATTTAATGCAGTTTTCACATTTTGAGGATAGGGCATACCATGGGAAATAATTGTAGATTCTAAAGCTACTACTGGTTTTGATTCTTCCAAAGCTTTTTTTACATCTTCTTTTATACTTATATATTTATTCATTATAATTTCAACTCCTCTATTCTTTTTTCAATATTTTCTACCGATATGTTGGGATTTATGGTATTTTCATTCTCCAAAGTTATAATAGATGCACCTATGGAGATTTTTAAAGTATTTTCTATATCTAATCCATTAAAATATGAATAAGCTAATCCCGCCATAAAAGCGTCCCCTGCTCCAGTAGCATTTACAATGGATATTTTAGGCACCTTCATATACACCTCTTCTTGTTCACCTAAATAGTATACACCCTCATCTCCTAAAGTTATAAATACCCTTTTAGTTCCCATATCTATAAAATAACTAGCAACTTTTCTTAAATCTCTCTTATTTACTATTTTCATCCCCGATAATATTTCAGCCTCCAATTTATTAGGTTTTATCGTATGAAAATGACCTATTATATCCTTAACTTTTTCTGCTTTT
Source organism: Keratinibaculum paraultunense (assembly GCF_016767175.1). Classification (GTDB taxonomy): domain Bacteria; phylum Bacillota; class Clostridia; order Tissierellales; family Tepidimicrobiaceae; genus Keratinibaculum; species Keratinibaculum paraultunense. The sequence goes on from NZ_CP068564.1 coordinate 1,266,494, forward strand.
GTTGTAGATACAGTATCTAAAAAGAAATTAACATTAAAATTAGATACCATATGCTTTAAAACTTCCTTGGGTATATTAGTATCCACTATACAAAGGGTAGAATTCTCTATAAGTTCCTTTTTTTGCTGAATAAATGATATATTCATCTCTTCAAATATATCCATAGATGAGATAGCCAAATTCATATCTCCAGTTTCATCTAATATGGCTATATAAGTGGAGGTTTTTTTATCTTGAAGAATTAATGATTCTGACATATCCAATCCTGTTTTCATTCCTTGTTCAATCATAAGTTTCCCATAAATATCATTACCTAATACAGTAATAAGTCTAGTGTCTACTTTAAGTCTACTTAAATTCTCTCCAATATTTCTTCCGACACCTCCTAGGGAAATAGTAACCTTTCCTGGATTGGAATCTTTCATTCTAAGCTTTTCATAAGGCAAACCCATAATATCTACATTAGTTCCTCCAACTATGGTAATATAAGGGGAGTCTTTCACTATATAGCCTCTTCCCAAAATATAACCTTTCTTCATCAAATTTGTAATATGAACAGCCACAGCAGATCTAGAAATTTCTAATTCCTCTGCTATTTCTTTTTGAGATATCATTGGATTTTTAGAGATTAATTCTAATATTTCTTTTTCCCTATTAGTCATATGCCCTCCTTAATGTTTGTTTATATATTAAGCTATTATTTAATATGTTGTAAGGCTATTTTTTCTCTTTGTCAATAGTAAATAATATAAACTTATGATTAATTTTATATAAAATAACAAGTAAGAAAAAGCTCATAAACTATATTTTCATTAATTTTACATGCTAAAATTATACTTTATATATAGCTTTAACTAATTTAACTTTTCTGTTTTAAAACTTGTGTCTAAAAAAAATGCCTGCCTTTTATTCTCGTCTGCTATATCTTTAAACTCTAATTGATAAACCGTTGGATTGGTGTTAGATTTTACAGTCAATAGTCTATGTTTAGAATCATAAGCACATATATATCTTGTATACGTGTTATAATTATATTTTTTATTTCTAATAAAACCGTTAGGTAAAGTCATTACACCCATTATATTATAAAAATTTAAAAAAGCTTCTTTATGATCATTAGATTTAACATTCATTTTGGTTAAATAAAAAGCTTTAATATATCTAGATACAGGATCATAAGCTCCTGGTAAATTCTTAGCTGATTGAAAATCTTCTAGATTCTCCAAATCTAAATTTTTTTTAAGTCTTCTAATATGGGATTCAAATCCTGGTGAATTAGTCATAACACCATAAGGATTTTCAAAACACACTAATTCTCTCTTTTTAGGTTCGATAACGATACACCTTTTAGAAGAATCAGTAAACATAAAATGAAAGCCTGGAGATATTACATCCTCACCTTTGTGATCTTTAGCAGACATATGAATATTTGGTAAGTCCTCAACTATCTCCTCTACATTTTTATAATTCGTAAGTGCATAGTTTAGGTAATTCAAACTGGATATATTAACCTTTTCTGCTTCTACTTGATTAGCATATAGGTTAAATCCTGAAAAAACATTGGTAATTCCTATCAACCCATGTTCATTTACACCATCTTTTAACGGATCTTTATTTTCAAAACAAACTCCCATAACTTTATACTTAGTGTATAAAGGATTGCCCATAAGATCATTGCAATAATTGTAGTTCCTTGGCAAATATAATACATTATAATTCAAAGGGTACTCATAGTCCATTGTTCTTCCCATAACACAGCCATCTTTATAATCTATTTTTATACCTGTACACATATTATTCTTCTTCACTCCTCTTTGCTTGGTGCAGATAAAACTGCAACCCACTCACTATAAATATTTTAACTGTGAAGTACTTAAATATTAAGATTTAATATTGCTGTAAAAATTGTACTAAATTTTTGTCTATATTGCTTTGATGATAACAAAAAAATATATAATCTAAATCTTTTTTTTCTATTATTTCATTATAACTATAATCTTCTTTATAAAATCTAGGATCAATAATTATTAATTCACTAAAAATAGTACTCATTGGATCCACCATTGCATTAAAATACGAATCTTTAAAAACTAAAGCATTTTTATCAGTAATAGCATTTTTATTAATAATCCTAATACAACTAAGATTATAAGTATATATATCATTGTAGTTAACTGCTTTTTTATTAATTTTTGGTGCTATTATTTCTTTTCTATCCACTTGTTTTGTATCATCTATTGATGTGTAATAAACTAAATCTTTAGCATCAATAACCTCATTTATAATAGGTATATCTTTATTTTTAATATTTCCTGAAAATCTCCTTTCTAAATCTCCTTTAAAATATTTGTTTTTATAATCTATTCTTCTGATTCTATTTTTTGCTTCTTTTAATACTTCATCCCCTTCTATATGATTAATAACCAATTCAAAAGCTCTAAAAGCACCTTCTCCGTTCCAATGAAAATCTGTCTTATAATAGTACTTCTTTCTTTTTTCTAGAGAATCTTCATTTAACATTGTGTCTAATACATTTATTATATTTAGTCCTTCTATATCTTCAAGTCTTTGATTTAGTAATTTATTATTACTTTTACTTATACTCCCATCAATGTATTTAGGGTACAAATCAGCCAACATTGCGGTTTTATTTGGAAAAATTATATAATAAAAATTGATATCCTTATCTTTATTTACAGCTTTTTCTATAGAATTAGCAAGTTCCTCAATAGAATTCATGTTTATATTATAATCCTTAGTAAATAGCCAATCATCAACAATCAATACATTTCTGGCTTCTATGTTTTTGCCAATTAATTGTATTTTTGTATATATATTCACCAATCTATCTCTACAAGGAAATTGATCTACAAAATAATTATCTAGTTCTTTTATAAAATCTTCAATTTTATTTTTCTTTAATATAGGAAAGCTTTGCAGCTCCCTATTTTCTACCATACTAAATTTATTATCTGGTTTCAATATTCCAATTATTGGAACAGTGAATATTATAACTAAAAAACTAATAATCAATAAATAATTGTTTTTTCTCATATTCATCCCTACCTATAATTAAAATCTAAAATATATAAATGGATTGTATGTAGAATTTACTAAATAAATCGTTGACATTAACAATATAAAAATATAAAACATAGTGTCAATTAAATCTATTAAAACTTTGTTTAATTTTTTATATAATCTATTCACTAAATTCTTAAACAACGGAGTTGCTAATATAAAAGAAAAAATTAAAATAACTATATTGTCATGGAAATTTATTCTACTTTGTGCATCTATTAAATCTATATTTCCTATATTAAATAAAACTTTAAAATAAGCCAAATAATAATTTTCAGCCCTAAAAAATACCCAGCCTATCATAACTAAAAAAAATGTAACTATCATATTTATATATGATGGTATCTTTTCCCTAAAATCTTTACTTGCCCTTTCGATAAATATCAAGACTCCAAAATAAAGTCCCCATATCACAAAATTCCAAGAAGCACCATGCCACATTCCTGTTAAAAACCATACAATAAATAAATTCCTTATGTTTTTTACTTTGCCTACTCTACTACCTCCTAGGGGAATATAAACATAATCTCTAAACCATGTGCCTAATGAAATATGCCAACGCCTCCAAAATTCTGTTACACTTTTGGAAATATATGGATAATTAAAATTCTCTTCATATTCAAATCCAAACATTTTACCTAGTCCAATTGCCATATCTGAATAACCGCTAAAATCATAATATATCTGAAAAGTATACGCTATTAATCCTAGCCAAGAAGATAAAAGAGTTAAATTTCCTATAGCTCCAAAACTAGCATCAGCTACAGCAGCAAGAGGATTTGCTAAAAGTGTTTTCTTTCCTAAACCTAATAAAAATCTTTTAATACCCTCTGAAAATTTCTCAGATGTATGACTCCTACACTGTATTTGCTCATTAACAGTATTATATCTAACTATAGGTCCAGCTATTAGCTGTGGAAAAGCTACTATATATAAAGCTAAATCTGTAATTTTAGTTTGCACTGGCACTTCTCCTCTATATACATCAATAATATAGCTTAATGCTTGAAAAGTAAAAAAAGAAATGCCTAAAGGTAATCTAATATTAGGTATAATTATATTCATATTAAAAACATTATTAATTGTATTTATAAAAAAACTTGCGTATTTAAAAATTCCCAACAAACCAATGTTAAATATACATGCAAATATTAGTATATACTTCTTAGTTATTTTTTTATTTTTAAACAAAATCCCAAAAAAATAATTTGCTATAATAGAAATAATTATCAATAATATATATTTAAATTCACCCCAAGTATAAAAAAATAAACTTGCTAATAAAAAAAACAAATTTTTATATTTATCTGGAACTAAATAATACATTAGTAAAACTACAGGTAAAAAATAATATATAAAAGTTACACTACTAAACACCATGATTTCTTCAAGTCCTCCATTTTTATTGTGATAATTTTAAATAATTATTTATTTAACATGATCCATATTCTTTTTGTAATACATTATATATTAAATCACACATATTATATCATTAAAGAATTAATTTATTCAACCTCAAAAACATCCACTCTCCATATTATTGGATAATCTTCAGCCCATTTCCGAATAGCATTAACTTGCTCTTTTGTTTCAACTAAAATATAAGTTTCATCTCCATAATGTGCACTAAAAAAAATATTTTTATTACCTTTTTTTAAAATCAAAGTAAACCATTTAATATATCCTTCTTTAGTTAAATAATTAGTTAAAATCTCTTGTTTTAATTCAGGAACTAAATTACCTTTAAAAACTATTTCCATTGTTTCATTATTAGGCACTTTCTTTCCAAACTTTTCTCCAGACTGAATCCCTTCGAAATCATTTCCCCAAAGTCTCATTTCAAATTCATTGGCACATTCAAGAGCTTTCATGGCTAAATCTATCCACCACTCATAACTATCAAATATTGGTGCTATATTATTACTAGCAATAGTATCTTTATCAACCATAAATGTTATATTATATTTCATAAACTCCCTCCATTCCTTCTATGCCATTCATTCCAAAATGCTATATACCCATTTCTTTCAAATTCATCTTCTGAAATATTTTTAGGTAAAGACTTTTTATAATAGTCTTCTACTATATCAGCAAAACGCAAAATTTCATCTTTATATTGGAGATAATAAATAAATACAATATTTCCCTTTTCAGTAATAAGCTTGACCATTCCATCCTCATGTAGAACAGTCCAATCAACTCCATTATCACATCCGATAATATCTACCTCATCTAAATTTCCATTAGGAATCATAGAAAAACCACAACAAGGTAACATTTGTTCCCCTTTTGTTGGTAAATGATCTTCAGATAATGTCTTTAACATTCTAAGGGCTGCTGCGCTTACTGTACAAGAATAGAGTAATTTTTCTTCTCCTATAGTAACTGTTATATCTCCATGAAGACATAAATCATTAGGATCATCTTTAGTTTTATCTAGCCAATAAAGACTGTTTACTATTATTTTAAAATTTGAATCAAGTGTAAAAATACTATCATGAAACTTCTTCCATACATCTGTAAGATGTTCTTCTTTTGGAGCAAATAAAAAAAGTCCCCTATCATCATATAAATGGAAAATGTAACCACTATTTATATCTATAATAAAAACAGATGAACAAAAATCCATTTTTCCGCCTATATCTGATAAAATTATCTCTCTAAATAATTTCTGTATATTTATTTCTTTTACATGATACAAATGCCTTATACAGGTATAGACTTCATCATCTTGATGTATTGGTAAATCATCTTTATATATAGGATATTTCCATTTTAATTTATATGTATCATACTGAATTACATCAGTCAAGGTACTCTCTAGGAATTCCTTCTCTTTTTCATTCTCTTGTCCAAATAAATCTTCATAAACAACTAAAAGATTGTCACTATACTCCATAAACTTAAATATTTCTATTGCTTTTTGAATACATTCTTCCACATATAATTCATTTAAATTTCCATCTTCTAGATACTGATACTTTTCACTTAACTTATCAATATGAAGCACATATTTATAAGTTAGTCTATTTAAGACTTTATCTTCTACTCCATATTGGTTTAAAATATTACCTAAAATATCCTTTGGCCTTTTTTTGACTTTCAAAATTTATTCACCCACCTTTTATTGTTTATTAATTTCTAATACTTATATTAAATACAAAATTAATAGTTGTCAAATCAATAAATCTTTTCCCAACCATAACTTTTTTATCATTTTTTCAATGTCCTCTTTATCATTATTGTTTTTATCTCCATAATAAATTGGCTTTAATTCTCTAGAATTACATGCTATTTTAATGTCTGACTCTTGTATCATCTTGTTTTAGCAAGATGATACAACTAATCAATTATTTTTATCACATATATTTGATTTCCTTTATTCTATCATAGACATTAACTAATTTCTATTGAATTTCATAAACACTAAGACAAACAGGTGTTCTACTATAAAAATCATCTTTTTCAGATATTTAGAGAGAAAACATGGATTAAATTATACAAGAAAACATTTGCACTTTTGTACAAAAAATATTGACGTTTATATAAAAAAACAGGTAAAACAACTTTTGTTTTACCAATGAATCGAAATGATATGGCAGATTTTTTAAATGTATCTCGACCGTCTATGTGCCGAGAAATGAGCCGTATGAAGGATGAAGGAGTTATCGATTATCACCGCTCAACAATAAAAATAAAGGACGTTGAAGCCCTAGGACGGTATGTAGAATAAAGACAAAAGATAGCTAACAATGCAAAACAAATTTGTGCCCACTGTCAATAGTGACTTTTTCTATAATTTTATATATAATAATATTCACAAGAATAACTCTTTACTTTTGATACAGGTTATTAGGGTACACATTAATCATAATTTTGGAGGCTTTAATAATGAATTATAAAAAAATTGAGCTTAATAATAGCAATATCGACAAAAAATCAGAATTGCTTTTAATGCAGATTGCAAAATGGCATAATCTTACACCAAAACTATGGATACCAGATTATAAAATTTCAACAGCAGAAATAGAAGAAACAGTACTAAAAATTAAAAATACAAGAAATGAAGATTTGTTTCTTGCTATTGCGGAAGATGAACAGAGTCATGTACAAGGATTTATATGGGCGTGCAAACAAAAGAAATATCAAGATAGAGTTATGATTTTATCATTATATGTAACAGAAGATTATAGAGGCCAAGGGGTAGCTACAAACCTAAAAATATTATTAGAGAAATGGTGTCGACTTGAAGGAATAAAAGCAATAGAAACAACAGTACATTATAAGAATAATAGTATGATGGCATTAAATCAAAAACTTGGATATATTCCTGGAATGGTATATATGATAAAAAAATTATAAAATATTTAATTATACATTTTTGCTAATTGATATGGAGTGAGACTATGGAACTAACATTTAGAAATGCATCATCTACCGATATAGATAAAATATTTGAGTTAAATAAAGATCTTATTGAAAAATATGAAACTAATCTAAATTATGATTTTGAAAAAATTTTTACTTGGGTTAAAAAAAAGATAGAAAAAAATATAGATAACTATCAATGTATTTATTTTAATGGAATTAAGGTAGGGTATTTCTTCCTACATACTGAAGGAGAAATACTTGAACTTGACGATCTGTTTATTTTCGAAAAATTTCAGGGAAAAGGTATAGGCACAAAAGTTTTAAAATATGTTGATTTAATTGCAAAAAAGCAAAATAAAGATGTATTTTTATATGTATTTATAAGCAATGAAAAGGCTATTAACTTATATCAAAGGAATGGATATAAGATTGTAAAAAATATAGCTAATAGTAGGTATCTAATGAGTAAATAATTTATACATTATGTATTAGTTAAATTATATATAATGGGCATATTTGAAAAAATAGAAATCCTATCTTAAACTTAGCCCCAAAATAACAACAAAGTTATCTAGAAATAATGGAATTCTGTATAATTTCAGTTGATACTAGTGATAAGTTATATCCTATGAAATTAAGGAGTTTCTATTGTATCAAAATTTAGTTTATGTATGTCTAATGACTCCAATATTAATACAATTTAGCAATACTCGATTAACGCTAAATTGTGCACCTAGCTACAAAGGTTATTAAATATATATTTTTTATAGATAACATACGATCACTTCTCTGCTACAAATAATAAATGATTACTAGTCCCTAAAAACTCAGGTTTCTCACAACAATAGAAATGATAAATTAACCATTGTTCATAGCTTTCATCATCCATTTTATTTATCTTATCTTGAAGAAGTTCACTTAAGCCATCTGCAGCTACCTCTGAAATAATATTTAATTCTGAATCCTTTAATAACTTTCTACAATCATCTACTGTATGAAAAATAAATGGAAAGTCAACAACCTTAAAAGTTTTATGATTATATGAATCCTCTAGTAAAAAATTAGGATTGTATAAAAATGTTTCCGTTGTAATAACCATATCATTTGAAATAAAAGCAAAGAACATCTTTCCATTATCTTTACAAACCCGTTTTACTTCACTTATACATTTTATCCTGTCTTCCATTTTAGATAAATGATATAAATGCCCAAAACATAATACAATATCATAGCTTTTATCTTCTATTATTGATAAATTTAAAGCATTTCCCTGAATTACTTCTATTGACATTTCTTCATTTATCTTTTCCTTTATTTGCTTTACATGTTTTTCTACTAGCTCTACTGCAGTTACATCGAATCCTTGTTTTGCAAAAATATGCTATATTCTCCTGCTCCGGCACCTAAATCAAGGATTTTCATCCCAGGTTTAAGATATTTTTCAATCTGTCTTATTGTTGTCAGAAACTCCACTTGAGTTGCTTTTGTTGATAGTCTTGTATCTTCTTCAAATATGTCATACAAAGCTGAGACTCTATCAGATTCATTCCCTATTTTTAATAAATCTTTTATTCCCAAATACTTCACCCCTATTTTTTAAATAATCATTAAAATACCCATTGCATTAACTTAATTAACACCAAATTCCATTAATTTGAAAACTCTTCTTTCCATAAAGTTATATTTCATCTTTATTTTTATATAAATTCCATATATCCTTATTACATTTTATCTGATTTATTGCTACATATAGTAAAAATGATGTTCATCATTTAATCTTTTTAATTTCTTCAATAATAGTCATTGTACAATAAAATATTGTAAAAATGGTGCTTATATAAAAACTTATTATAAGGGAAGCGTCTCCACCATGAAATACTAAATCAATGATAAATTCTACTCCAAACATTGTAAATAAAAATATAAGGAAAGTATATAATGCTGATTTTAGTACCTTCTTCATGAATTTATCGTTGTATTCTCCTATTTCTTTTTCTTTATCTTTCATATAATCTTCTCCTTTATATTACATATAATCCTACATATGTACAATTGTACAATAATTACTTTAATCACATACCCTGAATTATCTTTATTCTATCATATACATTAACTAATTTCTACCAGATTTTATTTGAAATAAAAAACAACCCACTAGTCTAAGGCTTTTAACTTTTAAACCAGTGAGTTCTGATTTTATAATATTTTTTGAATATTCCTTTTGATCCATAGCCTTTCTAGAATTCTCATCAACCATCTTTCTAAATAATTCTTCTACTATTTCCATTTCATTTTGAATAATTGTTACCTTCTTCTCTAGCTTCATTGTGTCTAGTAGTTCTTCTAATATAACTTCATAACCATTTATAATTTCTTCTTTATTTTCTATTAAGTTATTGAAAGCTTTGATAAATGCTTCTTTAATCTGGTCTTCATAAATGTCTGGTTGACTATTCTCTACATAATATTGTGGAACTTCTCCTTCATTAATCTTTTTCTATGCCCCCATGTCACATTCTCAGAAATTGATCGACTTTCCTCTTTAGCTAGAGAACTCATTAAAGTATCTACAGTATTCCTAGTAAATCTAGAAATGGATTTTATCGCTAAAAAGTGCACCCACCTACCGAAAAATATGCGCCCACTTGCACACACCCCTACCTTTTGACAACAAAACCACTAAAATCAAAACCATTTCTTAACCCAAAAACAACAAAACCCCTTGAAATCAAGGAGTTTGTATTGTATCAATATTTAAGTTCTTTTATGGTGGAGGCGGTGGGAATCGAACCCACGTCCGAAAATATATCCACAGGAGCTTCTCCGAGTGCAGTCAGTATTTTAACATTCCCTCAGCTAGACTCCTACTGACAGGATTCTAGCCTCGGTAGCTTCATAAAATTCCGTTCCTTACTCAAAGCTTTGTAAGGCTCGGTTCCCCACTAATGTTGGCGCCCTATCCCAAGCCGTGGGACTCTTGGGTAGGACGTGCTGCTTTAATTAAGCAGCAAATGCGTAATCTTCGTTTGCGTTTATTCTTAATGCCACTTTTTTACGTTGAGTTGGCAACAACGACTCGCTACTCCTGCTTCAATATTCCCGTCGAAACCATTTCGCCCCCATATTTAATTATATCTTATTTTAACCCATCATTTATTATAACAAAATAATGATATTATGTCAACCAGTAGAACAACTAGAGTTTCCCCATTTTTCATATTTAAAATTAATTTTTATGTCCATAAAAAATGGGGAAACTTTGCTTTAAGCGTAATCATAAAATAGGGAATGAGGAATTATGAATTATATTTATATTTTTCTGATAGATGCTGCTGCATTCTTCTTTCTGCATCTCTTTTTGCTATAGCTTCCCTCTTGTCATATAATTTCTTACCTCTTGCTACAGCTAATTCCACTTTAACTATTCCTTTTTCATTAATATATACACTTAAAGGTACCAGTGTATATCCTTTTTGCATAACTGCAGATTCTAATTTCCTTATTTCTCTTTTATGAAGTAAAAGTTTTTTCTTTCTAAGAGGATCTGTATTATAAATGTTTCCCTGTTCGTAAGGACTTATATGCATATTATAGATAAACACTTCTCCATTTTCTACTACCCCATAGCTTTCCTTTATATTTACTCTACCTTCTCTTACTGACTTCACTTCTGTTCCCTTTAATACAATTCCTGCTTCTATAGTTTCTTCAATAAAATACTCATGTCTTGCTTTTCTATTTCTAGCTACAATTTTTACGTTTTCTTCTTTCATAAAATCACCACACTAATTTTTTGTCTAAATATGAGTTTATCAAGGTTTACATTGGATGTCAAGATATGTTATTCATCCTCTTGTACTAACATAAAATCTATGGTCCTCTTCACCAAATCTGTATTTATTACCATTATTTTCACCGTATCTCCTAATCTATATATCTTTTTAGTGTGTTCTCCTATTATATAATATTTCTCCTCATCGAAATAGTAATAATCATCTATCATATTGCTAAAATGGACTAATCCTTCTATGGTGTTTTCTAATTGAACATACATTCCAAAATGAGTTAATGAAGATATTATTCCTTCGTATACATTTCCAATTCTTTGAGACATATATTCAGCTTTCTTTAAATCTTCTACTTCTCTTTCTGCTTCTTCAGCTGTTCTTTCTGTTATGGAAGTGTGTTCTGCTACTTTTGGTAAAAAGGTATATAACCTATCCTTTTCATTAGGACTAAGCTTTCCATTTATATAACTTTTAATGATTCTATGAATTTGTAAATCTGGATATCTCCTAATAGGTGCAGTAAAATGGCAATAGTATTTAGATGCTAGCCCAAAATGTATTTCTTTTTCACTACTATACCTAGCTTTTTTTAGGGATCTTAAAAGTAATGTATTGATTAATGTTTCCTCTTTTTTACCCTTCACTTCTTTAGACAATAATTGCAATTCTTTAGGATGAATCTCTTGACTTCCTTTAATTGTATATCCAAAATTATGAATAAATTTATTAAATTCTTCTATCCTTTCCATATCTGGTTCCTCATGAATTCTATATAAAAATGGAATATCTGCCCAATAAAAATGTTCAGCAATAGTTTCATTACAAACTAGCATAAATTCTTCTATCATCTTATCAGCTATTCTTCTATCTTCCTTTACTACGTCTATCGGTATACCATCCTCATCTAATATTATCCTTGCCTCTGGAAAATCAAAATCTATACTACCTCTTCTTTGCCTTTTTTCATAAAGTATATGAGATAACTCTTCCATCATCTTTAATTCTTCTGTGAATTCTTTTAACTTTTCTAAAGCTTCTTCATCATTTTTCTCTAATAGATCTGAAACATCATCATATACTAATCTTGCCCTACTTCGTATAGCCCCTTCAACTATTTCATAGTTTACCACATTTCCTTTTTTATCTATTTCCATAAGTACAGATAATGTCAACCTATCTTCACCAGGATTTAAACTACATATCCCATTGGATAATTCTTTTGGAAGCATAGGTATAACTCGATCTATAAGATAAACACTATTTCCTCTCTTATAAGCTTCCTTATCTATAGCACTTTTTTCCTTTACATAATGCGATACATCAGCTATATGAACTCCCAATCTATAATTTCCACTAGGCAATTTTTCTACAGACACAGCATCATCTAAATCTTTTGCATCTGCTCCATCAATAGTAAAGGTTTTTAAATCTCTAAGATCTACTCTTTTTGCAATTTCTTCTTGAGGTACTGTTTGTTCAATGGAACTTGCTTGATCTAATACCTTGGCTGGAAATTCCTCTGACAATTTAAATTGTTTAATTATTGATAATATATCTGTTCCCTTTTCTCCTACATATCCTAAAATTTCCACTATCTTGCCTTCAGGATTTCTCCTTTTTTCTGGCCATCTAGTTATTTTTACTACTACTTTTTGATTAGTTTTAGCCCCGTTAATATCTGACTTAGGTATAAATACATCATAAGCTATTCGAGAATCATCAGGTATTACAAATCCAAAATTTCTACTACTTTCAAAAGTACCAACTATCGTATCATTAGCTCTTTCTAAAATTCTAATTACTTCTCCTTCTTCTTTTTTGCCAGGTAATCCTTTATTGATTATCCTTACAACAACCTTGTCCCCATGAAGAGCTCCATTCATATCTTCAGCTGGTATAAATACATCTTCCTTAGTCTTATCATCAGGAATTAAAAATCCAAATCCCTTTTGGTTTCCATCTATTTTTCCTACCACTAAATTCATCTTTTCTACTAAACCATATCGTTCGTTTCGTGTTTTTATTATTACTCCTTCTTTTTCCATATCATCTAATACCTTATAAAAAACATCTGTTTCTTTTCCTTTTATTCCAAATTCAACCACTAATTCTTCTCTTAACATAGGTTTATATGCTTTGTTTCTCATAAATTCTATTATGTTTTCTCTTAAACTCATTTTATTTCTCTCCTTGTAAATTTATATTACTAGTTTACCCAATTATTTTATATATCTTTCATTCTTAAAAAAATGTAAGACATAAATTTATATCTTACATTTTTTTAGCTTTACTACCACCTAAATGAATTTTATTAAATAAATCTGCATCATAATGATACATATTATCATTTTTATCTTCATGAACTTTTATTGCTATATCTATCATATTATCTATCAGCTCTTTAAAAGAGTATCCTTTTCCTTCCCATAGATAAAAAGCAATAGAACCAGGCAAAGTATTAATTTCATTTACATATATTTTTCCATCCTTAGCTAAAAGGAAATCTATCCTAGCATTTCCCCTTCCATCAATAGATATAAAAGATTTTTTAGCAATGTCTTCTATTTTCTCCCTTATATTATCATCTATATCTGCTGGAATTATTCTTCTACTTCCTTCTTTTCCTGTTCCTTTAACATTGCTATTTATATATTTATCTTCAAAAGTTAATATCTCCTCCCAACCTAAGGGTTCTTCACATAATGAAGCTATCACATTATCATCGTAACCCATCACTGCACAATTTATTTCTCTTGGATTTTCTACAGATTTTTCTACTATTATCTTTCTATCATATCTTGTAGCAATCTCCATTGCTTTAATAAATCCATCTTTATCCTTAGCTTTAGATATACCTATACTTGAACCAAGATTAGCTGGTTTTACAAACACTGGATAATCTAAACTTTCTTCAATTATATTTATTATTCTTTCTTGGTTTTCTATCCATTCTTTTCTATAGAACCATCTGTAATCTACTATAGGAAGATTATTAGCTTTAAATACATCCTTCATAATTATCTTATCCATTCCCACTGATGAAGCTAATACACCAGAGCCTACATAAGGGATATTCATAAGCTCAAATAATCCTTGAATAGTACCGTCTTCCCCATTTGTCCCATGTATTGTAGGAAATACTACATCTATTTTATCTATTATTTTTTTCTTAAACAGCCCAATATTTTCTGGATGATTGTATAAATTATGATCATTTGTTATAGGTGTTAATATCACTTCTTGTATATCATCTAATTTGTTTTCTTTGAAATTTTTAAATTCCATTAAACTTTCCCCTGTAAACCATTTGCCTTTTTTATTAATATAGATTGGGATTATATGATATTTGTCCCTATCCATATTTTCTATCACTTGAAGCCCTGTTATTACTGATACTTCATGTTCCACACTACGCCCACCAAATACAACTGCTACTCGTTTTTTCAATTGATTACCCTCCTATTCTTCATAATTATCTGGTAAATCATTTTCAAATAATATTACATCTTTAGGTTTTGCTATTTTTTGAATCACTTGTGTAGCTTCATCTAAATCTTTTACAACAAATATATTATTTTCATTATAATCTACTTCCATTAATCCTTCATATATAGGAATAGTTCGTTTCTTGCCTACTAAAATAACATAGTCACATACCTTACCTATATTTACTCCAAATTCTCTATTTGCTTCAGCTTCTTTTTCTCCCAATTCCACCATACCTGGAGTTACAATAATTTTTCTACCTTCTTTAAATTGACTTAATACGTCTAAAGCTGCTTTTGCACCTATGGGATTAGAATTAAATGCATCATCAATTATTATTATTCCAGTTCCTGGATTTATTATATCTAATCTATGAGGAATAGGTTCTATTTTTTGTATACCTCGTTTAATCTCTTCAAAATTCATTCCCATAGCCACAGCCACACTAACCCCTGCTAATATATTATAGATATTATGCTTACCTAATAGTTTTGTAGTGCATCTTATGCTGTTTCCTTTTTTATCCTTTATAGTAAATGTAGAACCTAGTTCAGATACCTCTACATCTTCAGCATATATATCTAATTCTTCAATATTTTCCATACCATATAATATTTTTTCTTTAAAGGTCTTATCAGCTAATTTTTTTACATATTCATTATCATAATTGAATATGGCTATCCCATCAATAGACAATTCTTCTATTAATTCATATTTGGTTTTCATTATATTGTCTATATTTTTAAAAGTTTCTAAATGAGCAGGTCCAATAGAAGTAATAACTCCTATTTTAGGTTTAGTAAGTTGAACTAACTCTTTAATATCTCCTATATTTCTAGCACCCATTTCAGCTATAAATACTTGATATTCCTCAGTTAATTCATTATTTATAACCTTGCTTAATCCCATAGGAGTATTATAACTTTCTGGAGTACTAAGCACTTTATACCTTTGTTTTAATATGGTACTAGTTATAAATTTAGTACTAGTTTTACCAAAACTACCAGTTATACCTATAACATATAAATCCTCCATGGAATCTATCTTTTCTTGCGCTTGCCGAAAATACCATCTATTGATACTATCTTCAACAGGTTTAATCAATATATTGGATACATACATAGTTTCCGGTTGAAAATAATATAGTAGAGTTCCAATAAATAATACTATTGGGGAACATAATATAGCATCATTTATACTTTTAACGCATATTGTACGTATTATTAACAATAAAACAATATTTAATATTAAATTAGTTATATAAAGCCTTGTAGCACGTTTAGTAAATACCAAAGGTTTTTTTGCTTCCTCATCCTTAGTTCTTGCCAAAAACATACATAAGGTCCATACAATATAGAAAGCATAAAGTACAAATATATTAAACTGTGTTCCTTTCCTAAATAATATAATATAAATTAAGTATACTATAGTCATAATAGAAATAATTTTCATAGATTTTTTCAATTTGTCATCATAAGCTTTGCCACTTTTTGAAAGCCATTTTCTATATTCGTCATTTTTATATCCTTCTAATTGTATCATATGTAAGAAAAATTTTGATCTATCCATTAGAAAGTATACCCATAAAAGAATTAGTAAAAAAGCTATTAGCTTATTCAATAAATTCACCTCCACATAACCCCTTTACAAATATTATACTTACTTATCTACTTATTTGGTAGTAAAAAAGCATTAAGTATTATAGAAAATTCATTAAATTTATCTAAATATGAATAATGTCCTGCTCCTTTTAGCACTACTAATCCACTATCAGGTATTTCCTTTTCCATGATCTTACCCATATATAGGGGAGTAGCTGTATCTTCATCTCCCCAAATCAACAATGTAGGTGCTTGTATGGTTTTTAATAAAGGTTTTAAGTTTTCGTTAACCACCTTTACTAATATTTTCCTCATTATTCCTTGGGCAGCTTTGTAATCATCTGAACCAAATTTTCTATAAAACCTTTCCATCTTACTTTTTTCGTCTACCCAGAAAAAAACTCCTTTGTATATAGCCTTTAATAGTTTAAAACTATATACCTTAATATAATATTTTAAACCTCTCTTTGGAATTAATCCTGCACTATCTATAAGTACTATTTTATCAACTATTTCTGGATATAAACTTCCTAACCATATAGAAATTTTTCCTCCAAAAGAATGACCTATTAATATTACCCTTTTCATTTCCATATAATCAATAAATTTCTTTACAATTTCAGCATATTCTTTAGAACCATATACTTCCTTCGGTTCATCACTACTGCCAAATCCAGGTAAATCCAATGCATATACCTTAAAATTTGACTTTAAAAGATTGATTATAGGCATGACAGTATCTATATTAGCTCCCCACCCATGAAGAACTAGTACATCTTGACCTTCTCCTTCACATATATAGTTTATTTTCATATCTTCGATAGTTATTTTCATACCCTATACCTTCCTTTAACTATAAATAAATAGATTTAAACATATCCTATCACAATATTATTAACAAATTTTATATAATATAACAAATCCAATATTTTTATATAAAATAACAATATTAATTATTAATTATATCATATAAAAATCCCTTCCTGAGGAAGGGATTTTTATTATTTAAATAAATTTAATAATATTCCACCATAATTTAAGAAAAGCTGTGCAAATACTAGGGATACAATGGTCATCAACTTTATAAGTATATTTAATGATGGTCCTGAAGTATCTTTGAATGGATCTCCTACTGTATCTCCAACTACTGCTGCCTTATGAGCTTCGCTACCCTTGCCACCATGGTTTCCTTCTTCTATATACTTCTTAGCGTTATCCCAAGCTCCTCCAGCATTTGCCATAAATATAGCCATAAGTACACCTGTAATTAATGCTCCAGCTATAAGTCCTCCTAAAGCCTCTGGACCTAGTAATAGCCCAATTAATACAGGTACAATTACTGCCAATACTCCTGGTATTACCATTTCCTTTAGTGCTGCTTTTGTACTTATATCAACACAAGTACTGTAATCTGGCGTTGCTTTACCTTCCATTATCCCTGGAATTTCTTTAAATTGTCTCCTTACTTCTTCTATCATACTAAAAGCAGCCTTCCCAACTGCTTCCATAGTCATAGCTGAAAATAGAAATGGTAACATTCCTCCTATAAACAAACCTGCAATTACATCTGGTTCTGTTAAGTTTATTCCACTTAAATGTACTGCTTGAGTATAAGAAGCAAATAATGCTAAAGCTGTTAAAGCTGCCGAACCTATTGCAAATCCCTTACCTACTGCAGCTGTTGTATTCCCAACAGAGTCTAATTTATCTGTAATATCCCTTACTTCTTCTGGTAAATCACACATCTCTGCAATTCCGCCAGCATTGTCAGCAATTGGACCATATGCATCTACTGCAATAGTCATACCTGCTGTTGAAAGCATTCCTACTGCTGCTAAAGCTATACCATATAATCCTGAAATTGGTTCTGATAAACCTCCTGATGCATAAAATGCAACCAATATACCAATAGCTATCACTATAATTGGACCTCCAGTGGACATCATACCAACGGACAAACCTGCAATTATATTGGTACCAGCACCTGTTTCTGATTCACTTGCAATTCTTTTTACTGGTACATAATCTGCTGATGTATAATATTCAGTAATTCTAGCAATTATAAGACCTACTGCTAAACCAGCCAAAATAGCTATAAAAGGCTTGGTTGAATCTAAAATACTTCTACTTAAAATAAATGCAAATATAACTGTTATAATAGATGAAACTAGCGTTCCATTGTTTAATGCCTTTTGAGGATCTTTATCTCCTCTTACAAAATAAACTCCTATAATGGAAGCTAATATTCCTACCGAAGATAAAGCTAAAGCAAACTTAACCCCTTTTTCACCATAAGCTGCTAATCCTAACGTGATTGCAGATATTATGGCTCCTACATAAGATTCAAATAAATCAGCACCCATACCTGCTACGTCTCCTACATTATCTCCAACATTATCAGCTATTACTGCAGGATTTCTTGGGTCGTCTTCAGGAATACCTGCTTCTACTTTACCTACTAAGTCAGCACCTACATCAGCTGCTTTAGTATATATTCCTCCACCTACTCTAGCAAATAACGCTATAGATGAAGCTCCTAAACCAAAACCTGTGATAATAGATGGATCTGGAAACAACATATATAGTACTGATACTCCTATTACACCTAGCCCAACAACACACATACCCATTACTGATCCACCAGAAAAAGCTACATTTAGTGCTTCATTCATGCCTTTTTCCTTAGCCGCGTTGGTAGTTCTTACATTAGCTCTTGTAGCTACTCTCATACCAAAATATCCAGCAAATACAGAGAACATAGCTCCTAATATGAAAGATATTGCTGTTTGCCAATTAATTGCTACTATTAATATGATAAATAGAACAACAACAAATATAGAAAGTGCTCTATACTCTCGTTTTAAAAATGCCATAGCTCCTTCTTCTATAAAAGATGCTATTTCTTTCATCCTGTCATTGCCAGGACTCATCTTTTCTATATAGTTCGCTTTATAAAGAGCAAATAATAATGCAAGTATACCAACTATTGGTGCACCTATCATTACAAAATCCATATTAATATACCTCCTTTTTCTTATTGTATTGCTGCAAGTACTATTGCAGATATCATAAACACAATTGCAGAAATTGTGGTTATTTTTCTAAGAGTTGCTTCCATAGTTCTCGCTCTTGTTTTACCCCAAATCTTTTCAGCACCACCACTGATAGCTCCTAAACCTTCTGATTTGCTCTCCTGAAATAATACTGTTACAATTAATAGAATACTAGATATAAGAATTAAAACTGAAAAAAAGATAGTCATATTTACACCCCCTATATTGTGATGGAAAATTATATCATTTATATCATACCATAAACACAATTATTTTATCATAGAAAACATGTAAAATCAACAAACATATTTCTTCTAGAGTTTCCCCATTCTAGAGAAATCAAACATATGTGACACAGACCTCTGAAAAATTATCTATGAATATTGTTGTGGTTTTCTTAAATAATTAAATGATAATACCCCACTTCTCATAATAACTTTCTACCATTGATATTAGAATATATTGTTTTTCGGGTATATATCTCAGTACCTAAACTCGTGTTTATCTACTTTTATCTTTTGATTATTTATTTCTCCTTTCCATGGTTTACGTATTTCGATTAAGTTTAAAACATTGTATCCTCTTTTATCCAAGAATTTAATTATTCCATCATTATTTGGATGAACCCAATTATATACCGTATCACCTCCAAGTTTTTCTGCTACCTTTTCTGCTTCATTAAATAGTAATGAAGCTATACCCCTTCTTCTATATTCTGGTAATACATAAAGAGACTCTGCCCAAACAATATCTCTTTCCACCTTACAAACCAAATACCCTACTATTATATTTCCTTTGTCTTCTGCAATAAATATAGGATATTTATTATCTATGTAATCTCTCAATTCTTCCTTTGCCATATCCATATTTTGCTCTTTTTCAATCCCTTTTAATCCCGCTAGATCTACTCTAAAATTTGCAATTAATTCTATAATAGCTTCTTTATCTTTTTCTTGGAAAGTGCGTATATTTGTTTTAATTTTAGACATTAATATTCACTCCTTTTCGCTTTACAAAAATTATACAATTTATGTTATCTTTAATTTTTTATATCCATGTTGGGATTTAAATTTTCTCTTTCATACAATTTGTATAGACCATGTATATCCTAAATAAGACAACCTTTTTTTATTATTTATAATCCTTTTCCAATATTACCTTCTATTATTTCTAATTTTGCTTTTTGATACATTCCTTCCCATATCATTAAAATCTTCTCAATGTATCTATCTCAAAAGTCCATTCTGGGGTTTTCAATTTTTCTTTATCTTTTAGTGAATACCAAGGACTCATGTTTTCATCATTAGGATTGATAAGTATTTGGGTTTGTTGGGCTGGCATATAGGATTGAGCTATGATAAAGATTTTTTCATTGGCATTATTCATTGCCATATCTACAATAATAACAGCATGACCAGGGCTTCCACCAATAATAAATACATCGCCAATTTTCATATCTTCAATATCAACCCTATCCATTTCTTTTTCTAAGGACAAAGTTCCAGAATAAGCAAATACCATATCCATAAATTTTCTAAAATCCTCATAGGTATTAGATGGTTCGGTTCCTTTATAATAGCTTACATCATTTCCTTCCACTTTAATTCTATATCCTTCCATCCACTTACTGTACTCTGCTGTAAAGCCAGATACAAAATTGAATTTAATATCCTCATAATCTCCAATAGAATATAAATATTCTCCACGTAAAAGCATGATAGCATCAGCACATTGATGAAGATTCCTGTCCCCAATGTCAACATCTATTACACTATCGTACACTCCCTTTGATGGCTTTTCCCTACCATTATAATACAATGCCTTTTCTCCATAGGGCTTTAACTTTTGATTTCTCAAAAATTCTTCAAAGCTGCCTTTGTTTACCTTAACCCTTGTAAACCCATCTGGAGTTGAATACCTAGTTCCAATTGTACTACCTTCAGGAATGACATGACTAGTATTTTTATTTACTTCATTCTTTTCTGTTAAACTATGGCGAGAAGACGGTTCTGAGTTGTTATCAATTGATCTACAGCTGGTTAACAAAACTAGAAAAATAATAATAAAAAAAATGCTAAGCTTTCTCATCATTAACTCACACCTTCTATTATGTATTATTTAAATATTCCAATTCATATCTCATTACTAATTCGTATCCATCATCATCTTCTGATTTACGCCTAAAACCTAAACTATTATATAATTTCTCAGCAATATAATCATCTTCTATTCACTTAATACATTAATTTTCTGTATATTTTATAACATTATAACATAAGTAAAACATTTCTCCTATCTTAATTATTAATACTTAAATAAATTTACTCACAAAGATAAGAAAAAACTATGGTTTGCCATAAAAAGATGGAGAATTTATGGAAGGATAATGAATGAATTTCTATTGTAATTAGAAAGCCTAGAATATTTTAAAAATAAAAAGAAAAAATATTCCAAAGAAATTTTCAGAGACTATAATTAATTTCATGTTTTTTTAAATAAAAGAGCTTATTAAGCCCTTTTATAATATTGTTTAGGCTTAATAAGCTTTTTAACATTGTCCCATCTTTAACGTATAGCTTTCAATTTAGCAATATCGTAGGCATTTTTGGTTGTCAACATCTCCATTGTACTTAAATCATTTCGTAATTCTATTAGTTCATCATATACAGTTTGAATTTCTACATGAAGTTCTTCTGCTAATACATTTAAATCTTCTTTAGTGGCAAGATCTTTTATGTCATCCTTAGTTACAAAGTCTTTCAAATCATCTTTAGTTGCAAATGCCTTTATGTCATCCTTAGTTGCAAAATCTTTCAAATCATCCTTAGTTGCAAATGCCTTTAAGTCATCTTTGGTTGCAAAATCTTTCAAATCATCCTTAGTTGCAAATGCCTTTAAGTCATCTTTGGTTGCAAAATCTTTCAAATCATCCTTAGTTGCAAATGCCTTTAAGTCATCTTTGGTTGCAAAGTCTTTCAAATCATCCTTGGTTGCCATAGTTTCTTTTACATCTTTAATTTCCGTCTGCATACCTTGAACTTCTACATATAACTTTTCTAGTAAATCATACACCTTTTCTTCCATCCTCGGACCCACCTCCGATATATTCATATCTAGATTATATCATTTATTTACTATAAAACTCAATAAATAAACAAATTTTATAAACTACTAATATTCCTATTCTAACACCATCAACAATTCTCCTGTCTCTACATTTTGCCCTTCTTCAACCACTATAGATTTGACAGTACCTTCAACTGATGTAGTTACATTGGTTTCCATCTTCATGGCTTCTATTACTGCAACTTGCTGATTTTCTTTTACTTTATCACCTGGTTCTACTAATATTTTAGCTACTACTCCTGGAATACTTGCACCAATTTGAAATTTATCATCCTTGTCTGCCATTTGAATATAAGATTCCTTCTTAACTATATTACTTGCTTTGTCAAATATTTTTATAGCTCTTCTACTATCATTAACTTCAAAGTAAAGGGTCCTATATCCCTCATCATCTATTTCCCCTATTTCAAGAAGCTTTATAACCAAAGTTTTTCCTTCTACAATTTCTACTTCTCCAATTTCACCTTCTTTAAGCCCATAGAAGAATATATCACTACCCATTCTACTAAAATCCCCTTGTTCTTCTATATATTTTAAATAATCTTCAAATACCTTAGGATATAGTGCAAAAGATAATATATCCTTTCTCTCTGGATTTATATTATAATTTTCTCTTAAATGCTTTTCTATCTTTTGAAAATCCTCTGGTTCAAGTAATTCTCCTGGTCTACAAGTTATGGGTTCTTCTCCTTTTAATACTAATTTTTGAAGTCTTTCAGGAAAACCTCCTAGAGGCTGCCCCATCATTCCCTTAAAATAGGATACTACTGAATCTGGAAAAGCCATATCCTTTCCTTTATCATAGATATTTTCTGGAGTTAGATCATTTTGAACCATAAATATAGCTAAATCCCCTACTACTTTTGATGTAGGTGTTACCTTTACAATATCTCCAAGCATTTCGTTTACAGTTTTGTACATTGCTTTTACTTCTTCAAACCTATGTCCTAATCCAAAACTTTCCACTTGAGGTCTAAGATTTGAATATTGGCCTCCTGGTATTTCATATTTATATATCTCTGTAGTTCCAGATTTTAGCTCTGATTCAAACTTATTATATATTGGTCTAATATCGCTCCAATAATCTGAAAGTAGCTGTAAATCATCCAAATTAAGTCCTGTATTTCTATCTGTATGTTCCAAGGCTGCAACTACTGAATTTAATGCTGGTTGGCTTGTTAAACCTGCCATACTATTGAAAGCAGTATCTACAATATCTACTCCAGCATGGGCTGCCATCAATACTGTTGCTACACCGTTTCCACTAGTATCATGAGTATGAAGATGAATTGGTATACTAATTTCATTCTTCAATGCTTTAATAAGTTTATATGCTGCATGAGGTTTTAAAAGAGAAGACATATCTTTAATTCCCAATATATGAGCTCCCGTTTTTTCTATTTCTTTTGCAGTCCTTATATAATAATCTAATGAATATTTATCCTTACTATCATCTAAAATATCTCCAGTATAACATATACAAGCTTCTGCTATTTTCCCTACATTTAATACTTCATCTATTGCCACTTTCATTCCTTCTATCCAATTTAGTGAATCAAATATTCTAAAAACATCTATTCCTTTATCTGCTGACTCTCTTACAAATTCCCTTATAACATTATCCGGATAATTTCTATATCCCACTGCATTAGAACCTCTCAATAACATTTGAAATAATATATTAGGTATTTTTTCCCTTAAAAGTTCCAATCTAGTCCAAGGAGATTCCTTTAAGAACCTATAGGATACATCAAATGTAGCTCCTCCCCACATCTCCAATGAAAATAAATCCTTACCTAATATAGAAGTTGCTTCTGCAATCCTTAACATATCAATAGTTCTCACTCTAGTAGCCATCAAGGATTGGTGAGCATCCCTCATAGTCGTATCTGTTAATAACAAACCTTCTTTATTTTTTATCCATTCAATCAATCCATCAGGTCCATATTGGTCTAATATTTGTTTTGTACCATAAATCTCCCTATCTATTTCCACTATTGGAACTCTAGGAATATTAAAATCTGGTTTGTATCCTCTTGTTTCATTTACAACCTTTTCCCCTATATAATTTAGTACTTTAAGCTCCACATCGGTTTTTGTACTTATTTCAAATAGCTCTGGATTATAGGTAATAAATCCAGTGTCACATTTACCACTTAAAAAATCTTCATGATTTAATACATTTATCAAAAATGGAACATTGGTTTTTACTCCTCTTATCTTTATCTCCCTCAATGCTCTATTAGCCTTTCTGACTGCATCTTCAAAGGTTCTAGACCATGCAGTTACTTTTACCAATAAACTATCATAATAGGGACTTATAGTTGCACCAGCAAATCCAGTACCTCCGTCAAGCCTTATGCCAAACCCAGAGCCAGTTCTGTATATATCAATAGTACCTGTGTCTGGAGAAAAGTTATTTAGTGGATCCTCTGTTGTTACCCTACACTGAATAGCATATCCTCTTGGCTCCACAGATTCCTGTCCTTTAATTCCTATTTCTTTAGAATCAAGGGAATAACCTTCTGCTATTAAAATCTGGGATTGAACTATGTCTATTCCTGTAACCATTTCTGAAACAGTGTGTTCCACCTGTATCCTTGGGTTAACTTCTATAAAGTAGTGGTTGCCATACTTATCCAATAGGAATTCCACAGTTCCTGCTCCTCTGTAATTAACAGCTTTTGCAATTTTCACTGCATCATTACATATTCTTTGCCTTAATTCTTCTGTAATAGAAAAGGCTGGAGTATATTCAATAACTTTTTGATGTCTTCTTTGTATAGAACAATCCCTTTCATATAGATGAACTATATTTCCATATTTATCTCCTAATATTTGTACTTCTATATGCTTCGGCTTTTCAAGATATTTTTCAATAAATATATCGTCTACACCAAAGGCCTTTTTGGCTTCATTTTTGGCACTATAATATTCTCTTATTAAATCCTTTTCATCCCTTACTGCCCTCATGCCTCTTCCACCGCCACCAGCAGCAGCTTTTAGCATAACAGGATAGCCACAATAATTTGCAAATTTTATGGCATCCTCTTCTGAGTGCACCTTTTCTTCTATCCCTGGAATAGTTGGTACTCCTACACTACTAGCTACTTTTTTAGATTTTATCTTATCTCCTAAATTTTGCATCATATCATAGGTGGGACCTATAAATTCAATACCTACTTCTTCGCACTTTCTTGCAAACTCTGGACTTTCAGCTAAAAATCCATAACCTGGATGAATAGCATCTACCCCTTTTTTCAACGCAAGATTTATAATTTCATCTATACTTAAATAGGCCTCTATTGGCCCTTTATCTTTTCCCACTAAATAGGATTCATCTGCTTTTGTTCTAAATAAGGAATTTTTATCTTCATTAGAGTATATTCCTACTGTTCTTATCCCTAATTCACTACAAGCTCTAAATATCCTAATGGCAATCTCACCTCTATTGGCAACCAAAACCTTTTTAAACTTTTTCTGCATTTTTACACCTCCAAATAAAAAATAATATTGTAGACGATTCTAACACAAAATTTTTATAATAGCAAGGATTTTTGCAAGTTTATTTTTTATTCTTGCATATTTTAAATAAATATCAATTTAAATATTGCCTTTATATAATAAATAATAAGAGGAGATTTTTATAATATTATAAAAATCTCCTCTTATTTATTGGAAATTACTAATATTTTTATTTATCATAAACAATATCCCCATCTATAACTATCATATTAGGTGATATATTTGCCACATTGATAGTTACAACATATGATATGAGACAGTTTTTCTATATAGTCCTTTTTGTCCATCATTATAATCTGTATCATGGATTCTTTCCATTCATAGCTTCCCTTAACCATCCTTAGCATTAATTACCTCTGCATTGGGAAATCTTAATATCTATTTTTCCCTAATATCCACTATCTTTCTAGCAACATATCCACTCTTTTTAGCATCTCTCTAATAGGTAAATTATAAGGACATTTTTTCTCACAACTTCCACATTCTATACAATCCTTTGCCCTAAATTCCATAGCATGGTACCTATCTAATGCCCATTCCTTTAGATTATATCTTTTATAATATCCTTCCATTAAAAATTGTGAAGGTATGTCTATCCCTTGAGGGCAAGGCATACAATAACCACATCTCCTGCAAAATTCTGTCCCTAATTCTTTTGCCTCTTGGAATAATATTGCCCTTTCTTCCTCATTTAAAGGTATAATTTTTTCACCAATTTTAGCATTTTCCATTACTTGCTTTACGCTGTCCATACCAGGTATAGCTACTGTAACATTAGGATTATTTGTAATAAATCTTAAAGATAAATCTGTATTTTGAATTGCCCCTCCTGCTAATGGCTTCATAACTATTACTCCAATATCTAATTTATTAGCTTTTCTAAACACTTCTTCTGCCTGCCTCTCTACTGGATTATATGGACATTGAATTGTAGCAAACTCTCCTGTATCCATAGCCTTATCCAGTACTTCTGGCATATGACTAGTTATTCCTATTTCTTTTATTATCCCTTTTGCCTTCACTTCTTTTAAAGCTTTCAAACCGCCCTCATCACCCATTACAAAATCTAATTCTTCTAAAGACTTGATATTATGAAATTGAAAAAGATCAATATAATCTGTATTTAAATTTTTTAAACTAATGTTTAATTCTTCTAATATTCCATTATAATCTCTTTTACCGGATTTAGTAGCTAAAATAAAATTTTCTCTACCATGCTTCTCCAATCCACAACCTATTAAAGATTCGCTAACAGTATAACCTCTAGCCGTATCAATAAAATTAATGCCAGCTTCTTTAACTGCACTAATTATTTCTATGGCTTCTTCTCTACTTACTCTTTGAATAGGAATACCTCCAAATCCTATTACTGATACTAAAAAATTAGTTTTCCCTAATCTTCTCTTTTCCATAATTAGCCTCCTTATATTATAATTTCTTTTGCAAAATCATTATAAAAACCTTAGCTCTTAAAAAACCCCTCCTCATTTTAATATTCCAAGTTAGCTTTAAATTTCAAGATAACTATCAAACTCTTTCCATAAAATTATCATAAAAGTAACAGCATTAATGTTAATAGTTATAAAACCAACTTCTGCTATAACCCCCTCTAATAAAATCGATGACTTCTAATTGAAAAAGTTTGGTACTTTAAATTTATTAAAAATTTCCTTTAAACCCTCTTCAATTTCCTCCCTAGAAAAATTATTTTCTTCTAAAAAGTCGTCCTCAAAATTATTTAATCTTTCATAAAAATCTAAGGCTAATTCCATATACCTTTTATTATCAGTATCTAAATTTTCAAATAGCAGATTTTCAGCCTTGTTTATTTTCCCTTGTTCCAATAGAATAATCAACTCCTTATGAATATAATCAGTTTTTGTATACTCTTCTAGGATTGGCAATTCATAAGTCACCTCATCCTTGTTTAAAAAAGTCCTGGCTAAAAATCTTACTAAATTTCTTATCTTACGCATTATATAATCTTGTTCAAACATAATATATGCCTCCTCCTAAAAACACTTAACAAATTTGTATTATAAACATTTACTAAAACTATATCGCTCCAAGTAGATTGTTCCACTAATTGAACCAAAAGACCTTTTGTTTCTATATATATCTAGATATAGTTTAGTGCTTTCCGATGAAATATATGGTAAAATATCACTAATATTATACCATAATAAAGTAATCTCCTGATAACCTATTCAAAAAAATCCGTCCCTGTAAAATATTTTATACTAAAAAATATTTATAAAACTGTAACTAAAAGTATATAAAAAAATTTCATGCCGATAACATATATAGGAGGGATAGAAATGAAAATTGATGGTATTGGAATAAGTAGTGCATACAATAATTACGGTAAAAGCAATATAAATGAAGATACTTCAAAAACGGAGATAAAAAGTAGGAATAAATATTATGGGAAAGAAGCTTGGATGGTTGAAAAAACAAAGGAAAAGTATGATAGGTTATATAATGAAACTAAACATATGGGAGTAGAGGAAAGACGAAAGTATATTTATAAAAGATATTTTGACCCTTCTGCACCTCATTATGTTCAGGGAATGACTGATAAAGAGAGGCAGAATTGTTGGCATTTTGAAAGAGATTATGAACAACATCGTTTAATATCTAACTTTTGTTTATACGATCCAATGTTTAGAGGGATTACAGTTAATGGACTTGTTGAAAGTGAAAAACAAAAACTTCACAACAGAAATATGATAAACCAACAAATTCAAAATATACTAGATAAAAACAATATTACAATTCCTCAAGGACAAAGATTAAGTTTTTCTATAGATCCATTTAATTATATAATAACTGTGGAAGGGCTTGAGGATGAAAAAACAAAGAATTTAATTGAAGCAGCATTGAATGAAGGAAATAATGGAAGGGAATTATTTTACCATATTTCACAGACATTAAAAGCTGATTCGCCACAGAAAACAGAAGAAATATATGAAAAGTACTTATTAATGAGAGAAATAAAGAAATACACAGGGTTAAATATAAATGAACTTGAGGTTAAAAATGGGAAATTTATAACAGAAGATGGACGAGACCTTATGGATATATATAGAAATGGTGTCAAAAATGCAAAGTATGTAGATGACTATCATAAAGGCTCTGTAATATCCTTCTATGGTTCTTTATTAAATAAATATGCTCAAAAAGGTATAGACTCTGTTCCAGACATGATTTTAAAAATAGACTGGCAAGATGGACGCTTAATAGATAAAGATGTATATTAGAAACAAATAAAAGGGACAGTCCCTTTTATTTGTTTTCTGACAGCCTCCCTGTGTTTTAAATGTTAAAAATTAATAAGTGTCAGTAATATCGTATTCATAATTTATGTGCATCTTAACATTATTGAAGAATTGAAAAAACTGATGTTTTAGATTCATATTCAGTTAAAATAAAATTTAAAAATATAAAGAGTAAAAATGATGACAAAGAAATATATATCTTTTTAGATACAGTAGACACTAAATTAGTAAATATCCCTGACTATGAAGTAATACTCCATAGTCAGGGATATTATTCCCATCCCCACTATCCATTAAGATACACTTTCAAATTGACTATTGTATAGGGTGTAATAAAATCCACCTTTTGCTAAAAGTTCCTCGTGGGTTCCTTTTTCAACAATATCTCCATCCTTCATCACCAATATTAAATCTGCATTTCTAATGGTTGAAAGTCTATGGGCTATTACAAATGAGGTTCTTCCTTTCATCAAATTATTCATAGCCTTCTGTATTAATAACTCTGTTCTAGTATCTACAGAAGATGTGGCTTCGTCCAATATAAGCACTTTTGGATTGGACAGTATTGCTCTTGCTATGGTAAGTAGCTGCTTCTGTCCTTGAGATATATTACTTGCTTCTTCGTTTATAACCATATTGTATCCATCAGGCAATGTCATTATGAATCTATGAGCATGGGCCATTTTAGCTGCTTCTATGACTTCTTCATCTGTAGCATCAAGCCTACCATATCTTATATTATCCATTATAGTGCCATTAAATAACCAAGTATCTTGAAGCACCATACCAAAATTTTTCCTCAAATCCTCTCTTGAAAAATCCCTTATATCTATGCCATCTAACAGTATTCTACCACCATTTAAATCATAAAATCTCATTAGAAGTTTTACTATGGTAGTCTTTCCTGCTCCTGTAGGTCCTACAATGGCTACCATCTGTCCTGGTTCTATGTCTTGAGTAAAATTTTTAATTATCAATTTATCTTCATCGTATCCAAATTTTACATTTTCAAAGGTTACTCTTCCCTTTATATCTTCTAATTTTACAGGGGTTTTAGTATCTTCTACTTCTTCCTCTTCTTCTAAAAACTCAAATACCCTTTCCGCTGCAGCTATAGTAGATTGTAACACATTACTTATCTGTGCTACTTGAGTTATAGGTTGAGTAAAACTTCTTATATATTGAATAAATGAAAGTATGTCTCCAACTTCTATAACATTTCTAATGGTGAGCCATCCACCTAAAATAGAAACTCCAACATAGCCTAAATTCCCCACAAAGCTCATTATAGGCATCATCATTCCTGAAATAAATTGGGATTTCCAAGCTGATCCATATAGCTTTTGGTTAATATCTTCAAATTCTGAAATTACCTGATCTTCAGCATTAAATGCCTTTACTATATTTTGTCCTGCATATACCTCTTCTATATGTCCATTTACCTGTCCTAGAAATTTCTGTTGCTCTCTAAAATATTTTTGAGATCTTTTTACCACAGTCATAATCAAAAAAGCTGAAATAGGTAAAATCAATAAAGCTACAATGGTCATCTGCCAAGATATGGATAGCATCATTATAAGCACCCCTATAAAAGTAGTGGCAGATGTTATTATTTGACTCATGCTTTGATTTAAAGATTGACTTACCGTATCTACATCATTGGTAATCCTTGATAATACTTCCCCATAGGGAACTGAGTCAAAATACTTTAAAGGCAATCTATTTATCTTTTGTGAAATTTCCTTCCTTAAGTTATAAGAAACTTTTTGTGCTACACCACTAACTATAAATCCTTGTATATAGGAAAACAAGGAGGATAGACCATATAATCCTAATAAAATCAACAATATTCTTTTTATATAGCTAAAATCAATTCCTGGTCCTCCAGATATTTTGGATATCAATCCTTCAAATATCTTTGTTGTTGCTTTCCCAAGTACTTTAGGGCCTACTATTGAAAATATAGTGCTTCCAATAGCAAATACTATAACTATAATAAGTTTAACTTTATATGGACTTAGATAGTCAAGCAACTTAGAGAAAGTTCCTTTAAAATCCTTTGGTTTTTCAAATCTTCTACCTTTACTCATTGAAGTTCCTCCTCTGATAACTGAGACATAGCAATTTGCCTGTAAATATCGCATTTTTTCAATAGTTCTTTGTGAGTTCCTATACCTACTATTTCCCCTTGATCTAAAACTACTATTTTATCGGCATTCATTATTGTACTAATCCTTTGAGCTACTATTAAAATTGTTCTATCTTTAATTTCCCTTTCTATTGCACTTCTAAGGGCTGCATCAGTTTTAAAATCAAGTGCTGAAAAGCTATCATCAAATATAAATATCTCTGGTTTTTTAACTAAGGTCCTTGCTATAGACAATCTTTGTTTTTGACCACCTGATACATTGGTTCCCCCTTGAGCTATTTCATGTAGTATACCCTTTTCTTTTTCATCCACAATTTCCTTTGCTTGAGCTATTTCTATAGCTTTTAAAACATCTTCTCTAGTAGCATCAAAATTTTTCCCATATTTTAAATTGCTTTCTATAGTTCCTGTAAACAAAACACCTTTTTGAGGAACATAGCCAATTCTTTCCCTTAAATCCTTAAGTTCCATATCCCTTATATCAATCCCATCGAGTAAAATTTGTCCTTCTGTAGGATCATAAAACCTTGGAATTAAATTTATAAGGGTAGATTTCCCACTACCTGTACTTCCTATAAATGCAGTGGTCTCTCCAGCATTTGCAATAAAGGATATATCTTTAAGCACATATTCCTCTGCTCCTGGATATTTAAAACTAACATTTTTAAATTCTATTGTTCCCTTCACATCTCCTGTAATCTTTTTAGGATTTTCAGGATTTTTAATAGTCACTTCTTCATCTAATACTTCTACTATTCTTTGAGCTGATACTGATGCCCTTGGTAATATTATTGAAATAGCAGATATCATTAAAAAGGACATAATTATCTGCATAGTATATTGCATAAAGGCCATCATATCTCCAACTTGTATAGCTCCACTATTTATTTCATGAGCTCCTATCCACACTATGAGTAATATTATACAATTCATTATGAGCATCATGGTAGGCATCATTATAGCCATCAATCTAGATACAAATAAATGGGTTTTAGTTAAATCCTTGTTTACTTCATCAAATCTATCCTCTTCATATTTTTGGGTATTAAAAGCCCTTATGACCATAATTCCATTTAAAGCTTCCCTTATTACAAGATTAACTTTATCTACTAATTTTTGAATTACTTTAAACTTTGGTACAGCCATAGAGAACAAAACTATGACAAGAGCTAAAATAGCCACAACTCCCACTGCTATTATCCATGCCATAGAAGTATTGGTTTCTAAAACCTTCACAATTCCCCCAATTCCCAGTATAGGGGCATAAAACACTATCCTTAGTAGTAGAATTATAAACATCTGTACTTGTTGTATATCGTTAGTACTTCTAGTTATTAAAGAAGCGGTTGAATATTTGTCGGATTCTGCATTTGAAAAATATATAACTTTTTTAAATATATTATCCCTTAAATTTCTTCCAAGGGAAGCTGAAACCCTAGCAGCTAAAAATCCAACAAATATTGACGCTACCATACCTCCTAAAGCAATAAGTAGCATCTTTCCACCTGTAGACAATATATATCTAGATTGGAGTTTGCTAATATCTCTTCCTATTTCTTCATACTCTGATTTTATGAACTTTATTGCCGATTGGATTATCATGCTATCTGGTATGTTTTCAAATTGCTTATTCATTTTTTCTTTCATTGCATCAAATTGTTCTTTAGGTAAATTTTCCAACACCATAAATGGATCTGTTCCTTCTGGAAGATCTTTGAAGGGACTTTCTATTTCCCCTTCTTGGGCACCAATTCCTTGAGGTACCCCTTCCTCTATACCATATAAAATCAATATAGATTTACTTAAAAAAGAATTCATCTTTTCCATATCCTCTTCAGAAACAATATCCGATAATATATATAGGCTTTCATTTTCTAAAGCCTTATATTTTTTAGAATAATCCTTAAATTCCTGTTCAGTTAAATTACTTTTATCTATTAACTTATAATTTTTATCTACTATATTCTTTTCTTCTTCATCTAATAGTATCTTCAACTTTTCCATCTTTTCAGCTCTAATAACCTGAGGTACAGCATTTTCTATCCCATTTTGCTGTATTCCCACATTAACTATATTGGACATATAATCAGGAAGAGCAAGATCTGCCATAGCTTGAGCAAAAAGCAATCCTACTATTATTAGCACCAATACAGTAAAAGGTTTAAGCTCTTTTATTATCTTGACCATATATTTCATTTCCTCCTAGCATAGTTTAAAATTTATCATCTATAAATTTTCCTTCCTCTTCAAATGCATCTATAATATTGTTTTTCATCTTTAAAAATAAACTTTTTAAAGTTTCTTTTTCTTCTTCTGTAAAATCTTTAAAACACTCCCTTTCTATTTGTTTTACCACTTTAATGGTATCTTCACATACCTTTTTCCCTTTTTCAGTGAGATAAACTCTAGATACTCTTTGATCCTTATCGTCTTTTTTACGAACTATTAAATTTGCCTTCTCCATTCTTTTAAGCATTACCGTTATAGTTGAAGGCTTAATTTTTAGTTTATTCGCCAGTTCTTTTTGGCTTAAACCATCTTCTTGATTTAAAATAAAAAGCATAGGTGGTTGACCTGGATAAACCCCTATTTCTTCAAGAAGTACATGAGTCCTATAATAATGAAATCTAATCACTTCTAAAAAATTATAATATAATGAATCCTTACTTAAAATCTCCATATTAACCTCCTATCTAAATAAATATATATTTAGCCGGCTAAATATATATGATTATATTAACACTTATATATATATTAGTCAATAAATATTTTTTAAACCTTTATTTAATTATTCAACCTGGCACTAACATACTAACTTATTTATTTATCAATTAACTATTTATTTTTTTCATTTGGATCAATCTGTTTCCATGTAATTCTCTTAATACACCTAATACATAAATTTCGCTCGTAAACACATTATAATCTTTAATTGATATAAATCCTATTGGTATATCTCCTATATAAGCTACAAAAAACACTTTATCTCTAACGCCAAGAATGTATTCCTTTTCTAAATTATCTTCGTCCCAATAAACCTTAACTCCCTTTATAAAGAATATCGTCTTCTACTTTTGAATAGGGAAGTTTGCCACCACTCCAGAAATAATAAGCATTTACTGTACCTAAATTTGGAGTGCCTATCATAATTAATTTATCTATAGAAGCAGGATTAAAATAAATCATATGGAACCAAAAAGTCCTGGTATAAAGACAATAGTATAATCCATTGTATTCCTCCTCTATACCGGGATATTTTGAAGTTGATAAAAATGTTATTAATCCCTCATTATTTTTATATCTATTGCTATATCCTTCTCGTCAAACCATATAACTAGCCATTCACTATCTATTCTTACTAAACCCCTTTCAGCCCCTAAATAGTATACTATATTATCTACTTCCTTAAAATACTGAGTATCTGAAGGCTTACCTAATAATTTTATAATATCATCCTTAGACATATTTAAAATTTTATGTTTTTCTAATAAATCATCCACCATCCAAACTCTCTTATCCTGTTTTCCTATCCATTTTTCATAATTAAATTTGCTTTCAGCTTCATTGTATACTACCAAGCCAAAAGAAATTAACACAGGAAGTATAATTAGTATGAGATTAATAGTGATATGCTTTTTACTTATAAGACCTGAAGTCTTAAATAGTCCATATGTAATAAGAAGAAATAAAATAAATGGTACAAATATTCCTACTACGCTATATATATATTAATTTCAGAATGCATAAACTTTATCCAAGATATAATTAGACTATAATAAATTAAATATAGGAACAATAATATTATGGATATGATTTTGGTTTTTTTACATATATTGTTATCTAACATGACGATCTCCCGTTATTAA
Source organism: Keratinibaculum paraultunense (assembly GCF_016767175.1). GTDB lineage: Bacteria > Bacillota > Clostridia > Tissierellales > Tepidimicrobiaceae > Keratinibaculum > Keratinibaculum paraultunense. The sequence continues at coordinate 1,301,818 of NZ_CP068564.1, forward strand.
ATTTATCTTTTTGAATAATATAATATACCTATTACCCCCACTAAAAAACTAACAATATTAGCCACTATGGCAAATGTCTTTCGTCTAGATTCTGAATGCTCTACTAAATATTTTTTAAATAATTTCGTTTCAATAATTAAAATTATTATTTCAAAAGGTATATAGAAGAATATAGCAGCCATAGAACCTTGTTTATACATAGCTCCAAATATAATAAAAGTTAGCAGTACCTGAGTTAATAAATTAATTAATACAAATGATTTCCAATTTTTCTTTAGACTAAAACCAAATAAAAGTAATATTAGCCCTTCAATTAATAAAGTCGTAGGGTAAGTAGTAAGAAATTGCTTAATATATGCAAGAACAATTGAGTTTTCCCACAATTTTTTAGTATTATAATCAAAATATACTCTACTATTAAATGCCTTTCTCTTTACAATATTTTCTGACACTATGGTTTCTCCATCTGCAAATTTATCTTTCCAAGCTTGAATGTTTTCGTGAGACAAGTAGAACCGTAAGATTCCGTAGAAAATCCAACAAAATATTGATAAATTATACTATAATTCACCTATTTTTATCTTATGCTTTCTGTTTTGCTTTAGAAAAATATAATCCCATCAATATAAATGCCACAGCAAATGACAATTGCATAAATATATTAAAGCTTATATCTGAAAAAGAATTAACTGTAGTACCATTTACTTTAACAAAATAATAGGTTGGGAAAAATTTCGCCAATAATAAAGTCTTCTCTCCTAAAAATTCTTGAGGCACCATTACTCCTGATATAAAGGAAGTAGCAAGGGATAATACTGTAGCTAATCCACTAATAACAAATTTATTTTTAGTAAAATTATTAATAAAAAAAGTAAAACATAATATGGTAAAAGAAAAAACTATAATATTTATTACATATTTAATAAAATCCACTTCTCCAATATATTTTCCCTTTAATACAATACTTCCCAAAATAAAAATCGATGTGATTATAGCAGCTATGGTCAGTTGTCCTAAATACAACTCCATATTAAAATTTAAAAATTTTTTTGAAGATATTTTCATTCTGCTATCTATATTTTCATCTGTAAAATCAGTCATTACCATCCCTATTATGGCTATATACATAGCTATAATTACATAACTTGTAAAATTATAATAATTCCTAAACCATTCATTATTGATACTGTTATTTTTTTCTCTATTATTATTTGCCAACTTCACCTTTGCCTTTTCTCTTAATGCTAAATTTACATTAGCTAGATTAAACTTTCCATCTTCATAAGTAGCATTTGCAAACATAAGGAATTTATTTATTTGATTTTGTATTTGCATAGATTCTATTTTTCTATCATCATTGTAAATTTTAATAGATTTTTCTTTGTTTATAACTTTTTCTTGAAAATCCTCTGGAATTATTATTATAGCATCTGCTCTTTCTAAAAATATCTGCTCCTTTATATAATCCTCATCATCTATGGTATCTACCATATTGTGTTTCCCTTCTAAATAATCTTTTAAGCCAGTGGATAATTCACTATTAGAATTATCTATGATGCCAATATTTAATCTAGTTTCCATAAATTTGGGCTCTCTTTCAGTAGCACCTGATCCAGATATTAAAGACATGGAAAAAAATATTATAGTATAGCCAAGAATAGTCCATTTGTTTTTTAATGCTATTTTTATAAAATATTTATAAACTGTCATAGCTTTTCCTCCTTAAAAACATATAGGACAACAAAATTAAGACCCCACAATAACTGAATAAAATCATAATTCCTTCCCCTACAGTTTTAGTGCTTTCTAAAATATTTATCCTATACAAATTATTGCTAATTATGGATATGGGATTTATCCTAGCTAAAATAGGTACATGTTCATCTATTACATCTTTCATCCAAGGCCCCATCATTCCAGATAAAAAGGATAAAAACAAAGTACTAGCAACACCAATTAAAATCTTTGTATTCATACTCTTTTTATTGGAAACTCCAATAAACATCCCAAGGGATACCCCAAACAAATTTCCAATTATAATAAGAATAATGCTGTATTTTATATTTTTAAGTAAATCAATTTTTAAAACATATTTTACAAATAAAAGCAGTACTCCATTTGCCAATAGATTCAAAAATAAAGCAACTATCACTCCTGCTAGTAAAAAATTTTTCTTTTTAAGAGGAGTACTATTGACTCTTACCCCTATATTAGATAAATTAGCTTGAGTTAAACTAGCAGTTGAAATACCCGCATTAATACTATAAGTAGAAAACATGGCAATTAAGGAAAAAAATGCTACTATTATGGAATTTGCCTTTTGATTTCTATCTACAATATAATTAGCTTCAAAATCATAATTTTCAATAGGTCTATTTAATTTTTCCATTTGTTTTATTTGCTCTATTATTTCTTTAATAATTGTTTGATTTATTCCAGATTTCTTCACAGTTAAGTTTAAATCTTCGTCTATAAAACCGTGAATTTCTTCATTGTCTAGTTTCTCTATTACTTCCTCATCAGTTATTTTATGAATATTTATAAATTCAATCTCTTCCAAGACCTGTTCAATGGGATTTTCATCAACTATTCCTACATCTATATTTGTTAATTCTATATCCATCATTCCACTAAAGGCAATATTAAAAAACATAGCTAAAATTAATGGATATAGCATTACCCAAAAAGAAAATCCAGCATCTCTAAGTAAGTTTTTCCCTTGATATATTATATTTCTAATTAAATTTTTCATCTAATCCCTCAACTCCTTCCCAGTTAATTCTAGAAATACATCATTTAAAGTAGGTAACTGACTTTGGAGTTTTGTATATACCAATTGATTTTCCTCTATAAAATTCATAAGATTAACTAAATTATTAAATCCATTTTCAAATTTTATTATATAGTCCTCCCCAGCTTTTTCTATGTCCATTACATGAAGTATATTTTTCATATTCTGAACTGTTTCATCTTCTATTTCTGTAAATCCAACTACTATTTTTTCAGAAGTACTTATCATAGACTTTAATTCTTCATTTGTACCAGAAACCAAGCCCCTACCTTTATCCATTATAATAATCCTTTTACAAAGTCTTTCTGCTTCTTCTAAATAATGAGTTGTATATATAATAGTACTGCCTTCATCATTTAACTTCTCTATACCATTTAATATGAAATTACGACTTTGAACATCCACTGCAACAGTAGGCTCATCTAAAAATATTAATCTAGGTTTATGTGCTATACCGCAAGCAATATTAAGTCTCCTCTTTAAACCTCCACTTAATTTTTTAGGATAAAATTTAGTATAATCTTTTAATCCTACAAATTCTATGGCTTCTTCTACATATTGTTTTCTTTTATTTTTATAATCTATATATAGTCCGCAAAAATAGTCTATGTTTTCTATTACAGTTAAATTTTCAAAAACTGAAACCTCTTGAGGTACTAAACCTATTTCTCTTTTAATATCATAAGAATTGGGAGTCATCTTTTCCCCAAAAACTCTGATCTCGCCTTTATCATAATTTAATAAAGATAATATACAATTTATAGCTGTAGTTTTGCCACAACCATTTGGACCTAAAAGGCCTAGGATTTCTCCTTCTTCTACTTCCATATTAAAATGATCAAGGGCGATTAATTCTTTATATCTTTTAACTAAATTTTTTACCTCTACTACCATCTAAATACCTCCTCTATCTCTTAAGATTATTATATAATGGTTAAGGTTTCCATTGTAGTGTCTAAAGTTAGAATCTCGCATGACATTTGTCATAAAATTAGTTGTATTTTAAAAATTTCATTAGTATAATGGAATAAAGGTGGGAAATTATATGAGAAAATTTGCAGAAAAGTTTTTAATCATTCTGTTTTGCCTATATAATACATATAAAATAAATCCAGATAAAAACTTAGCTTTTTATTTTCTTATAAGCCTTATTCTTTCTTTGCTTTTAGATTTATTACATACGAAAAAGAGAAGAATTTCTCTTTACATTTTATTTATAATGCTATGCTTTTTCGATAATTTATTTATTTTTTATTTACCTTTGATTTTATATAATATTTATTTAGATTTTGGCATATATACTATATTAGTCACACCTTTAGTTCTAATGATTTCCCCCATAACAAATTTAATGGTTTCTATTATTTCTATTTATTTTTCGGAAATGTCTAAAAAGTATAAAATTATTTTAACTGAAAATAAAATAGTAAGAGATAAACTAACAGAAGATAATATTTATCTAAAAAAATATAATAAACAATTAAAAATAGATAAGGAAAAAAATATACAAATTGCCATACTTACAGAAAGAAATCGTATTGCAAGAGAACTTCATGATTCCATAGGTCATGCCATAAGTAGTAGTATACTTCAAGTAGAAGCCTTAAAGATAATCTCCAATGAAAATGCTGTCATATCTGGTTTAAATACATTACAAAACACCTTATCTAATGGTATGGAAGATATTAGAAAAAACATACACAATCTTTATAGCGAATCTTTAGAATTAAAATCTCAAATTGAAAAACTTTGTAGAGAAATTCCAAATATAGACACAGAAATTATCTATAATTTAGAAGACGATCTAGATTATAATTTGAAATTTGATATTTTATCTATTGTAAAAGAAGCAATAACCAATTGCATTAAACATTCCAACGCTACAAAATTAAAAATAACTTTACTTAGTCAGCCAAAATTTTATTCTATTGTCATAAAGGATAATGGAAGTATATTTGATGAAAATGTTTTCAAAAACTCTAAAGGTATAGGACTTATGTCTATGGAGGATATAGCTAAAAAATATAATGGTTTTTTAAATTATAAATTTGATGATGGTTTTCAACTACATTTAACTTTAATGAAAGGTGATATTGTATGAATATAATTATTATAGATGATGATCCTTTGGTAGTAGAATCTTTAAAAACAATTATAAATGCCAATGGTATAAATATATTAGCAATAGGATACGATGGTCTAGAAGCAGTAAAATTATATGATAAATATAGACCAGATTTAATGCTTATGGATATTAGAATGGAAAAAATGAATGGAATCGAAGCTACTAAAGAAATTTTGGCTCTTTGTCAATATTTGGGGTGGGATTTTCTTAAATCCCGCTCCATTACTATTTTTACCCTTATTTTTGTGTTATGATTGAGATGGATAGAATTACATGTATTTTGGGCACACTTAAATAAACCTAGCTAAAATGTAGGCTTCTTACAGGTATTCACTTTTAGAAGTTTAGCTTGTACAGTGAAGTATTCTATTACGAAATCTATAAAAGTTTTTAAGTCCAAAGGATATTCGTTTTAATACTTTGATTTTATTGTTGAAACCTTCAGTTGGACCATTAGTATAACCATATTTAAAGGCATTTTTAATTTCCTTATGCCATCTTCTATATGTAGCTGCACATTTTTCAAACTCTGGTATTCCAGAGCTTTCTGCATTTTGAATCCACTTAGCTAATTCCCTACATTGGTAGGAATATTTATCGCTTTGACAGATTTCATAAAACCATTCTTTAAGTTTATGGGCAATACGTAGGTCATCATTATATAAAAGCATTAAATCAACGGCTTCTTTATTCTCATCCTTAAGCTTATGATATCGCGTTAAAATCAGTTTTCTACTCCGTTTATAGTATTTTCTAAGAGTAGCAGTCATAGATTTTTGTATGCGTTTCCTGACATTTTCAATAGCCCAAGTTACATGCCTAATAAAGTGGTATTTATCGATAACAATTATAGCATTAGGGAAAAATACTTTAGCTAAATCAACGTAAGGCTGCCACATGTCGCATACAAAGAACTTCACCTTATTCCTTTCCTTACGAGAAAATTGCCTAAAGTAGCCTACAAGATCACTTTGACACCTGTCAGGAATAATATCTAAAACCTTATTGTTTTCCCCATCAACAAGAATACACTGATACTTTCCAGTCTCTGCATTCCCCTTAAACTCATCAATACATAGAACCTTAGGCAGTGTAGGAGTACCATAGTTGACATGATTAAAGATACGAATAACAGTAGAAACAGAGACGTTGGCCACTTTAGCTACAGAAGTTAGACTAGTTAGCTTGGTAAGCTCTTGGCAAATAAAAAATGCTAAACGGTTAGTCATGCGGTGATAGCGAGGTAAAAAGTCATAAGACTCATAAAACCTTTTTCCACAAGAGCAAGCATACCTTCTTTTTCTAAGTACAAGATAGGTATGTTTAAATTGAAAAGGTAAATCCTTAATTGTCTGTTCTCTGTAGTCATGAATTTTTTTAGTTTAGCACCACAAGCAGGGCAAATATGCTCTTTTGGATCAGTTGTAATGTAGATTTTAACGAAAGAATCCTCATGCGATATTTTAGTTACTTTAACCCCTTTTAAATCTAATAATTGTGTGATAAAATTAGATTGCACTTGTGAATAAACCTCCTTTGTATGTTTTTTTAGCCAATTAACATTTTAGCAGGTTTATTTCACGAGTGCATTTTATTTTTAGAAAAAATAAATGTTAGGGTAAATTATTTTCCACCCCAACATTTATTATAGAACCTTAAAATGAAAGGGGCTGTTTTATTACAGTATTAACTTTGGAGAACACCATTCATATCTAAAGGATATGTTTAACATAAATTAGCCAAGAAGATTAAAAGAGAGTACTAGGGATTGATGGAACTTCTTTGAAGTTTTTGTTTTATTCAATAAAATAAGTTGAAGTATGTCGGAATAAAATGAACGAAAATTCTTGAAAATACAATTTATGGATGATATAATAAACGATGAGAAATATTATATACATAATAGATACAATAATTGGAAATAAATAGTCTTCCACAGAGCTATTATCTTTCAATTATTCTCTGTGATGAGGACTAGATTATTATAAATAAAGGGGGGAATAGAGGAAATGACAAAGTATATTGGAAATGCCTACATACCTACTATGGCAGAATCTTTAAATATGTAGGTTAGCTGTTTTGAGAAAATGGAGGTGGTTTAGTGGTTCTTGTAGATACTCCTTGGGAAAGACTTCCTAAGTTTATTTTGTTTGTATTTGGTATCCCAATTTTCTTGATAGGGGTTATATTACTGGTAGTAAGCGAAATTTGGGCTATTATTTTAATTGGTTCTATATGGATTATCTTTGGAATAGGGCTCAAAATTAAAAGCATTTATAATAGCCGAAAACTTGAGACTTTAAAAAGAAAAGGTATTTATTATGAAGGTTCTGTGGTAAAAATAATTCCAGTACCCTGGATTAGGATTGGAAGCTTTATAACAGCGCGTGTTGAATGCCTCTATAAAACTAAAGGAGGAGATTTTATAACCAGAAGTGGCTATTATCTTTTACTACCTTCTGATAGAAGAGAAGATTTATATGCAAGAATCTATATTGATCAAAACAATTCAGGTACACACATGGTTGAACTATTTCGAAAGGATTATGGCGTTTCAATTTAATATTAGATTTGACTAGAATAACATGCTAATTGATCCATAATTTCTTTTTTGTTTTGGAAAATGTTAAGATGTATAAAATGCAATGACATATTTATAGTCCAGAAACATAAATATTTAGAATTTTTTTAAAATATACAAGGTCTGAGGTGGTTATTTAATGAAATTGTCAAAATATAATTTGTTGGTCCAGAGTGTTTTTCTGAAAGTGAGATTGGTGATGTATTGTACAATCTATGGAATTTTGCGGAAAAACAGGGATTCAAATACAAGATACGTCCTATGAGAAAGACCATGTATTGTGGGTTGTATAGCAACAACCAATTCACAGTTGCACCAAACTGTGATGTTTATAAATGTTGGGAACATGTGGGGCAGGAGGAACATCTAATGGGGAAAATAGATGAGAATGGAAATTTGAGAGTGACTTATGCATATTACGATTGGATGTCAGTAGATCCCCTTAAAAACGCGGAATGTAGTGAATGTGTATACCTTCCAGTTTGTGGTGGAGGATGTGGTGTAGTAAGCTATAACGAAACAGGTACTTATCATGCAAAGGGTTGCTTTAAGGTTAAAGGTACTATCGAAAAGCAGGTTCTAAAATATGTAGAAGAAATAACTAAAGCCAATATTGATCCTCTAAATTATTGCGATTGCAAAGGTGGTTGTGGTAAAGAGTGATTCGAAAAATAATTAAGAACTTTAATATTATTATTAAGAATAATATATTTGTTTTAGGAATTGTTTGGCGCCTTTCAAAACTGCGATTTTTGATAAAAATAATTGTTACAGTTATTTCGTCAATCTTACCAACAATCAATATTATAATTGTAAGATATATAATATCCTTATTAGAAAGCGATATACCTAGAACGGATACTATGCTGCGGCAGTTGTTTATTGTCATCATAGGGTTAACAAGTATGCAGCTTATACCTAAACTTTTCTTAGCTTTTAATAGTGCGTTAATAGAGCCTTTTCTGGCTTCTAAAATTAACAATTATATGAACGAAATGTTTTTTGACAAAGCACAGCTGTTTGAATATAAAAACTTTGAAGACCCGAACTTTTATGATAAGTACACAAGGGCTCTGGCACAAACAGAGAATATTCCACATATGGTTTTTAATTCTTTCTTTCAACTTTTTGGAAGTATAATCTCTATTTTATCTTTGTCAGCACTTATAATTTCGATGGATTGGGTAGTCATTATGTTCACTATGTTTGTAGTTCTAGTGAATTTTATCCAATCCATTATTTCAGGCAAGCTTGATTTTAATATGGCACAGGTACTTACTCCAATTTCTAGGAGGCAAAACTATCTTAAAAGAGTATTGTATAATGCTGCTTATGCAAAAGAAATACAGTGTAATGATGTTATAGGTACAGGCAAAAGATATTATTTTGAAGCCTTTGAGAAATTATTAAAAATATTGAAAAGGTATGGTATCAAATCGGTTGGTTTGAATGTTGTTTCAATACTGTTGACAACCGCATCATCAACTACAATGATGTTATATCTTTTTTCACGGGTGTGGCTTGGAGTTTATTCTATAGCTGATTATTCTGCTCTTATGAGTTCTTCAGGTCAATTTGAAGGTACATTAAAAGCATTTTTTGAGAGTCTGTCCAATTTTTATAGAAATAGTCTTGAAATCGATAATTTAAAGTTTATCTATTTTTACAAAAGAGAAAGCACTGATGGTCACTTAACATTAAATGCTGAAAGACCATATACATTGGAAGTAAAAAACTTATATTTTAAGTATCCTAATTCCGATAAGTACGCCTTAAAGAATATATCTTTTAAAATTAATGCAGGAGAAAAGGTTTTGCTTGTTGGATTAAACGGATCTGGAAAAACAACTCTAATAAAAATACTATTGGGTTTGTATCAGCCACAAAGGGGAGAAATATTAATTAATGGGATTAATTTAAAAGAATATAAAAGAGAAGAAATATTAAAAAAAATGGGCGTAGTATTTCAGGATTATCAAACTTTTGCTTTTACTATTAAAGAAAATATATCTTTTGAAGAAGAAATGAATACAAGAGTTTATGATATACTTGAAGAATTAGATTTAACACCTGTAATAAAGGCATTACCAAATGGCATGCATACATCTTTATCAAAGGAATTTGATACCATAGGGACTCTTTTATCTGGTGGTGAAGCTCAAAAAATATGTATTGCAAGAGCATTAAATAAGGAGACAGGACTCTACATATTTGATGAACCTTCAAGTGCCTTGGATCCTATTTCAGAATACAAGTTGAATAAACTACTAGATAAAATAACAAATAAGACTGTTATTATTATTTCACATCGACTGACTACGGCGATAACGGCTGATAATATTTTATTTTTAAAATCTGGGGAATTAGTAGAACAAGGAACTCACAAAGAGCTGATGAAAAGAAAGGGCTATTACTTTGATTTGTTTACAAAGCAGGCTGAAAAATATGGTACTGAGTACTTAATTAGCAGTTTTTAAATGGTAGAGCAAGCTAGGAAGAAAATTTACATATGGACAAGCACTCTATATATAAGAATCTAGCTTCACCATATACATAACCTTATTTAGCTCTATTCTTATAGGGAATTAAGAGCTGTTTTTTTCTATTTTTAGTTACTTTTCTCAGATATTTAGGTTTGGTTTTTCGGCTCTTTGTCAATAGTTGGGGTGGGATTTTCTTAAATCCCGCTCCATTACTATTTTTACCCTTATTTTTGTGTTATGATTGAGATGGATAGAATTACATGTATTTTGGGCACACTTAAATAAACCTAGCTAAAATGTAGGCTTCTTACAGGTATTCACTTTTAGAAGTTTAGCTTGTACAGTGAAGTATTCTATTACGAAATCTATAAAAGTTTTTAAGTCCAAAGGATATTCGTTTTAATACTTTGATTTTATTGTTGAAACCTTCAGTTGGACCATTAGTATAACCATATTTAAAGGCATTTTTAATTTCCTTATGCCATCTTCTATATGTAGCTGCACATTTTTCAAACTCTGGTATTCCAGAGCTTTCTGCATTTTGAATCCACTTAGCTAATTCCCTACATTGGTAGGAATATTTATCGCTTTGACAGATTTCATAAAACCATTCTTTAAGTTTATGGGCAATACGTAGGTCATCATTATATAAAAGCATTAAATCAACGGCTTCTTTATTCTCATCCTTAAGCTTATGATATCGCGTTAAAATCAGTTTTCTACTCCGTTTATAGTATTTTCTAAGAGTAGCAGTCATAGATTTTTGTATGCGTTTCCTGACATTTTCAATAGCCCAAGTTACATGCCTAATAAAGTGGTATTTATCGATAACAATTATAGCATTAGGGAAAAATACTTTAGCTAAATCAACGTAAGGCTGCCACATGTCGCATACAAAGAACTTCACCTTATTCCTTTCCTTACGAGAAAATTGCCTAAAGTAGCTTACAAGATCACTTTGACACCTGTCAGGAATAATATCTAAAACCTTATTGTTTTCCCCATCAACAAGAATACACTGATACTTTCCAGTCTCTGCATTCCCCTTAAACTCATCAATACATAGAACCTTAGGTAGTGTAGGAGTACCATAATTAACATGATTAAAGATACGAATAACAGTAGAAACAGAGACGTTGGCCACTTTAGCTACAGAAGTTAGACTAGTTAGCTTGGTAAGCTCTTGGCAAATAAAAAATGCTAAACGGTTAGTCATGCGATGATAACGAGGTAGAAAGTCATAAGACTCATAAAACCTCTTTCCACAAGAGCAAGCATACCTTCTTTTTCGAAGTACAAGATATGTGTGCTTAAATTGAAAAGGTAAATCCTTAATTGTCTGTTCTCTGTAGTCATGAATTTTTTTAGTTTTAGCACCACAAGCAGGGCAAGTATGCTCTTTTGGATCAGTTGTAATGTAGATTTTAACGAAAGAATCCTCATGCGATATTTTAGTTACTTTAACCCCTTTTAAATCTAATAATTGTGTGATAAAATTAGATTGCACTTGTGAATAAACCTCCTTTCTATGTTTTTTTAGCCAATTAACATTTTAGCAGGTTTATTTCACGAGTGCATTTTATTTTTAGAAAAAATAAATGTTAGGGTAAATTATTTTCCACCCCAACATTTATTATAGAACCGAAATTTTAAAAATAGATTCGAATGCTAAGATTTTATTAATCACTACTTTTCAAGATGAAGAGTATATATACCATGCTATCAATTTAGGCTGTAAAGGTTATATATTAAAGCAAAACATTAAGGGAATTATTCCAGCTATTAATGCAGTATACTCAGGGAATATGGTCTTTGATTCTAAAATTGTAACTAATATTAAAAAATACACTAAAAAAAATGTAGCCATAGATTTATCTGATAGAGAATATGAAATTTTACTTCTAGTAGCAGAAGGATTGAATAACAAGGAGATTGCTGAAAAGCTATATTTAAGTGAAGGAACTGTTAGAAATTATATTTCTAATATACTAGATAAACTAGAACTTCGGGATAGAACCCAACTTGCTATATATTATTATAAGATGAAATTTGATATAGAATAAAAAATAGATAAACTTTACTTATTTTTTTAAATACACCTTTTCTGCAATTTTAACTGCTTCCCTTGCATCTTTAGCATAGTAGTCAGCATTTATCATATTAGCATAATTTTTATTAAGAACTGCTCCTCCTACCATTATTTCACAATCAATTCCTTTATCCTTTATAGCCTTAATTGTTTTTTCCATATTTACAACTGTAGTAGTCATAAGGGCACTTAAACCTACAAGCTTTACATCATGCTTTAGTATAGCATCTATGATAGTTTCTGTAAGTACATCTTTGCCTAAATCAATTACTTCAAATCCATAGTTTTCTAACAAAATTTTAACTATATTTTTTCCTATATCATGTATATCCCCTTTTACAGTTGCTAAAACTATTTTTCCTCTATCTATCTTTTCCTCTCCCTTAGATTTCATATGAGATTTTATTACTTCAAAGGATTTTTTTACAGTTTCTGCAGATTGAATTAATTGGGGTAAAAATATATCTCCCCTTTCATATTTTTCTCCAACTTCATCTAATGCTGGTATAATATGACAATCAATAATATCTAAAGGCTCTAAGGTTTCTAATAATTTTTCTGTACTTTTAACTACTTCTCCCTTTAGTCCATCAAATATTATGGTTTTAATATCCTTCTCATCTAATGAATCCAGCTTGAGTTCACTTTTCTCCTTTGGTTGAGATTTATAAAAACTAATATATTTTTTTGCCTTCTTATCAGAATTAGATAATACTCTAAAAGCTCTAATGGAATCCATCATTTCTTCATCCTTAGGATCTAAAATTGGTATATCCAAACCATAAGTTAAAGCCATAGTTAAAAAAGTCCTATTTAACAATTTCCTATTGGGCAATCCAAAGGATATATTGCTTACTCCAAGTAGAGTCTTAACTCCATATAGTTCCTTTATCTGTTTTATAGCATTTAAAGTTTCAAAAACCTGGGATTGATTTACTGATGCTGTTAGGGTAAGACAATCTATTATTATATTGTTTTTTTCTATGCCATAGCTTTCAGCTACATCTAATATCTTTTTACAAATTTTAACTCTTTCTTCACAATTTGAAGGTAGCCCCTTTTCATCCATAGTCAATCCAATTACATTTGCACCATATTTTTTAGCTATTGGAAATATACTCTCCATGGTAGCCATATCCCCTGTGACAGAATTTATTATAGGCTTTCCATTGTAAATCCTTACAGCTTTTTCTATTGTTTCTGGATTTGAACTATCTATTTGTAGGGGAACATCCAAAATTCCTTGAATTTCCTTTATCATCTTTTCCATAATTAAAGATTCATCTATCTCAGGTATTCCTGCATTTATATCCAATATATCTGCACCAAGTTTTTGTTGTTCTATTGCTTCCCTCAATACATAATTCATATCCTCATTTATCAATGCATTTTTAAGGGTTTCTTTGCCTGTGGGATTTATCCTCTCTCCTACTACTTGTATACTTCCATCAATAAATATAGTGTTGGTGGCTGAACAAACAGTAGTATAATCTTTAGGTAAAATATTTAAAGGTTTCATGTATTGTAATTTATGGGAAACAGCTTTTATATAATTAGGATTTGTACCACAACAACCTCCAAATATTGAAACACCTCTATTTGCCATATTGACAATTTCTTTTGAAAATTCCTCTGGTGTTATATTATATATGGTATTTCCATCCTTATATATTGGAAGTCCAGCATTAGGTCTAGCTATAACTGGAATGGAAGCATATTTTAATATTTCATCTATTATAGGGTGAAATTCATTAGGTCCTAGGGAGCAGTTAATTCCCAATGCATCTACTCCCAATGCCTCCAGCACAAATACCATAGTTTTAGGATCTGTACCCATCAATGTCCTTTTATTATCCTGAAAAGTCATAGTTGCAAAAATAGGTAAATTGCTATTTTCTTTTGCAGCTAATATGGCTGCTTTCATTTCATACAAATCGGACATGGTTTCTATTAGTATTAAATCCACACCCATACTATTGCCTACTATTATTTGTCTTTTAAATACTTCATATGCCTTTTCAAATTCCAATGTTCCTATGGGCTTTAAAATCTGCCCTGTAGGTCCTATATCCAATGCAATAAATTTATCTTTTGCTGCTTTTCTTCCAATATCTATCCCTCTTTTTATAATTTCCTCTACAGAATATCTACTATCTTTTAATTTTAATTCATTAGCCCCAAAGGTATTGGTAGTTATAATATCAGCTCCTGCATCTATGTAGCTTTTATGTATATCCAATATAATATCTGGTTTTTCAATATTAAATATTTCTGGATTATCTCCAGGCTTTAATCCTCTCTGCTGTAGCATAGTGCCCATGGCTCCATCAAATAATAAAAATTTTCTACCTATAATATCTATTATATTTCCCATATTCTTCACCTCCGCAAATTTAACCTTTTTTATATATACATTCATCTACCTGAGAACAATTTTCACAACTTATATTAAAAGATTCTAGATCTTCCTTTAATCCAATAATTGCTGTAACAGATTTTCTTGGTATCATTATCATCTGTTCTGTTACAGTTAATCCAATCCTATCCCCTTCCAATAATTTTAACAATTTAGGCTGTATGCTTAAAGGAAGATCCCCATATCCTGGACTATATCTAGATGTTATATTTAATTTGTATTTTTCATTGGCAATATATTGTATCTTATGTTGAACCTCATCACATACCCTTTCCACCAATGCAGTTCCACAAGCATCTAATACAAAACTTCTGGTTAAATCCCAACTTTTATAGTATTCAATTTTTCTATCAACTAATGGACCTAATGTAACTCCCATCAATGCACATTTAAAACAGTCCTTTAGGTGCTTTTTTATGCTATTCCCTTCAAGATATACATTAGTTCCTTTTAGCAATATTTTTTCTTCAATAGTATCTATATCCAATAGGGTATACATATATTTAGGATAAGCTACTTTTAAGATTTCCTCTATACCATCTTTTACATATGCCCTTAATTTAAAATTGGCTAGTTTAGGATTTACCCCTAAATATCTTAATACTTCATTTTCATCTATATACATCTATATCACCTAACTTTTATATGATACACTCCTTTTCTTCTGTGACAGCACATCTTATCTTAGAAATACCACCTATTATCCTATTGGCAACATCAGGTTTATTCATAGTATATAAGTGGATGCCTTCTACTCCCCAGGATAGTAAATCAATTATTTGTTCTGCTGCATATATAATTCCGGCTTCTTTTAATGCTTCTGGTTGATATTCATATTTATCTATAATTCTAATAAATTTTTTAGGTAGAGAAGAGCCAGATAAATACACCATCTTTTTAATTTGATTTTTATTAAGTACAGGCATTATACCAGCCATAATAGGGATATCTATGCCTTTTTTTATCAATTTATCTCTATAGTTATAAAATTTCTCATTGTCAAAAAACAATTGAGTAATTAAAAAATCAACTCCACAAGAAACCTTTTGTTTTAAATTTTCAATATCTTTATCTAAACTATCACATTCTATATGCCCTTCTGGATAACAAGCAGCCCCTATTGAAAAATCTCCAAATTCCTTTATATGCTTTATCAAATCCTTAGCATATTCATAATCTTTTTTATATTCAAATCCATGGGCAGGTGGATCTCCTCTTAAAGCCAATATATTGTTTACATTATTTATTTTTAATTCTTTTAATATCGATTCAGTTTCAGCTCTAGTAGAAGTATAACATGTTAAATGAGCTAATGCTTCTATTTTATATTCATTTTTTATTTTAGAAGCTATTTCTATAGTTCTATCTTTACTACTTCCTCCAGCACCATAGGTAACACTTATAAAATCTGGATTTAATTCTTCTAACCCTTCTATAGTATCATACACTACTTCAATAGGATATTCTTTTTTTGGAGGAAATATCTCAAAGGATATAACTGGACTTTTAATTGAAAAAAGATCTCTTATAAACATATAACTCCCCCTTTATCCATCTATTCTTGAATAAAAATAATCTACACCTAATCCTTGAGCTTTATTAATTATTTCATCTACATTTTTTCTTGAAAGCCATTCAAATATTGCTATTACATTTTTATTCTCTTTAATTAATTTACATTGACTATATTGAACTATGTCTTCTAATAACAGATCAATATCCTTTACATCTTTAAAAGTAAATCTAAAATAATATTTTCCATCAAATCCTAAAGGTTTATACTCCTGTGTATTATCATCAATATTTATATTTTCACTCTCATAAATTCCTTTTATAATATTTATTACATCCAATATTATAGAATTTGCTGTAGGATTTTTCCCTGCTCCTTGACCATAAAAATGTAATTCTCCAGTATTTAATCCATTTAATAAAATTAAATTAAATGCATCCTTTACACTAAAAAAAGAAGAATCCTTACTAACCAATACTGGTTCTACTGCTGCATAGATGTTCCCATCTTTAATTTTAGATTTCCCAATGAGCTTAGGGGTTAAATCCATTTCTTTAAAAGCATATATATCTTCAACTGCTATTTTATCTATCCCATAACAATCAATATAATCAAAATTTACCTTTTGCCCATAAGCAACAGTAGACAATATGGATAATTTTCGAGCTGTATCATAACCTTTGATATCATCTGTAGGGTCTAATTCTGCATAGCCTTTATGTTGGGCATCCTTCAAAGCTACATAAAAAGGTAGTTCTTCTTCATACATTTTTGTCAAAATATAATTTGTAGTCCCATTCAATATTCCTTCTATTTGCACTATATTATCCACTTCTATCATCTGTTTCAATGGATTTATGATGGGGATTCCCCCTCCTACACTAGCTTCAAATAAAAATGCTTTTCTTTTTTGTTTTGCTAAATATTGAAGTTCACATAGATTAGGAGCTACCACAGCTTTGCTAGCCGTTACCACATGTTTATTGTTTTCTAAAGCATTTTTTATACAATTATATGCAACTTCTCTATCACTCAAAGCATCTATAACAATGTCTATTTCTTCATCATCTAATATCTCTTTAGGATTTAAAGTTAGTAAATTATCATCTATATCCACAAATCTTTCCTTTTCCTTATGTTTTATTAATACCTTTTTAATTTTAATATCTTCATTCCATTGATTTTTAAAAAACAAACCTTGTTGATTAATAATTTCATATACTCCAGA
This sequence comes from Keratinibaculum paraultunense, assembly GCF_016767175.1. Lineage (GTDB taxonomy): Bacteria > Bacillota > Clostridia > Tissierellales > Tepidimicrobiaceae > Keratinibaculum > Keratinibaculum paraultunense. The sequence goes on from NZ_CP068564.1 coordinate 1,319,044, forward strand.
ACCCACAGTACCTAAACCTAAAAGTCCAATATTTATCATTTACATTCTCCTTTCCTCAATAAACATTCTAAAACCCAATTTGTAAAAAATAATATACGATGAGCTTTCCATTTCATTTTAGGAACTTCATCTACCTCATCATCAAAATAATTCTTAGGAATATTAATAGATTTACCTAGTATGATATCCCGCTTATATTCCTTTTTTAAAGTATCCCTATCATATTCAAAATGTCCTGTTAAATATATCTCCTTTAAATCTTTACTTGCTATTAAAAAAGCTCCTATTTCGTCGTTCGTTGCCAATATATCCAATTTATCTTCATATCCTTTTATATGTTTTTCATGGATTGAGAAATATCTTGAATGGGGAACTAAAAATTCATCATCAAATCCCTTTAAAAGTTTATGATCTTTTCTAACAATATAATGAGGGAATATACCAAATATCTTATTGTTCACATTGTTTTTTGGTATATTATAATGATGATATAAACCAGCTAAAGCTCCCCAACAGATATATATAGTTGATTTAATATTGTTTTTAGAAAATTCCATTATGGATTTAAGTTCTTCCCAATACTTCACTTGATGAAATTCCTTTAATTCTAAAGGAGCTCCTGTTATTATCAATCCATCTAAAAAGTTCTCATCTATATCATTAAAAGTGATATAATTTTCTTTTAAATATTCAATATCACAATTTTTAGGAATATAAGTTTCTAATCTAAAAAAATGTAAATTAACTTCTATTAAAATTTCAGAAAATATGGTGAAAAACTGCTTTTCTGTTTCAATTTTGTTAGGCATTAAATTTAATATACCTATATTAGGAACTTTAATTTCATCTTTAAAATCCATATTAACATCACCCTTATACTAAACTAAATGCCCTTTCAAAATCTTGAATAATATCCTCTATATTTTCTATACCTACAGATACCCTTATCATATCTTCCGAGATTCCTGATTTTTTTAGCTCTTCCGTATTTAATTGTCTATGAGTAGTTGAAGCAGGATGAAGTACGGATGTTCTTACATCTCCTAAATGTACCACTAATGAAACCAATTCTAAATTTCTCATAAACTTTTCAGCTACATCTTTACCTCCCTTTATTCCAAATGTAAGTACTCCACTTCCCCCTAAAGGTAAGTATTTTTTACTCAATTCATAGTCAGGATGTTCCTTTAATTTTGGATAATTGACCCATGATACTTTTTCATGCCCCTTTAAGTATTCTGCTAATTTTAATGCATTTTCACTATGCCTTTCCATTCTCAAATGTAAAGTTTCAGTTCCAAGATTTAACATAAATGCATTAAAAGGACTTAAGGTACATCCAATATCTCTAAGGAGCTGACTTCTAGCCTTAGTTATATAAGCCTTCTCTTTAAATTGTTCATAATATCTTATACCATGATAACTTTCATCAGGTTCTGTTAATTCTGGGTATTTGCCATTATCCCAATTAAAATTACCTCCATCTACTATTACTCCCCCTACATTATTAGCATGACCATCTATATATTTGGTGGCTGAATGTACTACAATATTTGCTCCATATTTAAAAGGCTGACATAAATAAGGTGTAGGAAAAGTATTGTCAACAATTAATGGTACATCTAGTATTTTTGCAATAGTTGAATACTTTTCAAAATCAAGCACGTTTAATGCAGGATTTCCTATAGTTTCTGTATAAACAGCTCTTGTGTTAGGTTTTGCATAAGAAAGTATCTCCTCTATATCTAAATTAGGCTCTACAAAGGTAACTTCTATCCCGTATTTTTTTAAAGTTGTAGATAAAAGAGTATGAGTACCTCCATATAATGTAGATGTAGCAAGTATATGTTGCCCTTTAGTACATATATTGAGTATTGCAATAGTTATAGCTGCTTGACCTGATGAAGTAGCTAATCCCCCTACTCCACCTTCTAATTGATTTATTTTTTCTTCAAAAGCTGCTACTGTAGGATTGCTAATCCTAGAATACATATGTCCTTCTTCCTTTAAATCAAAAATATCTGCTAATCTACCTGGATCATCATACTTATATGTAGTGCTTTGATAAATAGGAAGCACTCGTGGTTCTCCTGCTTTTGGATCATATCCTCCTTGTACACATATTGTTGCTTTTTTCCAATTTCTTTTCATTTTCATATCCCCTTTCTAAAAATAAAAAACACTTCTAAGAAATAAGAAGTGTTTGTAATATAAAACAAATCTTCTTATCTCTCAGCTTATAGCTGCAGGATTTAGCACATCACCAGTATATACTGGCTGTTGCTGGGCTTCATTGGGCCAGTCCCTCCACCTCTCTTGATAAGAATTAAAAAAATCCTCCCTAACATCTTAGGAAGGATTTTATCTCAATATCCAACTTATCGATGTTAGCAGAACCACCTTGTTAAAAACAACAGGTTGGTGTAGGATCAACGAGCTAACTCTCTCCCCTAACTCTGGATAAGAACATATTTAATTTTCAAATGTACTAAATAGTATATTATCATTAAGTATAAAATATGTCAACAATTTTTTTAATAATTTTATAAATTCTCTAAAAGTTCACTAACTTTCTTTTTTAAAATAGGATGAACAAAGTCTGGACATATTTCACACAATGGCTTAAGAACAAAATATCTATTTTGCATATCTGGATGAGGAACTATTAAATCCTCCTCGTTATATACCTCATCATTAAAAAACAAAATATCCAAATCTATAAGTCTTGGTCCCCATTTGAATTTTCTAACTCGTCCCACTTCTTTTTCTATTTGAAGAAGTCTTTCTAATACTTCTCTACAGCTTAATTCTGTTTCTACCTCTATTACTCCATTTAAAAAAGTAGGTTGTTCTGTATATCCATAAGGTTCTGTTTCTATTATGCTCGATTTATTGGTTATCCTCATTTCGTTTTGATTTACCAAATTTAATGCATCTTCTATGGCTTTTTCCCTATCACCAATATTACTTCCAAAACTAATATACACTATATTCATTTTAATACCTCTATCATATCTACAGCTCTCTTGTTTTCTAATACATCATGAACCCTTACAATATCTACGTCTTTCATGGCTGCATAACAAGAAATAGCCATAGTCCCTTCCAAACGTTCATCAACTGGCAGTCCACCTAAAGCTTCGCCTATAGAAGTTTTTCTTGATACTGCAAGAAGTATTGGCAAATTGAATATAAAAAATCTATCTATATTCCTTATAAGTTCCATATTGTGTTGAAAATTTTTCCCAAATCCTATTCCTGGATCAAGTATTATTTTCTCTTCTTTAATTCCCTTATCTTTAGCATATTGTATTCTTTCTTTAAAATAATCCTGTACTTCCTTTACAACATCATCATAATGAGGATTTTTTTGCATATTTTTAGGGGTTCCCTTTATATGCATAAGTATAACTGGTACATTATATTTTTTAACTACATTTGCCATATTTTCATCAAAAGTCATAGCCGATATATCATTTATTATATCTGCTCCAGCTTTTATAGCTTCTTCTGCAGTTTTACTTCTATAAGTATCTACAGAAATCAGTATATCTTTGCCCTTTTCTCTAATTCCCTTAATAATAGGGACTACTCTATCTATTTCTTCATCAACAGTTATAGGGTCAGAACCAGGTCTAGTAGATTCTCCTCCTATATCTAATATATCTGCACCATCTTCTATCATTTTCATAGCCCTATTTACTGCATTTTCTACATTACCTACCCTTGATTTAGGATAAAAAGAATTGTCAGTTGCATTCAATATACCCATTATTTTCATGTTTTCAAATTTATATATACTTCCATCTTTTAATTCAATATATCTCATTTGAATTTCCCCCTATATACTATAATATGTAGCCCTTTTCTGTATAAGCAAAAGCAGTATGATTATGAATACTTTCTATACTCTCCACCTTTACACTATACCAATCAATCCTTTTATTTCTCTCAAGTCTTAAGGCTACTTCTCTTACCACATCTTCAACAAATCTTGGTTTTAAATAGGATTGTTCTGTAACATGTTTTTCATCTTTCCTTTTAAGAAGAGGATAAACAGGCGAGCTAGCGCTTTCTTCAGCTATTTCAACCATTTCTTCAATCCAAACTAAGCTATTCATATCCACTAGGATATCTACAATTGCTCTTTGATTATGAGCACCAAATTTACTTATGGCTTTAGAACAAGGACATAGGGTAATTACAGGTATAGTAACTCCCATTAAAAGCTTGAATTGTTCCTCTTTTGATGCTTCATATCGACATTTTATATCTGATAAAGCTTCTATTTCAGTAACAGGCGATACTTTTTTAATAAAATAATCAAACTCTATTTTCATATAAGCTGATTTAGAATCTAATTTCACCATCATATTCTCTAAAATTTCCTCAATAGTTTTAGGTGAAACTTCTTTTATTTCTTTAATAATCTCCACAAATCTGCTCATATGAGTTCCTTTTATATTATGACAAAGCCCTACAGATGCATCTATATTAGCAATGGTTCTTTGATTTTTATTTTCTCTATCTAAAACCAATATAGGCCATTTGAAATCTTTAATACCTACATTTTTAAGTGCGATATCTCTTGTATCTATTTCCTTTTGTATATCTATCATTTTACTCACCTCTATATACAATACCACTAGTTTTTGTTTCCCATACTTGAACTTCATAAAGTCTACAATTATTTCTATCTATATGTTCTTTAAGATTATTCCAAGTATATATGGCTATATTTTCAGCTGTAGGTTGAGGAATAATATTGTTTAAATAGGAATGGTCAAATATATTTATTATTTTTTCATTTACTAATTTTTTAAGCTCTACAAAATCATATACCATACCCTCATGATCTGGTTTTCCTTCTAATTTTATCACTAGTTTATAAGTATGACCATGTAAATTTTCACATTTTCCATGATAATTAACAAGGTTATGAGCTGCATCAAACTCAAATTCCTTTACTAAAATCATAAAATCATCTCCTTGAAAAATACTATCTATGAATATAAAAATTTTTAATTTCCCCTATATTATAACCTATTTCATATAATTCGTCTCTAATATCTTCCCTTTCCCATACAGGTAAAGTATCTGTATCTGATACTAAATAATTGCCCACATAATCTGCATTTATGGCTTTAAAAAATAAATCAATCGTTGGAATAGCATGGGAAAAATGATCGTGAGAATATTTAGCACCTCCCACTGCTAAAAATATACCTTTTCTTTCAAAATGCCTTTTATAATCTTCTCCTAATTTATATTTAATTGACCAATATCTTTGGCATCTATCTATTAAATTTTTAGTAATACCACTTACAGAATTAAAATACAAGGGAGAAGCCAATATAAATATATCTCCACTATCAAACTTATTATACAGCTTTTCCATATCATCTTTTATTACACATTCCCCTGTACTACCACAATAATTACATCCTCTACAAGGTAAAATATTTTCCTCTTTAATATAAATTTTATTTATTTCATATCTCTTATCTTCTATTCCCTTTAATACCCAATCTAACAATATATCGGTATTTTTTTTAATTCTGGGGCTCCCCATTAAAGCTAATACCTTTTTCATAAGACCTCCTACTTTCTTTTATTATCTATCAATAATTCACTTCCATATATATCCTTAGATTTATAAATTAAACAACTAGTTATGAGTCTTGTAGCCATATCTATACCAATAATTATCCATATTGCCATAATGCTTTTTTTAAAATAATATGTCATTAATAAACAAAGGGGAACTCTAATACCCCAAAGACCTATTCCTGCTACAATCATAGGAACTTTGGTATAACCTGCTCCTCTCAATGCACCATTGATTACACCTGCTATATTAAGAGGTAATTGAGCAAATCCCATAACAAACAAATAGCCAATACCTATTTTTATAACTTCTTCTTCATCAGTCAATATTCTCATAACCTGTTCTGGAAATAGTATCAATATTCCTGCTGTAAATATAGTGATAATAATTGTTCCTACTATTAATTGCTTTAGATATTTCTTCCCTAGCTCTTTTTCTCCAGAACCTAGAGTTTGTCCTATAAAAGTAGTAGCTGCTACACCAAAACCTGCAGCTGGCATATAGGATATGGACTCTGCCTGTAATCCTAATTGGTAAGCTGCAAGAGCCACCTCTCCATGACTAAGGATTATTTTAGTAATTATTATAGCTGCTATCTGCCAAAATATTGACTCAAAAGAAGAAGGTAAACCTACTTTATATATGGAAACTACTTCTTCTTTATCCAACTTAAATGAATTTTTACCAGTAGAATAGCTTAAAATTCCTCTTTGACTAAATAAAACCCATAATCCTAATAAAGACGCAATAATTTGAGCTAATACTGTAGAGATAGCAGCTCCTTTAAGCCCCATAGGCTTAAAACCAAAATGTCCAAATATCAAAGCATAGCTAAAACCTAAATTTAATAGATTCATTATAAATGCAATTCGCATAGGAGTTTTAGCATTTCCTGTTCCTTGAAGTATTCCTGCTACAATTAAAATTATAGTTAAAAATGGCAATCCCCATGAAGCTATTTTTAAATGTATAGTTGCATTTTCCAAAAGAGCAGAACTTGGATCAAACATTTTTAAGAAAAAAGGTGCATTCCAAAATATCAGCTGTTGAAGAATGAATGCTAAAATAAGAGAAGATATAATTGTCTGCAAGGTCACCTTTCTCATCTTTTCATGATCATTAGCTCCATAAGCTTGTGCCACAAAAACTGAAGCACCTGTAGCAATGCCTTTAAAAAGTGCCCACACTATATTGATAATTCTATTACTAATACCTAAAGAACTTATAGCTATAGTACTTATTCTCCCTATCATAGCCATAGATACAAATCCTGCCAACATTTCAAGAAGATTTTCCATAGTTATTGGTAATATCATTGATAATATTTTTTTTCTTATTATTGCATTTTCATTATTAGATATATTTTTTCCCATACGCATTCTCCTCTTATATATTGTTAGTTTATCCTACATCTACAAACTGACTAGTATATAGATTATAATAAATACCTTTTTGAGACAATAGCTCTTTATGATTTCCTTTTTCTATAATTTGTCCCTTATCTATCACCATAATCATATCTGCATCTCTTATAGTGCTTAGTCGATGGGCTATCATAAAAGTGGTTCTATTTTCCATGAGCTTTTCCATTGCTTTTTGTATTTTAAATTCTGTCCTTGTATCTATATTGGAAGTAGCTTCATCTAATATTAAAATAGATGGCTCAGCTAATACAACTCTAGCTATGGCTATTAATTGTCTCTGTCCTTCACTTAAATTCATCCCTCCCTCATATAGCATTGTATTGTAACCATGAGATAATCTATTTATAAAATCATCAGCCCCTGCTATTTTAGCTGCCCTTTTAATTTCATCATCCGTAGCATCTAATCTCCCATATTTTATATTTTCTTTTATAGTACCTGAAAACAAGTAAGTATCCTGTAATACTATTCCAAATATCTCCCTTAAACTATCTTTTTTATATTTTTTAATGTTTATTCCATCTATGAGTATTTCTCCCTTTTCCACTTCGTAAAAACCTGTCAATAAATTTACTATTGTGGTCTTTCCAGCACCAGTTGGTCCCACCAATGCAACAGTATCCCCTGGCTTTACTTTAAAGGATATATTTTTAAGTACAGGTTTGCCTTCTTCATATTGAAAACTAACATTTTTAAATTCTACCTCTCCTTTAATATCCTTTGCAGCTATTGCATCCTCAAAATCCTTTCTTTCCTCTTGTTCATCTAATATTTCAAATACCCTTTCAGCACCAGCTATTCCTGACTGTAATGTATTAAAGGTACTGGCTAATTCATTTAAAGGTTTAGTAAATTGTTTAGAATAAGAAATAAAACTAGCAATTACCCCTACAGATATCTTTCCTTTTACTGAGAGAATACCACCAAAAATAGCTACAACTGTAAATCCAAAATTACTTATTACATTCATAAGAGGCATTATAAAACCTGACCAAATTTGTGCTTGTACTCCTACTTCCTTTAACACTTTATTATTTTGTATAAACTCATCTATTACTTTATCTTCCTTATTAAATATCTTAACCTCATAAATTCCACCTATGGTTTCCTCTATATGTCCATTTAAAACTCCCAAAGCATCCTGCTGTTCTTTAAATAATATTTTGGTTTTATTGGCTATGGTTTTAGTAAGAACATAAACCATAGGTACTGTTATCAAACTAACTACAGTCATAATTGGGCTTAAATATATCATCATAATTAACGAACCAACTATATTTACCACTGAACTCATAAGTTGTATGATGGATTGAGATATAGTAACGCTTATATTATCCACATCATTGGTTAGTCTACTCATAAGTTCTCCATGGGTATGGGTATCAAAAAATACAAGGGATAATTTTTGAAGTTTGCTAAATATACTTTCCCTTATGTTATAAACAACCCTCTGAGATAACCCAGCAACCATATATTCTTGCAAAAAAATTAATAAGCTGTTTAACATATATATGGATATTAATAATATGATAATTTTTTTCAATTTGACAAATTCAACAAAACCTTTCCCAGGAAATATAAAATCTACAGCTTTCCCAATGAGAAAAGGAGCTGTTAAATTTAATAATCCTGATACTATCACTAACATAAATACAATAAAAAGTTTAAATTTTTCATATTTAAAATATTCCCAAAGTCTTTTTAATGTATGCTTCATATCTTTAGGCTTCTCTACGGGAACTATTGCTCTTCTACCCCCAGAAATTCCTGCAGGTCTTTTAGAATTATGTTTATGACCCAATGTTTAAACCCTCCTCTCCAATCTGAGAACGATATATATCTGAATAAATTTTTGAACTATTTAAAAGTTCATTATGTTTTCCAATATTGACTATTTTCCCCTTATCCATCACTAAAATTTTATCTGCATCCATTACAGATGTAATCCTTTGAGCTATCATTATAACAGTAGTATCTTCAAGATGCTCTTTTAAACCTTTCTTTATCTTCTTTTCTGTAATCATATCTACTGCAGAAGTACTGTCATCTAGTATTAAAAATTTAGCTTTTCTTACCAAAGCTCGTGCTATAGCTATGCGCTGTTTTTGCCCTCCTGACAAATTTACTCCTCCTTGCCCCAAATAAGTGTCGTATCCTTCATTAAAAGATATTATGAAATCATGAGCTTGGGCAATCTTAGCTGCTTTTATTATCTCTTCCTCTGTAGCATCTTCCTTACCCCATTTTATATTTTCTTTTATGGTACCTGTAAATAACAATATATTTTGAGGAACTATAGCTATACTTTCTCTTAATTCTCTAATTTCTAGATCTTTAATATCTATACCATCTATTTTTATAACTCCTTTTGATGGATCATATAATCTAGGTATTAAATTTATCAAAGTACTTTTTCCTGAACCTGTAGAACCTATAATAGCTAAAAATTCCCCTGAATTTATAGAAAAATTTATATCTTCTAACACATATCTGCTATTTTCATGGTATTTAAAATATACATTTGCAAACTCTAAATTACCTTCTACTTTATCTAAAGAAATAGGATTTTCCTTCACCACTATAGGATTTTCTATACTAAATATTTCCCCTATTCTTTCAGCAGAAGCTTTAGCTCTAACATACATATTAAATATTCTTATAACCATTACAAGAGAAAATAAAAGTTGAGTCATATAGTTTATTAGAGCTATTATTTTCCCTACTTCTAAGTTTCCTGCATTAACCCTTATTCCTCCTATCCATAAAATCAATACAATACCAATATTTACTATTAAGGATACTATAGGGCTAAATAATGCTAATTTTCTTATTCCTTCTGTTGTCACATCTTTTAATTCTTCATTCACCTTTTTAAATCTAGCTTCTTCATATTTAAATCTATTAAAGGCTTTAACCACCCTTATCCCTGATAAATATTCTCTTATAACTCCATTAACCTTATCTATGGCTTTTTGAATATTTACAAATATGGGATAAGAAACTTTAAGATTTATGAATACTACAATACCAACTATTGGAATAATTCCCAATAATATAAGCCCCATTTTAAAATCCAATATAAATGCCATTATTACAGAACCTATACCCAATATAGGTGCTTTTACAAATACCCTCATAAGTCCATGAGCAAAGTTTTGCATTTGATTTACATCATTAGTAAGTCTTGTAATCAATGTGGCATCTTGAATTTCATTTATATCTTCAAGGGATAATCTTTGTATCTTTATATACAAATCTTCTCGTAAATCTGCACCAAAATTTTGAGATACTTTAGAGGATTTTATATTCCTAGTGACTGCAAATATTGCTCCTAAAAATGTTATAAAAAGCATTAATCCCCCTAACTTAAATACATAATTTATATCCCTATTTTTTACACCAACATCTACTATCTTTGACATAATAGTAGGTTGGATTAAATCCACCACAGCTTCAAGAATTAAAAAAATCAACGCTGTTATAAACTGTACTTTATATCTTTGTATATATTTTTTTAAATAAGCTAAATTCATATGTATTTTCCTTTCTAAATTTTAAAAATTATATTTTAATTATATCACATTAATAAACTATTTCGAGTTCCTAATTTTAAATTTTTTACTTATTCAATTTATTAAAACAAAAGTATTTAACATAATTTTTAGAAAGATATTAATATTTTTTTAACAATGTGATATAATTTATATGAGGTATATACCATAAAAGAGGAGGGATACCATGACAACTAATCATGTTGAAGAATTAAAATGCTTGCAAGAATCCTATGGGAATTTGTCCAAAAATTGTCCTGATGTTATGAAAGCTTTTGGTGCACTTCATGATGCAAGTACAAAAGATGGAGCACTATCATTAAAAACTAAAGAACTAATTGCTTTAGGAATTGCTATTGTAGTTAAATGTACAGGATGCATACAAAGCCACGTAAAAACTGCTATTGACGCTGGAGCTACTCGTGAAGAAATAGCTGAAACTGTGGGTGTTGCTATTCTAATGGGTGGAGGACCTGGAACTGTTTATGGTGCTATGGCTTTAGATGCTATGGAACAATATTTAGCTGAAAATAATAAATAATCCATTGAACAAACTTTATCTCTATTATTAAAGCTCTCCCACTTAAATAAGTGGGAGAGCTTTAATAATTAACTTTACTATTACTATTCTAAATAAGAATCTATATCCATATTTTCAATAATAGCCTTTCTTAATTTACCCATATCCTTTATATCTCCAAATAATATACCACCAGTAATTTTCCCATCAGTTGTAAATATCTTATGATGTATGTTTCCATTATCTTCTTTGTGTTCATAAACTTTATCATATTCATCTACATTTCCCATTGAAAATATGTTTATATCATCTCCTAAACGTAATGTAGTAAATGGTTTAGCTTCAGTATGTTCTACAATTTTCCCTGCCATATTGCTGCCAGCAACTTTACCTTGTTCATTGCTAGACGTCCAAAGTCCTATTATTCTTCCATCTACTTCTGCCACATCTCCTGCAGCATATATATTATCAATATTTGTTTTAAATTTATTGTCTACTATTATACCTCTATTAAATTTAATTGGAGTATCCCTTACTATATCAATATTAGGAACTATTCCTGTAGAAAATAGTACTCCATCTGCTTTTATATGTTCTCCATTATCTAATTTTATGCCATCTGCTTTAGCTTTTCCAAGTATCTCCTCAGTATTGGAATTTAAGTAAATATTTATACCATTTTCAATTAATTTTTCTTCTAATTTTTTACTAATTTCTTCATCTAGCTGTTTATTCATCAAATAAGAACTTCTTACAACTAATGATATATTTTTTCCTAAAATATTTAAATGCCAAGCTGCCTCTAAGGATAAAGGTCCTCCCCCTATTATAACTATGTCTTTACATTCATCAAAATAGGATTTAATATATTTTAAATCCTCAAGAGTTCTTAAAGCCAATACTCCCTGTTTAAATTTACCTGGGATTGGTGGAATAAAAGGTCTGCTTCCCATTGCTAATAATAGTTTTTCATATTTTATTGTACTTCCATCATCTAATTTTACTTCGTTTTTATCTACATCTAAACTTTCAACTATCATATTCAACAATACTTTAATATTTTTTTCTTTATACCAATCTTCACTATTTACTAAAAGCTCTTCGTCTTTAAAATCCTTACTTAAGTATTCTGTTAATTTAAGTCTATAATAAGTTAAATAAGGTTCATTGGTAATCATCATCATGCTACCTTTATCATCTATTTTTCTTATCTCCCTAGCAGCAGAGAGCCCTGCAATACCATTTCCTATTATTAAATATTTTACATTATCCATCTAGTTTGTCCCTCCTATTTATACACTTTAATACACTTCATATGACTTATACCCACATTGTTTATAACTTATCATGTTTTTTAAATAATATGTAAAAAAGAAAGGGGAAATTAGGCACTTGTACTTGTAGTGGTAATCTTTCCATCTACTTTGTACAGATCTTTAATTTTTAAAGTAGGATTTTTTATGCCATATTCTTTTAATATATGTTTAAACGTATCAAATTCTTTTCTAGCTACAACAACTTCTATCTTGTATCGTTTATTACCATTATTTCCCCTTCCAGAATAGTTATTCACTGTGTATCCTACTTCTCTTAGTCTATCAGCTAATTGAATCATCTTATGTTTATTATTTAAAAACAAATCTATCTCCAATACACCAAGGGCCAAACGATCTTCTAATTTATCCCCTATAAAAACTCCTACGGATCTACCCAAGGCATATGAAATTATAAATTGAATGCCATCGCCACTAGTTACTTTACTAACTATGGTTGCAAATATTATAGCATCTACAAACACTAACAAATATACTGGCTTCATAATCTTTTTAGACATAAATATGGTTTTCAATGTAGATAAAACATTTGTAAATGCAGTTATTACAAATAAAACAATTAGCGAAATTATCATTTCTTTTGTCATTATAACACCTCCTCGAATTTAATTTTATGAAATAAAAAACTAACACAAATCCGCCTGTGTTAGCAAATAGTCTTAATATAAATTTTAATTTACTTCTTTTGGAAAATTTAAAATTGAATATTAATAAAGACTTGGTTTTTATTGCATCAACAATTTTTATATTATATCATATGTTATATTGTTTTGCAAATATTAAGAGAAAAATGGATAGGACTTTATGTAAAGTCCTATCCATTTGTTTTTTATTAACCTATAGTCGTACCGCCACCAGTTAAACCAGATTTAACTTGTTGAATATCATTAGAATTAGCTGGAGGTGCTGGTTTATAATATCCTTTTTGTTCAGCAATTTGAAATAATTGATATTGTAATTGTTCTGCCTCATTTCTCAATTGCTGTAAAGTACTTCTTAGTTGTTGATTTGCACATTCAGTTATGGCTTTTGTATAGCTGTCTATACTAGCCTTAGTCCCAGTTAATATATCGCTTACCATATCCTTCTCTTGCATAATATTCCCTCCTATTTTAATGAATTTAATAAATTAGTCGCAGTCGTTTGAGCATCTTGACTTGATTGTTTAAATAATTGTTTTATTTGTTGATCCTGACATTGATTAGCGTAACAATCAAATTTACTTGCCATAGTTTGGTGATTTCCAATTATCTCTCTAAGATGTTGTAACTCCATTTGATTTATATTTCCTAAATTGATGGAATTTTTTAATGCCATAATATGTCTCCTTTCGTATAGATTATTAATTAACTACATTTATATTTTGGCATTATACTTATGGATTTATTCATGGTAAAAAGCTCATAAATATTCTCAAAAAATAAGGATATACTATTTTTATATGGGAGGTGATTATTTTGAAAAATAAAATTGTAGTAGAAAATACTTTAACACCTTATATAGAGTATCTAAAATCCTGTGGCTATGATGTACACACTTTATATAGAAATGATAATATAAATAATATTATGTCTGATGAATATAAAGCTATTATAGTTTCTGGATTAGATGTACTAGGTACTAGAGATGCTAACTATAAAAATCCTCCAATACCCATAATAGAGGCAAAAGGTTTTACTCCTGAAGAAATCCATAATATGCTAGAAAATAGATATAGTTAACCTCTATTTTTTAAACCCTTGACAAAAAAAGATAATCTATATATAATTGATATCAATACGAAAATAAATAACATGCTCTTATCAAGAGTGGTGGAGGGACTGGCCCTATGAAACCCGGCAACCTGTTACTACAAGGTGCCAAATCCAGCGGTATAAACCGAAAGATAAGAGAGGATAAAGCCTCTTTCTTTCGAAGAGGTTTTTTTATTTAAAATATTACATTATAAATCAATTATAAAGGAGGTCAGCAATTGATTGAAATTAAAAATCTATCTAAAAAATTTACAACTGGAAATAATGAAATATGGGCAATAAAAGATGTTAACCTACATATCGAAAAGGGTGAAATATTTGGAATTATAGGTTTAAGTGGTGCTGGAAAATCTACTTTGATTAGATGCTTGAATAGATTAGAAGAACCTACTAATGGTCAAATTATCATAGATGGTGTAGATATAACAAATTTAAATAAAAGTAAACTTAGAAATATTAGAAAAAAAATAGGAATGATATTTCAGCATTTCAACTTATTATCTCAAAAAACTGTATTTCAAAATATAGCATTCCCATTGGAATTAGAAAAACAAGATAAACAAATAATAAAAACCAAAGTAAATAAACTTTTAGATTTTGTTGAACTAACAGATAAAAAGGATGCTTATCCTTCTGAATTAAGTGGCGGTCAAAAGCAAAGAGTGGCCATTGCAAGAGCACTAGTCAACAATCCTAAAATATTATTAAGTGATGAAGCCACCTCTGCATTAGATCCCCAAACTACTGATTCCATATTAAAACTACTGAAAAGAATTAGAGATGAATTTGGATTAACAATTGTACTCATCACCCATCAAATGGAAGTAGTTAAGGATATATGTGATAAGGTAGCAGTCATGGAAAATGGTAAGATTATCGAAACCAATACTGCCATAGAACTTTTTAGAAACCCAAAGACTAAAACAGCTAAATCCTTTATAAATAGCCTACATTCTAATATTGAAGATGAACTTATATATAAAGAAAACTTTGATGGTAAAATTATAAGATTAAGTTTTTTAGGCGAAAGTGCCAAAAAACCAATAGTATCAAAAATGATTAAACAATTTGATATCGAAGCTAATATATTGTCAGGTAATATAAATAATCTAGTAAGTACCAGTGTTGGACATCTAATACTTGAATTATCCGGAAATGATAATGAAATACAAAAAGCCATAAATTTCCTAAATGAACAAAACGTAAACGTGGAGGTGATATAATGGCTAAACTAATTATTCCTTCATTGCTAGAAACATTATATATGGTATTTTTCTCTACTATATTTTCATTGGCTTTGGGTTTCCCATTAGGAATATTATTGGTTATAACTGAAAAGGATGGCATATGGGAAAAACCAGCTTTTTATAAGATATTAGATGGTATCATAAATGTTCTACGTTCTTTTCCTTTTTTAATACTAATGATTCTACTATTTCCATTATCTAGAATCATCGTTGGAAAAACCATTGGTACCACAGCAACTATAGTACCTTTATCCATTGCTGCAGCACCTTTTGTAGCGAGAGTTATAGAAAGTTCTTTAAAAGAAGTAGATAAAGGAGTAATTGAATTAAGCCTATCTATGGGAGCCACTGTACCACAAATTATATTTAAAGTACTAATCCCTGAGGCTATGCCCTCTTTAATATTAGGTATAACCTTAACCATAATAAATATTATAGGTTATTCCGCTATGGCTGGAGCTATTGGTGGTGGTGGATTAGGAGATTTAGCTATTAGATATGGATTATATGGGTTTAAAACAGATATAATGATAACTTCTGTTGTAGTAATAATTTTATTAGTACAAGGTATACAATTTTTAGGCAACAGATTAGCTACAATGATAAATAAGAAATAAAACAAGGGGGAATTAAATTGAAAAAATTTATATCAATTATCGGGATACTCATTTTGTCTTTAAGCTTATTAACTGCTTGTAATCGAAAAAATGTTGATGAAAATTTAATTAGAATAGGGGTTTCTCCAAAGCCCCATAGAGAAATAATTGAATTAGTTAAAGAAGACTTAGAAAAAGAAGGCATAAAAATAGAAATTATAGAGTTCACTGATTATATAAAACCAAACTTAGCACTAGCAGAAGGAGAATTAGATGCTAATTTCTTTCAACATGAACCTTATATGAAAGAATTTAGAGAAGAAAAAAATATTGATATTATATCTATTGGTGGAGTTCACATAGAACCTATGGGGCTTTACTCATCAAAATATGATAGTATAGACGAATTAAAAGATGGTAGTGAAATAGCTATACCTAATGATCCTACTAATGGCGGTAGAGCATTATTATTACTTGAAAAACATGGCTTAATTAAATTAAAAAACAATGATAGTATATTAGTCACAGAAAATGATATTGAAGAAAATCCTAAAAATTTGAAGATTACTCCTTTAGAAGCTGCATCTCTTCCAAGAATACTAAAGGATGTAGACGGTGCTGTAATAAATGGCAATTATGCTTTAGAAGCAGGTCTTATTCCAACTAGAGATGCTCTTATTATAGAGGATAAGGATTCACCTTATGCAAATATTATAGCCATAAGAAAAGGAGAAGAAAATCAAGAAAGATTCATTAAGCTAATGGAAGCACTAAGAAGCGATAAAGTTCGAGCTTTCATTGAAAAAGAATATGAAGGAGGAGTTATACCAGCTTTTTAATAAACTTATATAAGGCGGACTTTTATCCGCCTTATGTTTTATTTAAAATCAGCTATTCCCTAAGTATATAACCCCTATCATAAGCATCTTCTATCATGTTTTTAGTAAAATTCCACAATATATTCGAAGATTCCTTTAATGGAGCAATTCTTTTGTATATATCCTTTTTTGATACATTAAACTTTTTCCAAGTTCCTCCATCTGAAAAATAATTGTTTAAAAAAGGTTGTAATCTATCCATAGAAGCTGCAAACAATGCTTCATTGGTCTTCATCTCCTCAAATTCTTCCCAAAGTTTTCTTAATTCTCTACCTTTATCTTCATCTAACATTCCAAAAATTTTATAAGCAGCCTTAGTTTCTCTTTCCTTTTTATCTTTATTTCCCTCTACATCATAACAAAAAGTGTCTCCTGCATATATTTCTACCAAATCATGAATTAACAACATTTTTATTACTTTGCATACATCTATTTCTTCATTGGCATATTCAGACAGTATCATTGCCATCACAGAAATATGCCATGAATGTTCTGCATCATTCTCCCTTTTTGATTTATCAATCAATGTAGTTTGTCTTAAAATAGTTTTCATCTTATCCAATTCTACAATAAATTCTATATCTTTCAATAATCTATCATTATTCAAAATATCATCTCCCTATAATTTTATTAAATATATTATTACCATATTAGTGTAACATATTTTTATAAATTGCGTAAATAATAAATAAAAGGAGGGATTTTTGTGGATAATAAAAATTGTAAGCAAAAACCCATTATTAAAACTAATATAGGCTACCAAATGTATAGAGAACCTAAAAATTTAAATACAACCACCGATGCTTTTTATAATGTAGAAAAAAGAAAACCTAATACCAATGTAGCTATTCCTACATTAGATGCTATTATTGAAGCTAAGGAATGGGTAGATGATATCAATAGAAAATGATATTGAGAAAAACAGTAAAAACAGTGTGGTAAATTCATCCACACTGTTTCCAAGTTTACTTGAGTCACTTTTTACAAAATCTATTAATGATTTTGTTTATAGACTTCTAATTTTATTTAAAATCATCCTTTGCTCAACAGAAGCAACTAACCTTCTAGTATAAGCCACTGTATCTGGATTTACACTTATACTATCTATACCTTCTTGAACTAAAAACTCTGCAAATTCTGGGTATTGAGAAGGTCCTTGCCCACATATGGATATGGTCTTTCCATATTTATGTGCTGCTTTTATTAATATAGATATGGCTCTTTTAACTGCTTCATTTCTTTCATCAAAATATCCCATATTATTTAAAATACCCGAATCTCTATCTGCACCCATTATCAACTGAGTTAAATCATTGCTTCCAATACTGAATCCATCTACCATTTGAGCAAACTCTTCGGCTTCAAATACAACTGAAGGCACTTCTGCCATTATCCATATTTTAAAGTTGTTATCTTGTACCAATCCCTCTTCAGCCATTATTTCTTTAACCTTTTCAAGCTCCCATGTAGTCCTAACAAAAGGAAGCATAGCCCATACATTAGTTAAGCCATATTCTTCCCTTACTTTTTTCAAAGCTCTACATTCTAGCCTAAATCCTTCTTCATAATCAGGAGAAATATAACGAGAAACTCCTCTCCAGCCTATCATTGGATTATTCTCTATTGGCTCTACCTCTTCCCCACCTTTTAATCCTCTAAATTCGTTAGTTCTAAAATCTGATAATCTAACCACTATAGGTTTTGGATATATTTCCTGAGCAACCATCATAATACCTTCTGCCATTTTATCTATTAAAAGTTGCCCTTGATTAGTTTTTACTAAGTACATAGGATGAGCTCCTACCATGTTGGTAAATATAAACTCTGTTCTCATAAGCCCTATTCCATCAAAAGGTAAATTTTTATATCTACCAATTATAGATGGTTCTCCTAAATTCATATATATCTTTGTAGCTGTAACTGGAGCCAATTGATTTATTATGCCTTCATCTATAATGCCTTGTGAAACAGTTGCTTTCTTTTCTTCTTCTTGTAAAACTACACCTTCATATACTACACCTCTAGTTGCATCTACCGTAACTTCCATATCTTCTTTTAATACTTGACTAGCATCTTTAGCTCCTACTATACAAGGAATACCTAGTTCTCTAGAAACTATAGCTGCATGACAAGTTCTACCACCTTCATCAGTCACTACTGCACTAGCCCTTCTCATAGCAGGTACCATATCAGGATTGGTCATTATTGTAACCAATACATCTCCTTCTTCTACTCTTGATATTTCAGATATATCTTTAATGTTTTTAACTTTTCCACTAGCAATTCCTGGTGATGCTGGCAAACCTCTAACTAACATTTTTAGTTCCTTTTCTTGTTCCATTTTTTCCACCTTAGTATCTCCTTTCAAAGTAGTTATTGGTCTTGATTGAAGTATATATAATTTATTTGTATCTTCATCAAATCCCCATTCTATATCTTGAGAACTACCATACATATTTTCAATCCTTATTCCATATTCAGCTAATAGTATAATTTCATCATCTTCTAAACACTGTTTGGTGATATACTCATGCCCTAAATAATCCCCTACATTAACTTCAACAGTACCTATTCCATCTTCTTTTTTTACTACCATTACAATTTTTTCAGCAATATGCTTTTCTATTATTTCTTTTTTGTTTTTATCAACTATATACTCATCAGGAGTTACCGCTCCAGAAACTATCGCTTCTCCCAAACCCCAACTTGCATTTATCATAATTTCATCAGTATTGTTGTTTATTGGATTTGCAGTAAACATTACCCCTGATTTTCGACTATTTACCATTTTCTGTACTACAGCAGATAAACTAACTTCAAAATGGTCAAATCCATGATTTTCTCTATAATAAATAGCCCTTGCTGTCCATAGAGAAGCCCAACATTTTCTTACATGATTTAATAATTCTTCGCCTCCTTTTATATGAAGATAAGTATCCTGTTGCCCTGCAAAAGAAGCTTCTGGTAAATCTTCAGCTGTAGCGGAGGATCTAACAGCAACTTCTGCATTTTCCACTCCAATTTTTTTATTTAACATATCGTATGCAGATATTATTTCCTCAGCCAAATCTTTAGGAATTTGAGATTCCTTTATAATCTTTTGTATTTGAGAACTGGCTTTTTGTAATTCTATAGAATCTTCTACATCTAAATTTTCAATATTTGCTTTTATTTTATTGCCTAAATCTTCTGCCTTTATAAAATAATTATAAGCTTCAGCAGTTACACAAAATCCTGGTGGAACATCTAAGCCTTGTTGAGTAAGTTCTCCTAAATTAGCTCCTTTACCTCCTACTATCGGTATATCTTCTTTTCCAATTTCATCAAACCATTTAATATACTTAAATTTTCCCATATATATACCTCCCATATTCGTATTTGTATGTATTTATTATAGCATATTTATAGAAATGTGCTATACTTTTTAATATTTTTTTTATAAAAAAGAAAATCCCGCAATAAACACGGGATTAAAATGTACCACAATTACATAACAAAATTACCAATAATAGGAAGAAAAACAGTATAGAATCATCGCTTCTATTAGACCAACATTCATTATTAAATAAAATTATTAACAACAGAAAAAAGAACAAAAACTCATCATTTATTCCTCCTAGAATACCTCCAAAACAATCTCTCCTATCACCCATTACATTAGCATTCTCTACCATTAAATAACCCCCTTATAATTATACTCTCAATGTATACTATGATAGGAATTTATTTATTGTGACTCTTTTATTGGTAAATTTTATAAAAAATAGATAGCATATGCTATCTATTTTTTCCTTGAAAACCCTCCTATTAATAATATTATCGGGAATATGAATAATATATCCATATCAAAGCCTTTTTTACATCCATCTCCAAATAATAATATTAATATAAGTAGCAAGAGTATATAACCACTATCTTTATAAATAAATCCTTGTGATAGTTCTCCCACAATAATCCCTCCTAAAATCTACTTTAATATATAATATTCAGTAAATAGTTTTAGGTTACAAATTTTGTTGAAGTCCAACTATGGATTTTGTGGAAATATTATTTCTATCTATCTTAAGAAACTCTATAGCTTTCCTTAAATCCTCTTCTTTCTCTACTTCTATTTCCATGTAAGGATAAGGATAAGTATTTTCATCCCATCTATCTAAATCAAATCTTATACCTTCGTACATATAAGAGGTTCTATATTTAGACCCTTTTCCTATTTCATAATATCTTAATCTTTCAAGAATTGATATCATGGCATATTTATTATCTATCTCAGTAGTAGTTTCTATGTTTTGCCTAGTATTTTTATTACCTATATTTTGCTTCAAAGTCAAATTAATATGAACTTCATCTGTCAATAAATCCTTAATCTCTCTTATCCTTAAATAGCCATTTAGACAATTGTAAATATATTTATCCTTAGAATCAAATATAGTATTAATTTGATATTCTTTTGCAACTAATTTAGCCCCTAGTTTTAATAACCTTTCTTCCATTTCATCTAAATCAACATTTAAAACTTTAACTTCTATTTCTTTTGCCATATTATATTACCTCCTATTATAGAGGCTCTAATATTCATATTTTTATCCATCAAAAGTAAATCTGCATCTTTGCCTATTTCTATACTTCCTTTATGTTTATCGAAGCCTAATGCCTTAGCTGGTATTAAGCTAGCCATTCTTATAGCATGATGAATTGGTATATTTAATATATGAACCATATTATATACTGCATCCCTTAAATTAAGGGTAGAGCCTGCTAAACTTCCATTTTCCAATCGGGCAGCACCATTCTTTACTATTACTTTCTGCCCTCCCAATTCATAATCTCCATCTTCTAAACCAGCAGCTCTCATAGCATCAGAAATCAATATTATTTTATCTATTCCCTTCATTTTTATAGCCATATTAACTGCAGCATCATGTAAATGAATCCTATCATAGATTAATTCACAATATACCCTATCATCTATCAATGCAGCTCCTATAATTCCTGGTTCTCTATGGGTAAAACTTCTCATACCATTGTATAAATGAGTAGCCACAGTTGCACCATGATTTATCGCCATTTTAGTTTCTTCAAAAGTTCCATTACTATGGGCCATAGCTACAATTATACCTTTGGATTTTAAATAGGATATAATATTAAGGGATCCTTTTTTTTCAGGGGCTAAAGATACCATCTTCAGTTTTCCTTTAGATACTTCAATTATTTTTTTAATATCATCTACATTAGGTTCTTTTATATATTTAGCTGGTTGGGCGCCTTTTTTTTCCATGGAAAAAAAAGGTCCTTCTAAATGAATTCCTAATAGTTGAGATTTATCTTTCTTGTTTTTATATTGAACCATATTTTCACAAGCTTTAATCATGTTTTCATAGGAAGATGTAATTATAGTGCCTAAAAAGGATGTAACTCCATTTTTTATATGAAATTCTGCCATCTTATCTAAAGCCTCTTCAGTACCATCCATTACATCATAACCTGAATTACCATGATTGTGGATATCTATAAAGCCAGGAGTTAAAAACTGTCCTTTCCCATCAATTATTTCATTAGATTCCACTTCATTTAATCCATTTTTTTGATCAATATTTTTAATTATACCTTCTTCTATTAAAACTTCTCCTTCATATATAACATCAAAAGGTGTAATTATATTTACATTTTTTATGATAGTTTTCATAATATCTCCTTCTTAATTACATTTTTTACCCATTATAAGCTTCTTTATCAACAATAACAGTAACGTCTGAATGTAATAGTAGCATACTTGCTGGTAAATATGTTGTTATTTTATCACCTTTTAATAATTTTTTTATAACTTCTGATTTTCTTTTACCATTAGCTAACAAAATTATCTTTTTAGCTTTCATAATAGTACCAATTCCCATGGAAATAGCCTTAGTAGGCACTTCATCTATGGAATCAAAAAATCTAGAGTTAGCTTCAATAGTAGATTGAGTCAAATTAACTACACTTGTTCCTACATTTAATTCCTTATCCGGCTCATTAAAAGCAATATGTCCATTTTCTCCGATACCTAATATTTGAACATCTATACCTCCTTTTTTCTCTATTAATTTATCATATTCTTTACAATGCCTTTCCAAATCTTCAGCTTTACCATTAGGTATAAAAGTATTATCCATATTTATATTTACATGATTAAAGAATATATCCTTCATAAAGTAATGATAGCTATTAGGATGGTTCTCATCTAATCCCACATATTCATCTAAATTAAATGTGGTTACTTTAGAAAAATCCAATCCTTCTTCTTTATGCATTCTAATTAGTTCCTTATACATACCAACAGGGGTACTACCAGTTGCTAAACCTAGTACTATATTAGGTTTTTTATTTATCTCTTCTTTTATCATATTTGCTGCTTCTTTACTCATTTTTTCATAATCATCTTTAACAATTACCTTCATAAGTATTACCTCCTAATTATAATATTTTTTTAGGTACAAAATTTATATAATCACTAGAAACACAATAAAATTGTATTCCTTGGATAATATCTTCAACTACAAATCTATGCCCTTCTGCATGAAGATGACCATATACGCAAATATCTACATCATATCTTGCCATTAAATCTACAAATTCATTAGGACTCAAATCCATATTAAATGGAGGATAGTGTAGCATAGCAATCTTTATATCTACATTTTTATTTATAGTGTCTAATGATAACTTTAGTCTATTTAATTCCCTATTAAATATTTTTTTATCATGATCATCAAAATCTTCTGCATCTTCTGATATCCATCCCCTAGTTCCTCCTATACCAATGTTTTGGTATATAAAACTTGTATTTTGCAGAAAAGTTATAGTATTTAAATTTAACTCCTTTAATTTTTTAGGACCCTCCCACCAATAATCATGATTTCCCTTAATAATTATTTTTTGCCCTGGCAACTCATCTATTTTTCTTAAATCTTTATAAGCCTCATCCAATTTTAATGCCCAAGATATATCTCCTGGTAAAAGTACCAAATCTTCTTCATCTATCAATTTAATCCAATTGTTAAATATCTTTTCTTCATGATCAATCCACTTTGCTCCAAATATATCCATGGGCTTTTCTTTTGAATGATCCAAATGTAAATCTCCTATTGCGTATATCAAATGCATCACCTCATTGATGTTAAAGTTTAACTTTAAGCTTCCAATGGCTTATATACTGTTTTCTAACACTTAATGTTATAGATTAACTCAATTCAATTAAATTATAATCTATATCTAATTCATCTAATATTTCTTTCTCTCTATTTTGGCAAGTAAATAACAATATTTGTTTTTCATTACTTACATTCTTTAAATACAAGAGTATATTCTTAAGTCTATCATTATCATATTGAATAAAACAATCATCTAATATCAAAGGAAAATGCCCATCTTCCATAGAGGAACTTACACTAAATCTTAATGCAAAATATAGCTGATCTATAGTTCCTCCACTTAAACTATCTATATTAATTATTTCTTTAGTCATAGGATTTTCTACAGCAATATTTAAATCATCGTTTATTCTAACCTGGTCATATTTTCCATTAGTTATAAAGTCCATAATACTGCTTACCTTTTTATTTATAGTAGGTGCAAATTGTTTATGTATCTCTTGAGAGATACTCTCTATGGTGTCTTTAGCTATTTCTATTGATTCTATTTTATTTTCATACTCCTTAATCAAACCATTTATTCTAACTATTTCCTCCTCTATTATCATCAATTGTTTCACATACTGATTTAAACTTATAATTCTTTCCTCTAATCTAACCTTTTCATTAATCTTTTGAGATAATATTTCTTCCATTTCTAATGTCTCTTGAGATATATCTTCTATATCAATTTCTTTTATATCCTTAAAATAATCATCATCATAACCTTCTATACTACTTTTTAACTCATCTAAATTAAAATCCCCTAATATCTTATCTAAAATATTAATTTTATTTTCTCTATCAATAATCAATGTATCATGTAATTTCTTATTCTCTAATCCCTCATTAAATTCATCTATAGTTTTAACATCATTTTTAATTAAAATTTCATCTCTTTCTTTTACCCATGTCTGTATGTTCATGGTTTTATTGTTTATTTTTTCTAATATATCTTCTCTACTTTTAATTAATCTATGTTTTTTATCCAATCTATTTGTTTGGTTCATATACTTAAAATATATATTATCTTTTAATCTATTTAATTGAGATTTAGATTCACAATCATATTTGGATAGTATAATCTGTTGCTCTTTTTCTATATTATGAATTTCTTTTTTCCTATCCTCTTCCCTTTTAGATAAATCATTTAATTGTCTTTCTAATTCATCTATTTCTTCATTTAATTTCTTTTTAAGGGATCTTGTATATAGAATCCCTCCAAATAAAGGAAGGGCTAAAAAAAACAATACTGCATTTACAAATCCTAATCCTAAACTCCCCAAAGTAAAAATTATAAATAGTATATTAGCTGTCTTTATCCTATTTTTCCTTTCTATTTTATCATTTATTTGAGTGTTTAAATTATCCAATCTATTTTGATCGTTATTTAAAACAAGAAAATTTTTCTTTTCTTCCAATTCATCAAATAATTCCACATCTTCATATAGCTCATCTGGTACAACCCCTTCTATTACCTCTCCTTTATCTTCTAATTTTAAAGCATTTATCTCTTTTTCCAGATGAGTTAAATCTTTGTTTAAATTTCTAATTTCTTCTGATACATGCTCTATATTGGTCTCCAATTTCAAAACTTTAGAATAGTCATCAATGGATAATTGAGAATAAGGTTTAAGTTCGTCAATTTTTTTATCTATTGATTCTAATTCAGCTTTTATTTTTAAAGCCTCTTCATAATTTCTTTTTACATTTAATAGTTTTGCCTTTTTTAGTAGCTCTTTTAATTGATTTATTTCTTCAATCTTAGCTTTTATTTCTTTTTCTAACGTAGAAAATTTATCTAAACAATCCTGGTATTCTTCTTGTCTTATAAGTAAATACTTCCTCTCATCTTTTAGCTTTTCTAAATCCTTTATAGCTTTTCCATAGGGCTTAGTATAAGCCTTCTTAGTACCAATTTGATCTAACTGCTTTTCTAAATATTCTATAGCATTTTTCACAGAAATATCATCATCTAAACTTGTACTTATATTAGCCAATCTATCCTTTACTTCTTTTGCTAAATTTGAATCCACTTGATTTCCCAACTGCTTTATGGATATGGTATTTCTATATACTAGATTGTTAAACCCAAAAAAATATATGCCTGGCAGATGAACCTTTATTCTTTCACCATTGTCTATATGATCTGTAATATCTTTTCCTGTTATATCATCATAAACTATTACTTCACCTTTATTAAAATCCCTTTGAATTCTATAAGCTCTATCATTCTTATTAAACTTTATTACTCCTACATATTCTTCTCTATTCCAAGGCTTATATTTTTCAAGTTCCTCAAGATAAATTCTTCTTTTAACATAAGGCTTTAAAAATCCATAGAACATTCCATCTATAAAATTATGTATTGTAGTTTTCCCTGATTCATTACCTCCATATATAATATTTAATCCCTCTTGAAGGTAAATTACCTTCCTTTCAAATTTTCCAAAGGAAATTAAATTTAATTCTTGTAATATCATCATCCCACCTTACCTTTCATTAAAGCCTCTAACCCTATGTACAAAGCTTCTCTAACTACTTTATTCTCCAGATCCTTATTTTTCATAGCTTTTATAAAGTATCCGATGATATTATCTTCATTTTCTTTTTCTAAACTATCTAAATCATAATCCATTACTGTATTATCTATTATCTCTATATAATAAAAATATTCTTCTAAGCTACTAACCATATCCTTTATATCTATTTCTAATTCACTATTAAGTATTCCTTCTAATTTTATTCTATATAGGTTCTTATTTAATCTAGCTTCATCATCACAGTTTTTTATTTCATTGATTATATCAACATAGCCATAATTAGGATCTATTTTCAAAGTCTTTTCTAAAAACACTCTGTTACTAAAAGGAATAAATTCAATATTAGTCCCTTGTCCATCTATTTGACCTTGAATGATACCATGTTCACCTTGTTCTCCAAAATGCAAAGGCTCTGGGCTGCCACAATAAGCCATTTTAGAAGATATGATATTGGGTTTATGTATATGACCTAATCCAATATAATCAAAGCCTAAATTGTTTAAATAATTTTTATCCAAAGGAAGGTATACACTTTCACTATCAAATATATCTCCATGTAGCAGTAATATATTTATATTTCCTTCCTCCACTCCCTCAAAAGAATCCAATATGTTTTCCTTGCATTCTGTTTTATCCCAACTATAACCATAAATGCATGTGTTCTTTTCTGGAAATTCTATCTTTTCTATACCTGTTGTATTGAATATATTTACATTTTCAGACCATTCAATCTTTTTATACAAAGAAATGCTATTTATTGGATCATGATTCCCTGCTATAATCATTATATTTATATCCTTTGCTTGGCTTAAAATATCTCTAACTCTTTTTATATCTCCTAATGTAAAATATTTCTCCTCATAAAGATCTCCTGTTATAAATAAAAAATCCACTTTATCATCTATAGCTTTATCAACTATTCTTTCAAAAGTATTCCATAGCTCTACTCTTCTATTTGAAGCTATATCTGTTGGAAAAGAATCATCTCTAAATTGTAATCCTAAATGTATATCTCCTGTATGAATGAATTTTATCATTCTAATACCTCCATAATTTCACTAATTTATTAAAATTATATCACATATTTATGAATTAAAAAATAACAAGTCCCACAGAAAACGTTATTAATTCACAATTTCCCATGGAACTTGAAAAGTTTATACTAAATTAATTCTATTGTCATTATAATTTGATTCCCTCTTTCTACATCCCCAGTATTTTTCTCCATCTTTTTTACTTTATCCATATTAGTAATTATTATAGGTGTAATTGGAGATTTGCCTTTTTCTTCTACTAATTTAGGATCAAATTCCATCAATGGATCTCCTTTTTTTACTTTTGCATCCTTTTTCGTAAGCCTTTTAAATCCTAATCCATTCAATTCAACAGTATCTAATCCAATGTGTATGAGTATTTCCAAACCTTCCTTTGTAATTAATCCAATAGCATGATTGGTAGGAAATATAGTAGCAACTTTCCCATCTATAGGCGACACTATTTCCCCATCCACTGGTTCTATGGCTACTCCATCTCCAACCATCTTATCTGAAAAAACTTTATCTGGTACTTCTTCTATGGGGATTATCTTTCCTGTCATAGGTGATGTTAATTCTACTATTTTGTTTTTTTTGAAGAAATTTAACATTTTACTTCTCCTCTCCTATATTTAATTTCATTGAACTTACACACTCAAGTTTATTAATTTATTATATCATGTATTATACCATTAATAACTATTAAACATAAAAATAAGGCAGGGAAAATATCCTTGCCTTATTTACTAATATTTACTTTTCTTTAAAGTTACAGTCATTATATTAGAAATACCTTTTTCAACCTCTCCTTCAGCTTTTTCTAATGTTTCCACTCTACCCATATTAGTTATAACTACCGGTGAAATTATGGACTTTCCTTTTTCTTTTAATATTTCCAAATCTGCTTCTAATATAATATCTCCTTTTTTTACCTTTTCCATGAGAGCAACATGTTGAGTAAATCCTTCACCTTTTAATTTTATTGTATCTAACCCTATATGTATCAATAATTCTATACCTTCTTCAGATCTGATAACTAAACAATGATTAGCTTTATACGTACTTGTTATCTCTCCATCAAAGGGTGCTATCACCTTACCATCTGTTGGCTCAATTGCCACACCATCTCCTAATCGTTTAGTAGAAAAACCTTCATCATCTATTTCCTCCAATGGTATTATTTTACCTGATATTGGTGAGACTATTTCTATAGGTTTATTCTTTCTAAAAAAATTTAACATATAACCCACCTCTTTCCCCTTTATTATAGTTATTATAACATATTTATATATGTAAAAATAATTTAAAATAAGATTATTACATATTTACAACAGATTATTCTATTTTTCAGCTTTACATAAATTAGCTATATATAAATTCATAAAAGCTTGATAAAGACTAATTATAAAAACTCCTAAACCGAAAACTATCCTATTGGTTTCTGCTGCTTCCATATTAGGTAATTGCCCTACTAAGGACGCAACTATTAATAATCCTAATAACTTAAATACATGTTTTTTACCTATCTTAAATCCGCCTTTTATGGAATTTATAATATTGTCATCATTATATACCAAAAAATTTTGAGCTATATTTGTTAACATACTTAAAAAAATCATTGCAATTAAATATAATATTAAATTAAATATCATAAATTCAAAGTTTGTTGTTGATAATACAAAATGTCTAATTAAAAAAGATAATACTAAGATTATTAAAATATAAAGTAAATTTAATCCTAATATTCTAAAATAAAAAGAAAAAGTATTGATAAATAAATTACCAATATCTATGCTTTCATTTCTTATAACTTTCTTAGCAAGTACAAAACCATAAGTACCTATGTACGTTTCTAATAATATAAATATTAAAAATATAATTGCATTTTTAATATTTAAAACTTCTTCTAGACTATCACTTATACCAATATTATCTAATATAAGAGTAACAACATTTGAATCTTTTATTACAAATGCCAAAATTATAGATAATATAAAAAATAATATAAAATACTTGAAATTACCTATATATTTTTCAAATACTTCATCTAGCATAAAAATCCTCCTTATTTATTAATATCTTTTCAACTTCACAATCAAATCCAGATACTATATCATCATTATTACATATTTCTATATATTTTTGTATTATCCTTCTATGTTTTAAATTTTTTGTCCAATCATCTAAAATTAATACTCCTTCTTTATCATAAATAGTAGTTATAATATGATAGCCTATAGTATATATGTTTAATTTCTCTATATTTTTTGGTTCCTTAATACCTTTATATTCTTTTAATATTATCTGATTTAATATTTCAAATTCATTTTTTAATAATAATAAACTTCTTTTAGTTAATGTTCCAGTGGGATCATCAGATATTAAATATGGACCATGTTGCACTAAACAAGCAATACCTTCTTCTATTATTTTTGATATAGTCTTATGAGCTAATACATTAGCAGTAAATAATGTTTCTATAAAAAAAATAAATCTATTTTTAAAACTAATATTTCTACTATGATACAATTCATGACTAATGATTTTTATAAATTCATTAATATTTCCTATATACTTAGCATAATTGATATATATTTTCTTTCTGCCAAGGGTAAATCCTCCATCATTTCCTCCAATATATAAGTATATATTAATATTTAAAGACATATCACTAGGTACTATTTTATATGTTTTATCTATAGCTTTATCTAATATATTTCGTTTATTTGTTTCTATATATTTTATATCATCTCTTAGTTGAAATAAGTTATCCCTTACTTTATAAAATCCATACCTGTCCTTATAGTTTTGAAATTTCATCATATTTTTTATTTCTTCATTAACACTTTTAGCATTTGTTTCCATATTATTAATTAAGCACTCATGTTCCAAAAATCCTCTAAATCCTTTTGTACTTGTAAATTTTTTGAACTTTTTGTTATCAAATGTATTCTCTCTTATTAATTCTTCAAAAGCTATTAAACTATCCATATTTAATTTCACTTTTTTCCCCCTATTCCTAAAAATTCTATATTAAATATTTACGCATATTAGGAATAGAATATGATAAACTACATTATTTTAAATTTTAATTTTCCCCTTCTATATTTTTTAACCAATTTTTAAACTTATCCATTTGCTCCATTGTTTCTCTGTAACCTTGTTCATATAAATCATTTAATTTATTAACATCCTTTTCTAGTCTACCTACCTTTATTTCATCTATAGGTCTAAATGCATATACAAGACCCTCTTTTTCTAATTTCTCAATTTTTTCTAAGGTTTTATTATATTTAATATGCCTTACCTCAATAGCATGTAATACTTTGGGATATTTTTTAAGATAAAGTTTTGAAAATGGTCCTAATTTCTGTGGCTCTTTCCTATACCCTTTGTTCCTAGTTAAAACCACTACATTATATTTATTTCCATCTTCTATGGATTTTTCAATTGGAATAGAATCTGTAATTCCACCATCAAAATATAATTTCCCATCAATTTCTACAGGCGGAGATAATATAGGTAAACTGCTTGATGCTCTAAGAATTCTACCCATAAGTTCTACGCCCTTAAATTGGGACTTCTCAAAATAAGCTGGTTTACCTGTTGAACATTCTGTAACACACACCTTAAAAACAGTTGGAGATTTTTCAAAAGTTTCATAATCAAAAGGTACTAAATCATTAGGTAATGTATCAAATAAGAAATCCATATTAAAAAAACTTTTACCTATTATCCAATGCTTTAGACCTGAATAATCCTTGTGGTTTACATAGTCTACAAATACTTTTTTGTTTCTCTCACGCTGTTCAGCTACAAAATTAGCTCCATTGTTAGCACCAGCTGATACTCCTATTACGTATGGAAATTTAATATTTTCATCCATAAGGGCAGCAAGAACCCCTGATGTATATGCTCCTCTCATACCGCCACCTTCAAGAACTAAACCTATTTTAGCATTTATCATATCTTCATCACCTCTATATGAATTTTAACATATTTTCTATAAAATTTTTACACCTTTTTCCCTTTTTGAATAATAAGTTGAATCTATATCTTATAAAACTAAAACTACTGCTTTTACTAAAATTATTGGTAATATATAACTCTTAATCTGTAGTGTGAAAAAGAACCCACTGAATATAGGTTCTTTTTCACATTATCTAGTTTATTGATTTTATGTATTTTCTTATATCTTCTTGTCCGCTAAAAATTCTATAATATTTTAATTATACTACTTAATATAACATCTTAATCCTTCAACTATTCCATCTACTATCTTGTTTTGGTATTCATCTTCTGTCAGCAGATTTGCTTCATTCCCATTAGATAAAAATCCACATTCTACTATTATGGCAGGCATTTTCGTTTGATTTAATACTATTAAATCTTCCCTTTCCACTATCCCCTTATTGTTAGCTCCAGTACTTATCAAGAGCTGATCTAATATCATCTGAGCTAATGTCTCATTAGCATTACTTTCCCTATTAGGAAAATATAAAACTTGGGCACCATTAGTATTGCTGTTATCTTCAATAGAATTACAGTGAATACTAATAAATACTCTAGCTCTTTTTCTATTTGCAAATCTAGCCCTATCTCTATTATCCACATATTCATCTACATTCCTAGTTAAGAGTACTTTATAATCCATAGATTTTAATCTTTCATATAATTTTTTGGATATATCCAAATTTATATCTTTTTCATAACTACCGTTAATACCAATGGTTCCAGGATCATACCCACCATGTCCAGGATCTATTACTATAATATTACTTGTCCCAAAAATTCTTCCTATTAAAGAAGAGGATCGATGAAATATTTGTAAAACAATAAATACTAAAAGGATTAATAAAAGTAAAAACCTCAATCGTTTAAATTTCATATAGAATTCCTCCATTCATTATTGCTATATTTTTATTCATTTAATTCCCCCCATAAATAATAAAAAACTATGTCTAAATCTCAATAATATAATATCAAGATTTAAAACATAGTTTTTCCGTTTTTTCTTAATGAAAGCTTACGATTTTCTTACAATTTCCTAAAAATTCTATGCAGGCAATTTTACAACCATCTCTGTTGTTTCATTTTCACTTTTTGCATCAATACTTCCATTATGTGCTACCACTATGGATTTTGCAATTGCAAGTCCAAGTCCTGCAGAACCTGTTTTAGCATCTCTTGAAGGGTCCATCCTAAAAAATTCATCAAAAATATGTTCTAACTTCTCAGCTGGTATTGTAGGTCCTTTATTAATAACACGAATATTAATAAAGCTTTCATCATCTTTATTTACTGTAACATCTATAGTATTCTTCGTATATGAATAATTAATTGCATTTCTAATTATATTGTCAATAACTCTTTCGATTTTATTTGGATCAATAGACAATATAATTTCAGGCTCAATATCACTATTTATATTTAATTTTTTCTCCTTCAATAATGGCTTAAATTCATATATTATTTGCTCCATCATAAAACTAAAATCTACTGGAGTTTTTTCCAGTACTATATCCTTAAGATTATAGCGAGTAATATCAAAAAATTCATTTATTAATTCTTCAAGCCTTAGTGCTTTGTCATAGCAAATCTGTAGATATTTCTTTTTAAATCTTTCACTTAGGTCATCTTCCTCTTTAAGAATATTTAAATAGCCTAAAATTGATGTCAGTGGTGTCTTTAAATCATGGGCTAAGTATACTATTAAATCTTCTTTTCTTTTTTCTGATTCCCTGGCTATCCTCTCATTTTCTCTTAGATTAAATTTGATCCTATTCATGTACTCATTTACTTCTTCTAAATCTCTAGACAGAAATATTGGCTTATCATCTTTTACATGTATTTCCTCCATTGCAGCCAAAATCTCATCCATATACTTTAATGTCTTTTTAAAATATATTAAAATTATAGTAAAATATCCAAGTATTAAAATTAAAAATACTACAAAAACCTTATTGTTATTGGCCCAATGATAAAATGGATAAAAAAATTCATCTCCATAATAAATCCTTGTACCCAATACCGATTTGAATACAAAAAACATGAATATTATAAATATAGTATATAATGCAGACCAAATTAAGCATTTTTTCTTAATTTTATTTTTTATATGCTCACTCAATTATGTAACCTACCCCCCAAACAGTTTTAATAAATTTTGGATTTCTAGCATCTTCCGACATCTTTTCTCTTAACCTAGCAATATGTGCCATAACAGTATTGTTATTTCCCAGATATCTTTCATTCCATATATTGGTAAATAATTCTTCAGAAGATATTATCCTTCCTTTATTTTTAGCTAAATATAATAATATATCATATTCCAATGGTGTAAGATCTATTTCCTTTTCATTTATGCTCACCTTGTGGGAAGCTAATTCTATATGTAATCCATTAATATCTATAAATTCTAATTCCTGTGTTTTATTATAGGATTTTGTTCTACGAAGTTGAGCTTTTACCCTAGCAACTACTTCTAAGGGATTAAAAGGTTTAGTAATATAATCATCTGCCCCAATTGTAAGACCCTTTATCTTATCAATGTCCTCTATCCTTGCCGTTACCATGATTACTGGGAAAAAACTATTTTCCCTTATCGTTTTTAAAACAGTGAAACCATCAATATCTGGAAGCATAATATCTAATAAAGCTAAATCTATATTATCGCTACTATTTTCAACTACATGGATTGCATCTTCACCTGTATTTGCTATTATTACTCCATATCCTTCATTATTAAGATAAAACTCTAATAAATCTGCTATTTCATTTTCATCATCTACAATAAGAATCTTTCCCATAATATCATCCTTTGTCAATTATTTAGAAATTTTTATTCTCCTATTATTAGTTACTATTAACTCCTAACTTAAATTTTATCTTTGATTAATTGTATTATATCATTTCTTTAGATCTTTTTTAGTAATACGCATAAATTAAAAAATAAAAAAATACTGTATAAATAAACGATCTTATTTATACAGTATTTTTTATCACTTAATAATATCTTATTATATTATTTTTCTTTTCAATCTTCTAATATCTACTTCATGTCTACCACTTATCTCTTTCAATATCTCATTTTCTTCAATTAATACATCTAATTTTTCATTAATCTCTTGCCTAAATTCACTTAAATAAGCAGTTTGTTCAATTACAGCATCTAAACAATCCCTTATTTCATTTTGCCCTTCTTCTAACTTCATTTGTCCTTGTTCTAATTTCATTTGCCCTTCTTCTAACTTCATTTGCCTTTCTTCTAATTTCATCTGCCCTTGTTCTAATTTCATTTGCCCTTCTTCTAATTTCATCTGCCCTTCTTCTAACTTCATCTGCCCTTCTTCTAACTTCATCTGCCCTTCTTCTAACTTCATCTGCCCTTGTTTTAATTCTACTAACTCTTCTCTTAATGATTTAATTTCAGTTAATACTATTTTTTGAAACTCTTCATTGGTCATATTAATACCCCCTATACTCTATCGTATTAACATTATATCATAAAATAAATTTATAATAGTAAAAAATAGTCAAAAATATTTTCATAATCTGTTTATTCGTTTAATTTCATATTCAAGATCATTTATTTTATATTCCAATGCTATTATAGGATTTATGCCATATGTAACCAATAACTCCTTAATATATCTAATATTTTCATCATCCGGTTTAAGATGAAGGAGAATATATTCTACATATTCTCCTAATTCTTTTATCCACTTTTTCAATGGGGTATTGGTTCTAATACATTTTTTATAACTTATTCTTCTAATATCTTTATCCTGACTAGCAGATTTTAAATCTAAAAAAGGTCAACGTTATTTATAATTCGAGGGATTTTAAGCGAGCTGTTCCTTATGAGAAGGTGATTTTTTGAATAGAATATGGTATAAAAGAAATATACTAGAATGTTTAAATTTTAAAGCAAAAAAACTATCTCTCCCCAAAAGAGGTGAATAACATGAACAATCTTTTTTTAACAGGAAAAAAAGGTATAGGAAAATCCACTCTTTTAAATAAAATAATTAAAGAAGTTGATCTTTCTATAGGAGGATATATTACAGAAAAGAAAATTGAAGAACATATAAAAACCTTTACCATAGTATCCTTATATGACTATACAGAAAAATATCCTATAGCAAAAATAAATATAAAAAAATATTCAAAAGAAGTATTTATAGATAATTTCAAATATCCCATCGTAACTCTTTTAGATAAAAGTCTAAAAAATAGAGACTTAATAGTAATGGACGAATTAGGATTTATGGAAAACAATATTGAACCCTTTACTTCTAAAGTGTATGAAATATTAGATAGCAATAAAATTGTATTTGGAGTTTTAAAGGATTTTGATTGTGAATTTTTAAATAATATTAGAACTAGGAAAAATGTTTGTATAATAGAAGTCACTAAAGATAATAGGAATTACTTACATAAAGAAATAATAGATATAATACAAAAGCAGAATTTAAAGTAATTTCCAAATTTAAATTCTACCATATTTTTCTTTTTTCAATCTCTATTTCATTCATTATCCCTTTCATAAGTGTCATATTTAACTTCCCTGCATCTGCTTCCATAGCATTAGCTGCACCACAAGCAGCTGCTATTTTTAATATATATTCAAAATCATAATCTCTAAATAAAGAAACAGCAAAACCAGCTATCATTGCACTTCCAGCTCCTGAAGAATTTACAATTTCTACGCTTGGGACCTTAACTTTATAATAATAATCTTCTTTAAGCATCAATACTCCTGCCTTACCTAGGGAAATAACTACTATTTTCACTCCATTTTCAACTATATATTTTGCAGCTCTGACCATCTCCGTTTCAGAGGTCATTATAAATCCCATTAATTCTTCTAATTCATTCCTATTGACTCTTATTAGAAAAGGCGATGCTTTAATTCCAAGTTTTAGTGCTGCACCACTAGTATCTAATATAAATTTTTTCCCTTCTTCTTTAGCCATAACTATTAAATCCCTATATATATCTACTGGTAATCCTCTAGGTAAGTCTCCAGATGCACATATTATATCCGCATCCCTTACTAACTTTCTATATAATTTATAAAACTCAAGTACCTCTTCACTAGATATAGAAGGACTTCTTTCTATTATTTCAGTTTGAATTCCGAAATCCGATAATACAGCTATTCGGCTTCTTGTTTCATCATTAATATTAGTAAATTCATGCTCTATACCTAAACAATCTAATGATTCCTTCACATATTCACCACTTCGCCCTCCACAAAAACCTGTAACTTTTATAGGTTCATTAAATGTTTTAATTATTTTAGCAACATTAAGACCATCGCCTCCAGGGGTATATTCCACTTCATATGCTTTATAACTTTTGCCTACTTCAAAATTATTAATAAAATATCTTCTATCAATGGAAGGGTTCAAAGCCACAGTTAAAATCAATTTAAATTCCCCCTTTACACAGTAAATAAAGTGCATATTCCGTAATTTTTATAACTTTTTATATTATTTCTCAATAATTCTTTTTATCTAAATAGGAATACGCTTTTCCTGGTAATAAATTTTCAAACACTACATAATCCCTTTTTGTAAAAAACATAAAATGTTTCTCACCTTTTACAGCATAAACTAAAACCGTAAATTTATCAGATTTTATAGAATAATATTCTATATCATCAATTGCTATTTGCAGTAAAAATATATTTTTCTCTATATCCATACTTATACTATTGGCTCCATCAATAGATGCAATAAAAGGAAAAAAACATAAGTTTTTATCTTGTACCCACATATGAAGACTTCCCTTCAATATATTGGAATCACCTTTTATGTAATGTACAATATGAGTTTCAATGGGAAAATTTATCATAGATTTTATTTCATTATATTTTCTCCATACTCTATCTTTTGCTTTAATTGTTTTTTTCTCTTTATCAGTCAATTGATTATAAGCTCTTGTGCTTTTTATAAATAATATTCCTCCAATTACTAATATGACTGGAATAAATATGTTGGGATAATCAACAATAAATATGAATATTATAAGTAAGAGAACTATACCGAGACTTGACAAATATACCCCTCCTCAATAATTAGTCTCTATATTACATTTTTCTACATTAAATTTAAAATTCCTCTTTTATTTATAAATAAAATTAAAATAGAATCTTGAAAATAACTATTGTTTAGTTTATAATGAAAAAGATTGTATTATAAGGAGGTTTTAAAAATTGAAAGATATATATTTAATATCAGATACCCATTTTGGTCATTGGTTTGCTGTATGGTTTTGGAACAGACCTTTTGAAAATATAAAAGAGATGAATAATGCATTGATTTATAATTGGAATAATAGGATAAAAGAAGATGATATAATTATAGTGCTAGGAGATTTTTTCGCAGGAAATAGATTGTTCTTAAAATATCTTTTAAATAATTTAAATGGAGAAAAGATTTTAATCAAAGGCAACCATGATTTCAAATTCAGATATAAAAAATTATTAACGGAAAAAGAAGTGAGCTTTTATAATAGAATGGAGTTCTCACTGGATGAATATCACTTTTTATTAACTCATAAACCCATGAAGAAATTACCAGATAAAACTATAAATATTCATGGTCACCACCATAAAAAATTAATACCTCCTAAATATGAAAAACATAAATACTTTAATGTAGCTGTGGAACATAATAATTATAAACCTGTAGCATTAGAGGAAATAATAGAAGATAAATTAGGCAAAAAGAAACTGGATAATTTAAAAATAATAGAGCAAATAAAATACTCTAGCTTAAATAAAAAATATGCTATCGCTTTTACTTAAAATACCAGGGGATAATCCCTGGTATTTTAATTAATTTTAAAATATCAATCATTTCGTATATTTATCCGCTATAGAAGAAGCTGCATAAGAATTAGGCTTGGTTTCACAACCAAATCCACAAGCTTTTATCCAACCTACTATTTCTGGTATTAACTTATAAGTTTGACCATTATTTCCAGCATCTACGTGAATACTTATGCCAAAATCTATACCTTCTTTTTCTAATACTTCTGATAATTTCATAGCTACAGATAAGCTATTACTTGTTTCATAAAATAATTTTTGACTTATGCCAGATATTTTCTTCACAGTTTTAATATCATAAAAAAATATTCCTCCATGTCCTACCCTATGGACAGCTACAACTACCACAACTTTTGTATAATCAAAATTTTGGCTATCTGTACCTACGGAAATGTTATAAATACTATTTGGCGATTTATTTATAAAGCTTTTGATTATATCTATCATTTCCTTATAATTTACTTTTCCATAAGTTGGACTATACATAATCTCCCTTCCTTCTTTCTATATTTTCTATATATTTATTATATTCATTATCTATCAATCTTTCAAATATATATTTATTTTTATCTTTAACCAATTTTCCACATATTCTTTTTTTCAACTGTAGCATATATAAATTTTTCTGCATCTAACATTTTATCCAATATTTTATTTTCATTATACTATATTTTCAACATAGGTGGCTCCTGTAAAGTTTGCTTAATTTCAGATAAATTTGTAAGTTCACCTGCTCCCTTAACTCTAATATTATATATTTTCCTCTTTTGTTTAAACTTACTTTAAAGTGATATAATAAATATATGGGAGGGATTATATATGATCAGCATGTTAAGTATTGACTGGGATTATTTTATACCTTTAAAAAAAGAATGGCAAGGCTCATATATTGAAAATGAAAGAAACAGAAATTTCCTATGGTATCAAAGATATTTTAATGGAAAAGCAAAAGGAGAAGATATAGAATCCTCCATAAAACATAATACTCAGCTAATAAATAACTTTAAAAAAGTCTTATCTATTAAATTTAATATAGAAAAAGATGCAAAACTATATGTATCTGACTCCCATAGTTTAAGCTATCATTTAGCTAAGTATTACAATTGTAAAAATATCTATTCGTTTGATGCCCATACCGATTTAGGCTACGGAGGATTAAAATCTCTTCAATTTGAAGTAAATTGTGCTAACTGGTTAGGAAAAATTTTAGATGATTCCATCACACAAACTGCTTACATAATTTTAAGCCCTTTCTCATTTGAAAATAGTAATCAATTTGATGAAATAAATAATAAATTTAATATAAAATATATAAATACAAATAATATATCTAATTCCCCTAAAATATCTATTATACACATAGCACGGTCTGGAGTTTGGACCCCACCCTGGTTAGATTATGCCTTTTTTGAATTAGTAGATAGTTTTAATAGACCATATATGGTAATAAATCTTAAGCATAGAAATTGGAACCCCAAAGATATATCATTATCAGAAATATTACCTAATATTGTATAAAGAACACCTTTTAAGATGTTCTTTATACAATTAAACTATATATTTTTATAACACAAATACCAATCTACACAACAATATCCTTCTTCTCCACTTACTCTTCGTAATAATTCTTCGTAAGTTTGAGGTGCTGGTACTACCACTGGATCTCCTGGGAACCAATTAGCAGGTGTAGCTACTTTTTCCTTATCTGATGTTTGTAAAGCTGTTAATAGCCTTATTATTTCAGGAATATACCTTCCATTAGTTAATGGGTATACGAGAATAGCTCTTATTATTTGTTTATCATCAATTATAAATACATTTCTAACTGTGGTATTTGTACTAATATCTGGAGCAATCATACCATACATATTAGCTATACTCATATCCTTGTCCGCTATTATAGGAAAAGGAATTTGAATACCTGTGTTTTGATAAATATTATAAACCCAAGCTAAATGTGAAGAATTACTATCTAAACTTAAACCTATCAATTGAGCATTTCTTTCTACGAAAGAACTGTATTGCTCTGCAAAAGCAATAAATTCAGTAGTTCACACAGGAGTAAAATCCCCTGGATGGGAAAATAAAACCACCCATTTCCCAGCAAAATCAGATAACTTCAGAGGTCCAAAAGTAGATTGAGCATAAAAATCTGGTGCTTTCATCCCTAAAGTTAAACATCTATTTTCATTCATAATTTTCACCACCAATATATATTGTTTAATATTATAATATTAATCTAAATCTAAAATGGTGAAAATTATATTATTTTATTTAGTTAAAATCTTATGAGCATCCTTCAAATATTTGATAATTTCAATGTTTTGTGGGCATGCTGCTTCGCATCTTCCACATTCTATACATTTAGAAGCATCTATTCCCTTTTCTATAAAAGAACTATATGCTTTTTTAGAGTTTTCTTCTGTGCCAAATGCATATAAATCATTATAAATTTGAAAAATATCTGGTATACTGACCCCTTGTTCACATGGAAGACAATATTCACATCCAGTACACCCAACTTTTATCTTTTCATTATAAACATCTGTAACCTTATCTATTAATTTTAATTCCTCTTCACTTAAAGAATTTGCTTTAGCATTAGAAACAGTTTTTATATTTTCTTTTACTTGTTCAATATTATTCATACCACTTAATACTACAGACACTTCTCTATGATTTAGTACCCATCTAAGAGCCCATTCAGCAGGAGTTCTTTTTTCCTCATATAAATTCCATATAGATTTAATTTCCTCTGATGGATTTGCTAATTTTCCACCTTTAATAGGCTCCATTATAACTACTGATATGCCTTTATTATAAGCATATTTTAATCCTTCTTCTCCAGCTTGATAATCCCTATCAACATAGTTTAATTGTATTTGACAAAAATCCCAATCATAGGAATCAATAATCTCTTTAAATACATCTAGTTCATCATGAAATGAAAATCCTATATATTTAACTTTTCCACTTTTTTTGACTTCATCAGCAAATTTTAATACACCTATTTTTTTAATCTTATCCCATCTTTCCTTATTCAATGCATGCATAAGGTAAAAATCAATATAATCAGTATCTAATTTTTTTAATTGCTCATCTAAAAGTTCATTAAAATCATTATAAGATTCAACTTTCCAAACTGGAAGCTTTGTAGCAAGATAAACCTTTTTTCTATAACCATCTTTTAAAGCTTTCCCTACTACATATTCACTATTGCCTTGATGGTAATTATAAGCTGTATCAATATAATTTACTCCATTATCTATAGCATATCTAAGCATTTCTATAGTTTTTTCTTCATCTATTTTACTAGAATCATTATCCAGTATTGGAAAACGCATACATCCAAACCCAAGAGCTGATACTTTAATATTGTCTTTAGTAAAATTCCTATATTGCATAAAATTCCCCCTTAAATATTATACTGTATATAGAATATTCTACAAATATTTTGTTTTTCCTTCAATTTTAATGAAAAAAATTATATTTTTTTTGCCTTATGACAAGCGACAAAATGATCTTTTTCTATTTCCTCTAATTTTGGGGAAAATTTTCTGCACACTTTTACAGCATAAGGACATCTATCAACAAATCTACAATTATCTTCAGGATCTACAGGGCTTGGTACATCTCCTTCCAATATTATCCTGTGTCTATTTCTTTGAATTTCTGGGTCTGGAATAGGTATGGCTGAAAGCAAAGCTTTTGTATATGGATGAATTGGATTATCATAAAGTTCCTCTGAGCTTGCAATTTCAACTAAATGTCCTAAATACATAACCCCTACTCTATCAGAAATATATCTAACCATAGATAAATCATGAGCTATAAACAAATAAGTTAACCCTAACTCATCCTGCAATCTTTTTAAAAAATTAACCACTTGAGCCTGTATAGATACATCTAATGCAGATATAGGCTCATCACATATTATAAATTTAGGATTTAATGCAAGTGCCCTTGCAATCCCTATCCTTTGACGTTGCCCTCCAGAAAATTCATGAGGAAATCTTAAAGAATGTTCTTCATTTAAACCTACAAGTTCTAATAATTCAATTACTCTATCATGACATTTC
Organism: Keratinibaculum paraultunense; assembly: GCF_016767175.1. Taxonomy (GTDB): domain Bacteria; phylum Bacillota; class Clostridia; order Tissierellales; family Tepidimicrobiaceae; genus Keratinibaculum; species Keratinibaculum paraultunense. Next base: position 1,361,621 of record NZ_CP068564.1, read on the forward strand.
TTAGAGTTATCATACATATGATGAACTTTCAAAGGTTCAGCTACAATTTCTTCAACTGTCATCCTAGGATTTAATGATGCATAAGGATCTTGAAATATCATTTGAAAATTTCTACGCATATCCTGCATTTCATGTCTAGATAATTCGTATATATTTACTCCTTCAAAAAACATCTGCCCATCTGTAGGTTCATAAAGTCTAATCATTGTTCTAGCAGCGGTAGACTTACCACATCCAGATTCTCCCACAAGCCCAAATGTTTCCCTAGGATATATATCAAAACTAATACCATCCACAGCCTTTAATTTTCCTTCTCCAACATCAAAATATTTTTTTATATTCCTCACAGAAACTAAAGGTTCCATAATTATACTACACTCCCTTCCGCTACACTTTTGGCCATTGGATGATTTAACCAACAACAGCTATAATGTGTATCGGTATGATATTCACGTTCTGGCATGTATTCCTTACAAATAACCATAGCCTCATCACATCTATCGAAAAATGGGCAACCCTTAGGAGGAGCATACAAATCAGGAGGCGTTCCCTCAATAGAATGTAGTATTTCAGATCTATCCATATCTAGACGAGGAACACTACCTAATAACTTTCTAGTATAAGGATGTTTTGGATTTTTAAAAATTTCATATACTGTACCTTCTTCCATCAATTGCCCAGCATACATTACAATAACTCTATCGCTCATATCAGCAACAACACCTAAATCGTGAGTAATCAAAATAATAGACGTATCAAATTGATTTTGAATCTCCTTCATAAGGTCTAATATCTGTGCTTGAACGGTTACATCTAGTGCAGTAGTAGGTTCGTCAGCTATCAAAAGCTTAGGATTTGCAACCATAGCAATTGCTATCATAACTCTTTGACGCATACCACCTGAAAATTCATGAGGATATTGCTTAATCCTTTTTTTGGGTTGAGGTACAGACACTAGATTTAACATTTCTATAGCTTTCTTTTCTGCCTCACTAGAACTTAATTTTTTATTTTTAACTAATCCCTCCACTATTTGTTTTCCAATCTTCATAGTTGGATTTAATGAAGTCATTGGGTCTTGAAATATCATAGAAATTTGATTTCCACGAATTTGCTGCATTTCTTTTTCACTTTTTTTAACAATATCTTCACCTTCAAATAGAATTTGTCCATTCTTATAAAATGCAGGTGGCATAGGAAGTAGCTGCATAATAGAACTTGCTGTTACACTCTTACCACAACCTGACTCTCCTACCAAAGCCACAGTTTCTTTTTTATTCACATGAAAGCTAACGCCACGCACGGCTTCAACCTCTCCAAAAAAAGTTTGGAAAGATACTGCTAAATTCTTCACTTCTAACAACTTCTCCATTTTCCCACCTCTTTCTATTTACGTAATCTTGGATCAAGTGCATCCCTTAAGCCATCACCTAATACATTAAATGAAAACATTAAAATAGATATTAACACTGCTGGTATCAATATTTGATAAAAAAGTCCTATTGGCATAACAGCTAAACCATCGTTAGCTAAAGTTCCAAGACTTGGTTTAGGTGGCTGTAAACCTAATCCTAAAAAACCTAAAGTTGCTTCTGAAAATATTGCTACTGGTATAGTTAAAGTTAAATTAACTAGAATAGGTCCTAAGGTATTTGGCACAATATGTTTTCTAAGAATCCATCCCTTAGAAGCACCTATAGATTCTGAAGCTAATGAGTATTCTGATTCTCTAAGTTGAAGTACCTGTCCTCTAACTAAATTAGCCATAGGCACCCATCCTGTTATAGTCATAGCAAGAATTAAAACAAACATGGAAGTTCCCGCTCCTGCCTCTGAAAATACTACAGATAGTAGCACAACAACTAACATATAAGGAATACTATAAATAACCTCTGCTATTCGCATCATAATAGAATCTACCTTAGGAGATGCCATTCCAGCAATTCCTCCATATAAAACCCCTATACCAAAGTCAATAAGAGCTGCAAGTATCCCAATGATTAAAGAATATCTAGTACCCAACCAAGTACGAGAAAATAAGTCCCTGCCTAATTCATCAGTACCAAACCAATGTTCTTTATTCGGTTTAACATTGATCTTTTTTAAATTTTGCTCATAATATTTATATCCACTTATTTGCGGTCCTACAATGGACATAATAGTTAAAATTATTAAAAGTACTAAGCCAGTCATAGCTAATTTATTTTGTTTTAATCTACGCCATACATCAGCCCAATATTTTATATTAGGCCTTTTTATTTTTTCAGAATCTCTCAATTCTTGAGGAGCTTTTTCAAACATTTCCTTGGTATATACTATATCGTTTCTCATTTTTAGTGTCCCTCCTCAGTAAGTCTAATTCTAGGATCTATTAATGTATATGCAACATCAACAAATAATAACATTACAATTAATATAATTGCATAAAAAACTGTAATTCCCATTATTAAAGTATAGTCCCTGTTATATATTGAAGTTGTGAAAAACATTCCTAAACCAGGAATACCAAAAATCTTTTCAATAACAAAACTACCTACTAAAAGATTAGAAATTGTAGTCCCTAATATGGATACAATAGGTAATATTGCATTCCTAACAGCGTGTTTCAAAATAACTGACAATTTAGAAATTCCTTTGGATTTTGCAGTTTTAATATAATCTTGCCCTATTACCTCTAACATACTAGAACGCATCAGCCTTGCCATTTGAGCTAATGGCATCATTGCCAAAGCAATAGATGGCAACAAAGTATGTCTCCATTCTCCCCAGCCTCCTATAGGTATCCAGTTAATTTTCCTAGCAATAAATTGAATTAAAAAAGTTCCCATTACAAAGCTAGGTACAGAAACACCTACAATAGAAATAATCATAGAAATATAATCTGGCAATTTATTCTGATATAATGCTGCTATTGCACCAAGAGCAGGTCCAAATATCAAAGCTATGAAAAGAGCTTGTGCTCCTAAATAAGCAGAAACAGGAAACCCCCTTGCAATCATTTCATTTACAGTTTCAGTATTGGATTTCATGGATTCTCCAAAATCCCCTCTAGCAATATTCTTTAAATACATTAAATACTGCTGACTATAAGGTTTGTCTAATCCATATTTTCTAAGCAAGTTTTGATAAACTGCCTCAGGTATTCTTTTATTTTCATTAGCAAATGGGTCTCCAGGAACAGAGTGCATTAAAATAAAAGTAATAGTAATTATTACCCATAAAGTAACTATAGCCATTGCAAGCCTTTTTATAATATATTTACTCATATTACCTCCCCTTTTCCTTTATACTAAATATAAAATGAAAGCTTATATTTGTATAAATCGTCTTTTTAAATTTAAATAAACATCAGATTAAACCATACATTATTATTTCATCTGGGACAGTACTAGTGCTGTCCCAGAAATTTTTAAACTATTTAGTTATATCAGCATAAGTTATTACTGGATATCTTATAGGAACCTTTACAACGCCTTTTACTCCATCTCTTAAAACATATGGTTGAGTATAGAAATATACTGAAATAACTGGCATATCTTCCATTACCATCTTCTCTGCTTTTCTCATAGCTTCCATGCGAACTTTTTGATCTATTGTTGATTTTGCCTCATCTAATAATGCATCATACTTTGGATTATTGTAATTTACATCATTAAAAGCACTCTTTGACCACCAAAGTTCCAAAATCGTCATAGGATCCATAAAATCTCCTATCCATCCCCCTCTAGATATGTCATAATCCCCTGCTTTTTCTCTATCAAGTTTTACTTGAAACTCAACATTTTCAAGGCCTATCTCAATCCCTAAAACAGTTCTCCACATTTCTTGAACAGCTTGTGCAATTTTTTTATGGGATTCTGAAGTGTTATAAAGAAGAACAAAATTACTGTTATTAAAATCTTCAATAGTCATTCCTTCTTCACTTAAACCTTCTTCTAATAATTCTTTTGCTTTTTCTGGATCATATTCAATTAATTTGCCAACACTATCTCTAAACTCTTTACCATTTTCATCCTTTAGTCCATAAGGAACCACACCTTCAGCTGCTATTTGACCGCCTTGAGTAATATCTTTTACTATAGTTTCCCTATCTAATGCCATAGATAAAGCTTTTCTTACCTTTACATTATTAAATGGTTTAACATCTGGATTTACATTATAATAATAAGTGCCAACTTGAGGTCCTATGTGTAATTGAGGATCATTTTCTGCTTGAAGTTGTGCAACTACCGATGTTGGTATATCTACCAAAATATCATATTCTCCACCTTCATATTTTTGCCATGCAGTATTTTGGTCTTCTATAATATCCAATTCAATACCATCTAATTTAATCTTATCTGCATTATAGTACAAATCATTCTTTTCCATAGCAATCTTAGCATTATGTTCCCATTTAACTAATTTAAATGGTCCATTAGAAACATGAGTTTCAGATTTTTTTGCCCAATCTGGATTGGATTCTACCACCTTTTTATTCACTGGAAAATATGTGTAAAAAGCAGTTAATTCTAAAAAATATGCTGTTGGAGATTCTAAAGTTACTTCTAAGGTTTTCTCATCTAAAGCCTTAACAGCCACATCGTCCCTTGAACCTTCCCCTGTATTATAGGCTTCTGCACCTTTAATGTAATAAAGTATATGTGCATAATCTGCAGCTAATTCTGGATCTAAAGCCCTCTTCCAACTAAATTCAAAGTCTTCAGCCGTTACTGGATCACCATTTGACCATTTGATATCATCACGAAGAGTAAAAGTATAAGTTAACCCGTCCTCTGAAATTTCATAATCTTCAGCCATACCTGGTACTAACTCCCCTTTTTCATCGAATGTCATGAGCCCTTCAAATATATTTTCTAATATCCAAGACTCATGAGTTCCTTGAGCTAATGGAGGATCTAAGGAACCCGGTTCACTGCTGTTATTAGATCTTAAAATCTTTTTAACCCCTGTATCTCCATCCGAGTTAGAACATCCTGTAAAGAGCACTGATACTAAAAGGATAATGCTCAAAAGGATTGAAAATTTCTTCTTCATTAAATTTAACCCCCTTTTAATTTGTTCTGCAAAATATAAATTTCTTTATAACATTATATGAATTCATATCCTTGGTTAGTATAAAATTTATAAAAAATAAAAAAGCCTCTTATACTATAAAAAGCATAAAAGGCTAATAACAAGAAATAACTACATAATATCAACAAAATATTTATGCAAACTGCCATTTAATTTAATTCCATGTTTTTTAAATACATTATTTAATGCCTTTAAGGTAATGTAAGTCTTATCTTCATAACAATTTTCACCCATATGTCCTATTCTAATTACCTTATTTTCTAAATAATCAAAGGCTCCTGCTATCATAATATTATGATCTTCCAACATACTACTAAATATTTCATTAAAACTTATTCCCTTTGGAATTAAAACTGTAGTAACTGTATTAGAATATCCACTTAAAGGATATAATTCTAGTCCAGCTTGAATGAAAGACTCTCTAACTCCATTGGCAATTTTTTTATGTCTTTCTATATAATCTCCTCTTTCCAATATCCTGTCTACTGCACAGTCTAATCCATATATGTCACTTATAGGTTGAGTATAAGGAAACCATTTTTCTTCATACCAGTTTTTCCACAAAGCCAAATTGCAATAAAAAGATTTAATAGGTATATTTCTGTTAAGTATAATATCCCAAGCATCCTTACTAATACTTAAAAGAGTTAATCCTGGTGAAGCCGATAAACATTTTTGACTTCCCCCTAGAACCACATCCATCTGCCATTTATCTACTTCAATAGGTTCGCCCCCAATAGCAGAAACTGCATCTACCACGGAAATTATTCCGTATTCCTTTAATAATGGACATATTTCATCTACAGGATTAGTTATACCAGAAGGAGTTTCACAATAAACTAAAGTAGCTAACTTAAAATCATTATCTTTTTCCAAAAAATCCTTTAATTCATTTAAATCAATAGCCCTTCTATAATCTCCTTCAAAATATATAACTTCCCCACCATATATCTTAGCAAAATCACCAAAACCTTTTCCAAATATACCATTGTCTATACAAAGTATTCTATCTCCTGGTTCTATTAAAGAAGCACATGCAGCCTCTAACCCTAAAATACCCTCACCATTTAATATAAGTACATCATTTTTAGTATTTAATAATTTCTTCAACTTATCACAGGTTTGTTTGTAAAATTCAAAAAAATCAATATCTAAATCTGGATTAGTTATATCCTGAGCCATAGCTTTCCGCACATCTTCATGAATCTCTGTAGGTCCAGGAGTCATAATTAAAGGTTTTTTCAAAAATATCCCCTCCATTTTGCAAGTGTATTATATCACTTTAAAAGTGTACCCATTAAATTTATAGTATCATTACAATTTTATCGTGTCAATATAATAGGATTGAAAATACTACTATTTTCCTGGTAGAATAAGCTTTTCTATCTTTATTTTAATTCTATTTTTGTTACTTGGTTTAAATTATTTTTTTCATAGTATTCAATATTAACTTCATCGTCAATCTTTATAAAGGGCAGATTTTCTGATACTTCAATATTAGCTATAAATATTTTATCACTATTATCCAATAAGAAATAATAATGAGTATTCCCATCTATGACCACAGATTCAATACCAATGATTTTACCCGTTATATTTAAAAACTCCGTAGGTTCTTCATCCGCTTCAGATTGAAGATTGGTTATATCCTTGCCTAAATGAGTACTAACTACATTATCTACTGTTGTACCAATAGATACCTGCTGATAATTGCCAGCATCAACTAATGCATACATTTTAACAAGCCCCGCTTCATCTTTTAATGACATAAAATAAGTCGGTTTATTACCTATATTTAATAGTATTGGAAAAGTTGATATATATCCTTTCTCCTGCACCGCTCCCTCAGCACTTTCCATAGCTGAAAACTCTTCCGCAGATGACATCTTATAAAATTTAGTATCCTTTGTTCTCATGTTTACAAGCACAAATCCAACATTAGATTCATCAGCTCCTACAGAAGTCATACCTGTATACAGATAAACATCATCATCTATAGCTAAATAATTGTAACCTTCTGTTGTTTGCAATACACCTTTTTGAGCAAATATGGAATTGAAAAATCCTGATTGAAGCCCACCATTCCAATTAAGTTGCCTGATTATTTCGTTAGCATCATAAATCCTATCAACCCATCTGGGTACATCTTCTATATTGTATTTTTTCGTCTCACCATTTGTTGCATCGGTTAGTATTACTTCCTTTACATCAAACCCACCAAACCAACCGATAGTATTGTGATATACTGGTGCTACCCAATAAGGAACTCCCTCTTCATCAATTTCAAAGTTAATTTCAAAGAACATGTCCTTAGGATATTTTAGTCTTAAATGCCTATAGATATTTCTTGAAAATTTATCTGACTTAGAATACTTTATGTTATTTTTGAGTTTCTTTAGCTCTACTTTTCCATCTATCATATCCACTATAATATAATTAGGAATACCTTCATTCTTGTTGCCTATCCATTTTAAAAATCCATTGTATTCTAGAGGTGTAACCCTTACAGGCTTACCCTTGTAATTAATTTGAGTATAAGCGTCAGATACATTGTATTGAGAAACTAAATCCAACATTTCTCCCATCTTTCTACTACCTAATCTTTGGGCTGTATCTCTATCAACTGTAGGGACTTGCTCAAAAGAGGCTTCCTTTATATCTTCTTCAAAAGAACTATTTTCCCTATTAATTAAATTAGCGTATCTAGTTGGATGAAATATCACAGTTGAAGACAATTTTAACACAATTAATAGTGCCAATAAAATCCCTGGTGCTATAAATAATTTATAATACTTCTTGTCAAAGGTAATTAGTATAACTACTATAAATAATAAATTAATTATCAAATAAATCCAAAATTCAAAAGAATGTAAGTTGATCGCTGGTAAAAATATATACCATAAAATAAATGCTAACAATGGTATTAATAGTACTCTTACAATTTTAGAAAAATTTACTTTCTTTCCTTTTTGTTCCATACAAACTTCGCCTCCTAATATTTATTAATTAATTTCTTGCAAATCATCCTTATCTATATTAATCTTTCAAATATATACTAATATCTATTTTTAGCCAATTATCTATATATTCTTTATCCTCTACTATACCATATATTAATTTCCCTGCATCCATAAGTCTTGCCAAAACTTCGTTTTTTTCTTTGGGTACATAGCCAATTTTATTTCCCTTTTCATCCTTGATTATTATAGCTAATTCATCATATTTATTATCTTTTTCCCTAAAAAAATTTAATTTAGTCCCTTTTACTATATTTTCCCCTATAGCATCTATATCTTCCACATAAGTAGTGCCCGCCACATGGGTATCTATAAGAAATATTTCCCTTTGGAAAGGTTTGCCTAATTCTATATTACCCACTTTATTTATTATTTCTATTATGGCATTTTTTGTAGGTTTCTCTATATTACTCATATTGCACCTCAATTCAAATAACTATTTTTACTTGGCAATAATTCTAATAATTCTTTTTCAGTCATTTCTAATATTAATTTTGCTATTTCAATTTTTTCCTTCAATTCCTCTTGCTTTTCCGTAACTTTCTCCTCATTCATTAAAAATGTTTCCTGATTAAAGGGAAAATCATTTTGAATAGTTTCTATTTCCATAGAAATAGTATATATTTTATTTTTAAAAAATTTAATTTTCCCTCTTAATTCTTCCATAGAATTTATTTCTTCTATGTTCTCATTTTCCATAGCCATTTCATAAAAAATTTTAAGTAAATCCAAATCTCCCATTTCATAAGCATTCTTAGCTCTTTGCCACAAAACTTCTTCTTTTTCTGTGATATTAGAATTTAAATCAGGATGTAGTTCTTTTGCAATTTCTATGTAAAGCCTTTTTAATTCTTTGGATTCTTCAATACTTAAATCCTTTAAATTACTTATTTCCTTAGCAGTCCTAATGTCTTCTGCCATTATTTTCAATTTATCCATATATTCTTTATATTCTTTGTCCAATTGTTTTTCTATTTCTTCTTCATCTATTTTCTCCTGATGGTTGATTTTAGCCTGTATCATTTGAATTTTTCTATGGGTTCGCAAAATTTGGGTTTCAATTTCAAAAATTTTATATTCATATTTTCCAATTTTATTTATATAGTCTGTTTCAAGTTTAATTCTCTTGTGCTCTATTAGATAATCTTTTGTTTCAATTAAACGAGCTAATTCTTCTTTTAAAATATTGTATTTATCTATTAAAGATTGATACTTTAGATGAATTTTTAAATTTGACATGGTATCTCCTTCTTTTATCTGATTATATATATTATATCTTATAATTGAAAATTTCATATTGGTATTGTAGATTCTATCTCCTATTTTATTATTAGCACATTCGATAAAATCAGAACCTTATCGACTATCTAGCATATTCTATGCCTATTAATTCTCCAAATTCAATTGCAGTTTTGGGATTTGAGCAATATAGGATTATGTTTAGCCCAGAATTAGAATAAAGATTAATAACTCCATATTTACAAATAGGTAATTGTCTATTATCTTTATATCTTTTATCTGGTGTTCCATTTTTATTAACCTTTTCCCATGTATAATCTATTATCTCTGTATCTTTGGGAACTGTTGAGGTTTCAATAAAATTAGTATAGCTTATATCGATATGAATATCATCATAAGAAATTGCCCCTATTTTTGAGCCCTTGATTACAACGACCTTATCAGGTAAAAAAACAAGTGTTTCTTTATGAAGCTTAACTTGAATTATTCTTATATCAGTTTTCAGATAAAAAGGTGCTTTTTCTATTATTTTAAAATTTTTTCTATTAACTAAACTTGATGCTCCAGCATAAATTTTTCGATTTGAAACATCACCTGATTGTAATATTTGCCATAATGACGAAGACTTATTTAAAATCTCCCAAGCAGCTATTGTTTTATTATGACGTTCTATGTAGAATTCATCTAGTTCATAGTCTATGCTTATTTTACCTTTAGTTTTAACATAAATTTTTAAAAATAGACCTATTATTCCTGTAAATAGAAATATCTTTTTGAACGCCAATAAAAATGTAAAGCATAACCAATTAGAAATCTTGTTCAATGAAAGTATTTTTTCAATAGAAGTGATAAAATCTTTATATTCTACAGGTTGATAGCTTTCTATATCAGCACTAACAATATCTTTCATAATAGGTTCCTGAGTTGCAGTGATTGAAGGATTACCCCTATTTTTATTGCTTGATTCTTCGACATAACTAAGACCAGTTCCAGGAACGGAATAAGTTTTCCTTACATTACCCTTGGCTGTTTTGGTTACACGATACCCCGGTACTCCCCAGCTATATCCCACGCCAGATTTACTTAGATTTACTCTAAATCCACCTCCAAGATTGATGCTTTTTCTTATTCTAAATCCCATATTAAAGACCTCCCTCTATCGAATTTCATAAAAAATTATTTTTTATCTATAATTTAACAAATTTGATTTCCTACCATCCCTTCTTCAAAACCCTTCTCTTCTCCCCATTATCCAATACCTTAGAACAAGATTCCCAATCTATATGTTTACCTCTAATTTTATGCAATGAGCTATATCTATTGCAAATACTAAGATTTTCCCATATTTTTTATGTTTTCTTTGTAATATTGTATTATTATTTTGTTTAGAATATCTTGTCCTAAATCTCCAAATTGTTCTAGATATTTGTAGTCATCTTCTGCAAATTCTGCTTCAAAATCTATTAGCGTTCATAATAATAAGTAATGAATCCAAAAAGTCCTTCTATATCTAGGGATTTTCTAATTAAAAATGCTGTTTCTGACAGGAAAATTTATATCATTATCCATCAAAATTATCTCTCTTCATTATTAAACTATATTATTTTCTGTATCATATAATATATAACCTATACTCAACAATCTGCTTTTTATCTTATCAAAGTCTTCTCCTAAATTTACGGTTTTTACATATATATTATTACCAGACATTTTGTATTTACTATCTAAATCATAATTAACTGTTGGGTATAATAACATACCACTTACTTCTCCTTCATATTCTGTATTTTTAACATAGGCAAATATTTGGTATAGATTGCTAGATATTAACGTTTTAGTTTCTGAAAAATTACTCTTGGATAAAGCATTGGCATAGTATTTTGTATCTATTATTAGTTTCTTGCCATTTCCTTCTAATTCTATATCGGTTTTCATTATTGGAAGTAGGTTGTCTCTTGGAGGTTCATCTAATTGCCAGTTGATCCAAGAAGACGATGTCTTTATATCCTTTAATTCATACTTATAAAAGTTCAATATAAACTTTTCATACAATTTTGCCATAGCTCTATCCCTGATAAAAGCAGGAAATTTGCTACTACCTTTTTCTCCCTTAACTATAAGACCAGTATTAATAAGTTCACATACATTAACTATTAGTCGATATTTTTTATTATTTCTATTATAAGCTATACGATTCCAATGAATATTATTCAAATCTATACTATCTACATTTGTAAAATTCCTCAGTAACATTTTAAATTGTTCTCTATACTTTTTATCTACTTCTGGACAAATTAGAAGAATTTCCATTGTAGATTTAATTATTTGATTCATAGTTATATTTTCTGAAAACTTATCATAATCACATACTATTTGCTTTCTTATTAATGTTTGCTTTTTAAGGGTATTATTTAAATTTATTTTGCCTCTAACAAGAGGCAACCTTTCGCTGTAACCTACATATCCCCTTGCAATTCCACTTTTTATAAGTTTAGTGACTTCTTGTATTAAAATAAAAGAAAGGAGATTATATATATTATCAAAAGCCTCCGTATCTAAAAGGACTTCATCCTCTTGTTTAAGGGTATTTTCCCAAGCATAACAAAGCATATAATAAATATTTCTTATAGGAATCATATTACCACTCCAATAGCTCTGTCTTCCACTCTATTACCTTGTCAAAATCATCAAACCAGTATTCAGATAATAGTGGTATTATCTCATATTTAATGATATTATTGTAGTCCTCTTCTGTTATAGTTTCCTTATCAATACAAAAATAACTATGTCCAATACGAAAACCTCTACCTAGGGATATATCATTTTCAATAGCTTTATTTAGCCTATTCATTTTATCTATTATTATATTGGATAAATCTCCACTTTTATTTTCTAAATATCCTTTAAAATTCAAATTATCGAAAGCAGGTTCCATATCTACAAAGCAAAATCTCCTTCTCAATGCATAGTCAATCATTGCAAGGCTTCTATCTGCTGTATTCATAGTCCCTATAATATATATATTTTCAGGAATATAAAATTTATTTTCTGAATATGTTAAGGGAATGGCATAATCACTTCCCCTTTTATCTGATTCAATTAACATCATAAGCTCTCCAAATATTTTGCTTATATTTCCCCTATTTATTTCATCTATGATAAAGTAATAGCTTCTGTGGGGATCGTTTAATGCACGCTTACAAAATTGATAAAATATTCCATATTTCAATTTAAAACCTTCTTCAACTGGTCTGTAACCCATGATAAAGTCTTCATAGGTATAGTTTTGATGGAATTGTACCATTTCTATTCTTGAATCATCCTTTTCGCCCATAATAGAATAAGCTATTCTCTTTGCAACAAAGGTTTTGCCAACTCCCGGAGGTCCTTGGAGGATAATATTCTTTTTATATTTTAATAGATTAATTATATTTTCATATTGCTCTTCTTCTATGAATACCTCTTCTAAAAAATCTTCCTTTGTATAAGTTTCATTGGTTTTAGCTCCTATAGTAGGGTTTTGTTCCCTAATAATATCCATTATTATTTCATATTCTTCTTCTGTTAATTTAAAAAGACTCCCTTGGGGATTTTGAAAAAACTCCATATTCTTAAGTTCTTCTATGGAATTTAGGTAGCTATATTCTAATGGTTCTATCAAATTTTCATCTTTTTCAATCCAGATTCTTTCTCCATCATATTCCCCAGAGATATGTCCAATCGCAACTATTGCTTTTACTGGTGTGGACTCGTAACCTATTACAATATCACCCTTTTTTACATCTTCAAAATTTTTATATATTCTTCTCTTATTTCCCCTTTCATTTCTAGATGTATAGCTAATGGATTCTCCTAATTCAATATCGTTAAAACTCCATATTTTAGGATTTGCATTAAGCCACCAATAATTAATATTGTTAACCATATTTTTTGTTTCCTTTTTCATTTCATAAGGTTTTTCTTCTTCTTTTATTTCAGCATACTTTTCTTCTTCCAATTTCCCCACTTCCCAAAACTTCATATCTAATGCCCTATAATTTTTAAATTTACACTTTTCATCACGAAACTTCTTAATTTTTCTAGAATTTTCAATATAGGTTGTAAGTTGATTGGGTCTATTGAAAATTACATCTTCACTTTCTAGTAAAACAGCTGCTTCTATCATAGCATTATTTATTATTGGAAAAACATTTGGTTTTAGGCAATGAAGTACTATAGATGCAGAGGCTGCTTGCATACCCTTTATTCCATTCTTCAATGTTTCCTCGGCTATATTAAAAATCTCTTCATCATCGTCTAGATCTTTTATCCTAATACATAAAGATATAAATTTTTGGGCATTTTGTTTATCAGATTTCCCATTAAAAGTATAAAAGCCAGTTCCAAACATACCAACTGACCAAGTATGTTTATCGCTATTTTCATATAAATGATCCTTGGCTTTTTCTACAACATTATTAAAAATTGATTTCAACCTAATTTTCTCTTCTATAGGCAAATTACTCTCTTCTATTTTTTTTAATCTAAATTCTACTCCACCTTTCCAGGTTCCTACAGCCATAAAATAAAGCATATCTAAATCAGGAATATCTATTCTATGTAAATCAGTATTTGAAAGGGATTCAACCGTTTCCCTTACTAATTCATAGGAACCATCATGTTCATCTGGTATCACATCATCCATGGTCATAATATCCTGAAGTATTTTATAGGATAAATCCCTATTCATATAATCACTCCCTTTTCTTTCTTATATATCTTCTCCTGATTTATAAATATCTTCACTATCTTTTAAAGTTCAGAAATATCTTCTAGGAAATTTTTTAGCATAAAAACCTCCTCGTAATATAATATTACAAAAGAGGTCTAGACTTGTCAATACAGTTTGTAATATTGTTGTTTTTTATTACTCCACGAAAATTTTGTATTTCTAAACTAGATGTTTTTATAGCACAAATACCAATCTACACAATAATAGTCTTCTTCTCCACTTACTCTTCTCAGCAATTCCTCACATGTTTGAGGTACAGGCACTACTACTGGATTACGTTGTACTTGTAATAATACCTGCTACAGTCATACTATACATATTGGCTATACTCATATTCTTGCCTAAATGAGTACTAACCACATTGTTTACTGTTGAATATCTGTTGATAATTATCAGCATCAACCAATACATAGATTTTAATAAGCCAAAAAATAAACTCTAATAAAAAAGGGATGGTTAATCCACCCCTTTACAAATGATTAATCTATTGGTGCTAATTTAGCTGTAAAATGACGAAGTATTTCTGGTTCCCAAACTATCTTATAACCTTTAATTGAATCCGCTCTTTCTTTTATGGAAATTAAAGCTTCTGCTATAACATCTAAATGAGATTGGGTATATACTCTTCTAGGTATGGCAAGTCTTGTAAATTCAAATTCCGACTCAATTTGTTCCCCTGTATCAGGATCATTTCCTATCATGAAAGAACCTATATCACAAGCTCTAATTCCTGCTTCCTTATATAGCTCTACTGCTAATGCTTGACCTGGAAACTCATAATAAGGTATATGTGGTAGTAGTTTTTTAGCATCTACAAATACTGCATGCCCTCCCACTGGAGATTGATAAGGTATACCTGCTTCATCTAACCTAGCTGCCAAGTACTCCATTTGTCCTATTCTATATTTTAAATAATTATAATCTATTCCTTCTTCCAATCCTATAGCCAATGCTTCTAAATCTCTACCTGCTAATCCTCCATAGGAAATAAAACCTTCCAAAGGTATTGTTCTTGCCTTGATTTCTTCAAATAGTCCTTCATCCTCCTTAACACCTATTAAGCCACCCATATTTACTATAGCATCCTTTTTAGAACTCATTGTAAATACATCGCCATAGCTAAAAGTTTCAAGGGCTATGTCTCTAATAGATTTATCTTTATAACCTTTTTCTCTTGTCTTTATAAAATATGAGTTTTCTGCAAACCTAGCAGCATCAATTAATAAAGGTATGTTGTACTCTTTTGCAATTTTTGAAGTTTCCCTAAGATTTGCCATAGATACAGGTTGTCCACCTGCACTATTATTGGTAATAGTCATTATAATTAATCCAATATTTTCTGCTCCGTACTTTTCTATTAATTTTTTCAGCCTATCTGTATCCATATTCCCTTTGAATGGATAATAAGTTTCTGTATCTAGTGCCTCTGGAACTACACAATCTATAGCTCTTGCCCCTGCTAATTCTACATGAGCTCTAGTAGTGTCAAAATGCATATTAGAAATAGCATATTTCCCAGGTCCTAAAAAAATAGGTAATACTACTTTTTCTGCTGCTCTACCTTGATGGACAGGTTGTATATATTTATATCCAAATATATCTTGAGCAGTACTTACCAATCTCTTATAATTCCTTGAGCCAGAATAAGCTTCATCCCCTACCATCATCCCTGCCCATTGAGCTGTACTCATAGCACCTGTACCACTATCACTTAATAAATCAATATAAACATCTTCTGAATCCAGAGAAAACAAATTATAATTTGCTTCCTCAATTTTTTTTAACCTTTCCTCTGCATTTAAAATTTTTATTGGTTCCACCACTTTGATTTTAAATGGCTCTGCATAATACTTAGGATTCATACACTCTCCGTTATTAAAAACTAAATTTAAATTCTAATAAATATTATATAATATTAGAATTTTTTTAAAAATTAGCTTTTAATAACGGCTTTCACCACCTTTCATTTTTATTTAATATTTATTTAATATTTATTTAAATTTTAATAAATCAAATTGGACAATAGTTTGAGAAGTAATCTTACCTATATGTTAACTATATCAAATTTTTTAATTTTTTAATATACCCTTTACCCTTTTGTTTCAATAAACTATATATTTATGTGTTTTAAGTAAATTAAAAATTTAATAATTATCTATACAAAATTATGATTTATGTTAAATAAATAATGGGTATATGTATAATATAATGCTATATATTTTAAAATAAGAACAGGAGGTATATCATGAATGATTTTTTTAAAAAAACTAAACTAAATTTTATATTAATGGCGATATTGTATATTTTATTTGGTTTAATGTTTTTAATTCAACCTGATGTCACTAACAAAATAATAGTAATAATATTGGGGTTGATAATTGCTCTATACGGTATTTTTAAGATAATTGCTCATGTCCAATCAGATATTTCTCAAAGATTTCAAAGTTTTAATTTAGGAATAGGTATTATTGCTCTATTAATTGGATTATTCTTCTTAATAAAACCAGGAACAATAGTCTCTATCTTTGGAGCTATATTAGGTCTTTTCCTGTTCTTTCATGGAGCAATTAATTTCCAACATGCTTTCAATTTAAAGGATATAGGATATAAAAAATGGTGGTTATCCGCAATATTTGGACTTATAGCTATTTGCTTTGGATTCTATGGAATACTAAATCCTAGAGCTATATCTCCTGCTTTTTCTATCATAATTGGATTGGGTTTAATAATAAGTGGAATAAGCGATATATTTATGATATATAAAATTTCATCTTTTTTTAAATAATATGAAGGATGATTGGCAAAAGCTAATCATCCTTTTATTTAATAACAATAATATACTGTATATTATAAATGTTTTTCATAAAATTCAATTATTTTATTTGATAAATCTATCAATAAATCGCGAACAAAAATCTTGTCCAAAATATTCTTCAGCATATTTTAAATCCAAGGATATTACACCATTTGCCGTCCCTTTATGCATATATGACGGTAACTCACCAACTATCCTATTTGCTTCATGATAATCACCAGTATCTATAGTAAGTATATTTGACTTTTTATTAACTTTAAATATTTTGGGATTGGATTTCCACATAGTCAGAATCTTTTGTTTAATACTTTGTTCTGCTAAAGTTTCAAAATAATAATCAAGCTTTAATTCAACTACCCAATCTGGAACCTCTTCTTTATAAAATTCTCCAATAATTTCCTTGATAATCTTGGAAGATAAATAAAAGATATCAGGTGCCTCCTTTTCATCATCAGACAATTCCTCTATCAATAAAGGAATTGTAGTATCCATCATTCGCCTTAAGTATTCTCTATAAAAAGCTGTACCTATATTATTCTGAGTAGTTCTAACCAAACTCCCTTTCATAGCATCCATTTTAGGTAGACTTGCAGTAATATGGCATATTATCATTCTCTTAGACAATTCATTTTCTACTGCCTTTACATCTTCATTTGCACTAATTGCTATTGATGAAAAATTTTCTGCTATATATGAATCATCTTTTATCAATTCAATAGCATGATTTCTAAATCTTGTATTATTCAAATCATCTATAACTATTGGGAAACCAAGCATTTCCTCCCTAAGATTGTATATTAATGATTTAGTAAACTCTTTAGCAGGTAATACTGCTTTCTGTCCCACCATCATAAGCATCAAAGTTTCTAATAGTTTAGTCTTTCCAGCATTGCTTTTTCCATATAGCAGCCCGAATACTGGATAAGGTGTTATAGGTTTATTATATATAGTTGCATAACTTCTAATAACAGACATAAATGGTGAAGCAAAAAACCAATTGGTAAATGCATAGTATTTATTTATAGCATCCTCCGTATCGCCAAGAAATGTATTAAATCCTTTAAAATAATTTACAAATAAATTTACATCATTTTTAATTTCTTCTGGCTTAGGGTTTAAATCTAATGGCATATCATCTAATATTACTTCTTTATTATTGATATCTATTTTTAGTTTTGGAGTTTTCCTTTCAATGGCATTTTTTTCTATATTTACATGTTTTATTTTTTCTTTTATTTTTTTTACTTCACTATAATTCAAGAGTATATTCCCGTTTTTAGAGGGTTTTGGTACAACATCTTTATACTTTTTCTTTAAATGATTGTATTTTATTAGTATATTCTTATTGGAATTACTAGCTACTTCATTTTCTGGACTTATTATAATTACCTTATTGGTTTTTACATTTGATATAATGGGAATATTTTCGATATCTTCACCATCAGATAATGCGATAGCTTCTCTACTTATTGAATCAGTGCTTTCTAACTTCATTTCGTTATATTCAGCAAAAAATTCCTTATATGCATTTTCACCCTTTAACACATATATATTTTCTAATTGTTTACCTGAAAAAGCAATATTCGATAAATTCGCAGAACCAGTTATAACTTTTGGTTCTAATCCATCCCCTTTTAATAAATACATTTTTTTATGAGATACTTTATCTCTCATTAAAAATAATTTCAAAGTTCCATCATCTATCCTATTTAATAAATTTTGTTCTTTTTTATTAAAAATAGACCTTAATTCTTCAATAGTTACTTGTTGATAAGCCATTATATCATCTAGACCTTTTAAGACTTTTTCGAACCCGAATATAATTTCAATTTCTTTAAACATGGGAAGTAATTTACTGATAAAATCTATAGATGAGGAGTAAGTAACAGCATGCAGTTTTGAATAACCTTTAAACAATTCTTCCCAGTTGGTAATTTCAGAATCTATATACTCCATGTTCATTACTTTTATTTCCCCTGAACTAGACAGCAAATCGTTATTTTCACTAAACATGGAAAATACGCCTATTTCCTCATTCATATTACTCCCCCCAGTTTGAAACCAAATTTCTACCTCCTATTGTTTAGATCTCAATTGTTATAGCTAATTGGTGCTCCAAAGATTAAGCCTATATGTTCCATTATTTCGTATTGGAATTCTAGCATTTGTATTTTTTCCTCTTCCTTTCATAATTTCTAATATCTTATTGTAAAATCAACAAATTCCTCCATATCATATTCTTTATTCAATAATCTAACATAATTTAAAATATCATTTGCACTTAAATTAGTCTCTATATATAAATCTTTTGCTAATTGTTCTGCTTTCCTTACGCCATTTGCATCATTAGAAATTAATTTTTTGAAGTTCTTATTGTCTAATAATGAATAAAATAATTCTCTATCAAACTCTAATAAAAACTTGCTCATTTCAATCAACATTTCCTTCCATGATGAAATAAAAATCTTCTCATTATCTATAATTAAAGCTGTAGGTTTGTATCCTGTAACATCTATATTATCCAATATTGAATATTCTTCTCCAGGAATTAAATTTTCCTGAGATACATTTATAAAATTATCTACTGGCAATGGCCAAATTTTATTAGCTATTTTAAATAAACTATTAGCTCTACTTATAATGCTATCTTTGTCCCATTTTTCAAAATTTGTCAGATCTCTAGTTAATTTAATATTCGAATTCATATAAATATCTTTTTTATCTTCAAAACTTTTATTTGACATCTCTGAATTATACTTTGTAATTGTTAGATTGCCAATAGTATCTTTATATAATTTATGAACTTCATCTCCATCTCTACCTAAGTCAATATACCATTTTGGAGTTAAAGTTTTAGGCATAATATGTTCTACAGTCAATTGGTCTAATTCTACAATTTCTTTATGTTGATATTTTTCAATATTATATAAGGTAAACAATGCTAATTTATTTCTCCTATTATATATATCCAATTCAATAAAACTTTTTTTAAATTGTTCATTTCTTGGGAAAATTGCACTTCCAGATTTACTCATTAAATAATCAGTAACTGCCTCAATATGCGATTTACCACGATTCCTTAAATCAGATACACTTTTAGCCATAGATGCAAAAACTTTATTTAAAGCATTAGTAGGAATATTACAAATAGTTCTTCTATAAAGATATGAATTTATAATATTCATCGTCTCTAATAATTCATTCTTAGTAATTATTTTCTTTTCAAAATAATCATCAAACAATTCTAATAAATATGGGTACACTACAGTAGATTTCATATTTTCTAATCTCCATAACCATTCGTCTATATCATCAATCCCTGTTTCCAAGTTTATAAACCAGTGGTAGTATTTTGTATATCTTAACAAATCTATTAATATGTCTTTACTATTGTAGTTATTTTTAAAATAGTATTTTTTAAATGTTACATATACTTTATTTCTATTTGGAACATATCCTATTTTCATTGTTAGATAATCTCGCACAAACTCAGATATTCTTGCATTTGTCAAAAGCTTCTCTATATTAATCCAATATTTTCTATATAATTCAACCTGGTCATCATATTCTAATCCCATTAAAATAAAATTTCTTATAAGATCTGCCTCAGTTAATGATAATCCAGTAGAATTCAAACTTTCAAAAATTAATTGTGG
This sequence comes from Keratinibaculum paraultunense, assembly GCF_016767175.1. GTDB lineage: Bacteria > Bacillota > Clostridia > Tissierellales > Tepidimicrobiaceae > Keratinibaculum > Keratinibaculum paraultunense. The sequence goes on from NZ_CP068564.1 coordinate 1,382,195, forward strand.
ATTCTCTGCTCCAGAATTTTTATCTAAAGATATATATACAATTTGTACGTATGATAATGCCTTATAAATCTGTTGAACATTATAATCTGAATTAGATATTAAATCCATTAGCAATTTATAATTTGTATATATTTTAGAATCTTCATCAGTTTGATTAGATTCTATTAAATCTACGTATGCTTTCATATCTTCTTCTACAGGTTTCAATTTTAATTTATATTTCTCATCTACATATTTGTTTATAATATAAGTCTCATAAATTTCCTCTTTAAGATTTTTCTCTTCATTATTACTTTCATCTAAGGAATCATGTATTGCCTTCAATAAAAGTACAGTGGTAGTAATTCTCTGCTGTCCATCAATAATTATCCTTTCCATCATCAATTCTTGCTTTTCATTAGATACAAAAACAATGGTTCCTAAAAAATGTCCATTATTATAATCATCCCTTATTATTCCTTCAATATCCCTGAAAAATTGCTCCACCTGGTCTTTATTCCATTCATAATTTCTTTGATATACAGGAATATTAAATATACTTTTATTTTCCTTTAATAATGCTAATAATTTCATAGGACCTGCTTGCATTCTCATATTCCTCCTATTATTTATCTATATCATACATTCAGTAAAGGTAATGTTTTAACAAATATCTTTCAATAATTTCTCTATTTTTTTAAATCTCCTTCATTCTTATCGTTTTATACAATCCTTACCTGCCCTATTAGGCAAATTATCATAAATGCAGCTTCCTTTTATAATAATCCTACTCCACTCCCAAAGCTTTAAATATAGCATCTTCTGCAGATTTATAAAATATTAAGTTAAATGAACCCACTAGCTCAGGGGGTACTGTTCCTAAATCAGCTGCTGATGTTAAAGGTAATAATACTTTTTTGGCTCCACTGTCTTGGCAAACTTGCAATGTATTGGCTAATTCTTCTACTTTAATCAAAGTCCCTCCTATACTTATGTCTCCTAAAACAGCTAAACTAGAAAGTACAGGCTTTTTTAATGCTACTGAACATATAGCTATTATAGTGGGTAAAGTCAATTTCATTGTCATTCCTATTCCATTTAAATCCTGTACATGTACAAGATAATCTTTTGTAGTTGTGCTTATATTTCCGCTTATATTTTTACTATTAGCTTTTAAATACTTATAAGCATTGTCCATAGCTTCTTTTGCTTTTGAATTAGAGCCAATTCCAGTTCTTTCAAATTTACCATTTCCTGAAGTCATCTGTGTTTCTAATTTAAATACACCAATCATACCTGAAGATCCTCTAGATACAGTATATAAATGACCTGGTTTACCTATGCCATCTGGAATAAGAGTTCCTCCACTTTGTTCAGGAACAGGAACATATTCTTCTTCAAAAGTTTCATTATCTATATAAGAAAAATTTACATCATAAAACTCCATCCCACCAATTTTTTTAAGCTGTTCTTTTACCCTTCTTCTCATTTCCAATGCAAATCTCAATATCTTTTCAATATCTTGTTTAGTATATTCTCCATGAGGATATATTAATTTTATCATACCTGACACAGTCTTTTTAACGGCAATAGTATCCCTTTGATTTAGTTGATTACCTAATTTAAAATATTTTTCATAAGCATCAGTAAAAGATTCCTTTCTCAGCTCTCTCATTATTTCAGCAAAATAATCAGTAATAAATCCATAGTCATCCGTAAAAAAATCTGGTCTATATTTAGGAATTTCCCAGCCTGGCAAATAGCAATGTATACGATCTAAAAATGCAGTATCCATACCCATCTCTTCAGGAAAAGGTTCAAACAAATGAGAGGTTTTTAATAGAACATCTACAGATTGATTTATATTTCCTACAAAAGCAAAGGAAGCCGTAGCATTCTTTTCCTCTTTTCCTCGTGAAAAAGAACCAGAAGCCATATAATCTTTCATAATTTGAACTCCGTCTTTGTCTTTAAATTTAATTCCTGCAACTTCATCAAAGGCTACACAATCCCACATACCTACAAGTCCAACCTGTCTAGTGTTCATATTATAAAATAGATTAGCTACAGTAGTTTGCCCTCCTGAAACCAATATAGAGTTAGGGGAAATTTCCTTATATATATGAGATTTACCTGTTCCTCTAGGACCTAATTCACAAAAATTATAGTTATTTTCCACTAATGGTACTAACCTTATCAAGTGTAACCATTTTTCTCTCTCATTTAATTTGTCTGGTTCCATTCCAGTACTTCTTAATACTATATCTATCCATTCTTTAGCTGTAAATTTGGCTCTAGCTTCCTTGAATTCATCTATGTCAATATTGGGCATTTGGACAGGAGTTAGCTTGTTTATAATAAAAGGAACTCTATTTTTATCTCCTTCATCAAAAAAGTACTCCATCTGCACTATACACCAGATTCCCCCTGCCAAAAGCCTATCATATTTTGAAGGATATATATCAGATATAGGAACTCCACTAAGTCCTAAATTGGAAAATTCTGCCTCATAAGTATCTGTTCTATAATTTAACCTTACTGATACTTTATCTATAACAGTATAACTTCCAGTTTCTCTAAGCTTAGATATTATTTTTTGTGCTTCATCAGGTCTAACATAATTTCTAGATAAAATATTTTTTACATTTTGGACTCCTTGTTCAATTATTTTTTCATCTTGAGAAGAACAATACATACCTAGCAAATATTCCAGCACGTACACTGGAACATTTGCACCTTCTTTGATTCTTTTTGTTAGATCTTTTCTCACAACTTTACCAGGGAAATAAGTCAAAAGTTTATTGTTTAACTCATCTCTATCGAACAAATTAGGCATCTAACTCCCCCTTATATATCAAAACCAAAATCATCTGCAAAAGCTATATCTATAATAACTTGTTGTCTGTAAATTTCTATTCCTGTTTCTACATCAGTAATTGTAAAATAATATTTCTCATCTTGAGTATATTTTTTATTTCTAAGCCTAAAATTTAATTTAAAAATTCTATCTATAGACTCTTTTGATCTGCTTTTAGCAACATAAATCTCCTCATTGGATATAAGTTCTCCATCTTCATTTTCAAATCTAATTTTGTAGGTAGCAGGTTTTATAGTATCTGAAACTGGTTCTTGTTGAACAAAATCTAAACTTAATAGTAAATTAGTTATCTTTGATAACATACTTATGAGGGATATTTTAACCTTCTCTGTTTCTACAGCACCTGTAACAGTTTTTACTTTAACTATAGGAACTATAATCTCCTGGGGTGAACTTCCACCATGAACAAAATTTTGTCCCCCACCTTGTACCTTAAAAACATCAGAAGATATAGGTGTAATAATAGCTCTTTCATCATAATTCCCTAAAACATCAGATACCATCATGCTTTTCGTACCTAATATATCATAAGGTTTTTCTGAAATTATAAATCTTCTATTAGTTTTATCATTTTGTTCAAAAAACCTATTTATCTTATCTGATTCTTTGTTTTTACTTCTAGTATAAATAAATCCATGATCTGCTGTAACTATAAATCTAGTTGCCGAAATATTATTGGTAAGTTTTCTTATAATATCTTTTATTTCCTCCATAGCCTCATTGCAAGCATCAAAAACTTCATCTTCTGAGCTATGGGCTCTTGCATCTATTTTATTATGATAAATATATATTATTTCTTTTCCACTAAAAAAATCTCTCATCTCTTGTTTTGTCATCTTTATCAATTCATCATATTGTATACTATCACTATTAGGATTTTTAGATTGAAGTATAGCATTCCTTTCATTCATGTTTTTAGTGGGCTTTCCATCCACAAAAACTTCATAATTATCAGCAATCTCAATATGTTTATTTGGCAAAAGTGCTGCCATTCCTAAGCTAGTGTAGCTTGGCAATACCCCAATTTGAGGTTCTATATTAGCTTCAGTTTTTTCATCAAATTTAAATCTTTCTACTAATTCTTTTCCAATTTCATATCTAAATGCATCAGATATTATTACAATAATTCTTCCACTATTTCCTGCTACATAATTTCTATAAAAATCCTTTTGAAGTTTATACTTTTCTTTTAAAATATTGTAATCTAGTTTATTGCTAAATTCTTTTGAAATTACATCTAAATACTTATTAATATATATATTTTCAACTAGAACCTTCAATTCTTCAAATATACTGCTATTTTTAACTTTATCTAAATGATAATAAAATTTCCTATAATAAGTGTCAATTTTATAATATTTATTGTCATATTCCTCTACCAAATCTATTATATTGTCCTCTGGAGTAAAATCTTTATTTAATATTAAATAATAAGCATTTATTAAAACATCATATTTATCACTATATAAATCTTTAAAATGCTTAAACTTCCTACTTTTACATACATCAACTAAAGACAAATTATTGACTGTTGCATTTAAATTTTCATCAAACAATCTATCCAAAACCCAATTTATTATTATTTCGTCAATATCTTTAAATACATCTACATTTATTAAATGCTCTATTTCATAATTTTTAAAAATTTTATCTCCATCTATAACTTTATATACTTCGTTGGAAATTTTTCTAAAACTGTCTTTATATATATTGCTGTTCATCATCTGATCTATAAAAGCCATAACAGTACCAGGCTTATCCAATACATACTTATTTAATTTTGAAGGCAATTTAGTATTCATTTGATTTTCTGCATAAGTTAATAGTAAACTTATAGAAAGTTTCATAAGATTTGGTTCCTCATCTATATAAGAAAAATTAATTCTACAATATTTCCAAAAAGCTTCTTCCAATCCAAACTTAGAAAACTCCTTCATGTATTTATTATCTGATAAACCTTCAGATAATACAATCCTTACAACCTCTTCAAAATTTGCTACCTTTGATTTAACTAATGCAGATAACAAAGCTATTTCTATACTTTCCTCATTGTATTCATCTACTTCCAATTCATAAAATCTATTGGTCCTATCTTTAGCATTAAAAAATTTTATATATTTCTCTATTACAAGTTTATATGCTACATCTATACCCAAATCTGCCATTATAAGGGAAGCTCTATCTGCAAAAAACTCTTTTGAATAAATAATTGTATCAGCTAAATGATTATCCCTATTATTTGGTTTTTTAAAAGGAGCATATATAAGATAGTTACTTTCCGTATCTTGCCTCTCTAATAGCACTTTAGTTTTAAATAAGTTCCTTGGAGTTAGATAATGGATCTTGGCATTTTTAAGATTTAAATTTTTTATATCATCTATAAATTCTTGTTTTTCATCATACCAAAATATAATAACTCTATCTTTTTCATCGAATTCATTATTCAGTTTGTCTTCAATTTGTTTTAAATTTAGTTCTGCCACTTTATTCACTCCTTAAATTTTAGCAAGTATTTCATATTTATTTCCTTCATTGTCGGTTTGTACTTTGTCATAGTTTACTTTTACACCATCGTCTAGATCTATAGCTATTCTTGATAAAGCTATATGTCCTATCTTTTCATCATATTCTTTACATTCTTTAAGCTGTTTTATGATCTTTTCTAGTTCTTTTTCTAGTTTAGACTTTTCTTTTGCATTTTTAGTGTTTGCTATGTCATTCTCTAAAAACTTTATTTTATTTTCATAAACTCTTTGTACTTTGTGTAAATAATCTATTCTAACTTTTCCAGTGGTATCTTCATTGTATCTATGCATATAGATTAGTGCTTTAAAGCCATTTTGACTATTTCTTTTTGTCTTGCCTGCAGAGCTGTCATATAACCAATATATTGGTCTATTTTTATATGTCTTTACATGATCCTTGTAAAAGTCATTTATAAAGTAATTTCTTATTTTTTCTCTAGGTGTTCCATTACCTTTTAAAGAATCTGCTATAAATTCAAGATTTTCTTCTAAATTTTCTTCTCCAAAACTTACCTTGACAAATTCTATAAATCTATTTACTAAATCATCTTCAAAATATTCTTCATCTGTTATTAATGCTATATTATCTTCTACTGGTTTGAATTTTTTATATCTATTTATGTCAAATTCTCCACCAGCATATACTAATCCTTCTTCATCTAAACTATATCGTCCAAATATACATCCTACTCCATAGGATATGAAAGATTTAATTACATCTTCTTTAGTTAAAATATATTGATTTCCTTTTATATCATCGTATATATCTTCTTTGTTATCAAATATTTTTGCTATAGTAATATCTTTGTCTGATACTTCTTTAGTTAATTCATCTTCTAAACCATATATTTCTATAAATAGTTCGTTTAATCTTTCTTCATTCTTTTTAAGTTTAGCAAAGTTAGAATTTGCATATTCTTTCCAATTTTCATAGGCTTCTTCTATAGTGTTTGGAATTTCGCCTTGCTTTTCTTCATCTAGCAGTGGATGAACTTTGAAATCCCATGAGGTTTCAAAGGAGTCCCAGTCGATTTTGGATATGTTGATGTTTTCTTGGACTAAGGAGTCTATTTCTGGTTTATGGGTTTCTGAGAATATTATTGGGAGATTTTTAACATCTCTCACTTGTAAATTTAAAGTTGGATTTAAAACTTTTAAATAATAATAGACAGTATTTGTATTTAATAATCCTAATAAGTAATTTAATTCATTATCTATACATATAGTTGGTCCACCCATATCAAAAACTCCTATTGGGGGATAATATCTAAAATTACTACCTTTACTAGTTAACATCGTATATGTTATGCCTTCCCTATACCAATATTTTTCATCCAATAAATTCGATGTTTTATTGTTTTTATAAAAATTTCTAGCTTTTATATCCCAATCTATAACTAAATCCAAATTACCATAATACTTCCTATAATCTCCTCCTTTTGCATAAAATATCCATTTTTTATTTTCTCCTATATCATTTTTATTAACTTCCCATACTTTTCTTAAATATTTTTTATTGTTAGCTGTTTTATTTTGTGCTCCTGTATAATCTGATACATCATCTATGCTTATTCCTTTCTTAAAATTCTTTATAAAATTCTCACTAGCCCAATAGGCTATAGGACTTCCTGGTATTAATTCAAAATTATCTTGATTAGTTTCATAATAATATCCACAATCAGGATTTTCTATGGCTTCTAATGTTTTTTCTTCCTTCTCTATGGCATTCTTAAAATCTATTAATCTGATATAAGAACCTTTATAATCTTTTATTTTATTCTTTTTTATTATAAAAGTTGTTGATTGAACTACCTCTCCACCTATTTCTTCAAATGCTCTAGATCCTAAGTGTAGCATATTTAAAATTGTGTTATTTAATAATAGTTTTCCTCGCTGTTTTTCATAACTAGATAAGAACATCCAAGAATGTTGATTAATCATTCCATAATAGTCATTCAATTTTAATAATTCTTCTGATTTTTCCATAAAAGCAGCAAATAAATCTGATTTTGTATCTTTATATTTCTTATCTAAATACTTAGTTAAATTTGACCCCATATTGCTTCTACCTAAATACGGAGGATTGGTGACTACTACATCATATTTACTTGATAATATTTTAGCTAATTTAATAATATGAATTAAATCTTCTTGAGTATTTTCTATTCCTATTAATTCCATAGGTAATATGTCTTTGTTTTTTATATTTTTCACAAATGTTACAAGTTCATCATAATTATATTCCTTGTATATTTTTATTATAGAACCTAATTCTCTACCATCTTTAAATAATTCTACTAATTCTAATATATCTTGTTTTAAGCCTTCTCTTTGTTCTTTATTTTCTATATTTCCGCCTAAAAAATCTATTTGTTTTATGTTTATATCTTTACTATCTATAAAGTAATATAAATTATTATCTATATTATTATTAAGTATTCTTCTATTATACTGTCTTCCTTTCATCATAAGGGAAAAATAAGCTAATTGATAGGCTCTTTTATCTATGTCTAATCCATATAAATTATTCTCTATTATACTTTCTGCTGCTTCTCTTTCGGTATATCCTTCTTCTAAGTAAAATTGCATAAATAACTCAAATGCATATACAAGTATATGACCACTTCCCATAGATGGGTCAATAAATCTTATATCTTCTACTTTTAAATATTTTCTATCTTTCCTTATGTTTTCTAGTTCTATTTTCACTTCTTCTATTTGTTCTGCTTCTGGCAAGTAATATTTCCATCCATATTCTTTAGCCAATTCTTCTTCTGTTTTATTTATCCCACTGGCTATTTTTTTCTCTATCCAAAGTCTACCTAAAGAGTTTTGTACCATATATTTTACTATCCATTCTGGTGTAAATAATTGAGTTTTAGCGGGTATTGTATTTTTATTTACTTTTTTACCTTTTTTAACTGCTACATCCACTTCAGCTTTAGGTACAGTGTTATAATACTGATACAGCCATCCAATTATCTCTATCTGTCCTGTTTTTTCTATATTAAAATAGTCTTCATCTATTTCTTCTATTAATTTATAGACTACTCCATTCTCGTCGATATAAGATATGTTTAATAATAGTTCTGCGTAGTCATTTGTTTTTTCAAATAATTCTGGTAGCTGTTTTCCTAATGCATTACATTGTTTTATGAACATAAATTGAAACATCTTGTCCATAGCTTTGGTACTGCCATCTAGTTTTAGTTCATCTAGTTTTTCAAATTCTTCTGTTATGCCTATATTAGTGTCTCTATAATAGGTTATAAATTCAGGTTCCTTTACTCCTTCTTTACCAGAAGATAATACCCTCATCTTATCTGGCATATAATTGTTTACTTCCATAAATCTTATGGCAATTATTCTATTAAACCAAGTATATGCTACTTCTTCTACTAAGGTTTTATATGCTGTTTTATAATTTGATTCTTTTTCTCTTTTTCTTAGTTCTTTTACTAACTTCTTATACTTATTTACATCTTCTCCATATATTCTATAAGGTTCAATCTCCCCTATGTCAAATATAAGCATGTCTTCAGTAGACTCAGGAAGAGGGTCTTTAATACCCTCTTCTGTTATTCCTATAAGTCTAGCTTTAGTTTCTATATCCTTTATGAGTTTTTCTCTTGAGCATATAGAAAAATTTTTGAGTGCTGTTTTATCCATATATTTCACTCCTTAAATTTTAGCGAGTATTTCATACTTATTCCCTTCGTTATCTGTTTGTACTTTGTCATAGTTTACTTTTACACCATCATCTAGATCTATAGCTACTCTTGATAAAGCTATGTGTCCTATTTTTTCATCATATTCTTTACATTCTTTAAGCTGTTTTATAGTCTTTTCTAGTTCTTTTTCTAGTTTAGACTTTTCTTTTGCATTTTTAGTGTTTGCTATGTCATTCTCTAAAAACTTTATTTTATTTTCATAAACTCTTTGTACTTTGTGTAAATAATCTATTCTAACTTTTCCAGTGGTATCTTCATTGTATCTATGCATATAGATTAAAGCTTTAAAACCATTTTGTTTTCCACTGTCATATAGCCAATATATTGGTCTATTTTTATATGTCTTTACATGATCCTTGTAAAAGTCATTTATAAAGTAATTTCTTATTTTTTCTCTAGGTGTACCACTACCTTTTAAAGAATCTGCTATAAATTCAAGATTTTCTTCTAAATTTTCTTCTCCAAAACTTACCTTGACAAATTCTATAAATCTATTTACTAAATCATATTCAAAATATTCTTCATCTGTTATTAATGCTACATTATCTTCTACTGGTTTGAATTTTTTATATCTATTTATATCAAATTCTCCACCAGCATATACTAATCCTTCTTCATCTAAACTATATCGTCCAAATATACATCCTACTCCATAGGATATAAAAGATTTAATTACATCTTCTTTAGTTAAAATATATTGATTTCCTTTTATATCATCGTATATATCTTCTTTGTTATCAAATATTTTTGCTATAGTAATATCTTTGTCTGATACTTCAGGTGTTAATTCATCCTCTAAACCATATATTTCTATAAAAATTTCATTTAATCTTTCTTCATTCTCTTTAAGTTTAGCAAAGTTAGAATTTGCATATTCTTTCCAATTTTTATAGGCTTCTTCTATAGTGTTTGGAATTTCGCCTTGTTTTTCTTCATCTAGCAGTGGATGAACTTTGAAATCCCATGAGGTTTCAAAGGAGTCCCAGTCGATTTTGGAGATAGAGATGTTTTTCTCTCCAATTTTTTTGATTAATTCTAGATCTTCTTGATATTCGATATCTACTAAAGGAAATTTAGAAATCTCACCAGATTGAAAATTCAATGTTGGATTTATTTCCCCTAGAACATAATCAAATACTCTTGAATTTAATAATGCTAGATAAATAACTCTATCTTCTATATTTGTAAATAAACAGCACCCTCCGTTATCAAAAATAAAACCTTCACCGAAAGCTCTTATACTAAATTTTTTAGAAGTTACTGTAGACCAAGTTAATCCTGGTTTCATAAAGAAATCATAATTAGCTATCACTGCAGTTGGTATTGATCTAATTTCTTCTGCATCGTTTTTCCAATCTATTAAGTATTCATTATTTCCATACCACTTCCTATATCCACCGCCTTTATTGTATGGAAACCATCTTTTAATTATCGTTTTTTCTTTTATTATTTTAGTTTCTTTAAAATTAATATAATTAAAATTAACTTCATGCCATAGTTTTAAGAATTTTGCATTATTAGAAGTAGAATTTCCTTTCCTAGGCTTAGCTACTTTCCCTAAAGAAACACCTTTTTCAAATATCTCATAAATCCTTTCACTAGCCCAATAAGCTATAGGACTTCCTGGTATTAATTCAAAATTATCTTGATTAGTTTCATAATAATATCCACAATCAGGATTTTCTATAGCTTCTAATGTTTTTATCCTTTGAACTTCCATTCCACCTTTGAAATCCTCAAGTCTTATATATTTACCTTTTTTATCATTCTTTTCATTTTGCAATACAAAAGTGCATATTGGCACTGTAGCTTCTTCAAAGGCTGAATATTCCATTTGTATTAAACTCGACATATGTTTATTTCTTAAAATATATTCTCTTAATTTTTCATAACTAGATATAAACATCCATACAAATGGTGCCATATATGCTGAATATCCACCTGGTTTACACATTTCCACATTGTTATAAATAAATACTGAAAATAGATCTCTCTTATAATCTGGATAATTATCCCCTACATATTTCTTAAGTTTACTAGACATCTTATTTAAATAAGGTGGATTAGTTATCATTACGTGATATTTATTATTTAACATTTCCGATATATCTAATATATTGTTCAACTTTTCTTTTGTTTTCTCTATATTGGTATCTCCAAAAGAAATCTGTCCTTCAGCTTCTGTGTCTTCTACAAACTTTCTTAAAAACTCTATATCTAAATATTTAAGTTTTAGTATGGAACCAATTTCTTTGGCATTTTCAAACTCTCTTATTAAATATTTTATATCTTTTATAGCTTTTCTTCTATTATCTTCATCCATAGATATTCCCATAAGATCCAAATGATTTTCATTTATATTCGTACTGTCTTCAAAAACTCTTAAATTGTTTTTTATACCTTTATTAAGTATTCTTCTATTATATTGTCTTCCTTTCATCATAAGGGAAAAATAAGCTAATTGATAGGCTCTTTTATCTATGTCTAAACCATATAGATTATTTTCTATTATACTTTCTGCTGCTTCCCTTTCGGTATATCCTTCTTCTAAGTAAATGTGCATCAATATTTCAAATGCATATATAAGAATATGTCCACTACCCATTGCATTATCAAAAACTTTTATATCCTCAGGGGATATTTTTTCATCTATATAATCTATTTCTCCCGGCATTAAATACTTCATCTTTTCCCTTAATTCGCTGTCTGGATTTCTTTCAAGCCAATACTTTCCTAAAGAGTTTTCTACCATGTATTTTACAACCCATTGAGTTGTAAATAATTGAGTAGCTGCAGGTATATCTTCTTTTTTTATATTTTTCTTGTATATATTTATAACTTGATCCCTATATGCTTCGTTATAATACTGATACAGCCATCCAATTATCTCTATCTGCCCTGTTTTTTCTATATTAAAATAGTCTTCATCTATTTCTTCTATTAATTTATAGACTACTCCATTCTCATCTATATAAGATATGTTTAATAATAGTTCTGCGTAGTCATTTGTTTTTTCAAATAATTCTGGTAGCTGTTTTCCTAATGCATTACATTGTTTTATGAACATAAATTGAAACATCTTGTCCATAGCTTGGGTACTGCCATCTAGTTTTAGTTCATCTAGTTTTTCAAATTCTTCTTCTGTTATGCCTATATTAGTGTCTCTATAATAGGTTATAAATTCAGGTTCCTTTACTCCTTCTTTACCAGAAGATAATACCCTCATCTTATCTGGCATATAATTGTTTACTTCCATAAATCTTATGGCAATTATTCTATTAAACCAAGTATATGCTACTTCTTCTACTAAGGTTTTATATGCTGTTTTATAATTTGATTCTTTTTCTCTTTTTCTTAGTTCTTTTACTAGCTTCTTATACTTATTTACATCTTCTCCATATATTCTATAAGGTTCAATCTCCCCTATGTCAAATATAAGCATGTCTTCAGTAGACTCAGGAAGAGGGTCATTAATACCCTCTTCTGTTATTCCTATAAGTCTAGCTTTAGTTTCTATATCCTTTATGAGTTTTTCTCTTGAGTATATAGAAAAATTTTTGAGTGCTGTTTTATCCATTTGTTATCCTCCTAAAACTCAATATTTAAAATAGTGTTTTCTTCTAATTCTTTTTCAATTCTTGATTTTAGCTCATTTATATATTTATCTAAGTCTTCTTTTTTTTCTATCCTCCATGAATTTATTGGATTGATGTCTTTTATATTTATAATTTTTCGTACTTTAACTGGTGGTACTGTTGTTCCTCCTGTATTTCCTTTTCCATCAGTTTCATTTTCTTTGTCTATTTCTATTATATCTTCTATTTCTTTAGTTATTTCATTTAAATATCTCATTTTTAGAGTCTCTGCTTCAATTTTAAAACTATTTACTTTTGCAACATTGTTACAAGATTCAGCTCTTTTTATAAGATCATCAAAACTATTTCTATATTTATATCCAAATTTATCCTCTAAACCTGTCTTTTCTAGTTCTTCCATAATCCTACTCTTTGCCTGCTCAATCTCCTCTTTCACAGGTTCCAATTCTTCGTCTAAAATATTATTATATATGTCTAAAAATCTATCGTTTAATTCTGGTAAATCCTTTATTTTATTATAAGGTCTTGTCATGTTTACTATGTTTTTCATATCTTCTACTATTTCTTCTATTTCTTCACTTAATATATAGTTTTTACTTTCATTATATATTGATATATAGTGTTGTGTTTTATCCCATATGTTTTTTTGTTCTCCTTTGAAAAAAGATTTTATTGGCTGATACTCCTCTTCAAAATCTAAATACTCATCTTCATTTTTATTTACATATTTAAACACATCTATAGGATTTGACATTCCTCGTGTTTTGTTGATTAATTCAATTCCTTCTTCAATTATTTTTTCTCCAGGATATTTTCCTCTGTTATAATTATCCTTTATGGCATTCAATTCATCTATCATTTCTTTAGCATATTCATTAAATTCTTTTACCATCATATCTGTATCTTCAAAAGGTATTTCCTTATCAAATACTATAGAGGATATGTTTTTCAAACTTTTTATATATCTTTCATCCACTATTTCTTTTTCTTCTATCAATAATTTTTCTGCATATTGCTTTTTAGTTATATAATCTATTATTTCTTTCTCACTTTCATTAAATAAAGAAATAGTTTCTCCATGTAAAGTAAAACTTATTTTACCATCTAAAAATAATTTTGCAATTATCCACTCTATATCTACATCTAAAAATCCATAAGGTGCTTTTGAAAATTTATCCTTCACTTCTTTAAGTGATATTTTACTATGCTTTTTAGTCCTTATTTTTATATAATTTAATATCTCTCTTATAGCATTTTCATTAGGTGTATCGAGAACATCTAATTGCACATCTTTTTTGTTTCTATTTTTGAATAGATTTCTAATATCCGATTCATCCATAGGAGTGTCTATATAATCTAATTTATGGTATACAGTTTCAATCAATTTTTCTAAACTTTCCTGCACATTATATTTGAAATCCTTACTTTTTAGTTCTAATTTATCTCCATTTACATAAAATTTAGCTTCTTTTAAAGCTTCTTCTAAATAGAGTTTTCCTCTGTTTTGGTGTTCTTTCATTTCTACCCGTTTCAAAGCTCTTATTTCTTCTATTTTTGGAATATTGCTAGCACTGGATATCTGTAAATATTTTTCTATTTTCATTTCTGTTTTTATTTCATCTATAAAGGCTCCATCATTTGGCAAATCTACAAAAACTTTATTTTCTTTTTGACTATTCATTCTTAGAACACTCTCTATTCTATTTTTTTCTGAATTAGGAGTTATTATCTCAATTCCTATATCAAATGCTTGATTAGCAACATAAGGCTCCCCATCTACCCATCTATTAAATCCAAAATTATATCTATTGCCAAATTTACTATATCTTACTTTGTCTTGGGAAAGAATCCCAGCATATATAATTTCTGAAATCTTTTTAGTCAATGCTTGAGTTTCAATATGTTGTCTTTCTATTTGTCTATTTATTTCTTGCTCTTCATTAGTTAAGAAAATATATATATCTCCATTTTTTTGCACTAATGTCTGCCTAACTAAAATATTTAATGCATTTTCCACTTTATCTTTTAGCTCTATCCTATCTTCATATATATTAGATACCATAAGAGTAGTAATATTTTCTAAATTAGCTTCTATTTCTTTTACATATTTTATTAAAAACAAAGTTTTTAAAACATTTACATTGAAATTATCTTTTTCTTTTTTTGGATTTATATAATTATTCTCTAAAGCTTTAGTTATAACTGCTGAATGACTATGATCTAAAAATTTATCTAATCCATCATAAAATATATTGAATGGAACTAATGCTCCATCTTCTTCATCCATTATTGCTTCTACGCTTTCTTTAAACAAAGCCAACATGGAACGTTCTCCTTCTGAAAGATGTTTGCCACTAGCTCCATGCTGTCTTATAGATGTTAAAACACTGCCTAATAAATCAAATTGATATGGTACAAAAGGATATACTTCACAAAAATCCTCTTTGTTTTCATAAAGTTTCTTCTCTATTCCATCATTAAATATAAGTAAATTTTTTATTATAGTTTCATTATTTTCATACAAAACGCTTAAAGTTTTATTAGCAGTTTCTGTTTTTTCTAGTATACGGAGCTTAATAACTTCGTCAACATTGGCAGAGGTCAGGTTTAATCTAGTATCAAATCTTCCTTGTATTTTAGAAAAATCCCTTCCCTTCACTTCTGTTATAGAATCTATATCCTGTTGACTTGTCACTACTATCCATGCTTTTCCTTGACAAGCTGTTCCTAAGTCTTCTGTTATAGTTTGTAAATTAAGCATTAAATCAGTATCATCGCCTATATATTGTCCCATTTCATCCACTAAAAATACTATATGATGATTTTCCTCTTTGCTATCTAAATATTCTTTTACTAATTGTGCAAATCTGTCTATGCTTATTTCATAAGGTCTTACTGTAGTCCTACTCCAATCCCTAGCTACCTCTTCACTCATAAAACCTATATCAACTAAAGTCTCTACTACTTTATCTTTATGAAATTTAAACTTATGGCGATTTTCTACCCAATTTAAATTATGCATTTCTTCATATCTTCTTTTAAATTCTTCATACATTCCGTCTTCTGTTAATTGCCTTTCCAAATCTGCTAAATGAGGATCTGTGCTAAATCCCTGCATTTCATTAAAAACCCTTAAAAATACATTTAATATACTATCTTTTCCCTTAGTTCCTGCTGACTTACTTTTAGAATCTATATTGAATAAAATTACATCTGTAGGAGTATTGCATGCAAGTTTCATATCCGCTATTACCATAGGATCTTGTATTTTCCCATCTTCTAAAAAATAATCAATAGCTTTTTTACCATCTACTTCACGATTTTCTAATAAATATGATAATATCTTTAAGAAATGAGATTTACCACTTCCAAAAAACCCAGATATCCAAACTCCCATTTTATCTGTATTTCCAACTATTCCCTTTTTGTAACTACTAAAAAAATCTCTAAAATGCTTCTGTAGCTCCTTTGTTACCACATATTCTTCTAATTCCTGTTTAACATTTTCTTCATCATCTTGTCCCACTTTTATGACACCTTGTATATCTCTATCAATTGGCTTTGCAAACATATCTTTTATTTTCATAATATACTTCCCTACCTCCTTGTTTACTTACTTAATAAGTGGAAAAGCTCTATAGTAATTTTCATCCTTAAATTCAGAAAATAACATTAAGCTTTGCCCATCAAATTTACCTGGATAAAAAAGTACAACTGGAGCTCTATCAAATACTAAGTGAAGTTTATTTAAAATTCCATGAGCTCTTAAAAAAGGATAAATTTTCCCTACTCCTGTAATAAATACGACAGAATTATCAGGTGTATTTTCATCTATATAAGTATTAAAATAATTATCATCATAATCCATATTAAGTAAATCATATACAGAACTTATTAAATAATCCATACCATCAATTTCTTCCATTTCTATGCAAGTTTCAAGTAATCCCTCTTCTTCTATTAAATCAATCATAATATCATACAAATCATATATTTTTAATACATATCCCTGAGGTTTTTCTTCATGTTTCTTCTTTAATTTTTCCAAGTACTTCCTTACCTTTAACTCTTCTTCAGCTGGATAATCAAAAATGTAATATCCAACTTCATTGCTAAGACCTTTGTTTTTTCTAAAATCTTCATCACTTATTATTTTTTCAATCATTCGTAATTTTTCATCTAATGTCAAATTGCCCATATATATTATTCCCCCAAAAATATCCTTAAATAAGGATATAATCCATTGTTTTTCATTTCTCTTTCTAAATTAATATCCAATATTGGTTTTTTTACTACTAATGAACCCTTTTCTTCCACTATAAGATTTGCTTCTTTTAGATATGTTTTATAAGCACCTGCCAATCTTTTTTTGGTTTGTGATGTGAAATTTGCGACTTTTTCACTTTGTTCAGATTTGTTTTTTAAAAATACCATTATATCACTATTATCAAAATTTAAATTACCTAATATTAGTTTCTCTCTATATATTTCATACATAAATTCAAAAAACAATCTATCTGTCATCATTATGCCTAATATATTTAATATTTTTTGATCTGAAATTGATAAATCATTAAACATAATAGATATTTTTTTGGGTAATGCCCTTGTTCGTTTAGATACTTCATTTATCATTTTTTTACCATAATCATCCGATGGAGCTAGTAGTATGTTTTCTTCTTCTTGCATTTTTTTTATTTCTGCATCCTTTAACCCTTCACTAAGTAATGTATTATATTTTTTAAACTCTTGAAACCAAAATCCTTTGCTTACAGCCCCAGCACTATATTTTAATTTATTTACATTAATAATATTCATATTTTACCTCCCCACACAATGATATACTGTATATTATTATACCATTGTATGGGGAGTATTTTCTATTTTATCCTTTAATTATCCTGAAAAACATATTCTATTTAAATAAAATTAACTACTTAACATTATTTATATTATTAACCTCAATATCCATCTCTTCTTCCGTAACAACCTTATACTTTATAGTTCCTATTGTTAACAATATAGACGCTATAATGAAAAGATATAAACCAGATCCACCTGCATTTACAGTAGTACCAAAAAAATCTACACTTTTTGAGCTAAGAAATGCTATACTACTAATCACTGCTAATACGCTACAAATTAATCCCAATACTTTATTCAATTTAGTTCCCTTCAATAATTTATAAACTGGATATATATAAAATATTAAAAGCAAATACCCTTGTTGTTGAAATCCAGAAATCCTTAATATTCCAGCATCTACCCAATTCATAAACAATGATATAATAGCTAAAATAGTTGAAATAAATATTAACTTTCCTCCAAAATTCCATTCTTTGAACTTAATATTCACAGATTATCCCTCCTTACAAAGCATATTCATAAATTTTCCTTTCTCGTAATAATATATTACAATTTTAATAATATTTTGTCAATGGAATGTATGTTTTTGTGGGATTTAGTTACTATATTCCCTTAAAGATCTTTGTGACAAAATTGGTTTTTATTAGCTTTTTATGCTAATCTAATACTAAACAATAAAAAAACCCTCAGCACTTCCAAGGGTCTTTTCGTTGATATATTATCATTACTATTAAATCAATAGCTTATTTTCTGCTCTTTACATATTCAATGGCTTCCTTGCCAGTTATATACTCAATGTCAATTGCAATAATATAAGTTTCATTACATCCGATTATTTTCTCATATTTAGCTTCTTCAGGTTGATCTCCTGAATACTTTTCAACCAAATCCTTAAAAACTTCTAGTCTTTCATTCCCTTCTACAACTCTTGCCTTGCCAAATGCAATAACACTACGAAAATAAGTAGTATATTCTTCACCTACTATAGTATCTTCATCTATTACTGAAAAAGATACCTTTGGATTCTTCATAATAGCATCTACTTTATGTCCTGCTTTTGCTGAATGGAAATATATTTTTTCATTTAAATAGACATAACTAATTGGAACTGCATAAGGATAGTCTTCGTCACCTAAACACGCTAAAAGACCATTGGTACACCTATTCATTACAGCTACTGTGTCCTCCATTTATAATAATTGCTTACTTCTTCTCTCGGCACTATGATTTTTAGTTCTAGTCCCTTATTTACTTACAATAGCTTAAATCCTTAGAATACTAAAACTTGCTAAATGGGTTTTTCTTGTATTCTGGTGGCTTTTACAATAGCTTAAATCCTTAGAATACTAAAACTTGCTAAATGGGTTTTTCTTGTATTCTGGTGGCTTTTACAATAGCTTAAATCCTTAGAATACTAAAACTGTGTTCCTGGAGAAGGTCATTGAAAATTTCTTTTACAATAGCTTAAATCCTTAGAATACTAAAACTTTTATCCACTTACATTAACACAGATAATACTTTTACAATAGCTTAAATCCTTAGAATACTAAAACATGTCAGAGTTCGATTATCTTGTTGCAGAGCTTTTACAATAGCTTAAATCCTTAGAATACTAAAACGCAGGCAGAAAACTGTGCTAACTACCTAGCCTTTTACAATAGCTTAAATCCTTAGAATACTAAAACTCAAAATCTGCAATAAGTCAATATTATTCAGGCTTTTACAATAGCTTAAATCCTTAGAATACTAAAACTTGCTATTGCACATGGGTATGCTCCCATGTCTTTTACAATAGCTTAAATCCTTAGAATACTAAAACCTCTTGGCTTTAATAAGTTTGTTGGTGTAGCTTTTACAATAGCTTAAATCCTTAGAATACTAAAACTTCCTCTAAGCAGAGTGAAGGGAGGGGATACTTTTACAATAGCTTAAATCCTTAGAATACTAAAACAGCAGAAGAATTAAACTATTCATACGACTACTTTTACAATAGCTTAAATCCTTAGAATACTAAAACTATCTAATCCCGATACAGATGGCAATTATCTTTTACAATAGCTTAAATCCTTAGAATACTAAAACATACGTTCTTCTCATCAGCCGTTGGAGTATCTTTTACAATAGCTTAAATCCTTAGAATACTAAAACAGAAATAATGTTAATGTAGAGGAGATGTAACTTTTACAATAGCTTAAATCCTTAGAATACTAAAACAGCAATGTACATCTTAGGGGGATGGGCATACTTTTACAATAGCTTAAATCCTTAGAATACTAAAACGGGGAGTGTTTAGACTATCTAATGAATGAACTTTTACAATAGCTTAAATCCTTAGAATACTAAAACTACTGTAGAAAACCCACTAACCATGTTAGACTTTTACAATAGCTTAAATCCTTAGAATACTAAAACAAAAAGAGGGGGATAAAAATCCCTCACATTCTTTTACAATAGCTTAAATCCTTAGAATACTAAAACGGAAGAAGGCATCAAAGCACAAGTGGATCACTTTTACAATAGCTTAAATCCTTAGAATACTAAAACCAATTTAATCTCTTATAGTGCTGAGTCAGGCTTTTACAATAGCTTAAATCCTTAGAATACTAAAACTTTCAGCGTCTCCACCTTGACATACACTTCCTTTTACAATAGCTTAAATCCTTAGAATACTAAAACCAGAAAAAAGCCCTGTTGCCGAAGCGTTATCTTTTACAATAGCTTAAATCCTTAGAATACTAAAACTGCTTTTCCTTGCACGTGGTAGCTGTTTTTCTTTTACAATAGCTTAAATCCTTAGAATACTAAAACGTATGGCTTTCATTTATATAATAACCCCCTCTTTTACAATAGCTTAAATCCTTAGAATACTAAAACAAAAATCCCCGTCAGTTTGTTCAACTTCTTCTTTTACAATAGCTTAAATCCTTAGAATACTAAAACAGCTGGAGGTGATAGTATATGTTTAATAAACTTTTACAATAGCTTAAATCCTTAGAATACTAAAACGCCTAGGTGTGAAATAGTTGCTGTGAAGTGCTTTTACAATAGCTTAAATCCTTAGAATACTAAAACGCAGGGGTTTAGGACCAGGGGATTGGCCAACTTTTACAATAGCTTAAATCCTTAGAATACTAAAACTTACTCCAACTAACTCTGTATATCTTTTTACTTTTACAATAGCTTAAATCCTTAGAATACTAAAACCAGCCAATATGCAAGGTTCTATTAGCTTAGCTTTTACAATAGCTTAAATCCTTAGAATACTAAAACGTTCCAAATTTACAACTTGCAATCCCACCACTTTTACAATAGCTTAAATCCTTAGAATACTAAAACCAATGAAGCAAATCAAGCTTATATGAGATTCTTTTACAATAGCTTAAATCCTTAGAATACTAAAACGCTGTTTTCAACTGCATTATATAGCATTGACTTTTACAATAGCTTAAATCCTTAGAATACTAAAACTCATTCTGTGATATATAATATCTTTTATCACTTTTACAATAGCTTAAATCCTTAGAATACTAAAACCTAAAACTGAATCATCTGTAAGGAAAATTACTTTTACAATAGCTTAAATCCTTAGAATACTAAAACAATGTAAATCCAAAACTACAGTTGGACTTGCTTTTACAATAGCTTAAATCCTTAGAATACTAAAACTAGAATTTATTATTGTTCGGTCAATCCTTTCTTTTACAATAGCTTAAATCCTTAGAATACTAAAACTTGTTGAGTTGGGAAATAACCTTGCTACTACTTTTACAATAGCTTAAATCCTTAGAATACTAAAACCATATTTATCGTATATATCCTTGAGTCGTACTTTTACAATAGCTTAAATCCTTAGAATACTAAAACCCCATCCACCACACTTGCAACCTATTGTAACTTTTACAATAGCTTAAATCCTTAGAATACTAAAACAATGTCGGTTTAATGTATCTCTTGCTATTCCTTTTACAATAGCTTAAATCCTTAGAATACTAAAACAAGATGATAGATTACAAGGTAAAAAGAGTTCTTTTACAATAGCTTAAATCCTTAGAATACTAAAACAGTAGAATCAATGTTGTAGTAGACCACTATCTTTTACAATAGCTTAAATCCTTAGAATACTAAAACGACTACCAACTTTTATAAATTGATTATCAACTTTTACAATAGCTTAAATCCTTAGAATACTAAAACTGCTAGGGGTTAAAGCTCTAGCAGATTTAGCTTTTACAATAGCTTAAATCCTTAGAATACTAAAACAGTGTTGATATTGTCAACTTCAATGATGTCCTTTTACAATAGCTTAAATCCTTAGAATACTAAAACTGCATAACTCTCAATCCACTGTCTGTAAATCTTTTACAATAGCTTAAATCCTTAGAATACTAAAACCTCAAATTAATTATAATATATTTTTTTAATTAATTAAAGCTAGCCAAGAAATTATACTCTAATTTTGATAAATTTATCTTCTTAATTTCTCCTATACTTTCTTCTCCTAATAATTTTAAAAATATAAGCGTAATTATAGTTTCTTTCGTAGGCAAATATTGTTTCCCTTTTGTATGGAAAGGAAGTTTTTGAAGCAAAGAGCATAATACTTCACATTTCTTAGGAACATTATTGTCTGGGTAATTTCTACAAATAGATTCATAAGTAATATCAAAGTCACCTAGCTTTATTATATCTTCGTTAACAATATAAGTATTATTAAATATTCTGTAATCTACAAATACACCTTTTTCGCTACTTGGAATTATCCATATTCCAAAATTCGAATATTTTTCTGTTAATTCAAATAATATTCTTACTAATTTTTCATATTCTCTTACCTCCATTTTGGAATCTAATCTGTCAATAATCACTCTAGTTTTTTTGCCTTCTTCTAATATTAGTTCTATTATATTTATAAATAGATCAACCACTTGCGAATCCTCTAATAACCATAAAGGAATTCTTTCTTCGACCGCGTTTGCAAAATTTATATCTATAAAGTTTTTTATTATCTTATCTAAATTAATTTCATTTATTTCAGTTTTTACAAAAATATCTGTAGTAGCTAATTTTTCCTCTATTAGATTATCTATACATATTGAAAGTTCTATCAATGATTTATCAACCTTTTCTATAACTTCATTTATTGATAATTCTATATTTAGCGATAACAAATATTCCATTAATGTAGAACCTTTTTTCGTTGTAAGTTCATCGAGAATATCCTCTGTCTCAGACAGCCTTATTACAATTATATCATTCTTTTTTAATATCTTCCCATTTTCCCTAACCTCTGGATAATATCCATTCATAGCTTCAATATCTAAATCCGAAAACCTATATCCACTAAATATTTTACAATAAACATCTAATATAATTCTAATTAAATAATTATTGCTTCCTATGATTTGAATAGCACTATCATCATCAAATTCAAATATCTTTAATCCTTTAAAATATATTTCATTCATTATATTATCACCAGGTTTTCAGAACCTAAAATCTTTTGCTTTTTCTTAGCATCACATACTATATGTACCATATCTTCAAATTGTTTTTCTGTAATTGTTAATAGTTGTATGTCTCCCTTTTGTGGGGCATTTTGTTTTATCCTATAATAAAATTTGTTAGCAAAACTTCTATTCGGACAAGTTCGTATATATACTGAATATTGAAGCATCTCAAAACCATTTTCAATTAAAAATTTTCTAAACCTTCTATAAGCCCTTCTTTCATGATCTGTAGTTGTTGGTAAATCAAATATACATATAACTCTCACAGCTACATACCTCATTTCTTTATCCCTTCTAACGTTTTAATTTTAATATTTAAAATTTGATTCTTATTATCCTTTTCAGGATCCAGATAATCAAAGCATTGGAGCACAAACTTATCTATAACAGTAGATATCTTTTGATATTGATTATCAAATCTTACCCTGAAAGAAAGTATCCCTATTAAATAAGCTCTAACTTCTTGAGAAAGAAATTTAACCTCTTCCTCAGATTCTAATAAATAATTTATTACATAGGCATCTATAACTGGTCGAAAAATTTCTAAAAAATCATCTGCCAAACAAAAAGAGTTATATTCACTTTTATGAAATATTCCCAAACATGGATTGTATCCATAACTGACAATTGCCCTTGTTATATAAGCTCTAATTATAGCATAACCATAATTTAACATTGCGTTTTCAATACAATCGATTCCTCTAGAAAAATCATTGCCAAATATCGTATTAAAATATACTTTAGCAGCATGTCCCTCTCTATTGGATGTATCTCCAGGCAATACATCTGTAATATAGTTCTGTAGTTGTATATACTTTTCTTCATTTCTCGTGAAAAGATATAATACTTCGCTTTGATTATAAATTTTATATTTAATTATTTTTTGCCATAGTTTATCTTTTACATTTTCACCCCATTGTACCTGTTTTCGCACCATTTTTACAGTTCTACTATGCTGATTAAAAGGAATATACATCCCACAAGGTATATGTTTCTTATCACAAGTAACTAATACTACATTATAAGAAGAACAAGCAGCCAGTAATCTAGTTGTAATACTAGTAGTCATTCCATCAAGAACTATTACTCCTATATCACTCAATGGAATTACATATTTATTTTCTCCTTTATGAATCTCAACATTATCTAAATAAACTTTTAAATGATCTCCATCATCCACCATCACATTTCTCCAGCTCACATATTTTACCCCCAATCAAAAACCAAAAAAGCCCCTTTCGGGGCGAATTCGGCTTAAAGCCTTATTTTAGTAGGCTCTAAGAATTTAAGCTATTGTGTAAATATTTACAATATTATAATACTATAAATCATTGATATTGTCAACTGTAAATTCTAGTTTTAGCCTCTCACCCGTAACATTGAATATATTTCCTAAAATATCAGTATGATATTTACTAAATCTTAATACTTTTTTCCCTATTGTAGGTTTGTTTCTTGGTTTAAACTCTTTTTTATCAATAGGTTTTACTTCAATTCTATTAGGGCTACCTGATATAGATGATAGGAATCTATATCTATGCTCTACTTCAGGTTCATCCTTATATGTTATGCCTACTATATCATTCTCATATAAAGAAAATAAAAATTCATAGGATTCATCTATCCCTAGCCCTCCTTTCATTTGAGAGTAAACTTTATCCTCCAAAATATATTTTCCTTCCTTAAAACTAATATCATTATACTTAATCCCTAAGTTTTTATAATCACCAGTTTCTTGATTATAATATACGTCTGTCCTAAATGGTTTTAAAGAAAGCAATATTACTTTTTTATCATCACTTACATTTTTCATCTTAGTTAATTCTATATGCTCTCCCAATTTATTGGATAAATATTTAATATCTTTAACTACAGGTCCATTGCCCTTTTTTGAATATTTTCTAATGTATCCATGTTCCCGCCTATAAGCTTCAAAAGGATTCGGGTTTTCTCCTTCATATTCATCAATAATTTTCACAAGTTTTTCAAAGGTCTTAGGATCATGTTTACGCATCAATATTTCACTTTCATTAGGATCCTCAAATTTCTTTAGATCTTTTTTAATTAGCTTAATTACCGATTTTGCTACCGCATTATCATAGATGTTTTTATATTTTTTTACTACATAATCTTCTCCATTTACCCGCCTTGTAGAATATAGTGTTGCATCTGCTATTGCCCTATTTACCTTTGTATCTATTTTATGAGAATATTTGATCTTATTTACAGCTTTATCTAAATCAGCAATAAATCCTTGCCAAGGCAACCTATATACTTCTTTATCATATTCTTTATTGCTTATTACCTTCCAAAGTTTTTTATCATATCTACCTAATTGCTGTAAAAATGGATTTCTTATAGTACCTTCACTTTGTCCTAACATATAAGTTGCAGCAACAATTGTTGCATCTACACCATGATGCTCGAAGGATTTATCTCTATCTTTTTCAATACCCCACCTTTTCCTTAATTGATAAGTAAACTTTCCTCTAATAACATGAATTTGAGTATCTTTTCCTTTTGCTTTCATAAATTCTTGGAGACCATTTAATATAACTTTAGAAGCATATCTAGTATCATTTAAATTTCTGCTAATAAATTTTTGCCTTACATCATATTTATTTATATCTTCCTCAAATGTCAATAAATCATATTTTATTTTATTTATTTTTTTGTTTTTTAATAATTTTGATGCCCTTTGTTTTATTTCATCATAATTAATTTCCTTAGAAGATACATAAAAAGCTCCAAAAGGAGTCCTTTGTCCCTTCAATTGATTAGCATATGAATACACTAACACCTTGTTATTTAGACTATCATCTAAAGATATAGATTTAGGAACTATATGATCTATTTCAAAAGTATTAGGATTGTTTACTAAATCATCAATTGATATAACTTTGCCTGTATACATACACTTTCCGTCTTGTTGGTACCATAGTCTTATTTTGGTTACTAGTTCCTTTTGCCCATGGAGTTGTGTTTCTGTAATACCATATTCATTCCTTGCTCTATTTATAGCTTCATTTTTTTCTTTTTCGTTTTGTTTTTGAATATCATTTAATTTTTTTCTCTGTTCTTTTTCATTGGTTTCGCGGGGCATTTCTATGACTATAGCTTCTAAGTCTCCATATTTTTTTATTATCGCATTAACTATTCTAATACTTTGATTAACAGATCTTCTAACAACTGGATTGTAAATTTCTTCATTTAAAAATCCCACAGGTATATACTTATAACCTTTAAAACTATCCTGTATATTCTTTTTAATCCCCTTTTCAGTTAAAATATTCATTTGATTCTTAGATTCAGAATATAATTCTTTTCTCATTTCTCTCATTATCTTTAATGAAAAGGAATGCCATCTTGCGTATGCTGATTTATTACTTTGCAAATAGGTAAAAAGCATTTGTACATCTTCATCAGTGAATTCTGGAAATTCCTCGTTGCATTTTTTCTTTAAAGTTTTGTAGTCCATGCTTAAGCTTAAAACTTCAGCTAATCTATCTTTCTTTTCAATATCATATTCTTCATAATTAATGCTAGTAACCTTTAGAAACTTTTTAATTTTCCTTTCAACTTCAAAAGTGTGAAATTCAGGCTTCCCATTCTTATCAATTCTAAATCCTTTTATATCATTTATATCATCTAATCCTGTATTTTTCTTAATTATAGTCATAATCCTTACATTATTAGAACTTAATATATCTTCTACTATGTTCTTTTTTTCTTCTTCAGTTAGTTTCCTACCTTCCACCGTAATATTGTTTAAATCATTCAGCAAATTAAATTCCTGAGCAGTAAAAGATGAAGCTGGAGCACGACGCTGATCTGGATAAATGCTACATCTCCCAATAAGTTCCTCAAAAATACTCTCAATAGTAGTTCCATCAGTCTTATATATACCGTAGTTTGTCCTATTTTTTTCATCTCCGGGTCCAACATAAAATTCCCTTTTCCTAGTGATTATATCTGTATACTTTTTTATAAACTCATCATCAATCTGTGGGTAATATTTTTTCTGTTGTCCTAATATAGCAATAGCTTCCCTTTCGTATGAACTTGTAGTAAAGACATTAATCAATATTTCTTCACTATCTTCATTTTCTACTTCTATTATTCCCCTTACCTTCCCATACTTTTCTAACCTTTCTAGCTGTATCTCACAGGGAAACTTTTCTTTAGATAATTCTTTGTTTATTTTTAAAGATTGATCTAAATTCTTTCCCTCATCCTCCATCTCATCTAAATAAGAAATTCCTCTTCTTTTAGCCAAATGAAAAAGTGCTGCATATAATTCTTCTGGGGTTAATTTTTCTTTTAAACCTCTAACTCTAAGCTCATATGGATTTAAGTTAATAGTATCTGGAGGACTAAAGCCATTTTCACTAAGAAGCTCTTCAACATTCTGAAGACGATATCTTTTTCGTCGTAGTGTTCTTCTCGCCGATCTAGCCTCTCTTCTTTGTTGATTGCTACTTGCATCAGCTGATTTGAATAATCTTACTCCCATATCAATTATTTCATTATTATCTGTATTAATTAGACTCCATCCCACGCTTGCAATTCCAATGTCTAGCCCCAATACATTGCCCATAGTTTATCACCTCTTAAATCATTTTTAAAAAGCTAACTTTCAACTCCATGTCATTTAATCTATTTCCCAACTTTTTTAGTTCTTCTTCAGTGAAAGTAAACTTTCTCATTAATATTTTACTTCTTCAAATTTCACCATTATACTATATCATTCTACAAATATTTAATATTTCCTTCTAAATTTTATATTCAAATAAATATTAACTTTCCTCCAAAATTCCATTCTTTGAACTTATACAAAGCATATTCATAAATTTTCCTTTCTCGTAATAATATATTACAATTTTAATAATATTTTGTCAATGGAATGTATGTTTTTGTGGGATTTAGTTACTGTATTATTAAAGACACCCTCTCGGATGTCTTTACTTAATGTTTCTCCTAATATACGTACTTTTCACCTAATCTTCTAATGCATCTGGATATATTACAGAGTCAATTTCTTCTCCAGTATCTACATCTTCTATTATTATTTTAGTATAAAACTCATCTCCTGAATATGCTTGATACATACCTACTGTAATTCCAACCGCAAAAGGAGTTAAATCAAAAGCATCTTCATAAGCATCTCTATCTACAATTATTTTTACTTCTCTAAAATCTTTAGTATATTTTATTCCTTTAATATAAGGTGTGTCTTCTGATTCTATTAACTCTGATAAAGATGCTTCTACTTCATCTTTCATTTCATTAATTATTTCTCCATGCTTTTTCTTTGTCATAGTTAGTGTTATTGATCCATCTTCGTTTATTTTTACTGCCTTAACTCCTTCATTTTCTGCAATATATTCTTCTTCGTTAAAATCACTAAGATCTCCAACAAGAGTTGCTGGTAGCGTTATATCTACAGTTAATAAAGATTTATCTACTGTTATTCCTTCAGACTCTTCATCATCTATTGATTCAATACTTTCATCCTCTTGGTTAGGTTTATCAGCTTCTTCTTTATTGCCACAAGCCACTAATGTTAAATTCATAACTAAAACCAAAATTAAAAATAATAAAACTTTCTTTTTCATCTTTTGCTCCTTTCTTTTTTAATTCCCTCTAATCCCTCTAATTATTATTTTGAAATCTGATACATTTGAAAACATATTATCTGTATAACATAATATTAAAGTATCGCTTTCTGTATGAGTTCCAAATACCATCTCTGCACTACATTTTGCACCTTTTAATGTAGGTTGAGGAAAATAGGTTGTATCTGCTGGATAAGTGTATGCCATATTCCCATTTTCATCTATTACTCTAAAATCCATATCTGATATATATAATTCATCTTCTTTACTAATATTTGAATAAGTATATTTTATCCTAAAAACGTTTTTGGGTTGTTTTCGCGAAAATTGGTTTCTCTCTTCTATTAACTCTACACTATCAATACTCAATGTGTAATCTCCATCTTCTGTTTTTACTTCTATGACATCTCCTAATTCAAACATGTTTTCATACTCTGGTAATTCTCCTTGTAATCTAGATTCAATGTCTACAGAATCACCTACAGCTACTTTAAATTCTACAGCAGTTTTTGAGTCAAACATATTATCATAATACATTATTTGAATTTCATCACTTTTTTCTACAGTACCTATTACCATAGAAGAAAAGTTTTTAGCTCCCAATGGTGTAGGCTGGGGATTATAATTCCCTTCTACTGGATATGTAGTACACATATTGCCGCCACTATCTACAAATTTAAAATCCATATCTGATATATAAATATCTTCATTTTCTTCTCCTATATTTTCATATAAATAATCAATTATTAAAACTTGAGCAACTTCTTTTTCTGAATACTGATTCCTTTCATCTGTTTCCTGAACTGCTAAAATTTCCAAAGCATATTTATCATCTATTACCACTCTTTCGCCTACACCATATACCTTTTGAGTAGTTTCATCTTGTTTTGTTTCCTCTTTCTTTTCTGTATTTTCAACTTTATTAATATCCTTTTTCTCTACAGAAGTTACATTTGTTTCACCACACCCAGTTAAGAGACTTAAAATTATGACTACTGATAGAATTATTGATATTTTTTTCATTTTTTCACCTCCTGGTAATAATATATTACAATTTTAATTATAATTTGTCAATGGAATGTGTGTTTTGTAATTTTAAATTACATTGTTTGTAATCATAAAAATAAAAGCCTAAGAGTTGAAATCTTAGGCTTTTACTACCACATTTTATTAATATCCTAATTTTTCAGGAGTTAATCCAATAAACATTAAAATTTCTTCCATCTCATTATAAGATATTTTCCCATTTTCATAATTAGCTTTTACATATATTAAATATTCCCTTGGGATATAATTTTCATTTGATGGAATTATTAAATCTATATTAAATCCTTCTTCCATAGTTATAGATTGAAGTTCATCTTTTCGTTCCAAAGTAGAAATATCCAATAATTGAAAATATCTTTTTTGGGAACATAAATTAAGCTGAACTAATCTTTTAAGCATGGCTTTGTAACTCACTTTAAAGTAATTATGCATCCTTATTACATGTCTAGGCTCAACATTATCTTTATCCACATTTACAGTTTTTAAAAAAATCTCCTTTACATAGTCTTCAGGCATTAAAAATTCAGCAGCAAATACATCTGCTTTCATCTCTTCTTCTTCATATTTATTTTCGTCTATAAATACTTTTTCTTTTTTTAATATATCTTTATTATACATTATGTGATATAGTTCATGAGCTCCTGTATAACGTTCATGACCTAAGCTAAAACTACTATTTAGATATACTACGAAACGATCCTCATAATAGGTAATAAATCCAGAAAGCCCTTCTACATCTAAGGGTTTTCTAATTAGAAATGCTATTTCTGAAAGAATGTCAAATATATCTGATAACCCTTTTTTAGCAAATTTGATTCTAGTTTCTTCTGCTAATTCCTTGATTTTTAATCTAAATAATTCATCGGGAATATTTATATTTTTTTTCATAAAATTTATCCTTCCTTCCCTATAAAACGATGCTATTTTTTTGTATCATATACAATATTATAGACTATGGTTAAGAATCTTCTTTTTATCCTGTCAAAGCCTTCTCCTAAATTTATCAATATATTAATATTTCTCTTTCTTATATATCTTTTCTTGTTCTATAAATATTTTCACCATTTCCTGAAGTTGTGAAATTTCTTTTAATGTATTTTGAGAATAGTTTTTTCTCCTAAAGAAGGTTACCAAATCCTCTGATTCTTCTTCATCAAAAAAATCATCCATATCTACACCAAATACATCACTTATAGCTTTTAATTCTATAGCAGAAATAGATCTACTGTTGTTTTCAATTTTGCTTAATGTTTCTCTACTCATATTTATACCAAGTTGAGCAAGCTCTTCTACTACTTTTGATTGGCTTAAGCCTCTCTCTTCTCTAAATGCTTTTATCTTTTTACCAATCTCATATTTAGGCATAAAAAAACCTCCTTGTAATATAATATTACAAAAGAGGTTTTAGTTTGTCAATATAACTTATTTTATAGTCAATTCTTGTTACCTATTAAAAATAAATTTCTACTTTATAATTCTTTTTGAGTTCTTCTGCTTTATCTAAGTATAGTTGTTGTTGCTTCATCAATATTAATTGTTGATTAATCTGTCCTTTTACTTCATCTAATGGGCTAATGCTTGGTTCTTTTTTATAATCTAATTTGATTAAGTGATATCCAAATTGAGTTTTTACAGGTTTACTTATTTCCCCTTCCTCCATGGAAAAAGCTACTTCTTCAAACTCTGGTACCATTTTACCTCTACTAAATTTACCTAAATCTCCACCATTGGCTTTTGATGGACAATTGGAATATTTGCTAGCTGCATCTTCAAAGGATGTACCGTTATCTATCTCATCAAGTACTTCATTAGCTTTCTCTTCATCATCTACTAATATATGACTAGCTCTAGCCATTTCTGGCCTTTGGAAAAAATGCTTATTTTCATTATAGAACTTTTCAATTTCTTCTTCTGATACAGTTATTCCTTCAAATAATTTATTAATTGCGTATTGTTTTAAAACACCTATTTTGATTTTTTCCAATTCCTCTTTAAAAGCTTCTTCTTCATCTAAATTTTTTTCAATAGCATCTAAATATAGAAGTTCTTGATTTACTAGCTCATTAGCTATTTGATTTATACCTTCTGGTGAGCTAAATTGAGCTGCAACTTGTGGATCTAATTGATTTAAAAATCCATATACATCTTGACTAGTTATATCTTTTCCGTTAACCGTTGCTAATACTTTGTTTTCACTCATTTTTTAAATTCTCCTTCTTAGTTTATTTATAATTACCTCAACTCATTGAACGTATCATATTGCTAGTTTGATGTCAAGCAATTATATCTTTCAATGGCACTCTCTAAAATTGTAGATAGGAATTCTGGGGCATCCATGCCAGCTGCTTTTGCTGAATATCCCATATATCCATGATGTACTTCAATTTTTCCCTCTTCACTCTTCCTTGACTCCATAGTCAAACCAGCGTAAGTATTAATTTCTAAAAAATAAGGTACATTATCTTTTCCTACAATCATGTCAATTCTAGCATAATCCTTAGCATTTAATATCTTATATATTTTTAGTGCTATGTCCTTTATATTATTTTCTACTTCTTTTGGAAATTCGGCTGGGCATTTAATTATTTCGTTATCATACATTTTATGCTGAAAAGTATTGGTTTTAGCAGAATTATATTGGATTTCTACAATTGGAAGTACTTTTGGATTATGATATCCTATGATTCCTACAGTAATTTCTCTACCTTCTATAAACTCTTCAATTAATGCTGCTTGCCCTAACTTTTTAGTAATCTTATCAACTACCTTAGGCAACTGTTCATACTTATAAATAATATTTTCTTCATCAATACCGGCACTTCCTCTTCCTTCTATCGGTTTAACAAATAAGGGATATTCTAAATCTATTTCAGGTATTTTATCCGAACTTTTAGCTACTGTAAATTTAGGTGTTGGTAATTCATTGTATGCTACTAATTCTTTTCTAGTAGCTTTATTTAAAGAAACCAAATCTAATCCAGAACCCACATAAGGTATTTCAAATGTTTCTAAAAAAGCAACTTCCCTTAAACTTGATGCATTAAATATTATATCCACATTGTTTTTTTTAATATCTTCATATGTTTCTATTGGATCCTTCTTCCATTCAATCATAGCCACATCGTAGCCTGCTTCTTTTAAAGCACAAAAATGATGATACGCTTCTTCATAAGCATCATCGTAAACTTCATCTGGTGTAAATTTCATCTGTTGTTCTACATTTCTAAATTTTCTCCATAGTATACCGACTTTCATATAAAAACCTCCTCTGTCATTCCCATAATGTCAATTATATAATTTATTATCACATTTAACCTGAATTATATTTAAAAATAAAATCGCTCTATATTAACATTATATCAAAGTTTAACATATCCTTCAAATAGGAGCATGTTTAAATAATCCTCCTGTTAAATATTTAACTAAAAATTCTGTTTCAAATTTTTCAAGATTTCTTCCTTTTGCTCTAGAGTCAACATTAAATTTTTCATCATAAAGATCTATGATATAAGTTATTTCATCATGATTAATATTAAACCTTTTTGCCAAAGCTTCTAATGGAACAAGTCCTGTTGGAATGTCTTCTTCAACATATCTTTTTTGAGGCACCGACATTTTTTGATACGTTGGAGTTCGTCTAATAGCAGAACATATAGATTCTCCTTCTATTCTTCTAACATCATAAGTTATATCTAACCAATGTTGTGCTGAAAAAACAGCAGTACTAATTTCTTTTAAATAATCTTGTTTTAAAGTCTTTAAATTTGCTATATTATCTATATTTTCTTCTAATTGAGCTTTTCTAATCTTATTCATTATTTCTTTCCATCTTTCTTCACGTGGAGAAAATGAACATCCAAAAACTGATAAATTCAAGTAGTATGCAATATTAAGTCTAGTTTGATCTATTGCTTCTATACACTTTCCTACATCACTCTTTTCAGCTATTCCTTGCATATAAAAGGAATAAGCCTTCCCTTTTCTTTCGTATTCTTTTATTTCTTCATAATTTAATACATAAGGTGCTACATGGAATACTGCACCTATATTGCCTAATGATGTACTAGCAGGAATTTGGTTATATAAAACTTGTGGGAAAATTTGT
This sequence comes from Keratinibaculum paraultunense, assembly GCF_016767175.1. Taxonomy (GTDB): domain Bacteria; phylum Bacillota; class Clostridia; order Tissierellales; family Tepidimicrobiaceae; genus Keratinibaculum; species Keratinibaculum paraultunense. The sequence goes on from NZ_CP068564.1 coordinate 1,416,044, forward strand.
TTAATTAAATCAATATCTTCATCTTTAAACTCCCCTTCTAGAGAAGCTACCAAATTCTTTTTTCTTCTTTTAATAAGTACGCTACCTGGTGATAAAGATTTAGATGAATAAGGTAATGTCGAAAAACAAACAACAGGATAATCCATCCCTAAAATACTCCAAATATATGGAGGAGTCAATGTTCTACTACAACCTAATACTAATGGAATTCTTTTTTCTACCATTCCTGCTTCTTTAAGTTTTGTAACTGTTTCCTCAACATAGTGTGAAGGATGAGAAATAACAATAATATCTGAATAATCAATTAATTTTTCTAAATCATTTCCTACTTTGCTATTTTTAAGTTCAATAAATTGGGATTTTTCTCCTATAATATCATCTGGTCTTTCTAGCATAATCCCATTATTCTTATTTACTTCATTTATAAATTCCAATCCTCGCTGTGAAGATCTAGCATATCCATAGACATTGTACCCCTTTAAAAGAAAATCTGCTAAAAATGCTTTTCCACTTTGTGTACTTGCTCCATATATACCTATCTTCATATTCAAACTCACTTCCTTTCTTTTTCGCTATGCCAATATTTTGAAACACTTTGTTTCTCTCTAATAATTAATTACTTCCTAATTTAATTTATTAAATCTTTTAAGCTGATTTAACCTTTCTTCCTCTGACAACACTTTATAAGTCTCAAAATTTATAGCATCTATAAAACCATATTTAGTTGGCTTTGTAAGCAAATACTCTTGCCTATAGGAAGGATGCATAATTCCCGGTGCTGCCATATATCCTGTCTTTATAGCCTTTTTTAATGTGTCATTGTTTGCTAAATATGGTGCTAATTCTGATAAATGACCTCCAGTATATAGAAGATTAAGTTTCGCTATTTCTTCCAATAAAAATGATGCTTCTTTGATAAGATATTCTTTCCTTTCTAATACAATAGGATCGTTCATATATTTAATTAAATCTGGTTTGTTTTCTTCAAATAATCTTATTGCTCTACGAACTATTTGAGAACTTTTAATTATATCCTCTGGTGTTGCTGCATGGTCGGCTTCACAATAACTTACAAGGTGTATAATTTGCGGATCTATAATCATCTGTAAAAGTGTAGATCTTGCTAATTGATATCGGGCTTTTTCCATATCTGGACTTAAATATTCAATTCCTGTACGAGTTTGTTTCCACATTCTTGATGAAGGATTATATTGTGCTATTATGTTTGAAATTTCAATAGCAGCAGACATCTTTGCAAGATCTGCTAGATCACCTGTTTCTACAGGCTTATTAAACTGGAACTGATATATTCTATTCTTTACTCCAGAAGTCACCATAACTGCAGTTATCAATGCATAATCCGTTACTATTAGTGTGTCGTGTGCATATCTAGATGCCCACTGATTAGGATCATTCATCTCAACTGGTATACCTAATTTTGCAAGCTTTTTAACTGCTAAAATATGTTCATCTATAGATTCACTTACTGATAATGGTCCTCTTCCATCTAACTCATTAAACCAAAATAACGGAATAGCTTGATGGGCACCAATTAACATTCCTGCTTCAATGCATATATCAATAAAATTTAATATATCATATACATGAGCATAAGGTTTCATAGATGGATAATTACCTCGTCTAGTTGCTTTAAAAAGCATAACTAAGTCATCATAATCCTTATAAGGTACTCCACCATCATTTTTCCTATTTTCAAATTCTTCTGGTCTGCCAAAATACCTTTGGGATAAATCAGAGGATCCTAAAGAAATTTCATCTACAACTTTTGCATCTGCTATAATTTTTATCCCTTCTACGGTAGGGTATATTGAATCAGAAGGAATCCCAAAATGTGTACGTATTAAAGGTCTTCCTGCTTCTTCATATCTATATGTTAAAGAAACTTTTGCTTTCTCAGAAGGTACATTAAGAGGTGGCTCAAGGCGATATTTTTCTCCTGCAATTACTTCTTCTGCAAGTTGATCTAATTCTTTAACTCTATAAGGAAACATTTCTTCTTTAAGTTGTGCTAAGGCTTTTTCTCTTCTACTACTATAAACTTCAAAATAATCAAGAACTGATATTGCTTTCGCTAAAGGATCTGTTTCAGGAGGAATTAAAAATACTTCACAAGGTAATGTATTCTTCTTTTTCTCTAGTATTTCAATGGTTTTAGGAAGTCCTGCTAAAGCAATTTTTCTTCTATCGCCATTTTCTTTAGTTAAAAGTCCAAGTTCTTCTAATTTATGCAGTATATAAGTAAACTCTTTCACTCCAATTTCAGGAGTCAATCTATAACTAATACCAATAAAATCAGGTTCATGATATTTTATAGCTTCTGCTATTTCATCTATTGTTTTACCCGGTGCTAAAACATGACAATTAATGTTTGCTAATCTTCCAATATGAGCAGATTTAAAAAGTCCTTCTGTATGTGGATCATTACCTACAGTAAAAGCTAAATAAGTTTTCTTCATTATGGATATACCCCTTTCATATTCAATATTTTTCATTCAAAAACATAAAAAAGACTATGGGGTTTATTTCTACTTTTCCATAGTTCTAAACCATAGTCTTAAAACACAGAAATATTAACCCCTTTACGCTTACGAAGTTAGCTGTCGGGTTCGGGCAAAGGTTAGCCCTCAATTAATAAGGATTCACCCCAAATAAGTGGGTCCTCCGCTTCTTATAATAATAAGAATTCAGCGTTAAATTATATTTTTCTAAAATTCAACTTTATACTACTTTTAATGTAAACTTTCATTGTTGCAATAATAAGTTAATTGGAATGTTTTGCATTTAAGAATAAAAGTTAAATAATCTATAATAATGCTTAATGCTCTCGTTAAGATAAGATTAAATAAGTTAAAGATATGTATGTTAGTTTAATAGTATAGTTATATTAAATAATATTATATCAAAAATATTAAGAATTTGCAATAGCAAAAATTTAGTGAATTTTTTGCTTTTTCTAAAGAAATACTCCTTAACTACTTCATTTGGTATTTTAAAAGATGAACTATCACCATCATTAAGTCTAATTGTCTTTTTTTGACGTTATACTTTTTAATTACCTTATTTACAAAATAAACAATATACTTTTATCCATATGTTTTAATCATCATAAGGAAAATTTTAGAATATACTATAGGAATAGGTATGTTTTATTGGGGAGGTTTACTATGACAAATAAAACGATTTTGATATTTTTAATAATTCTTGCAGCTATTGGAAAAAATAAAGCTTTATTTATTGGAGGAATAGTAGTTTTTTTGTTCTCTTTTTTAAATAAAGAGTATTTACTTAAAATAAATAAAAATATATTCTTAAATAGTGGGTTGATTCTACTCATGATATGGATACTCATGCCCATTATCCAAAATGAAAAGGATATAACATATATAAATATAAGGAATTGGTTTAGCATTGATGGATTAATTTCCTTTCTAAGTGGCATATTTACAGTAATAATTGCTGCTAAAGGCCTTGAACTTATGAACACTAACCCTTCGGCTGCTATAGGCATTACTATGGGATCTATCATTGGAGTTACCTTTTTTGGAGGTATTCCAGTAGGTATACTAACTGGTTCTGGTATTACCTATTTAATAATAAAATTACTAAAAAAACTCTAGTATTAAAAACCCACTAGAGTTTTCCCTATAGATATAGTGGTTATACACTTATTCCCACCTTTGTTTTTAGCACAATACATGGCTTTATCTGCCTTAAATATTAAATCATCAATATTATTTCCATCCTCTGGGTAAAAGCTAACTCCTATACTCAAGGATATATTCACTTGTATATCATCAAGAATTATAATCTCTCTATTTGCATCAGCTATTCTAGAAGCAATTATCTCATAATTATCATAGTATTGAATATCAGGAAGTAATATTAAAAATTCATCTCCACCATATCTAGAAACTATATCATGTTTTCTAGTGGATTCTTCTAATATATTCGCAATTTGAATTACTACTTGATCACCTGCTTTATGCCCATACTCATCATTTATTTTCTTAAAATTATCTATATCAATAAACATCAATCCTAATTTGCTATTATCTCTTTTAGCTTTTTCTAAAAACTTTTCTGCTACATGACAAAAAAGTGTCCTATTAGCTAAACCAGTAAGTTGGTCATAATAAGCTAATTTTTCTATTTCCTTCTCCTTTTCTTTTAGCTTTTTATTTAATATATATAATTCATTGCTATATTTTTTTAATTGTTCTATTCTAAGAACTTGGCTAGTTACATCTATACATTCAATAATCACATATCTAGAATTATCTCTCACGAATCTATTTATCCTTATATTTAATTTTCTAGTATCTGTAATCAAACCTTCATGTATAGTGGAAGAAAAGAAATATTTGTAATCATTTTCTATAACTGAATTTACTGCTTTTTTAAAATAGTTTTTATCCAAATTAGGTAACCTTTCATATAGATTGGAATTTATAGCCTCTTCTTTTTTTATCTGAGTTAAATTTTCCATTTGAATATTCCAAAATAGTATATTTAATTTTTCATCTGTTATTATTATGCCTTCATTTACATAATTCAGTATATCAAATAATGTACTATCCATTTAAATCATCTTCCATCTTATTTATCATTTTTTGCAACTCCTTTAATGAATCTAAAGTCAAATCAATAATTATAGCTCCTTCTATTTTTACATCAGCTATTACAAAGGTAACATACAATAATAGAATACAAAATTCTTCTTTGCTTTTTATGTCATTTTTTAAATTATCCTTGTCAAATATTTTTACCTTTGGTAAAGTATATTTTAAACTCACATCTAATATGTTTCCTATTTCACCTATTATGGAATTTAGCATTATATTACCTATTTCCCTTATAACATCAAGATCCATATCAGTAAAAACTAAATTATCTCCCTCTATGTATTCTGGTTGATCCATACATAAATTTACAAAAGTTCTCATCTTATTAGCTGGAAATAATAAATTTGCTTCACCAGTTAATCGATCTCCAAATTTAATAGAAGATATCATCAATGCACCTTGAGGTAATGAAGAAAAATGTTTTGTAATTTCTTCTTTCTCTTCTGACCCTAATATAATTATATTTGGGATATCTAACATTATTCTCTTGTCCACTATCTCTGAAAGCATACTAGCAGCTTTACCAACACCTATATTAAATATTTCTCTTAATACATCGTACATTAAACTATTTTTATACATTAGCATCACCTTTTATCAGATTTGCTACTAATTCTGCTTTCTCTTTTGTAAAAGGTTTGTTTATAAACTCAATTATATCATAGGAACTGATATCTTTTTTTACACTTTTTTGCACATCAGCTGATAAAACAAATATATTTGAATTTTTATCATATCCTTTTATTAACTTTATCAATTCTTGTCCATTTACATTAGGCATAAGTAAATCAATAAATACATAATCTGGCTTGCATCCTTTATATTTATCAAATCCTTCTTCTCCATCGTTAGCAAATATTATTTCTAAATCATCAATATATGCTTTTAAAAGTTTCGCTGTAGTCAATTGAGTAAATCTAGAGTCATCAACTATAAGTATTTTCATTACCTTTCAATCCCCTTGTTATTTATATTCATTCGTTTAATATAATCTGTCTTACAGTATATCATATATAAATTACTAAAGTCCATTTATTGTTATTTAACATTTCCTTAAATATATTTTTATAAAATAATCTATAATACTATGATATTATACTCTTAAGAAATAGTTGTTAGAATCATAAATAATTATGACTTTTTGTTATTATCCCATTATGATATCAATTTAAAAGGAGATTTTACATGAAATATAAAATACTTGATGCTTTTACTTTAAAATTAATTATGGTAGTACTTATGGTATTAGATCATATTGCTCAATTTATACCCAATAGTCCTTATTGGCTTCATTGGCCTGGTCGATTAGTGGCACCAGTGTTTTTCTACTTATTAACAGAAGGATATAAATATACTAGTAGTAAACAAAAATATATGAAAAGATTATTTACTTGGGCTGGTATGATGTTTATAGGTAATATCATAATTTCCTTTATTTTTAAAAGAAAAATACCTTTATATAATAATATTTTATTTTCTATGGGATTAGGAATAGCACTACTTATGCTTTTAGATAGTGGTAAATGTAAACAAGGAAAAGATAAGTTTGAAAATAATTTATTAACATTATTAGTGCTTTTTATCTCCTTGTTTTCAGAAGGCTCCTGGATGTGCACTGCAATGGTATTGATATTTCATTATTTAAAAGAGGATAAGATAAAGATGTCATTAGCTTATATTGCTCTTTCCTGTATGTTTATTCAAGGGGGTTTTACTTATGAAAATCTATTTACATTAAATCCCCAATGGATGATGGTATTTGCACTGCCTATCATATTTATGTACAATGGTCAAAGGGGAAAGAATATTAAGTATTTTTTCTATGTATTCTATCCCCTTCATATATGGATTTTATATATAATTGGATATTTATTAGAAAAAAGTTAGCTATTTTTTTCTTTTTCTGTTTTCTTCCATTATTTTTTCATTTATATAGTCATAGCCCTTAGGTGAGTGAGGTATTAAGCAATTGGTACAATCTTTAATTCCATAGTTATCAAAATAATTTCCTCCACATTCTTCTAAAAAGTATAATGGACAGTAGCAAAACATACAGTTAAAATTTTCTTCATCTTTTACTTTATGGCAAGGAAAGTATTCACATGCCGTATTTCTATAAAATCTATAGGAATTTTCCATTAAATATTCCCCCTTATTATTTTTTCTATAAAATCTAAATTATGATAGCCTTCTTCTTCATCTCTACCTATTATTATAGGCTTTATATCTAGTTCTTCACAAGCTTTTATTTTATTTAAAGTACCTCCTTCTTTCCCACTATCCTTCATTACTACATAATCCACATTATACTCTTTAAACATTGCCTTATTATACTCTATGGAAAAAGGTCCTAGTACTGCAACTATATCTTTCATATTTACACCATGTTCTTTACATATTTTAATGCTTTCTATTGTAGGAAGAACTCTATATATAAACCTATTTTTACTTCGTATTTTTTCAAAATCTCCAATATTTTTAGAACCTGTAGTAAAAAATACATCCCCCTTTATATTAGCAATATAGTCATAAGCTTCTTCAAAACTATTTAAATATATGCCTTTTGGAGTAGATAAGGCTTTTTTTCTAATATATCTAATGTATTTTATTCCCTTTTCATTTGCTGCTTTCTTTGCATTCTGGGTAACCTTCTTAGCATAGGGATGAGAAAGATCCACTATCATATTTACATTATTTTGGGTAATAAAATCCAGCATATTATTATAATCCATTCTTCCTACATGAAATTTTGTTCCTTTTAAAAATTCCTTTCCATCATCTGTAGCTATAGTTACTATATAATCATCTAAATCTCTAATTTTATCAATTAATTCCCTTGCTTCACTAGTACCTCCTATTATCCATATCATTTAATATCGTACCCCCTTGGTGTTATCATTTGCCCATCCTTTATATAGGTATTGGTATTGCCTATTATTAATATACTTAACATATCCACTTCTTCGTAGGGTATTTCCCCAAGGGTTGTTAACCAAATTTTTCTATTGATACGTCCTGAATTCCTAACTATGCCTACTGGCGTATCTTTTTGTTTGTATTTTAGCATTATATCTACTGCTTTTTTTAAGTGTTCTTTCCTTCCTTTACTTCTAGGATTGTATATAACTATTACAAAATCTCCTTCTGCAGCCTTTTCAATCCTTTTTTCTATTATATCCCAAGGAGTTAATAGATCGCTTAAACTTATAGTGGCAAAGTCATGCATAATAGGTGAGCCCAATTCACTTGCTGCAGAAAATGCTGCTGTAACCCCTGGAATTATTTCTACATCTATGTCTTCTTTTAATTCTAAAATGGGACCTGCCATACCATATAATCCTGCATCTCCTGTGGAAACAATAGCAGTATTTTTTCCTTCTTTCACTTTTTGAATTGCCAATTTACATCTTTCTATTTCTCCTCTCATGCCTGTAGAATATATTTCCTTTCCTTCTACTAAATCTTCTAAATACTCTATATAAGGAGTGTAGCCAACTATAACTTGACAATCTTTTATAGTTTCTACTGCTTTTAAAGTCATATAATCTCTACCTCCTGGACCAATACCTACTACATATAATTTAGCCATACTTTGCCTCCTTTGCTATGGATAAGGTTATCCCATTTATCTTTACCTTGCCTGTTAACATTTTTCCCCCTAATAGATAGGCAGAAGGTTCTGATACAGAATAAACTCCTATTGTATCTTTAACAAATTGGGATTTAGAAAAATTTTGTTCTACTTTTTTAATTTCATCTATGGTAAATATCTTTAAAGGACAATTAAAATATCTACAGGCCTCTATTATTCCTATTTCATGTTCTTTCACTTTTATTGTACCTATTGTTTTTATACCTTTAGGGGAAAGGTTTAAATTTTTTAATAAATAATTTATAGCTTTGATTATTCTACTTCCTTCTATACCTTTCCTACACCCTATGCCAATATTGATATTTTTAGGAATTAATTTACAATGTTTTTCATAAGGATGATCTATTTGTTCTTGTGAACTTACTATTATAACCCCTTGAACATTTAAATTTTTATTCTTTAAATTGTCCAACAATAACAATTTATCATATTTTATAATCTCATCCATCTCAGAATAAAATCCTATAGTATCTCCATTGACCATCATAGCTGTAATATCCTTTACATCTTCCATATTCTCCATATAATAATTATTTTTAATTGCAAATAAATCAACAGATTGTATACCTCTATTATCAGAAGCGGTAGTAATAACTGGGATAGCTCCTATAGTATGTCCTACCCATTGGGCTAATTTGTTAGCACCACCAATATGCCCAGATAATAAACTTATAGAAAATATTCCTTCATCATCCACCACTACTACAGCAGGATCTACAGTTTTGTTTATTATATAGGGTGTCATAAGTCTAACAGCAATTCCTGTAGCTGATATAAATACTAACCCATCGTATTCCATGACTAAAAAAAGCAATATAGATTTTATTCCTCCATCTATTTCATCATTACTAAAATGATGAATTATATAATATTCAGAGCTTGATTTAACCAATTTTTCCCCTATTTCTTTCCCCTTTTGAGTAAAGGATATACAAGCAATTTTCATCTATTACCCTCCCTATATCCATGGGAAAAAGAAGGATGATATAATTTTGATCTTTTATATTCCCCTTCTATAAAATCCCCCACTAATATCTGAGCAGTTTTTGTAATACCTTCCTTTTGAACTTTTTCAACTATATCCTTTAAAGTACCTATTATAATCTTTTCATCATCCCAAGTAACTTTATATACTACAGCTATTGGCACATCATCCCTGCCATAACCTTTTTTTAGTTTTTCTACTACTCTATCTAAATTTTTAACTGATAAAAATATTGCCATAGAAGCTTTATGTTTTGCCAATAATTCTAAATCTTCTTCCTCTGGAACTGGAGTTTTGCCTTCTATTCTAGTTAGTATTACTGTTTGGCTTACATTAGGTAATGTAAATTCTCTTTTTATGGAAGAACAAGCTGCAGTAAAGGAACTAACGCCAGGTATCACCTGATATTCTATACCTTTCTTAGCTAGCATATCCATCTGTTCTCTAATGGCACCATATATGGTAGGATCTCCTGAATGAAGTCTTACTACTTTTAGGTCTTTCTTTGCTGCATATTCCATCTTGTCCACTATCTCTTCTAAAGTCATGGAAGCACTATTATATATATTACAATCTGGTTTACAAAAGGATAAATGCTCTCTAGATACTAAACTTCCAGCGTATATAACTACATCTGCTTCTTCCAAAAGCTTTCTTCCTTTTACAGTTATTAAATCCACATCTCCTGGGCCTGCACCTACAAAGCTAATCATCGGCTTTCCTCCTTCCAATAATAAAGGATAGGTAATCTTTATCTTTTATTATTTCATCCTTTTTGGTAAGTATCTTCTCATCTTTTAGACTTACTCTTTTTATATATGCATAACTAAAACCCTTATTTTCTAATATATCCAATATTTTTTCCTTATCTTTCATAGTTTTTAGTATACATAAAGTATCTATATTATCTAACATGTTTTCTTGAAATTCATCCATTAATAAAAATTTATCCCCTTTTACTGTTAAAGGTATTTTCGATTGAGCTGCCCCTAATACAAAGGATGATATCCCTGGAATTATTTCTACTTGAATTTTATTCTTGTCTAATTTTTCCATTATGTATATAAAGGTACTATATATCATAGGATCTCCTATGGTTAAATACACTCCATATTCTCCTTCTGGAATTTCAGTATAAATTATTTGGGCTGCATTTATATAATCTTTTTCTGTAACTTTTCCCATGGGAAAATCTAATAATATCACTTTTTTGTATTGGATATATTCCTCTACTGTATCTAGTGCTATGTTTTTATCTTTATTACTTGGAGCAAATACTACACTAGCCCCTTGAATCTTTTTTACTGCCTTTATTGTCAATAACTCCTTATCTCCAGGACCTGTTCCTATTCCATATAGTTTTTTCACTTTTTCACTCCTTTTACTATAAATATAGGATTTTCACCTTTCATAAGCCCTATATCATCCCTATAGGAAGACTGAATTAAATGGACTTCTATTTCTTGATATTTATGGATTTCTAACAAATTAATAAATTTATTTAAATTTTTTAATGTGATAAAATTTCCACACAATATTCCTTTTGATTCTAAATGTTTCTCTAAATAATTAAATATTCCCTCTAGTTTTCCTCCACTACCTCCTAGGAAACATTTATTAAATTTAATATCAGGTAATACCTCTGGTGCTTCTCCAAGTATTACTTCTACTTCTACTTGAAATTTAGATTTATTTATTTTTATAATCTCTACACCCTCTTGGGTTTTTTCAACAGCCCAAACTTTTGCACCTTGTAAAGCTGCTTCTATGGATATACTTCCTGTACCAGCACCTATATCCAATAGCCTGTCTCCTTTTTCTATAGATAGATAAGCCATATTTAATATTCTAATATTGAATTTTGTCATGGGAACCTTTCCTCGTATAAATTCATTATCTTTAATCCATCGCATTTTCTACCACCACCACTGATAAAGGTGAAATATCCTCTAAAGCTTCTCCTATATTTACCTTTATTATTCTCTCATCTTCATAGGAGAGATTGAAACCTGCATATATTATTCCCTCTATGCCCATTTTGTATAATCTTTTAGATATGCTTGAAGGGCTATTATCCTTGTCTGTAAGAATTATAGAAAATTTATGCTCCTTTATAGTGTCTAAGTTTTCCTCTCTACCATGGAGAGATAATAGATTTGCTCCTTGCCAACTTTTACCTAGTTTAGCCATCATATACTGAAAAGAGGAAATCCCTGGCATTATTTTTTCAATTACAATATTTTGTCTATTAAGATATTCTACTATTCCATAGAAACAAGGGTCCCCTGATGCAAGTATTAAAATATGTTCATATTCTTTTATTAGTTTATCTATATAAGCTATCTTGTTGATTTTTATAATATCCTTTCTGATAATCTCTAAGGAATTGGAAACTCTTCCAAAAGCTACTACATTTTCATAGCTTTTTATAGCTTCCATAACTTCCATAGTCAAATATTTAGGATTACCAGGTCCTACTCCAGCTACTACTACCCCATATGAACACCTCTTTCAATGGAATATATAATTACTTTAACAGGATACTTCTCATCCTTTAAATATCTTTTTATCCTTTGCTCAGCTCCCCTTTCCATATCCTGTACTATATCTTTATAACCTGCATCAATGCATAAATTTAATCCTTCTTCTGCAGTTATACAGCTATTTATCCTTTTTAATAGACTTTTAGGTGCTCCCTTTAATGCTAAATAATATATGAATGCTTCCATCCTAGCATCTGATACACTACTATGAGTATTGAATATACCTATGGATAGTTTTGAAAACTTTCCTATATGACCTATCAAAGTAATTGATTTAAATCCCTTATTATATATGTATGAAATACTATCTCCAATATAGTTTGAAATTTGTACTATACTATGTTTAAAACCTAATGATTTAGCTATCTTTTCTCCATAGTTTCCAGGAACTAATATTATATTATCTTTGCCATATTGATCTTCTATTGCATCTATTTCCATATATATAGTCTTAATTAATGCCTCTTGGGACATAGGATATACTATACCTTTAGTTCCTATGATAGATATTCCTCCTTCTATACCTATGTTTTTATTATGGGTTTTTTTGCTAATTTCTTCCCCTTGAGGAGCATATATCACTACATCATATCCTTTTTGAGATACTTTCCTTATTTCCTTTTTTATCATTTCTTTAGGAACTGGGTTTATTGCAGCTTCTCCAATTTCACCAAATAAGCCTTTCCTTTTTATCCTCCCTATACCTATGCCCCCATCTATAGTTATTTTATTATCATCTCGTCTACTTACCTTTGCATATATTTTTATGCCATCAGTTACATCTGGGTCATCTCCTCCATCCTTTGTTACAGAACAAGATGCACTATTTTTATTTATACATGGATCGTTTATTTCAAGTTTTAGTTTCATTCCAGCAGGAGTATCTATATTTACATAATCTACTATTTTCTGAATCTCCAACATTAAGGCTGCTGCCTTCGCAGCAGCTGCAGCACAAGAACCTGTGGTATATCCACATCTTAATTGTTTCCCATCTTTAATAACATACTTATCTAATTTCATCTTTCCACCACCATATACAATAAGGCATTTATAATAGATGCTGCCACATTACTTCCTCCTTTAGTACCTACAGTGGAAATAGAAGGAATATTAAATTCCCTTAAATATTCCTTAGATTCTTCTGCACCTACAAAACCTACTGGAACACCCACTATAAATCTAGGATTAACCTTTTCCTCTTCTACTAATTCTAGTAATCTAAATAAAGCGGTAGGTGCATTCCCTATTACAAACATATCTATTCCTTCTTTTACAGCTAAATCTATAGCTATGGATGAACGAGTGGTATCTAAATTTTTAGATAATGTATATGCTCTTTCATCCTCTATGAAACATTTTAATTCACATTGAGTTTTAGATAGGGCTCTTTTGTTTATTCCCATATATGCCATTTTAGTATCAGTAAATATAATACCTCCTTTTTTTATACTATCTATAGCCCTTTCAACAAAATTTTCTTTAAAAACTATAATATTTCTATATTCCAAATCTCCTGTTGTATGAATCATCCTTTTGACTATCATCTTCTCTTTATCAGTAAAGGAGGTATTGCCCATTGCCTTCTCTATAATGTCCATACTTTTATTTTCTATTTCCATTGGATTTTTAATATACATAGATACCCTCCTTGCCCTTTTCTATTTTGTTTGATAGATAATTAAAAGCCTTCATATTTCCAAGGAAATGAATATGAGGGTATTGAGCTAATACATTTTTATATCTATATCCACATTTCCAATTTCTATTTCCCTTTGGCTTTTTAATATAATATAAAGGTTTGTCCTCTATATCTATAACAGAATAATGAAACTCTTGTCCCTTTAAAATATCCCCTTTGTTGCCTAATAGGGTATCTTCCATTAAATTGATATCTACATATCCAAACCTTTGAAGCCTATCCTTCATATAGGCTTTTCCTTTAAATATTCCCACCATGGAACAATCTTCTATCTCTTCTACCAAATACATAAAGCCCCCTGCCTCTCCATAAATATAGCCTCCTCTTTCTGCCATATTTTTAATAGAATTTAACATAGTTAAATTTTGAGATAATTCTTCTTTATATAGTTCTGGGTATCCTCCACCAATGTATAATAAATCACATTCAGGAACTTTAGTATCCCTAAGGGGAGAAAAATATTGTACCTGGCAGGTGTTTTCTAATAACTTTAAATTTTCACTATAGTAAAAGGAAAAAGCCTCATCATAAGCTATAGCTACTTTAATATTTCTTTTAATAGGATATTTGTAATTAGCTACATCCCCTTTACTCATCAAAGAAATTAATCCATCTATATCTACAGTTTTTTCTATAGTCCTTGATATTTTATCAATTACATCCTTTATGTATTTGTCATTTTGTACTAATCCTAAATATCTACTTTGTATATTTAAATTTTTATCATTTTCTACATAACCTAATACCTGAATTCCAACATATTCTTCTATTTTTTCCTTCAATAAAAGATATATATCTTTCCTTACCTTATTCAATATTATCCCTTTTATATTAGAATCCAAAAAATCTACCATACCTTTTATCTTAGGAATTGCAGAAAACATCTCCCCTTGAGGTGTATAAATCAGTATTGAGTTTATATTTAACTTTCTAGCTATATCATAGCTAGAATTTTCAAAATCATTATATATCCCATCAAAATATCCCATCGCTCCTTCTATTACCCCATATTCTCCTGGGTTCATGGATAAAGCATGTTTAAAATTTTCTCCCATCATATGAATATCCAAATTTCCTGCTAATTTTCCTGAAGCTAATCCTAAACATTTAGTGTCTATAAAATCTGGTCCTGTTTTAAAAGCAGATACATCTAATCCCCTATTTTTTAATGCCCTTATTATTCCCAATGTAATTATAGTTTTCCCTGTATTGCTAGAAGGAGCTGTTATCATTATGGTTTTCATCTAATCTCTCCAATTCTTTAAAAGTTTCTATTAATTTTAAATTGTTCTTTCTGCTTTTTATGGCAACTCTAATATAGGTATTGTCCAACCCGTTAAAACTAGAACATTTTCTAATTACTAATCCTCTATTTAAAAAGAATTTAAATACATATTCTTCATTCCATTTTAAAAGTTTTATAAGTACATAATTGGCATGGGTATTATATGGTTTTATGCCTTTTATATTGGATAATTGTTCAAGGAGAAATTTTCTCTCTTCTTCTATATAAGTTTTACTCATTTCAATATACTCTTTACACTCAAATATATATCTGCCAGCTCTATCTCCTAGCGAATTGACACTCCAAGGTAGTGCTACTTTATCATGTACATTTCTTATATCTTCTGATACACAACCATATCCTAATCGTATTCCAGGTAAAGCAAAAAACTTAGTTGCTGCTCTAATTATGCCTATTCTATGAAAAGACTTTTCTTTAAAGATCTGTATACTGTCATAATCCTCTGGACAGAATTCATAAAAAGCTTCATCCAATAGTAGATATCCTCTTTTTTTGTTTACAATTTCATATAGTTTTTTTAAGGTATCTTTTTCAATCCTTAGTCCTGTAGGATTATTAGGATTTCCTAAAATCAGCAAGTCGTCAGGTTTCATAGTATCTTCTATATTAGATAAATTTAATGTAAAATCATCCTTGTATTTTAGTCTAATAACTTCTTTGCCATGAACTAATGCTCTTTCTTCATATTCAGAAAAGGAAGGTAAAACTACTATAATTCTAGGAAACATGATTATAAAATTATCTATTATATCCACTGCTCCATTGCCTACCACTACATTTTCAGGGCTGCATTTTAAATATTTAGATATACTTGTTTTAAGATGCCTATATTTTATATCTGGATAGTTGGTCATATCGGTAAAGCCTTTTATTAATTCTTCTTTAAGCCCTCCTGGAAATCCTAATGGATTTATATTACTGCTAAAATCTATTAATTCTCCATCGTAATATTTTTCATAAGTAATTAAATCCCCTCCATGTTCCATCTTTTCACCTACCTAATAAATTATTAATTAATCCACATAGTATAAGTAATAATCCTTCTGTTCTATACATAATTTCAATAGTTTTTTTAATGTCTTCCCTATTAATGTTTCTAGTGTTATCACCTATAGTTGGTTTTTCCACAATCTTTCCAAAATAATAGCTATTGCCTCCTAATTGAATATTTAATAGTCCTGCTATTGCACCTTCTGGATATATAGCATTGGGACTTTTATGGTTTTTCCTATCCCTTATCATAATCCTAAAGCCTTCCTTTACATCAAATCTAAATATAGAGGATATACACATTAAAACTCCAGTAAGTCTAGCTGGAATATAATTAAATACATCATCAATTCGTGCAGGAAAGAAACCTAAATCCATATATTTTTCATTTTTGTATCCTAACATGGAATCCATGGTATTCACCATTTTGTACATTAACCCTCCTGGGGCTCCCAATAACATAATATAGAATAATGGTGCTATGACTCCATCAGCAGTATTCTCTCCTACTGTTTCTACAGTTGCTTTTATTATCTCTTCTTCTGTAAGATTTTTAGTATCTCTTCCCACTATATAAGAAAGCCGATGTCTTGCTTCTTCTAAACTTATATCTAATCCATAAAATACCTTCATGGCCTCCTTATCTAAGCATCTAGCTGCTATACAGGTATATATAAGGTATGTATTTATGATGGGATATACTACTTTGTATTTTTTTATAGTTTTTAATAATATATAAGGAAATATAAAAGCTAAAGCTATATTAAATATTGTTATTAAAAATCCCCAAAACTTTAAACCCAGTATGTTATTTGAATAATTTTTATCTATTTCCCTTACTAGTTTTTCTTCAAAAGCAATTAGTTTTCCCATAAGTTTTACAGGATGGGGAAAATTATAGGGATCTCCTAAAATTAAATCTAATATTACTGCTATAAGTATACATTTCATATTTTCACCTAATCTAATTTGTTTTTTAGTAAACTAATATTGAATATTCCCTTGTCAATCTATATATTTAATAAAGAATATACATAATCCATATCCAAATTTTGTCTAATCAATTGGGATAGCTTTTTAAATTCTTCTTCAAGCTCTTCATCCCTTTGTGATGAGATATTACAACGCTTTTCATAGTCTATAAGGGAATCCTCATCTACAAGTTCCAATGGTGTATAGGGTATTGTTCCAATAACTGGTATATTTAAAAGCTCCTCTATCATTTTAATACCTGAATTTAATAACCTTTTATCTCCCCTAAATTTATTTATTATCAATCCTTTAATTCTTTTTCTTTCTTCCTCTTCTAAAAGCATAACCGTGCCATAAAGGGATGCAAACACTCCTCCCCTATCTATATCCCCTACTAACAATACTGGAGCATCAACCATTTCTGCTATACCCATATTTACTATATCATTTTGCTTTAAGTTTATTTCAGCAGGACTACCTGCTCCTTCTAATACTATAATATGGTGTTCCTTTTCTAATTCTTGATAAGCTTTTTCAATTGTAGGCTTTAATTTATTTTTATATGAAAAATACTCTAAAGCCTCCATCCTCTTGTAAAACTTCCCATTTATTATTACATCACTTCCTTTATCAGAATTAGGTATTAATAATATGGGATTCATATTGGGATTTGGCTCAATACCAGCTGCTTTAGCTTGTAGTGCTTGAGCTGTACTTATTCTATATCCCTCTATTGTTTCATAATATTTTGAGGACATATTTTGAGACTTAAAAGGGGCAACCTTATATCCATCTTCTTTGAATATCCTACACAATGCAGTAGCTATAAAGGATTTTCCTGCTGAGGATGTAGTCCCTTGTATCATTATATTTGTCATGTTTTCCCTCCAATACGATAAATTTTTCTATATTATATTTTTTAAATGATCCATGTATATATCTTGTATTGCCTTTACCTCTCCCAAACCTTGTAATATTGGTTCTACAATAAATCCTTCCCTTTCCAATATACTTCTCCAAGAGTCCTCTTCTTTTGATGCCATATCATTGATAGCATGATCTCCTGCTACCAGCATAAAAGGCCTTAAAATAATTTTTTCTATTTCTCTATCCTTTAATATAGGAATTATATCCTCAAGGGCATTTTTACCTTCTACAGTAGCTACAAATACATTTTCATATCCTTCTTCTTTAAAAGTCTTTTCCAATTTTTCATAGGATTTATCGACTTCATGATCTGTGCCATGTCCCATAAATATAATTGCTTCATCAGGCTTTAATGCCAAAAGTCCCAATCCCCTTACTACTTTTTTATAGTCTTTATCATCATATAGAAGTGGTTTTCCTATTTTAATAGAATAATCTTTGTTTTGATTTAAAAATATTTTCACTTGTTTTTGTATTTTTTCATATTCATGTCCTGGTATTATATGAAGAGGCTGTATGTATATATCTTTTACCCCATTGAATTTCATCTCGTCCAATGCATCTTTAATATTATTTACAATGTAATTATCCCTTTTTTTAAGTTTTTCTATTATCATTTGAGAAGTAAAAGCCCTTAGCACAAGATAATCCTTGTATTTTTCTTTTATTCTATTTTCAATGGACTCAATGGATAGCTTCCTAGCTTTTTCATAGCTTGTACCAAAACTAGCTACTATAATCCCTTTTTTCATAAATATCTCCTTTCATGGACTTACTTAAAGATAGTAATTGATCTTCATTCCTACACAAAGGTAATCCTAATTCTTGATGAATTTTTACCAGCCAAGGTCTCTCAAGATTTGCATTATTTAATAATTCTTTTTTTAAAAAAATCTCCTCTGGTAATCCTTCCCCTACTAATTCTCCTTTTCCTAATATATAAATGTAATCACATACTTCATATATAAGATCCATATCATGACTAGATAAAACTACCTTTTTTTCATAACTTAAATGTTTTATTATCTCTTTCATTTGTCTAGTAGTATATGGATCTAGACCACTAGTCGGTTCATCCAATAATATTATTTCCAAATCCATTGCCAAAACCCCTGCTATAGCAATTTGTTTCTTTTGACCATAGCTTAAAAAATGAGTAGGTTTATCCTTTAAATGATAGCCCTTTACCTTTTTTAAAGCATTTTTTACTCTTATTTTTATCTCCTTTTCTGAAAAATCTAAATTTCTAAGTGAAAAAGCCACATCATCATATACTTTGGAATAAAATAATTGCTTATCTGGATCTTGAAATACCATATTAACCTTTTTTCTATATTCCCTGAGAAATTTCTTATTGTATCTTATAGGCTTATTTTTATATTTTATTTGCCCTCTACTAGGCTTTAATATGCCTAATATGTTTAAAAATAATGTAGACTTTCCTGAACCATTAGCCCCAATAATTCCAATTATATTTCCATTATTAAAATCCATGTGTATATTTTTTAAAGCTATTGTTCCATCTTCATATTGGTATCCTAAATTTTCTACTTTTATCATTTAATCACCTGTTTTAAATTCTCCTCTATACAATCTAGTTTCCAAAGAAATTTGCATATCCTGAAATCTAATTAAAAGTGCTATAAGTAGACTTTTTATAAGTAAGGAAATAGATCTATAAGTATTTTTAATACTGGTATAACCAAATCTTAGCTCTTGAGCCATTATTATATCTTTAGATTCTTCTAAAAATATAAATATGGATCTATAGATTAATACCAAAAGCTCTATTACTATGTTTGGCATTTTAAGTTTTTTAAACACCCCTATCATATGATTTAATGGTGTAGTAAGAGTTAAAAATAAAGTAGAGCTAATGGAGGCTAGTACCCTAATGGTCAATTTAAAAAATTCTATTAAAGATTTATAGGTAAATCCTAAATATTTATTAGATATTTTAATACTCCAAATGAATACATCCTCATTGGATATGCTTAACAATATGGTAATTCCACTTATAGTTAAAAAAATTATAGGTACAATTAAAATTTTAAAATATCTATTAATAGGTATTTTAGCTACAAATATAGTTAAACAAATCATAAGCAGAAATACCATTAAATTTACATAGGAATTATCTATAGTAATAGCAAGTATTAATGCTCCTATGGCAAAGATCATCTTTGCCATAGGATTGAAATCTTTTAATCTATTGGTATAAGCATATTTATCTATTAGTAGCAATATTTCGTCTCTCCTTCATCATGCCAAAAATATATCCAATAACTCCTGCACCAATAGCCACTTGCAATGAAAACAATAAGCTTTCTATCTCTCCACTAGGCGGCTCCCAAAGAGCATCAAACCAAGGTTCATAATCAGGATTTATCTCACCTATAACATCTTCTGCCTGATCGTCTGCTCCCTCAAATTCCGCATCTTTTTTCATAACTAGGGGAACTATTATTAAAATAATAGCTAAAATTATCAACCATACATTAGTCTTATTTGATGTTTTCAATACGTATCACCCCTTCTTTGTGATATTCTATAAGCAGATTATATACAATTGCCGTTACTATTCCTTCTACTATAGCGAGAGGAATTTGAGTTACAGCAAATACAGATAAAAATTTACCCATTGAACCAACAAATCCTGTTGTAGCATCAGGAAATGCTAAGGCTAATTGAATTGCTGTAATTACATAAGTCATCAAATCCCCTAAAAATGCTGCTAGAAAAACTGTAAAAGTTGTATTGGTATCTCTTTTCTTTAATAGTTTAAATATTCCATAAGACACTAAAGGTCCTACTATTGCCATGGAAAAAGTATTGGCTCCAAGGGTAGTTAATCCACCATGGGCTAATAGTAATGCTTGAAATAATAATACAATCAATCCCACCACAGTCATAGTTGTAGGTCCAAATAATATAGCACCTAATCCAACTCCTGTTGGATGGGAACAGCTTCCTGTTACTGATGGTATTTTCATTGCAGACAATACAAATACAAATCCCCCTGCTAGTCCTAAAAGAACTTTTTGATTTGTATCCCCTTTAAATATTTGACTTACTTTTTTAAAGCCTACTATTATAAAGGGTAAAGATACAACTGCCCAAATAATTGCCCATTTTACTGGTAGAAACCCCTCCATTATGTGCATAGCCTGACCAATATTTGGAGTCAACAATAATATTAATAGAATCGATAAAAAAATTACTTTTTTGTTTTTCACAAAACTCACCTCTCTTTTTTTATTTAAAGGTAATACTACCTCATTTGCTAGTGCTACAGACAAAATAAAGACCCTCACCTTCTAAAGGTAGGGTCTTTAACTTCAAATATAAGCACACAAAAATATGCCTATCCTTCCCACCGAAGGCTAGTTTAACTAAACATTAGGCAGGTCTCCTGACTTATGGTCCTCCTACTCTCAACACCTTCCCAAGATTTTCTCAGTGGTACAAGTTGATTTCGTCCCAATTACAGTAGCGGGGGCTGTACTGGATTTTCACCAGTTTCCCTATTAATCTAATAGAACCTAATACTTTTTATATGCAGTTGTTATAATTACATGATAACTTAATATTAATTTAAATGCAACTTATATTACTAAACTATTTTCTTTTTAACATATTCTGATGTCATAAGTCTTAATATGCCACCATAGCTTAATTTAAAATGGACTTTATCTCCAATTTTGTAATCTATCTTGCTCTCTGTACCATCTAGTATAAGATGATCACTGCTACCTCCCAGTATGCTTAATCCCTCGTCCAATGGAAAAATAGCATCAATTTCTACATCTTGTTTTCCAATAGCACATATAATCCTCTTTCTAATTCCTTTGTCTACAAAAGTAGGAATCTTACCAAAAGCATCTCTACCTATTTCCCCTGTAGGTACTGAAGGCTTATATTTTACTTCTATTATTTCAGCTGCTAATTTAAAAACATCATCATAAGTATCATCTATTCTATTACCATAAGCGGTTTCAACACCCAATACTAATGACTCTCCTAATCTTAAATTATTTATACCTTCTATAGGTTTATTATCCATCAATAAATATAGGCTACTAGAATTACCTCCAGATATAATTTCTAAGTCTATATCAAATCTATTTTCTATATCCTTTGAAAGTTTAACTAACCTTCCTAAATTATTAGCATCAGGAATTACTCCTCCATAACAAGTTAAGTTTGTTCCTATACCTATTAATTTTACTCCATCCATTTTTATAATATGTTCTACTGCTTCGTAAATTTCATTTTCATTATAATAGCCTTCTCTCAAATCACCAAGGTCTACCATCAATATTATATTATGGCATCTACCTTTTTTAAAAGCTTCTTTAGATAATACTTTTACAGTTTCTAACTCTGAATTAAGGGATATATCTGCGTATTCTACTACTCTATCTGCTTCAGAAATCATTGGTAATCTTAAAAGCATTTTTGGAATATTAAAATCCTTTAATTTAATTAAATTCTCTATCCTTGAATCAGCAATATAAGTTACTCCGCCATCTATATATGCTTTTGCAATTTCAGGATAACCACAAAAAACTTTTGTCACACCAGCAACTGTAATCCCATATTTATTGCATAAATTTACCATGATTTTCACATTGTGTGTCAATTTATTTAAATCTATTTCCACATTGGGGTACTTCATACTTGTCCTCCAATCATTTTAAATCTTAACATATAGATTAATAATTTATTCGA
Source organism: Keratinibaculum paraultunense (assembly GCF_016767175.1). Taxonomy (GTDB): domain Bacteria; phylum Bacillota; class Clostridia; order Tissierellales; family Tepidimicrobiaceae; genus Keratinibaculum; species Keratinibaculum paraultunense. Next base: position 1,438,495 of record NZ_CP068564.1, read on the forward strand.
TCCCTAGACTAAGCTTTAGCAACTCTAAAGCTTCATCAGGATACTTTTTACTCATTACTCCTAAAGAAGCCATTATATAATAATTATCTATTAATATATTTACTTCTTTATTTGGTAACAATTCATGTGCTTTTTTATTCAAAGGAATTTGTTTTAAAATTTCAACTCTATTTGGCAGTCGAGTTAAAGGACCACCTGTACCAATTATAGTTTTTACCATAGTCAAATCCTTACCTTCAGCTACAGTTTTCTTACCACTAGGCCCATATAAGTACCTTAGTCGTCCTGCATGCCTTTTAGTTGCTGCTACGGCTCCATGTAAAGCTAATTCTTCCACAAATGCTATCTCCAATTCTCCTTCTGGAATTGGTTTATAGTTTTCTATTAATCTCTCTAATTTTCCCAATGATATGTTCAATTTTTTAGCTAATTCTTCTTTCCCTACCATATCTACTATATTATGCATATTAACATATACACCTAAATCTCCTTCTACTGTTCTCTTTGCTAAAGGTTCTGGATTTATCAATATTCTACTTATCTCATCACTTCCAGGAGTAACAGAATGAACATCAGTAGTTGCTCCTCCTACATCAATGGTCATCAAGTCTCCCATATGCTCATACAATAATTTTGAAGCTTCCATAACTGCTCCCGGGGTTGGCATTATTGGACCGGTTATCATCTCTTTAACTTTTCCCATTCCTGGACCATGAATTATATGTTCTTCAAACACTTTTTGAATAACTTTTCTAGTAGGTTCTATATTTAATTCATCAATTTTAGGATATACATTTTCTACAATATATAATTCAGCTTTTTTGCCACGAAATATATCCTCTACTTCCTGCTGATTTTCCACATTCCCTGCATATATTATTGGTATGTCTAAATTAAGATCAGCTATAAGCTCAGCATTATATAATGCTGTATCTCTCTCTCCATAATCTACTCCACCAGCAATCAAAATTATATTTGGATTTATTTCTTTAATCTTTCTTAAATCAGATTTTCTCAATTTACCTGAAGTTATATATTTAACATTAGCTCCTGCTCCTAATGCAGCTTCTTTAGCAGCTTTAACTGTCATATCATACACAAGACCATGGACTGTCATCCTTAGTCCTCCAGCAGCACTACTAGTGGCTATAATTTCATTACATTCTATTCTGTTAGTTCCTAAATTATCAACTAGATCAGAAATAGCAGATTTAAGTCCTATATTCACATCTCCATCTTCTACAGAAGTAGGGGCTTGACCTTGCCCTAAAAAAGTAGGGCAAGGATATAGATTAAAAGCATTTACTACCGTAGTAGTACTACCTATTTCTGCAACTAATATATCAATCTTCATCTTTTGCCTTCATCTCTCTTCTCTTTTTAACTAAAAATGTTGCTACCTGATCCCCATTAGAGCCTCTGCCAAAGCCTGCATCCATACCATGTTTTACAGCTAATTCGTTAGATACTTGAGTGCCACCTGATACAAGGATGATATCATCCCTTATTCCTTTTTCTATACATAGTTCATGCAATTTTTTCATATTCTTATAATGAATATCGTCATGACTTATTATAGTTGAGGCTAAAATTGCATCTGCATCTATCTCAATAGCTGCATCTACTAATTTTTCTACAGGAACGGAGGTTCCTAGATAATGACATTCAATTCCATATTTTTCAATTCCACCATGCTTTATATCGATAATTTCTCTTAATCCAACAGAGTGTTCATCTTCTCCTACTGTAGCAGCTACTACTTTCATAGGATTTTTCTTTATTTCTTCTCTTATTTCATCTTCCGTCAATATTTCTGGTTCAGGTGGAATAACTAATTCATCTAAATCTATAGTAAAGTCAACTCTACCCTTTAACTCAATTCTTGTTCCTTCTGCTAATTGCATTATCTCCTTATGAATTACCTCTACATCTTCTAATCCCAATTTTTTACCTATTTCTAAAGCAGCAAACTCTGCTACCCTTGCTTCTACTGGTAAAAACATTGTTATTAATATTATGCCATCTCCTAACCATTCCATCTCTGGCTTTATTTTAGAAGATTTTCTTAATTCTTCAGTTTCCTCTAATCTTACATATACATTATCATTTTCATCTAATTCATCTATAAATATTATTTTATCAGGATCTTCAAAGGTACAACCACCTATCAATTTAGAAGGATTGTCTACAGCTGATTCATCATATTGAGCTATATTATTATATCCAAAGTGAGCAGTAACTGGAGCCATATAATCTTCTTCTCTTTCATATACAGTACCTACTCCAACTCCTCCATTTATTTTCCTTGCAATCCCATCTTCATTTCTTTCAGGATAATAGCCTGAATCTACGAAGAAACCTTGTTCTACAGCATTAAAATATCCTCCCACTTCTAGAATTTCTTCTAAAAACAATACTGCTCTTTCTTTTAATTCTCTTACTTTGTCTGCTAATTCTCCTTCATCCCTTTTTATTTCTACCATTCGTGTTAATCCATCCATACCATTAAATGCTTGTTTTGCTGTATCTACTGCTTCTATATTGTAAATGTGCCAAGGTACATTTCTACCTTCATCTGGAGTAATAGTAGATTGAATTTCAGCTCTTGTTAATTGAGATATTAATAAGTTTAAAGTATGAGTAACAGTAGCTTCCCTTGTAGATGATTCCATGTATTTGGTGTTCATCTGTGCCCTCATTTTATATTCCTTAAATAGTTCTCTTAAAGCTACTGCGTAAGGTAAATCTAATCTCATACAAGGTGCTGGTGGTGCTGTTGGTGGTACTGTAGATAAGCATATGTTCTCCTTTTTCATTCCTGCTTTTACTGAAAACATTGAATTAATAGCATGTTGTACCATTAACTCTGGCATTACTTTCCACGCTTCCCTAGCTGTTGCATTGGCATTATGAGCTCCATCAATTTGAACCATATCAGCCCAAGCCATTATTTTCTTTGCACAAGCAGCATCTACAAAAGATCGAACCATATTTATATTTCTATACAATACATTATATTGAGGATCTTGATGTGCTCCATTGACTCCTTCCTCAGCAAACATAACTGCAATTTCAGGTCCTGCTACTCCACTAACATAGGAGTGATAATTAATTGGTCTACCCACTTCATCTTCTATTATGTCTAATGCTTTTCTTTGAGCTCTTACTTGCTTTCTAGTTATAGGAATCCCGCCAATTCCTTGAGGAGTTCCTTCTATTAATCCATCATAATGACTTTGTCCAGCAGTTCTAATAACCATTATATGATCTGCACCATGCCAAGCAGCCATTCTCATACGTCTAATATCATCTTCAAACCTACCTGATGCAATTTCTGTAGTAATAACGGATTTTGGTTGAGGATCTATATTATCAAAATATTTTGCTGCTGGCAAAGGTTGACTATTTTTTAAGGGTTCTGATGTATCATAATATTCAAATTTTCCTATTTTTCTTTTTTCCCCTACACCTTTTCGCCAAGTCCAACCTCTTCTTCTAGGTCTATATTTATCTAAATCTTTTAGTATATATTCTATATCTAATTTTTCATTAGGCTTTAGTTCCATTTATTTTTCACCTACCTTAAATATTTCCATTACATCATCCCACATCTCTCCTTGAACTAGCTTTAACCCTGCTTCTCTTATTTCTAAATCCTTTTCTTTAGCTAATCTATATACTATATGCCCTGCTCCTTTGCCTAACAATCCTCTATCAATTGCCCCATCTACTATAGCTTTAGCTTCTATGCTAGAAAAGCCCATGCGTAATAGTACAGATCTTTCAATAGAAGGGGTTGTGTTTTTTTCAGCTAGTTCTATAAGAGGATCTACTATCTTTTCAGTTAACTCCCAAAATCTAGCTTCTAATTCCTCTTCAGTTAGGTTTGCTAAATGTTTTCTTCTTTCTTGAAAATCATCTTCCCTTTTCATATTTCCCCTCCTAATATTTTACACCTAATTCATCTAATACAGATTTTACAAATTCTTCACTAGATTTAGTATCCTCAACTAAAAATTCTAAGTCCTCTTTACTTACTTTTTCTACTTTATTATTTTTAATGCAATTTCTAATATAGGATCTTCTAATTCTATTTAAATCTACTTCACTAGTTTTTATATAGCCTGGATCCTTTGGAAGAATTATATTCTTTCCTGGTACTTCTTCTGTAGGATCTCCTATTAATACTTCTATTCCATTTTCCTTAGCAAAGGTTAGTTGAGGCTGAATATGTTTCCCTGCACCAGTATATTCTGTTTCTTGTACTACTATAATCTGATCTTCATCTAATTCTTGTGCTAATTTAAATGCAGCAGCTAAAGATGTATTCCCTGCAGGTCCTCTTTCTAAGCCTTCTAATTGTGCTAATACTTCTGTCATATAAAATACAGAACCTTGATTTATAGTTACATATCTATCCATATATCTTAAAGGTCTTGCTGCAGATCTAGGAACATCTGATCTGTCTGGCCAAGTTGCAAATGGAATTCCAAATCCAGTATGTCCTGTAGTGAAAGATTTTTTATTAAATTGAGTATCACTTGCCATATGAAGCCCTTCTAGACTAACACTTGCTCCTACCACTTGAGAATCTGCTCCTGCTTTTTTTAGCCCTCTTGCTGTTCCAGTAAGATTACCTCCTCCTGCATTTGTTACTACTACTACGTCAGGATCTCTACCTTCTTGTTCTCTAAATTGCATGGATAATTCATATCCTAATGTTTCTACTCCTGCTATTCCAAATGGAGTATATAAGGAAGCATTAAAGTAACCTGTTTCTTCTAGTAATATTAAAAATGTATAGAATAATTCTGGTCCTACTGTAAGCTGTACTACTTCTGCACCATAAGCTTCACATTTTCTTGCTTTCTCTATTATTTCAGGCTGTCCAACTCCTCTAGAATCATAACATTCTTGAACTACTATACATTTTAAACCTCTTATTGCCGCTTGTGATGCAACTGCTGCACCATAGTTGCCACTGGTAGCCGCTATAACACCTTTGTATCCAAGTTTTTGTGCATGATAGCAACTAGTAGCTGCTCTTCTATCCTTGAAACTTCCTGAAGGATTAGCTGCCTCGTCTTTTATAAATATTCGAGCTCCTTTTCCTTTTGGTGCATATTTTCTAGCTAGTTTTGTTAAATTCCTCAATTCTAATATAGGGGTATTCCCTACACCAGTTTCTTTTTGAATTTTTTGTATCTCTTCAAGGGTATATCCTGTTTCTCTCATCATTCTTTCATAATCAAAAGCAATGCCACCCGATTCAAATTCATCATAATCTATGCCTATGGCATCTTTCATAATTTCCCCTTTTCTTTCCATTACAGCTTCAAAACTCATATCCTTAGTCATACTTATTCACCATCCTCTTTTATTAAACTACGTACTTGTCTGCCAATGTACAATAATTCTGGAACGCATTTTCCAAAATCATGCTTATAATAAGGATTTACCTCTACTAATGTACCTTCAACTTTTCTGCCTATATAAGTTTCTACTTCTACTTTATCTCCAATATTAGCTTCATCATTTAATAAAAATCCTTTATCCCAAAATTCTAAAGGTACCTTTTGAGTATCTTCTGGTATATTTGGTGCCCTCTCTCCTGCTTCTAATACTATATTATGAATCCTTACCCAATCTCCTCGTTTAGCATCCATATTAATCCTTCCTTTCCTTTTAATTTATTTTATAAGGGACTTCCCTACTAATCATTTTTAATCAATCAACTCTCTTACATCACCTACTATAGCTCTTGGTGCTGGTAAATCAATCATAGTCTTAAGTCCTGGACTAGCATTAATTACATGAGGTATCATATTAACACACATAGCTATGGTACCAATTCCCCCTGGTACTTCTGGTTTTATTGACATATTTATATTTGGTGTTCCTTCAATAGTTATATAATCTCCTGTGTCTATTCCTTCTAATTGAGGCTCTATCTGTTGTGGGTGTAACATTTCAATTTTAAGTTCTCCATCCACATAGCCATAACCTTTCATATTACAACCTGCTACTTTCCCTGGCTCAACTTCAATATAAGGAGTTCTTCTGTAAACATTTGTTACTATAGGCTCTCTAACTAATTCTATATTATCCAATTTCCAACCTAGTGCATCAGCAATCATAGTAATAGATTCTGGAAAACCTACATGCCCAGCTAATGTACCTTCTTCTACTCTTTTATTAAATTCTTCAACTTCCAATCCAACTCCTTGACCATTAAGTACTGCAGGACCAAAAGGTGATAAGCTGTTTACTCTTTTAACTTTAATATTTTTTACATCAGTACAAGCTCCTGTTAAAACTAACACCAATAAATCCATCATCAAACCTGGATTTATTCCAGTTCCTAAAACAGTTACACCATTTTCTTTTGCTATTCTATCCATTTCTTTAGCAAGTTCTGGCTCTTGAGCTTGTGGATAAGCCATTTCTTCTGCCGTTGAAATTACATTAATTTTCTTTTCTAAACAATATTTAATCTTATCAAAATTATCTTTTACAAAGGAATCAGTAGAAATTATAACTATATCAGCTGCACCTTCTTTTATTACTTCCTCATATGTTCCTATAATTACATCTTTTCTATCTCCTCTTTCTACATCTAAGTAGTCATACATACTTTTCCCTATTCTTTCTCCTCGCCATGCTACTCCTACAATTTCTACACCTTTTTTAGTAAGTAAAGTTTCTGCTATACCTTTCCCCATAGCACCTAAACCCCAAAGTATCACTCTAACATTTTCTTTTTTCATTTAAACACCTCCGTAATATTTTTAATATTTTGTACCAATTTAGACATCTCTTCCTTTTTCCCTTTAGGAGAAACAAACAAAAATCTTATGCCTATATATATTAACTTGCAATTTTCCTGCCAACTTTTTTTTATTTTTACACCTAATATAAACTACTATAAAAAACATCTGTCAACATCAGCTAAACTGATAATTCAAGCTTTTTTATTGTATATAATTAGTACCATTTATTTATTAAATAAACTTATAAAAAGTGAATACTTTGCTTTTTTATGCAAAATTATTTGCATTGATATGCAAAGTATTTTGCATATAGCTTATATATGGTTATTTTATGAATAGACAAACTATTCTAACTTTTTTCACCTTATGTCTATCACAATCTTTACATAGTGCAAAATAATTTGCATCAGAATTTGTCTATTTTCTCGTTTCATTAACAGCTTATAATGTTACTAATATGTATTGACTTTTTGGGTACAGTTTAGTAGTATATGGGTACAATTAAAACTGTATTCATATAAAGGAGGTATTTATTTATGAAAAATGTAAATGAATTAAATAATAAGTTAATAGGTGGAGTTATTATGGATGTGGTAAATCCAGAACAAGCTAAAATCGCTGAAAATAGTGGTGCAGTAGCTGTAATGGCTTTAGAAAGAGTCCCAGCTGATATTAGAAAACACGGCGGAGTTGCTAGAATGTCTGATCCTCAATTAATAGAAGATATATTAAATACTGTATCTATCCCTGTAATGGCAAAGGTAAGAATTGGTCATTTTGTTGAAGCACAAATACTTGAATCTTTAGGTGTAGATTACATAGATGAAAGTGAAGTATTAACTCCAGCAGATGATAAATATCATATAGACAAAACAAAATTTAAGACCCCTTTTGTTTGTGGAGCAAGAAATTTAGGAGAAGCATTAAGACGTATTGGTGAAGGTGCTTCCATGATAAGAACAAAAGGAGAAGCAGGTACTGGTAACGTAGTAGAGGCTGTAAAACATATGAGGACAGTAAATGCACAGATTAGAAAATTAAAAAATATGCCCAAAGAAGAACTTATGACTGCTTCTAAAGAAATGGGAGCTCCATATGATTTAGTATTATATGTTGCTGAAAATGGCAAACTCCCAGTATTAAATTTTGCAGCAGGAGGAATTGCTACTCCAGCAGATGCAGCTCTAATGATGCAACTAGGCTGTGATGGTGTCTTTGTAGGATCTGGAATATTTAAATCTGAAAATCCAGAAAAAAGAGCAAGAGCCATTGTTGAAGCTGTTAAAAATTATGATAATCCTAAAAAACTTGCTGACATATCAAAAGGATTAGGAGAAGCAATGGTAGGAATAGAAATTAGCAATATTCCTGAAGAAAATTTATTTTCTGAAAGATAAAGTTGTTAGTATTGAATAAAGCAATTATTTTGTTATATTATGATATAATAAACTTAGCACTACTTTAAGAAAGGAACATTAAATGAACATTAACTTTAATTATGATAAAAAACATATAGACTATATTTCTGGATATATATTTAAAGGTAGAAATTATAGATGCAGTTATGTTAGATATAAATCTCTATATAAAAACTGTGCTCCTGGCACTGAAAATGTTGAATTTTATTTTTATCAGCCAAAAGGTGAGATCCGAGCTTCTACTATGATACTTCATGGATTAGGAAGTAGAAATATCAAGTTTTTATTATGGCTTGGACCTCACCTAGCTAATGCAGGAGTAAGTACTAGTATATTAATTCTTCCTGGTAACTATACTAGAGTTGAAAATGGATCCATGAGTGGCAGATCCTATCTATATCCTGATATAAACATAATGTATCAATTTTGGGAACATGGAGTAGTGGATACATTAACCACTATAGATTTATTGGAACAACAAAATTGTTGGAAAAAAAACAATATAATAGTTGGTTATTGCCTAGGTGGTATGATCTCATCAATAATTGGAGTAATAGAAAATAGAATAAATCATCTATTGTTTATGACCACCGGAGGACATATCCCTAGAATATTGCATAAATCTCCTGCTACTGCATTTGCTAGACGATTGTTTAGTAAGGGCTTAGGAATTGATTTTTATTTAAAAGATGAGTATATGTTGTATAAAATATATAATGAACAATTCCCTATGGTAAAAAATATGAATTTTGATGAAATTATATCCAGCGATAAAATTCATCCTTTATTTAAGATAGATCCTATTTCTTATGCTCATCTTTTAGATAAGAAAAAAGTAACTTTTATAGATGCTTACTTTGATTCTACACTTCCTATACAATCACGGAAGATATTGTATGAAGAAATGGAAGATGCAAATAGAAAAATACTACCTATAAGCCATGTAAACTGGTTGCCTTTTGAATACTTATTAGCTAAATATATACTTCATAAATTAAATATAAATGAAAAAGTAGCTAAAAAAGCTTTATTAACTAGGGAAACCATTGAAAATCCATTGAAAAAATAATTCTTTATTAGGTGGTATATTTATGAATAAATTAAAAGAAAAATTAAAAATGTCCTATTTTATAGCAAATAAAATATACTTATTCTTAATATTTATATTATTATCAATTGAAGATTTAACCCTGGGACTTTATTATTTTTTACTTTCTATTATCATATATGTTTGGAAAATTTTCACTTCCAAAGTTCCTATAGAAGTAGATGGAGAATTTAGAAATAAAACCTATGTATATAAAAAAGCAAATAATAAAGAATTAAAATTGGATATATGGTACCCTAATAGTAATAAAAATAAATATCCTTTAGTATTTTTTTGTCATGGCGGTGGTTGGATTTCAGGCTTTAGGAATCAGCCTAACAACATATCTTGGTGTAAATATTTAGCTTCCAAAGGACTAGCTGTTGTAAGCATAGATTATAGATATGGCTATAAAAATACCATGGAAGACATTCTATCTGATTATAATGATGCTCTTAATTATGTTAAAAATAATAGTGAAATGCTATCTATAGATAAAAATAATATAGTATTAATGGGCTTATCTGCAGGTGGACATTTGTCATTACTGTACTCTACTTATTATACTTATATTGAAGACAAAGATAAAATGTCAGGTATAAAAGCAGTTGTTGCTTATTATGCTCCATCAGATTTAAAAGATATTTTTGTTTCAGAAAACAAATCTATATTTGCAAAGTTTGCTACTAAACAAACTTTAAAGGGAAGCCCTACAAAAAAAGAAGAAATATACGACTATTATTCCCCTATTAACTGGGTTAGTCCAAATATGGTACCTACTTTATTAGCACATGGAAAATTAGATGTTACAGTTCCTTTTAAGTCTTCAGTTAATTTTGCTAAAAAACTAAAAAAATATAACATAAAATATGCATTTTTAGTTCACAAAAAAGGTGGACATTCATTTGATACTAAATTAAAGGATATAACTACTATAAATATTTTGGAAAGAACTATTAGATATATAAAAAAATCATTAAATTATAAATAGGTGATAACTTGAAAATTACAAAAATTGAACAACAAAAAAACAATAAAGAAAGGGTAAATGTATATATAGATGATAAATTTGCCTTTGGACTTATGATAGAAATTAAGTATAAGTATGATTTACAAGAAAACATGGAGATAAATGAAGAATATATTGAAAAAGTACTAAGGGAAGAAGAACTTTCTAAAGCTAAAGATCAAGCTTTAAAATTTTTAACTTATAGACAAAGATCTGAAAAAGAAATCATTGATAAACTAAGAAAGAAAGGCTTTGAAGAATCTATAATAGATGACACATTAAATTATCTAAAAAAATATAAATTGGTAGATGATGTGGAGTTTGCAAAAGCATTCATGAAGGACAAAATAAACCTAAATAAATTTGGTCCCATAAGGATTAAACACGAATTATATAAAAAAGGTATAGATAATACTATAATTGAAAAAGTGCTAGAAGAAAATGATAATGAAGATGAATATAATAGAGCTCTAAATTTAGCTAAGAAAAAACTCCCTTCTTACAAAAATGACGATAAAAATGCCATATACAGAAAATTAGGAGGATTTCTTCAAAGAAAAGGTTACTCTTATGACTGCATTTTTAAAGTACTAAAGGAGTTGGTTAAATAAATGTGCTATGTATATATTTTAGAATGTGCTGATAATACCCTCTATACGGGATGGACCATAAACTTGGATAGAAGAATTAAAACACATAATAAAGGTAAAGCTTCTAAGTACACTAGAGCCAGATTACCTGTTAAATTAGTATACTTAGAAACTTTTAATAGCAAAATTGCTGCTCAAAGACGAGAATGGGAAATCAAACAAATGAGTCGTAAGGATAAACTTATGTTAATTAAAAATCAAAGTAAACTTAATCAAAAAATTAATTGAATAATGTATAGAAGGAAACTTCCTTGTTAATCTTTGTAAATTTATCAATATTCTTTTATCTATTTGCTTCAATTACATATGGAAGAGACCAATATTTACTTATGCCTAAATTCTTCGTCTTTATAGTCCCGTCTTTATATTTAATAGTTACATAAGAGTTAACAGTAGCCCCATCTATCCCTTTTATAATAATTTTCTCTTCTCCTATCTTTAAATTGGGATTGTTTTTATAATATTTAGGTGCTTTTATTATATTACTAATATCGTGGTGCCATTTTACTTCAGGGGACTCTTCCCTTCCATAAAATCCTATATATAATCTATTTTCAATAACTTCTGCCCATATTAATATTGGGTATTCTTTATCATTTTTAAATTTAAAATCTTTAGAACCATATGCAACCGTGGCATCTTGACCGTAAGGTACATAATTTACAGGCATAATGTGATTATGTCTTTCCACTATTTCTAAATCACTGAGCACAGCTACATTATATAATGTAGAAGCAATTTTACATACTCCGCCTCCTTCTGTTTCAACTATATTTTCCCCTGCATAGGATGCTCCTTTCCTATAACCCTTATCTTTAGTATAAGGACCTATACTTTGATTTTGGGAAAATACCTCTCCTGGTTGAACCACCTTACCTGATAAAGATTTTGCTGCTATTTGCACATTATACTCTTCTCCTGGTAATGGATCTATAAGTACAGAACAAAAAGCAGACATCAATACATGAGTACCATTTTTTTCTTGAGCTTTTAAAAACTTTACATCTTTTTCCCAAGGAAGCTTTGACACTGAGCTAGATTTTTCAGGTATATCCCATTCAGATTGTTCCTCACTTTGTGAACTACAAATATCTATCTCTACACAATCTTCTTCTACTTTTATATTTTCCACTATGTTGGGATTATTAGATTCTAAAGCTAATAAAGTGGCTAAATGAGCCATGAATATATTAAATTTATCTTTATTCAATTTCACACCCCCAAAATTAATACTTACTAATATAGTTTTAATATTATTGGTGTGAAATATACAAAAGAAATATGATATTATATTTATATAAACAAAATAAAATATGAGGTGATCTATTGTCCAATTTTTTTGAAAAAATTAAAAAAAATCCAATTATTGCTGCTGTAAATGAATTGGATGTCCTCACTGAAGCATTAAATTCTCCTTGTGAAAGTATATTTCTTCTTACAGGAAATATTTTTAACTTAAAGGAAATAGCCAACAAAGTTAAAACTAAAAATAAAGAAATATATATAGATATAGATTCAATCGATGGTTTTTCAAAAGACACTTGGGGATTGGAATATATAATAAAAAATATACATCCTAATGGAATTATAACTACTAAAGAAAACTTAGTCTGGTTAAGTAAAGATTTAGGAGCTTTTACCATCTTAAAACTATTTATTTTGGATTCTATTTCATTAAAAAAGGGTATCCAATCTATAAATACAACTAGACCTCACGCTGTAGAAATATTTCCAGGAATCATGCCCAAAATTACAAAAATGATATTCTCCGAAACAAATATCCCCATTATAACTAGTGGTTTAATTATAAAAATGGAAGATGTAAAAGAAAGCTTAAATGCTGGTGCAATAGCTGTATCCACCAATAATAAAAGCCTATGGCATATGACATAATAATACTCCCTTAAGGTATCAAGTTTTTGTTTTTTAATCTGTCTGCCTTAAGGGAGTATAATATAATATTATATCAATTTCTTAATTTTTTACTTCATTTGTTGGCTCACTTTTGTATCTTTTTTAAAAAGTATCTTATAACCCTCAACAGCTAATACTATAGCAAGTATAAATAACAATATTGGAAGTACAACTAACACATAATTTGCAGCTATAAAATTATTCTTAATTAACAATACTAAAGCACTAAGAGTTACTACAAGCATGAATATCATAGGTATGGTTATCATATTGAAACTTTTGTTGGATTTTTTTAACCATAATGCTACAGCCATCAATGCTAATGCAGATAATAATTGATTTGCAGATCCAAATATTGGCCAAATAACTGCATAACCACCAGATGCAAGTATAGAAGCTAAAACTACTATAATAAGAGTAGATACATACATATTAGTTAATGAAGATTGAGTTTCCTTTTCAGGGTCTTCAAAATATTCTTGGAAAATAAATCTTCCAAGTCTTGTAGCAGTATCAAGACTAGTTAATGCAAAAGCTGACACTGCTAAAGCAACAAAAGTCTTCCCAGTTTCAAAAGGAATTCCTAATTTAGACATGAACACACCTATACCATTAGAAAATACATTTACTGGACCATCTTTTAATAATTCCGATAATTCTCCTTGAGTTAAATAAGCAGCAGTAATTAAAGCAATAACTGCTAAAGCTCCTTCAATAAGCATACCACCATATCCTATTTTTTTTGAATCTTTTTCATTGTCAATTTGTTTAGATGTAGTTCCAGAAGCTACCAATGAGTGAAAACCTGATATGGCTCCACAAGCAACTGTAACAAATAACATTGGAAATAGATATTGTACATTATTTCCATCAACTACCTTAAATGCTGTAATAGCATCTAACTTGATTTCTGGTCTGTATATTATTATTCCTAATACCGCTCCAATCATCATAGCATATAATAGAAATGAATTCAGATAATCTCTAGGCTGCAATAATATCCATACTGGTGCTGTAGATGCAATAAATATATAAATAGCTAATATGACTATCCAAGTGTTTACACTCAATTGAAGTGGAAACAAAGTTCCAAGCCATACACATACAAATAATAATATTACACCGACCACTGTCCCTACCTTTAAAGATACACCTTTTCTATATACTGCATACCCAAAACCAATAGCTAAAATCATAAATAATAACGATGAAGTTGCTGCCTCTGGTGTGGAAGCAAAAGTAGAAGCAACTATATTAGAAAATGCTGCAACTATTAATAATAAAGTAAGCCATGCAAATATGGAAAATAACTTCTTGCCTTTTTGACCCATAGTATCATTTATTACTTCTCCTATAGATTTTCCTTTATGACGAATAGAAACAAATAAAGAACCAAAGTCATGAACTCCTCCAAAAAATATGCTTCCTATTACTATCCATAACAATACTGGAACCCAACCAAATATAGCCGCTTGAATTGGTCCATTAATTGGTCCTGCTCCTGCTATAGATGAAAAATGATGCCCTAACAATACTGCAGAACTAGTCGGTACATAGTCTACTCCATCATTTATTTCATGAGCAGGAGTCTTCCTTGTAGAATCTACTCCCCATTTTTGAGCAAGCCATGAACCGTAGGTAGCATAAGCTATAATAAATACCACAATACTACCTATTACCATTAACAATGAAGCCATAATTTAAATCCCTCCTTTAAAATAATTATAAACTATAAACCTCTTTAACCTCCTTCCCTTTTTTATTAGTCACTATATACTCATCATCAATAGCAACCAAAATTAATCTAATATCCACCCAACCTCTAAATCCAAATAAAAATCCCTTGTGATATTTAAATTTCTTTACAGTATTTATAACATAATTACTTGGTTTGTTTTTTACTACTATTACCCCTGTGATAATACTAGACATATGTTCTTGGGTAGGATTTACCAATATATCTATTGCTTTAACTAAAGTATTAATATATCTGTTAAAATCGTATTTATCTAAAGCATCAAATGTTTTTATAAGACAATATTCATTGTTTTCTAAAGCATATACAACCATTTTTTTAGTCAAAACATATTTTTCTAATCTAAAATTATATTTAGCAAATAAATCAAATTTATAGTCATCTATATTATAATTATCTATAAGATCAAAATTCTTTTCAAATCTCTTTTTAATAATATTTAAATAAGCATCAAAATCCATTTTTCCCTCCTTTACCCCTTGTGTAAATTATATAATAATTAATTTATTTAAGAAAGGTCTAAAGAAGTTTTTATATTCACAAGTTTTTATAATAAATTTCCATTCCTGTTTTTTTAATATTTTCTTTGCTACATCTAAAAATCTTAATTTTAGCTTTAGTTTTTCATTTAATTTAAAAACTTCTATTTTCTAAAAAACTTCCTCTACTATATTAATATTCTGAATTTTTTCTAACATGTATATTAATTTCAACCAATATCTCAATTAATCTTCTATAACTACTCCACCATTTTTTATAAATTCCTCTTCCCACATCTCTGGATATTTACCTATAGACCATTCATCCATTATTATCTTTTCTGTTGGTTTTAATTTAATTTTACCTATAGGCGTATGTCCTATATCTCCTTTATCTATTGGATAAATCATTATACTATTCCGCGTAACAATAATTATTATATCCTCCGCTGGCGATGTGAAAGCGTCTATAGCTTCTGGCACTTTAGACTTAATAGCATTCCATGGTATATGAAGTTCATCATAATGAACTACTTCTTTTGAAGGCACAACTTTTATATTAAAGTTTTTATAACTATACATCCCATCTTGTACAAAATTAACCCTTCCTTTATATATCCAATGACCATTCCTTCTAAATAATCCAAAATTTTCCTCATTAGGGCTAAAATCTATAGAACTATATCTATATTGACTATCTGAAGATAATATTGCCTTGTAACCTTCATCTAAAAGAGAAGCTTTACCTGCTTCTCCAGCTATATGAGATATCTTTACTGGACTATCTTCATTTAAGTTATCTATTAAATAAAACTCCAGTAGTCTTTCTCCTTTATTTAAATGATTTATTTTCTCTATTGAAATATAATCATTGCCCACATAAAGTATGTTTTTTAAACTATTATTTTCCCCTGTTTTCTCTTTCCCCTTGACTATCTTTCTCTTTTTCATTTCTCCATCTACAGTTTTCTTTAACGGATAAGCTAATATTTTATCATTATCTTTTTCTCTTTGAACTTCTACCTTCCAAAAACCAGTTTTTCTAGGTAAAAATATATCTTTCATCTCATATATGCTAACTATTTCCTTATTATAACTTCTTATCAATATAGTTCTATAATTCCAATTTTCTATATTCCCATTTTGATCTTCTAAATTAAGACTCTTAAGGCCTATTAGTATAGAAGAATTTACAATTTGACTATCAGCCAAACTTGAACTTTTAAACATAGCCTTTTCTTTATAAAAATACTCTGCTACATCTTCATCACTTATCTTTTGAGAAACTAATCTTAAATAAAAAAATACTCCATCTATATTCACAATGATTTTATCATCAGACTCTTTTATAAATTCATAGAAAAATTGATCTTCACTTGTAATGGATATAATTTGAATTTTGTCTTTTTCTATACCTAAAAAGTCTGGGTTAGTTTTATAATGATATAATATATAATCCCAAGTATTAATATTTTTTGTTTTGAAAATTGGATCTTTACAGCAATCATCTCCCAAAACAACCAAATCCTCATGAAATAAAGCATCTTTTCCCATATAATATTTAACTATTTCTTCAACCTCTTCTTCTTCCACAGTAACTTTATAATCTTCTATTACCCATTTCCCATAAATAGGTAAAGATTCATTTTTAGGTGCCATTATAGTGTCTCCGATTTCAATATTTCCAGCACTACAAGATGTAATGAATAAAATAATAGTTATTAATATAATTATAAGTAAATATTTTTTCATGTTAGCTTCTCCCTTCTATTGGAAGAAATACTGAAATAGTTGTACCTTTTTCCAATTTACTTTCTACATTAATAGTCCCTCCATGGAGAATTACTATTTCCTCACATATTGAAAGACCTAATCCACTATGAGATTTACTATTTTTTCCCTTATAAAACTTTTCCATAATATATGGGAGTTCCTCCTTCGAAATCCCACAACCATTATCTATTACTTGAATTAATATATTATCTCTTTTATTTTCCACTTTTAAATCTACCTGTCCACCAGCAGGAGTAAATTTAAAAGCATTATCCAATAAATTTATTAGCAACTGTTTAATTCTATTTTCATCAGCTATTATAATTGGTAAATCTTTATAATGAACATTAAATAATATATCCTTCTCTTTAGCTCTAGGGAGAAATTGTTTTGCAATTTGTTTTATAAGATTTGATAACTGAATCTCTTTTTTCTCTAAAGTTATTCTACCAGATACAAATCTAGAAAAATCCAATAATTCTTCAACCATATTTGATAATCGATCACTTTCTTTCTCTATTATATCTAATCCATCCTCAAGTAATTCTTTGTCGTTCACTTCTGCTCCTTTAAGGGTAATAGCCCAACCCTTTATAGAAGTTAAAGGAGTTCTTAATTCATGAGATATTGAGGATATAAAATCATTCTTCAATTGTTCTTTTTTTATTAGTTCCTCTGCCATATAATTTAAAGTATCAGAAAGCTTTCCTATTTCATCATCAAATTTCTTCTCAGACCTTATATCTAATTGACCATTAGCCATCTTTTGAGCCACATCTGTTACTTCTTTTAGCGGTTTTACTATAGTATCAGCTAAAAAAAGACTAACTACACCAGATATTAATATTACCATACCTCCTACCGCTAACAATACCATAGCAATATTTCTTATTATTCTATTTGTTTCTTTTAAGGAAGATATAAATCGCAGTATACCTATCATTTTACCTTCTACCTTTAAAGGATAAGATATCGCTATTACTGGATGAGATGAATAATCTACATTGCCTATCCAAGTACCTTTTTTACCTTCAAATGCTTTTACTACATCACTAGTATTTATTGTAGAATCTAAATCAGATGCACCTATGGAATCCATAAGAACTTTCCCTTCTAAATCTAATATTTGAACTTGAGCTGTAGTTTGATGCCAAAATACATCTACATCATCTATTATAATATCTTCCAAATTAGTTGTAGAAAAATATTTTGAATAAAAATCAGAGGAAAACATTATTTGATTTGAAAGTATTTCTTCAACGCTTTTATAATAATACTGCTTAACAGCATTTACTAAAAAAATTTCTAATATCAATACGGTAATCAATATAACCAACATAAAATTTCCTACTAATCTTTGTTTTATACTAGCTTTCATAATTTCCTCCTACTATTTACTATTCTCTCCACCTATAGCCTACTCCCCAAATAGTTTCAATATAATAAGGATTACTAGGATCTTCTTCTATCTTAGAACGCAATCTTCTAATATTAACATCAACAATTTTTGAATCTCCAACAAAATCATAACCCCATACTAAATTTAGTATTTCATCCCTATTAAAAGCCTTTCCTGGATTTTTCATAAACAATTTTATAATGGAATACTCTGTAGGAGTCAACTCTATTTCTTCTTTTCCCCGATAAAACCTTCTTGAATAAGTATCAATTTTAAAAGGTGGATAAGCTATTATATTAGATTCATCTAAAGTATTTATTTCCATTCTTCTAATTATAGATTTAATTCTTAATACTAATTCCATGGGATTAAAGGGCTTTATCATATAGTCATCAGTTCCATATTCAAGTCCCATAATTTTATCTATATCTTGTGATTTAGCTGTTAACATTATTATACCTATTTCAGGAAATTCTTCTCTAAGTATTTTACACACTTCAAATCCATCAATTCCTGGCAACATAATATCTAATACTACCACATCTATAGATTCAGTTCTAGTAATGTCAATTCCCTCTTCACCTGTTCCTGCCTCTACTACCGTAAAACCATTTCGTTCTAAATTTATTTTAATAAATTTTCGAATATTTTTTTCATCCTCTATTATGAGTACTTTATTACTTGATGCCATATTATGTACCTCCAATTAATGTATTTATTAATAAAACAATTGCTGAATGATTTAACAGCAATTATTTTATTACATTAAATTCATACCCATTTTGTTGTAAATACTCAATTATATCTGGCAAAATTTCTACTGTAGTCTTTTTTGACTCCATATCATGCATTAGGATTATTAATTTTTTCTTACCTTTAGAAGTATTTTTAAATCTTTGAAATAATTTGTTCTTTGAAATATTATGCCCTTCTGCATCACCATTTAATGCATTCCAGTCATAATACATATACCCATTATCTATTGCTACTTTTCTAAAAGGTGCTTTCTTTTCTCCAAAGGAACCTCCAGGAAATCTTATAATATTAGTTTCAAAATCTTCTCCTAATATTTCCTTCAATACCCTTTCAGTGCTCCTTATTTCATTTAAAAAACTAGTAGTATTTTTATATACTTTTTTATATTTATGGGAATAGCTATGATTCCCTAATGCATGTCCTTCTTTATATATTCTATTTATTATATCTGGATTTTTTTCTGCTAAATTACCTATTACAAAAAAAGTTGCTTTTATGTTATACTCTTTTAATATGTCCAATATTTCAAGGGTATTTTTCGAAGGTCCATCATCAAAGGTTAAATATGCTATTTTTTTATTTGATTTAATTTCTTTTTGTTGTTTTAACTCTTCTGCTTCAATCAATTTCTTTTCATGTTGCAAAGCCAAATTAATTGCTGATTTTTCTGACATTAATGCTATACTTTCCTTTAAAACCTCAGCTTTTGCAGTATTTGACGGAACATCTTGATAAAACCCAATAAAAACTCTAATAACTAACAATATAAGCACCATTAAAAAAGTAATTAAAAATTTCTTTCTTCGTATTCTATTTTTTTTAACTTCTAATCTTTGTGACCTAGTCATAAAATGTCACCCTTTGTCTTAGATCATCTTCTTTTCTATTATTTTGTCTATATACCCTATATACAGGATACTATAGAATCAAAAAAAATTCACTACAAACTTATTAATAAATTATTACAAATTTATTACAAAACCTCCCTATGCGTTACGCATAGGGAGGTTTATTTAATGTTTCTTATGATGCTAATTCTTTAAATTGAGATCTATATAATTTTGCATATATATAATTTTGTTTTAATAATTCCTCATGACTTCCTCTTTCTTCTATACCTTCATTGGTTAATACCAATATTTCATCTGCATTTTTTATAGTTGATAATCTATGGGCTATTATCAAAGTTGTTCTTCCCTTTGCTAATTCCTCAAGAGATTGTTGTATCAACACTTCTGTTGCAGTATCTAATGCAGAAGTTGCTTCATCTAATATTAATATTGGAGGATCCTTTAGGAATAATCTTGCTATAGATATACGTTGCTTTTGTCCACCAGAAAGTTTAACACCCTTTTCTCCTATATATGTGTCATACCCATCAGGTAAACTCATTATAAAATCATGTATTCTAGCCTTTTTTGCAGCTTCAATTATATCCTCTTCTGATTTTGTAGGATCACCATAAGATATATTATCCCTTATAGTACCAGTGAATAAAAACACATCCTGTTGAACTATACCTATGTTTTGTCTTAGAGATTTAAGTTTAATATCCTTAATATTGTATCCATCTATAAATATATCTCCTTCATTTGTATCATAAAATCTAGGAATTAAATGGCATAATGTAGTTTTTCCTGAACCAGATGGTCCTACAATTGCTACAGTTTTACCAGCTTCAATGTCTAAATTTATATTAGACAATACTTTATCTTCACCATCATTATAACTAAAAGAAACATTTTTAAATTGAATATGTCCTTCTACATCCTCTAATTCTATTGCATCTTCTTTATCTACTATATCTGACTTAATATTCATAATCTCCATAAATCTTTCAAATCCAGTCATACCATCTTGATATTGTTGCATGAAAGCTGCTAATCTTCTAATTGGTTGCATAAATAAATTTACATATAATGTATAAGCTATTAAATCTCCTAAATTTATAAAATTTCTATATACAAAGTATCCTCCTAAACTTATTACTATTAAATTTAAAATATTGGTCATTATACCTATACCTGCAGAAAATTCTGCCATAGCTTTATAGGACTGTTTTCTTGCATCTCTAAACAATTCATTTCCTTTGTTAAACTTTTCTATCTCATAATCCTCATTCGTAAAAGATTTTGCTACTCTAATCCCAGATATGCTATTTTCCAATTGAGCATTTACATCAGCTATTTTCCTTCTAACTTCACGGAAAGATTCCTCCATCTTCTTCCTCTTTGTAATAGCAAACCATATCATAATTGGTACAAAGGAAAATATAATTAAAGTAAGTTTCCATTCTATTCTAATAAGTAATATAAATGAACCAACAAACATTACTAATGAAATAAACAAATCTTCTGGACCATGATGAGCTAACTCAGTAATATCCCTTAAATCATTTACTAATCTAGACATTATATGCCCTGTTTGAGTATTATCGTAATAACTAAAGGGCAATGTTTGTAAATGAGAAAACAAATCTTTTCGCATATCATGTTCAATATATACTCCTAATACATGTCCCCAATAAGACACTATATACTCACTAATATATCTTAATATAAATAAAAACATCATAATTATAGTCCATTTGATTAGTAAATCTATTCTTCCCTGGGGAATTATTTCATTGACTATATTTCTAGAAAACATTGGAAATATTAAATCAAATATGGATATTAAAAAAGCAAAAAACATATCAATAAAAAATAATTTTTTATGGGGCTTATAATAAGATATAAATTCCTTAAGCATACCTATCCCTCCTTTGTTAAAATATCATGTAATTTAGACAAGTTATTAAGTAATTCATTTACATCTTCCTCTCTCATTTTTTCCAATGCCTTATATACTACTCTATTACTTCTTTCCTGTTTAATTGTATTAACTAAATCCTTACCTTTTCTAGTAATACAAACACGAGTAATTCTTCTATCTTCTGTATCAACACATTTTTCTACTAATCCTTTTTCTTCTAAACGAGAAACTTTTTCTGATATGGTATTTTGAGCTCTATTAAATTTATTAGATATATCTTTAATAGTAGGTGCTCTTTCTAATTTGTTTAAATAAATTAATAGATGATGTTGATCATAGGTTAGCCCATATTCTTGAGCTATCTCATGACCTTTTTCATGGATTATTTTATTACATTTTCTAATATAGTAAGAAATAAAATCAGATTTTTGTTGTAATTCCATATAATAACCTCCAGAAATTTCGTATAACTAAAATATCGTCATACGATATTATATCATTTAACATTTATTTTTTCAAATATAATATATAATAAAAAAGGCAAAACCCTAATTAACAGGTTTTGTCTTCTTATTATATATTAATAAGGAAATAAGATAATGAATCATATACACGAATGTAATCATTCCAGTATCGTTTAACAAAAATCCTATAATACTAGTCAATAATATAATATAGATTTCCCTATCCAAAATAAAATTCTCCCATTTCAATAATTTAACTAAAGTATAAATTTGGCAAGGAATAACAATTATAAATGGAGGTGTTAAAGTAAGTTTTATTAATTCTTTTGCCTTCACTTTAAACATATCTTTAAATTCACTAAATCCAAAATTTTTAATTCTTATTATAAAATTAATAGCATGACTTTTATCACCACTATAATAATCAAAGTACATATTTATTCCAAATATCAATGCACCTATAAGAATCAATAGTATTATATTATGAACATTGAAATCCTTATTTAACAAATCCACATATATTACTATCAAAAATAATGCTGCAGAAGTTATAAAACCTCCGGTATTTGCACCATAATTTGCAGACAAGGCTATCATGTTCGTCAAAAAAAACAATATACATATTGTATAATCTAACAATTTATTTGGCAACAATTCTTTAATGTAATAATAACTTATTACAGAAGTAGCTAATAAAACCCCCATTATTCCATTATTAAATCCATAATATCTTGCACCATAAAATAAGTTATTAAATCCTATATAGGAATTATATATAAGCTTTGGATAAAAAAATATTCCCATTAAAATCATTCCATAGGTCAAAGTTGAAAATAATCCTATAATATTTATATCATTATTTATCATATGTACAGTTATGATATATGTGATTGATAAATTCATAAACAAGTATAATAATATATTTATATGAAGATTGGATAATCCCATAAGTAAAGATACAAATATATTTATTATTACAAAACTATTATATATATTTATATCCTTAAGTTTATTCCATTTATTTTTAAATATAAAGTATGCAGTATAGCCTTGTAAAGAATATACTATACCATGAAATATTGAAGCAATCCAGAGCATATTTATAGTCTTTTTAAATAATATTTTTGCTAAATTTAATGGATCATTTTTTGGAGTTATTTTTATTGGATTTCCTATAGCTTTCGAAATATCTATACCATTATTATGAAGCAGATTTGCATATATATCTTCTACAGTTATAATTCCTTCCCTTTTAGTGGAAGATGAAGTTAACAGTCCTTTGTTAGTGCCATTAATATATATTACAGGAGTCAAATTATTATTAAGTATATACTTCATATTTGGTGATACACTTCTTGAAATGACTATAATATTATGTTGCTTAAATTGTTTAACATACTCTTTTAATATCTCTTTTCTATTATAAATATTTTCTATATTATAGGACAATACTAATATATCGGATTTAGATAAATGAGTATTTGTTTTTTCTTCAAGCCATTTCGTATCATATTTTATCTGTATTTCTCCAGATTTAATATTTCCTTTTTTGTTGGCAGCTATTATAGCAGAAGAATCATCTCCTATATAGGATACACCTTTTTTCCCCATTTTTTCTCCTAACATATTCACTTCTACATTATTATTCCTTTTATACAAATCCTCTAACATATCTTCAAATCCTATTACACGAATAGTTCCATCTGGCTTTTTACAAAGCCCTTTATAATTTTCAGATTTTACACCTACTTTTCTTCCTGTGGCAATAGAAAAATAAAGGCTTTCATCTCCATAGGGTTTTCTCATCTTTATATTCATAAATCCTATCCCAAAATTATCCATATCGAATATAAATTCTATATCTTCCATACTTAGTTCATCTACCAATATAAGTAT
This sequence comes from Keratinibaculum paraultunense, assembly GCF_016767175.1. Lineage (GTDB taxonomy): Bacteria > Bacillota > Clostridia > Tissierellales > Tepidimicrobiaceae > Keratinibaculum > Keratinibaculum paraultunense. The sequence continues at coordinate 1,462,620 of NZ_CP068564.1, forward strand.
AGCCTTATTTTCGTCAGCATAAGAAATATTATGAAAAGAAAAAATAATTATAAATGCTAATATTAAAATTATTCTGCTTTTTTTCATATAGACACCCTTTTAATATATGATATAACTAACTATACAAAGTACCCCTAATACAACTGAAAACACTCCTAATAATGTCCTGTATTTAACTATTACATTATCTTCATTTATCTCAATTTCTTCAACAATCCTTTTATTATTCACACTTTTAATACAATATCTTTGACCTAATATTAATATAAATCCTAATATTAAAAATAAAAAACCCAGCATTAACAATATCAGCACCTCATTCACAATTATTTTTCCATCTTTTGAATCAATCCTAATACCCTTTCATCTTTAAACATTATATTATTTATGATGCTTTTAGCTATTTGAAACTGTCCTAATTTATAGTAGGAAAGTGCTTTATAAAAAAGTAAATTATCATCTTTTCCAAATAAACCTGCTAAATTATAATATACAATTGCCATATCATAATTTAAATCCATAAAATAAGCCTTCCCCATATGTATATATACATCTTTCATTTTTTTCTTGTCTTTAATTTTAGAATAATATAATAAACTCTTAGAAAAATGAGTTATAGCACAACTATAAAGTCCATCCTTATAAAGAAGTTTTCCCTTTTTTTCCAATGCAATAGCTAATATATCCTTTAGCTCATATTTATTTGATAAATATATTATTTTATATAATTCTCTATAGTTTTCAATTTTGTTGTTCTTATTTTCATTCTTTATACGGCTTAACCAATCTAAACAGTTATCTCTGGCTAAATCTTTTTCGTTTTTCACAAAGTAAGAAGCAGTTAAATTTAATTCTATGCCCATTTCTCTTGCTCTCTTATTTAAAGTATCTGCCAAATAAGTTGCATTTATTATACTTATAGGTCTCTTACCATTTTCAAACATAGATATATAATTCTTAGACATGTTTTTCCCCGCTAAATCTTCCTGTGTTAATCCTAACTCCTTTCTGAGGTTTTTGAGCCTTTGTCCTGGCTTTAAAATGGTGAATTTATCCATTTTGTTCCCTCCAAATTTATTTCAAAAAACCTTTCACAATAAAACTCTATTTACTTTTAATTTAGATCTTTTATATATCCAATTTATAATATCAAATATAATCTTATCTTTCCCATTTTCGTTTAAAATCTCATGATATAAATCATCATATATTTTTATTTCTTTATCTTTAGAAGAAATATTATTATACAAAAATATTGCTGTTTCTTTAGGTACTATCTTATCCTTCTCCCCATGAGTTATTAAACATGGATACTTATATTTTCTTATGTTTTTCCTTATCCAATCTGGACCTTTTATTAAAAACTGAACATGAAAATTTAAAGTAGCCTCTTTTAACACCAAAGGATCCTTTTCATATTCCTCAATCATTCTAGCTACACTGCATATATCTTTTGATAGTGGATCTTTTATTTTCATTTTAGGTAAAAATATGTTTATAAATCTATATAGTTCCCCTTTTAAACCTTTAATTTGTGGATTTCTTTTTATAGCTGCACTAGAAAAAATCTGTCCTTCCAATTTATCTGAACATTGGATGCCATATATACAATTTATAAATCCTCCCATACTATGCCCTAACATAAATAAAGGTACAGCAGGATATTCACTTTTAATTAAATCCACCATTTCATCTGCATCTTTTACAAGCTCCATAAAATTTTCTATATATCCCTTTTCTGATTGACTTCTACCATGCCCACGTAAATCATATCTATATACTCCTATATTTTCTTTTTTTAATCTACTAGCTATATAATCATACCTACTACAATGCTCTCCAAAGCCATGATTTATCAATACATTAGCTACTGGTTCTTTGGGAACATCTTTTATATAGAATAATTTAACTCCATCTCTACATTTTAAATAGTCCCCCATTTGACTCCCCCTAATCCATATTACATATTACATCATATACACAGTCTCCATTACAATTGTAATTTTTATCATAATTTTTTATAGCATTATTCTTTTTAACAAAATCTATGAAATTTTTCACTTCCTCATAATTTTTAATCAATTCATGAGAATTAATATTTACATTCTCTAGTTCTCCTGTTTCCAATAACAGTATACTTGCTCTGTTTACTTTTATATTACTTATGTTTTGAAAAGCATAAGCATAAAGTTGTAATTGAGGTTTATAATATTCAATTAGCTCTTCCTTATTATCAACCCTATTAGTTTTAAAATCAAGTATTTCTGCTTTTCCATTTTTTATATTTATCCTGTCTATTATACCATGAATATAAGTATCCTCAATTTTTATATAAAAATCCTTTTCTCTATACACATAGTCGTAATCTTCTCTATAATATTTTAGATAATTTTTTATATAAGACATAAGTTGGTCTTCCAATTCTCTATTATATAGTAATCCATAAGAACTTACTATATCTTTTAAAAGTTGATCAATTTTCACACCAGTCCTATAATGTTCACAAAATTCGTGAACTATTGTACCTCTAGTAGAAGGATCAATAATTCTTCCTGTATAAGCTTCTTCTTTCGATGTGAAATATAGGGTTTCTACAGGAAATCTATTATAATGTTTTAGAAAAAATAATTTCTTACAGTATCTAAAATCTAAATACTGAGATACACTAAAACTGTTAAAAACTTTATAGGCATACCCAGGTATATCTACCAACAAAGGTACAACTTTAGTATTAGCACCAGAAAATTTTCGATTAAATATTTCTTGTTTTATTAGTTTTATCTTTGCTTTTTCTTCTTTAGCATTAGTATCCACACTATCTATATAAATTACTTTATCCTCATCTAAATGATCCTTTATAATCTTTTTAAATCCTCTTTCTTGTCCTTGATTTCCTATTATTAGTTTTTCTTTAGCTCTAGTCATAGCTACATATAGAATTCGTTTGTTTTCTTCCTCTTCTTTTTCTTTTAGCTCATTTCTTATAATATCATACAGAGGAGATTTATCACTATGCTTTATTCCAATACCTTTTTCCTTATTGAATAAAATAGATGGTTGATTATAATTAAATCCCCTAGCCATTTGAGGTATTATTACTACAGGAAACTGTAACCCTTTAGATTTATGTATAGTCATAATCTTGACTACATTAGCTTCCTCAGATTGAATTTTTCCTTGAGATTCATCTTTATGTCTTATATTCTCAATATAGTCTATAAAATCCTCTAAAGAGCTGAAATGTTTTATATCAAATTCTCTAGCTATATCTAAAAATTTATAAATATTTGATAAAGCTTGTTTTCCCCCTTTTTGTAGTAAAAGAGTTTCTAAAAAATAAGTACCATCCACTAACTCCTTTGTTATAGATTCAACTCCACATAAATCTTTTTTTGCAATCAATCTATTTAACAGTCTATTAGCTTCTATTAGTTTTCTTTTTTGTTCTTTATCTATATAAGGAATATCTTTAGTCATGGTATCTAGTAAGTTTTTTTCATTATGTCTTAACAACCAATATATAGTCTTATCAGAAATACCTATCATAGGACTTCTTAAAAAACCTATATAAGCTATTGTATCATAGCGATTGGATATAGCTTTTAGTCCATTTAACACATCTATTATTTCTTGACTTTCATAAAAACCCTTGCCTCCAACATTATAATAAGGTATTCCATATTCCCTTAATGCTTCTTCATATATATGATCTATGGTTGTAGCTCTAAACAATAAAGCAAAATCACCGTAATTAAATTCTCCGTTTTTTACCAGTTCCTTAATTCTACTAGCTATTAACCTGCTCTCCACATAGGCATTATATTGACTGGAATTTACATTGGGAAGAACATCTATATCTTTTTTTTCTAATATTTCCACATCAATATCATTATTTGATCTATGTTGTGACTCTAATGCATCATATTTGTCCCCCATAAGTTTTCCAAATAGAGAATTTAAAAAGTCCAATATAGTATCAAATGATCTAAAATTTTTATCTAATGTAATTGGTTTTTGATTGGATACCTTTTCTATATCTTCCATTACATCATAAAACACCTGCAAATCTGCTCCTCTAAATCCATATATGGACTGTTTAGGATCTCCTACTATGAATAAATTAGAACAATCTAATAAACTGTCTTTAGAACACAACTTATAAAATATATTTTTTTGTAACTCATTGGTATCTTGAAATTCATCTATCATTATGTATTTAAATCTATTTTGATATTTTTTCTTTATAGATTCATCTTCTAATAATCTTAAAGTTAAAATCTGTAAATCATCATAATCTAATGCAGCAAGTTCATCTTTTCTATTGGTATATTCTTCATCTATTTGTATTATCAAGTCCATCAAAGCATCATAAGTCCATCTATATTCTATTTCCCTAATCATAAGAGCATGATCTATTGCTCTCTTTAACTCATCTATTTTATCTTTTTCCTTAGAATTAGTTCCAATATTATCATACAAATACTCTAAAATGGGGATAAGTTCTTCTTCTGTATATGAATCTTCGTAAAATTTAATCCATATATGGTCATCTTTAAGCTTATATATCTTAGAATTCTTCCTTGATTTACTCATCAAATACAAGAATGTTTCCTTAATATAATAGATGTTATCTTTGTCTATCTTAAACTCATCTATAGTATCAAGGGTCATCTTTTTTACCTCTTGTAATGTATATCCAACAGTACGTATTTTATAATACAGGCTTTTTATATCATTTGCTATCCAATTTAAATCATCTCTGTCAAACAACCTAACTAAATTATATATTTTTTCATCTCTTTCAATTCCCTTTAATAATATATCCTGTATAACTTCTTCTAATAATTGATCTCCTTCGTCATCATCTAAAACCGTAAACATAGGATCTATTCCTAATTTTAGTGCATTCTCCCTGAGTATATTCCCACAAAAACTATGGATAGTGGATATATTAGCCTTTTCCATATCTCTATAAAATCTATTCCATTTTTCATTCTGAGGAATCCTATTTTTTATCTCCTTACGAATTCTTTCTTTCATCTCTTGAGTAGCTTTTTTAGTAAAAGTTATAGCAACTATAGATTCTATTTCTTTACCTTTTTCTAAATCCCCATTTTCTAAAATATAAATATATCTTTCAGTAAGTACTTTAGTCTTACCTGTTCCAGCTCCTGCATTTACAGATACATTTTTATCTATGGTTTTGATAGCTTTGTCTTGGGCATGAGTATTTTTCATCATTTCACCTTCTTTACTATAAAGTACCATATTTATATATTATAATAATGACCTTTAGTTTACAAGGTAAAACAATTATAAATAATGTTACATTCCATCAAAAAAACAAGCAGGTATTTCTACCTGTTCGCTTAATTACATTATACTTTTTTATTCAAATTCTTTTTATATTTATAACATCTCTAAAAGAGCATTTATCCTTGTATTCATTTGCCCCATATCCAATTCTGAATAATCGGTTTCTATATATAGATAAGGTTTATGCTTTTTTTCAGTGACAAATTTTTTAACGTTGTAAGCTTCTACATTAAAAGTATGACAAGCCTGAAGAACTACTTCTATTACCCCATCTATCTGATATTCATCTATCATTTCATCTAAAGCTTCAAATCTTCTTGGATTTGGTGTCATTACAGAGCAACTTACATTTAAATACTTTTCTGTTAAGGCATCTATAGGATCTATAGTTTCATCTACTAATGTCATCTTTTCTCTAACACCACTACAATTCTCAAAAGCTACTATATCAGCACCGGACTCTTCAATGGTTTTTAGTACTTTGTTTCTTACACCATTTACTGGACAGCCTGTAATAAGTATTCTTGGTCTATTAGATTTAGTACTTTTTAACTCTTTTTCATATTTCTCTTTTAATTCCTTTGTTCGTTTTGATATAAAATCACATTGAGATTTTCTATCAAATTGAAATCCTAAAGCCTCTATTGTTTCATTTATTTCACAACCAGATATAGGCGATGGATTTAATTTTCCTAATTCATAAAAATCCATTAGAATTTTTCTTTCTCTATTTCTCTCCTTTATCTCTTCTCTTAAAATATCTTCAGTAATTTCTACATTAAATGTTTTTTCTAATACTTCCTTGAGCCTTAATAATTCCTCTCTCCAGTATACAAAAGCATGATCCATATCTTGTCCTTGAGGTAAGTGCATAACATGAATGGGCTTTATCTCATTTAATAATTCATACATTTTTTTCTTCCCATCACAAGTTGTTTCTCCCACTAATAAATCTGCAAAATAAAAGTATGGACATTGTTCAGATATTGCAAATCCATAGCTAGATTTTATTAAAGGACAAAGATTTTTAGGTAAATGCCTTTCTGCATAATGTATTGGTTCATCTGATGTGCCACATAAACTAACAGCTACAGCTCCTGCAGCATGAATAAGCTCTATAGGTGTATATGTACAAAAAATTCCCACAACAGGAACTCCTTTTTCTTTTAAAGCTTTTACCTTCAAAAAACCTTCTCTTCTAGCTTCTTCATAGTTTTCAAAATTTTCCGGTAAAGTTACCATATTTACCACCTCCTTGAATCTATCTTATAATTATATAAGAATTATTAGGTAATAATCCAATAGAATGTCTTTATATAAAATTTTATTCTATAGATAGTATTTATATTGTTATTTTGAGCAAAAACAAATAAGTGATAAAATTTTACTTTTATCACTTATTTGCAGCCTTTTATTTAATTAATATTGTAATGTATTACACTTCCACCTCAAAAGACTCTTCATACCTACAAATATCTTTATATATACAAAAAGGTGAACATTCCATAGGATTTACTGAAAAATCTCCATTGTGAATTAAGTCTATATATTCCTTTATAGTCCCTTTGGTTGTATTTAATAATTCCTCTAATTCCTCTTTTGTTACTGCACCTTTATGATTTTTGCTAACTAGATGCTTTTCTTCTATATTACCAATTTTAAGTTGAAATTCTCCTTTGGAGATTATTCCATACATGGCTGCTACTATTTCTTTATCTTTTTGAGACATTATATATACTGGCAATTGAAGAGATAAACCTGAAATCATGTCATCTATATTTTTAATATTGTAATCAGTATTTTTATAGTCTATTATCACATATTTTTCTTCATCTACATATTTATCTATCCTATCTATTTTTCCAGTAAGGTATATTTCTTTACCTTCTTCATATATACTAAAACTCCTATTTCTCCCAAATTCCACTTCAAAATCCATAGGCAATATTTTCTTTTTATATCCAGATAACCTATCTATATCAGATTTTATAAATCTCAGTATTCTTTGGGCATTATTTTCCATTCTAAGTTGCCACAACTTTGTATTCTCTTGAATCCCCAAGCCTTTCATATTTTCCTTTATCCTGTTTAATATATATTCATAAGTTTCATCTACTAAAAATTCTTCTATTCCTAATACATGATTTTGTATCTCATGTTTATAGTAATAATAATATTCCTTTAATACTTGATGGCTAATTATACCTCTATCTATAGGAGTATAATCTATTAATATCCTATCCATCTCCTCTACATTTAATATATTGTTTAATAAAAATAAATAAGGACATCGCCCATAATTTTCTAAATAACTAATGGAATATACTTTATTTTTATGAATATTTTCTATATCCTTTATAATATTTATATCAGATATATTTCCACTAAATTCATTAAACTCTTTTTTATCTCTTTTTAACTCACATAATACCTTACTGTTAATTTTATCTAAGACTTCTTTATCCATATAATTGCACATGGATATAATTTCATTATTACATTCCTCTTCATAATAACTATAAAGTATATATCTTAATACGTCCTCATTTGTAGTTAATTGATTTGGATCAGTTTTAAGCAAATAATCCATATCCACATCTATCAATTTTATTTTTTCATGTTCAACTATCCTTAATATTTCATCTAAAAACATGGAAGGAATATCCTTTTCATCTCCTGTAGCATTTTCTGAATAGGATAAATACAAATTACCTTTACAATTAGCAACAGAAGTAGTAAACATTAAAGATTCCTTGTCTAATTTTTCGTAGTAATTTTTTATATCCAAACCTATTGATTTTAGTTCAGCATAATTATCTTCTTTGAAAAAGAAATTTTCATCTCGTAAGTTTGGATATTTCCCTTGAGATAAACCTACTATAAACAACAATTTAAACTCTTGTCCCCTTGCTGTTACTGGTGTTAATATATTAACTCCATTTTTATTCCCATAAATCCATGTTATGCTTTCTCCCTCTAAGTAATTCTCCATAAGTTGTATAAACTGTTCTAGTGAAATTTCATAGGAAACTATATGTATTAGGGATTTAAGTTTATCCAGCATTTTGTTTAATTTATCAAAAGCAGTAAAATCTCTAAGGAGAATATCATAATCCTCTGTCTTATTATATACGCTTAATATGTTTTCTCTTATAGCTAAATTGCCAATTAAAAAATCCACTATCTCTATATATTCCTCTAAATTTCCTTTACTAGGTATCAAGCTTTGTTCTTCTTCTATTTTAAAAATTATATCATCTATTGTAGAAGCATATTCGGAAGCCATCACTTGTTGACTATTTTTTATATCATCTAGGCTTTTAATTGGAGTTTTTCTTAATATATATTCTATGGCTTCTCTTTCTTCATCTTCACAGATTTTTAAATAATTAGATTTTATTCTATTGATTATATTATTTTTATCCTTTGGATTTTCTCTTAATTTCAATACATATAATACTTCCTTTATTAAAGGAATTTCAGTTAAATTTATATCTCTATTTAAAGTACAAGGGATTTTTTCTTCTTCAAATACTTTAAACATTATATTTTTATACTCCTCAGGATTTGCCAATACAATTCCCATATCCTTAAGATTAGTTCCTTTTACAAAATGTCTTTTTATTTCTTCTGCAACCTTTTTCATCTCTAGATAGCTATTAGCTGCTTTTATTACATTAACATACTCTTTGGATTGGATCTTTTTGTTTTTCATGCTAAACATAGTATTAACAAGCTCTTCATTAGGATAATAACTTGCTTTTGAAACCTTTTGTATTTTAAAATCCAATAATTTTAATTTATTTAATGTTTCCTCTAACGTTTGAAAGTTTTCGTCTCTATTAAAAGGCATATTTATGTATATAGAAATAGGCAATTTTAATATTTCCTTTAATAATTTCCACTCTTGAGGTCTAAAATCAAAAAACTCATCAATTATTATAAAATCTAATCCTTCAAAAAAACTGTTATCTTCCCTCAACAATACTATGCTTTTAAAAAAACTTTCCTCTCTATCGATTAATTTATATTCATCGAGGCATTTTTCATATATACTATAGACAAGCCCAATTTCCTCATAAAAAGGAGAATTAGGACATCTAGATAAGTATTCCTTTGGAGTAATTAAAGACCTTTTTGTTTCCCCTATTATTTGCGATAATATCTTAATAAATCCTTTCTTGTCCCATACAGATTTATAATATTTAAGTTTTCCTTCTTCTTTTAATCTTTTTAATATATGAAAAATAAGTGTTTCTTTTGTCTCTTCATCTATGTAGGCATAAAACTTTCTCTCTATCAATCTATCCACTATATCGTCAAATGTGAATAAGTTTATATCAAAAGTTTGTCCTACTTTTTCTATCATATAATTTCTATATTTAGTTAATAGATTCCCATTAGGCAATATATAATAAAACTTAGATCCCTTATTTTCTCTCAAATACTCTATTGACTTATTTAATAGTTCATCTTTTTTTGTATTATTATAAGGTCCTAAATATACAATTCTATCCATAGTATTCACCCCTATATATTATCAAAAGCTATTTTAGCAGCTCCAATCATACCAGAATCATTTAAATATTTAGCAGGTAAAATAGTAGTTCCTCTTGGATTATTACAGTTTTGTTTATAATACTTCACTACATCATTCCACCAATATTCTTTAGAATTTATAACTCCTCCACCTATTATTATAGCTTCTGGATCAAATATGTTTTTAATACTTATTAGATATGTACCTAAATCTTCTATATATCTTTTCACAGCTTTTTTAGCGTACTCATCTTCACTGAACTTTTTGAATATATCTTTTCCCTTAAGTTTTCTTCCTGTTATCTCATAATAGGTTTTTTCTAGGGCATTACCAGAAATATATTGTTCTACACAACCTTTTTGTCCACAATTACATTGCCTTCCATTTGGATACAATATTACATGACCTAATTCAGCTCCTTGATAATTTTTCCCATGCCAAATACCAGATTCCTGAGAGTATATACCTCCACCTACTCCTGTTCCTAAAGTTAACATTATAAAACTATGTAATCCCTTAGCTGCACCTAACCACGCCTCACATATAGCAGCTACATTCGCATCATTTTCTACAAATATAGGTACATCTTTAAATCTTTTTTCTAACTCTCCTCTTATATCAGTATAAGCCCAATCCTTTATATTACCTCCAATGGATAGAACTTTCCCTTCATTTACATCTATAAATCCAGGAGAACCTATACCAATAGCTTCCACTTTTTCTCCTTCTATTAACTCATCTATTACCTGAAATATCCTCTCTAATACCTTTTCTCTACCTTGTTGGGCTTGAGAATCTCTTATGCTCCGTTTCAATATATTACCCTTCTCATCAATAAGTCCTCCATATATACTGGTTCCGCCTAAATCTATGCCTATTGCCTTTCTCATCATATATTGCTCCCTTCTATTTGTTGTTAAATTTATCTATATTATCTAAAAATAATTTTGTCTCTTGATTTATAGATTCTACATCAACCCATTGTATGGTTTTATCAATAATATTATATTTTTCTTTGAGCTCCAAAATCCTATATAGTTTTTCATTTAATTCCTCTTCAGTTATATTTCCATTTTTTACTTCATCTTTAATCCTATGGATTACATTTATTACATTTTCTTCTCCACTACCTATTAGTAAAATATCTCCTCCAGCTTTTAAGTATTTTACAGCAGCATCTTCTAATGCATAATTTCTAGTTATAGCACCCATAGTCATATCATCAGAAATTATGACTCCATTAAAGGAAAGCTTTTTTCTAAGTAAATTAGTTATTATCTCCTTCGACAAAGAAGCCGGATAAATATCATCTATTTTAGGAAACATTATATGTCCTATCATAATCCCATCTGCTCCTACTTTTATTCCTTCTAAAAAAGGAACCAATTCTAGATCCTTTAATTCATTTAAATCCTTATCAACTACAGGTATATCCTTATGGGAATCAATAGAAGTATCTCCATGACCAGGAAAGTGCTTTATGATAGGTATAATATTCTCAGAACTTATTCCCTTCATCACTTGAATACCGTTATGAATAACTACATCTACATTGGAACCAAAAGACCTGTCCCCTATTACTAGATTTTTGAAATTAGAATTTATATCAAATACTGGTGCAAAGTTCATATTAAAGCCCAAGGATTTAATCCTTTTAGCTAATATTTTACCATATTGATAAGATATATCTTTATCATCTATATTCCCTATCTGTTTGGCTGAAGGCATATTTAAAAAAGGACTTGGGAGTCTTTTAACTCTTCCTCCTTCTTCATCTATGGAAAGAAACAATGGCACAGGATTTATTTTATTTTCTTCCTTCAAATCGTTCAATAATTTAATAGTTTGATCTACATTTAACATATTATGTCTAAATAGTATAAATCCCCCAATATGATAGTCCTCAATAATAGACATTAACCAATTATCCATGGAAGTACCATTAAATCCAACTATAAAAAGCTGACCTATCTTTTCATCTAAATCCATGTTTTCTATGGATTCTTGTATTGGATCTATAGTTTTTTCTTCTATAATATCTATTGTTTTTTTATCATTTTCAATTAATATTTCTTCTTCAGTCTTGTTATTAATATTAGAACAGCCGGATAAAAAAATCATTAAAATCAATATTGCAACTATATAAATATTATGTCTCATAAAAATTTATCCTTTCTGTTATTAGCCCAATTTATTAAGCAAAAATACTCAATCCTAACTCTTTAGATAAACCCTTTAATATTCCATAGCCTACTATAGAATTACCATATTTATCTAAAGAAGGACCATATACTCCTATACCATATTTGTTTGGCACTACTCCTAGTATTCCCCCTGCTACTCCAGATTTAGATGGTATACCTACTTCTACAGCATACTGACCACTAAAATCGTACATACCACAAGTTGTCATAATAGCTACTATTATATTAGCAATTCCCTCTGGATAATGTGTATCTCCATTAAGAGTTCTACATTTATTTGCAAAAAAGGTTCCTATTTTAGCTAAATGAATACAGTTAATCTCTATAGAACATTGTTTAAAATATACATCTAATACCTCTTCTACATCTCCTTCTATTAAACCTTTCTCCTTTAATAAATAAGCCATAGCTCTATTTCTATTACTTGTACTTTTTTCTGACATATATACTTCTTTGTTGTAGGATATATTTTCATCTCCAGTAATATCTCTAATTAAATTCAACAGCCTTGTAAATTTTTCATTTCCTTTCCCTTCTATTAGAGAAGTAGTAACTATGGCTCCTGCATTTATCATAGGATTTGAAGGTTTTCCTTCTTCATGCAATTCTAGTTTATAAAAAGAATTAAAAGGTTCATCAGTAGGCTCCATACCTACCCTTTGAAACACTTCATTCTTTCCCTTATCTAATATTGCCAACATCAAAGCTATTACTTTTGATATACTTTGAATAGTAAATTTTTTAATATATTCTCCACTACTATATACATTTCCTTTAATATCCATAATGCAAATTCCAATATCATCAGAATTTGCATTGGATAAAGCTGGTATATAGTCTGCAACTTTACCATATTTGGTTAAATATTTATTTTCTTCTATTAATTTATTTAATACATTCTCCATATAACAACCTCCTTCTAATACCATTTTCCTATACATAAAATTAAAAGCTTAAATATAAAATTATGATATAAATAATTCTTAAAAAACTCAAATATTCATCAGATAGTTCTACTTCTTTTAGTGAATATCAAAATCAATACCTCCAATAAACTCTCTTAATATAGAAGTAGGCGGAATCCTTTTTTCATCCTCAATATCTTTAAAATAACTTAAAAATCTCAATAATCTTTTAGCTTCAGAATAATATATACTGCTATTATCTATTTGTCTTAATAATGGAACAGCATGTTTTTTCAATACTGACAATTCATATACCAAAGCTGAATCAAACATAACATCTGCTTCTTCTTGATAAGGGAATATATTTTTTTCTTCTCCTTTGGTAACTCCTTCCCAAAGTTTAAAAGTTCTAAATACATCATTTCCCCTGTATAAATTATCTCTTACCATTCTTCTTATGAATCTAGTGTCAGTAGTGGATATTCTATTGTGAGCATCAATATTTAATTGAGTTAAAGCAGATATATATATTTTAAACTTATTTTTTTCTGGAATATATGTAGCTAATTTAGGATTTAATCCATGAATACCTTCTACTATTATTGGATGATCCTTATCTACTTTTATCCATATACCTGAACTTTCTGATTTTCCAGTAACAAAATTGAACTTAGGTAATTCTATCTCTTCTCCTTCTAATAGTTTTACCAAATCTTCATTAAATCGTTTTAAATCAATAGCTTCTAAGGCTTCATAATCAGGTTCTCCCTCTTCATTTAAAGGGGTAAGTTCTCTGTCCACAAAATAGTCATCTATAGAAATGGATATGGGTCTTTTACCATTGACTTTAAGATGAACAGCCAATCTCTGAGCAAATGTGGTCTTCCCTGAAGAAGAAGGTCCTGCTATTAAAATCATATTTATATCATCATCTTGACAGATCATATCAGCTATTTTAGCAATATTTTTTTCATGAAGAGCTTCTGATACTCTTATTACCTCATATATGCTTTCATCTTCTATCTTCTCATTTAAAGAGCCCACATAAGCTAAATCCAATATGTCTGCCCATTGTGTAGCTTCTTTAAATACCTTACTTAATTTCTTCTGTTCTTTAAATTCTGGTAATTTGTTTTGACTTTCCCTAGTTGGAAATAGTATTATAACCCCTGGATAATAGTATTTTAGATCAAATATCTTCACATAACTTGTAGACGGGGCAAGATAGCCGTGAAATCCATCTACATAATCCCCTATTCTATATATTTGAATCTTTTCCCTATCTAAAGTATTATATAATCTTATTTTATCTTCATGTCCATATTTTTCAAACAAAGCTATTCCTTCTTCAAAAGGCACTTTTTCCCTTATAATTGGTATATCTTCGTTTATAATTTCTTCCATTTTAGATTTTAACAGTTCTATTTCACTAAAAGTTATAGATTTTCCTTTCTCTAATTCTGCATAAAGACCTTTATCTAATGAATGCTCTATTTTTATTGTATAATTAGGAAATACTTCTTTACAAGCTAGTATAAATACAGCAGATATGGTTCTTTCATATATCCTATGTCCATCCTTTTCACATATATCCAAAAATTTTATATACATATCCTCTTCAACTTTTTCCCATAAATGATATACTTCATTATTTATTCTAGCTCCCAAATACTTTTTACAATCCTCACCATAAATTTGTTCAGATAATTCCTTCAATGTAATATTCTGTTGAGTATATACTTCCCCTATTCCTTCTACGTAAACCCTTATTTTTTCTTCCATGTTAATCCCCCTATTCTTATTTTATTTGAAATAGCTCTTTTTCAATTTTTTGAAATTTCCTATCAAGCTCCCCAATAAACTGTTTGTTATTTAAATAATCTAAAGGTTTATCTAAACCATGAAATACCACCTTATGGCTATGGAGAAATTGGCTTTCTAATCCATACCTTTGCTTAAAAAACTTATTAGTTGCTTTATGTCCATACTTGGTATCCCCTATAACTGGATGCCCTATAGAAGCTAAATGAGCTCTTATTTGATGAGTTCTTCCAGTAATAAGTTGTATCTCAAGTAAAGTATATTCCTCTGAATTAGTTATAGGCACTATCTTAGTAACAATTTTCTTAGAATTCCTCATAGGCTCTTTTGAAATCTTTACCTTATTTAATTCACTATCCTTTATTAAATATCCTTCTAATATTATTTCTTTATCTATTATACCTTTTACTACAGTCTTATAAAATCTATGAATTTTTTCATTTTTTATTCCTTCATTTATCATCTTTAAAGTTTCATAGTTCTTGGCACCTATAATTATACCACTAGTATTTCTATCTAGTCGATTGCATATAGCTGGAGTAAAAGTCTTTTCTATTCTTGGATTATATTCCCCTTTTACATATAAATAGTGAATTAAACTATCTACTATATTATCGCCATAATTTTTATTTGCTGAATGGGATAATATGCCTACTGGTTTGTTTATTAATATTATATTTTTATCTTCATATATTATATTTGGAATTAAAGAACTTTTTATTATCTCATCCTTTTCTACAAATTTATCAATAGTTTCATCAGCAAGATAAAGTTGAATAACATCTCCTTCTACTATAATAGTATCCGGATTAGCTTTTTTACCATTTAATTTAATATTTTTCTTTCTAAGCATTTTATATATAAAGCTTTGAGGTGCTTTAGAAAAATATTTTTTTAAAAATCTATCGAGCCTTTGCTCTGACTCATTTTTACCAATAATTAATTCTTTCAAAGTTTTATCACCTTTCTTATATTCTTATGTTATAATTATAATATAATATATTTTGAAGCTTTTTCAAAATCTTAATTTGGTGAATGCCATTTAAAGAGGTGAATTTTCATGAAAAATTTTTTTGAAAGCTTAAAAGACTTTCTATATGATAGTATAGATTATGTAATGATGATTTTAGTAGTTTTAGTAGTTGCTTTAATCCTAAATTGGAAATTAGGTGGATTGTTTACTAAAGATAATATGAATATACCTTCTTCTAAAAAGCAAAATGAAACTACTCAACAAGAATCTAGTTCAGCAAAAAATTCTAATGAACATAATCAGAAAAATAATGATAAAAATTTAGAGGAAACAAGCTCTAATGAAATTGTAAAAATCACTATACCTCCTGGATCTCTACCTTTAAAAATTGGGAGTATTCTGGAAAATAATGGTCTAGTTGAAGATAAAAATGTTTTTGTTCAAAAGGTTATTGATTTAAATTTAGAAACCAAATTAAAATATGGAGATTTTGAAATATCCAAAAATAGCTCTATAGAAGAAATATTAAATATTCTTACTAAATAAAAACTTCTTTCTCATTAATGAGAAAGAAGTTTTTATTTAGATTCATTCTTTAAAGTGCTAATATTTCTCATTTATATAGTCATCTATCAAGGATTTTTTTTTCTCCTCAATAAATACTCCTTCCTCCCTTAAAATTCTTAGTAACCAACGGCTTTTAGAATGAAATATAGCCTCTTTATAATCTAGTAATACTATTTCATACAACTTATCTCTTAAAAATTTTGATTCTACTTCTATAAAATAAGCTTCTACATTTTTAAATTCTAAATACTTCAATAATTGCAATGTAGCTTTATCTTTTTCGTGATAGTAACGATTACCCATGTTTTTATAGTAGGCATAATATTCGTCATGTTTTCCATCTTTTCTAATATCCTTAGCTAACATAGTATAATATTTTGCTAATACATTATAATATTGGTAATTATACATTCCCTTCTCAAAACTATCAATTTTATCAAAAGGTTTTATATTCATAGCTTGCACAAAATCAAAATTAGATTCTAAAAATTCTTTTTTTGAAATATCTCCGTTGCTATATTGAATAATAAGGGAGCTTCTATTCTCAAAAAACGTATCAAATATACCCTTACTTTTATAATACGCCAATTATAACACCCTATCTAAATATAATTTGTAATTAATTAGATTATATCATAACTTTTAAAATTTTTCCTTCAACAGACGGATTTCTTCTTTTGTTAATTCTCTATATTCTCCTGAATTTAAGGTTTCATCCAATTTCAATAAACCAATTGATATCCTTTTCAAATATACTACTTCCATATCAATTGCTTCAAACATTCTTTTAACTTGATGATATTTCCCTTCCTTTATAGATAATTTTACCTTAGAATATGTATTAGACTCTAGTATCTCTAAATCTGCTGGCAATGTCTTATATCCATCATCTAACACAATACCCTGTTTAAAATATTCTTTATGCTTTTCCTCTACTAAACCATATATTTCAGCATAATAAGTTTTTTCTATCCCCTTTTTAGGAGATAATATTTCATGAGCAAATTTGCCATCATTTGTAAGTAATAAAAGACCCTCTGTATCCTTATCCAATCTTCCTACAGGAAAAGGATTAAATATCAAATATCTTTCATCTATTATATCCAATACAGTTTTATTAATTGGATCATCGGTGGACGAAACTACATCTTGCGGTTTATTCATCATAATATATATATATTTCCTATATTTTACTTCATTTCCATCAACAGTAATTATATCTTCATAAGGGTCTACTTTAAAGTCTTTTTTTATAATTATATGATTATTTACATTAACTCTACCTTCTTTTATAATTTTTTGTACATCTTTTCTGCTACCATATCCCATATTGGATAAAATTTTATCTAACCTCTCTTTTTTTGTCATGTAATTCTCCTCTTCTCACTCAACAAACACTTTCTATTAATTTATACTACTCACATCTACAAATATATTATATATTATATATTTATATTATTTTTAAATTTTATAAAATAATCTGAGTATATTTTAGAAAAAACAACACAAAATAGTTATAGATATTAGCAATATCCTTAATATATAGGAGGGAATAGAAATGCATAAGGAAAATAACAAAGAACCTCTAGATGGTGTAAAGTGCATAGTAAATACTTGTCAATATCATCTATTAGGAGACCAATGTGGAGCACATAAAATAGAAATTCAACCAAGAAATGCATCTACTACTGAAGAAACTGACTGTGCAACTTTTAGACCTCAAGATAGCATGGAATAGAATAGACAGGTTAACCTGTCTATTCTATTCCTAGTTCTATGCAATTTTCCTTTAAATCATCTGGCATGTCTTCTAACATATACTCTACATTAATATAAAACTCCGTCTCAAATTTTTCCGATATCAATTCTAAATCTTCTTTCAGCCTTTTTAAATCTTCCATCTCTAAAGGAATTATTTTATATATACTATCTACATATATCTTTTCAACATCATAATCTCTGCCAATTATTCCACATAAAAAGCCATAGAAAGATTCAATATTATTTATATTGAATTCCATGGCATTTATTAATCTTACAGCATAGTTGAGATTAAATATATGATTATCGTCTACATCAACAAAGATAATATTTCCATTACCTTCCTTAATATCTTCATTAGCTTGATCTATTAACCATTTAGTTTTTCCACTTCCCTTTGGTCCTAAAATAAATTTTACCATATAAAGCCCTCCTTTTTTAGTACTACATTATATTATATTATTCTACATTACTTTTCATTTTCCTCTTTTATTTTAAAATAAAATTTTTATCAAAAATCCAATGCTTTCCCATTTAAGTAGTTGCATTTAACTCCTTGCTTAGTATTTCTTCTTTCCATTTCAGCAACTATTTCATCCCGTATCTTCCACCAAGATTCATTCCAATTTACAAATAAAGTATCTTTTTCTGGAGCACGGCCTATAATTCTTTGAACTACTACGTCTTCATCTAAATATTCTAAAAAGGTAATTACCCTTTCAATATACTCTTTTTTAGATATTAAATCAATTTTCCCTTCTTTGTACATCTTTCCTAGTTTTGTCCCCTCTACAACATATAAAGCATGAAGCTTTATTTCCTCTATATTTAGAGCAGATAATATTTTAGCATTTTCTATTACATCATACATATTATCCCAAGGAAGATTTAAAATCAAATGAGCACAAGTCCTAATTTCATAGCTTTTATTTCTAATTACAGCATCTATAAACTCAGCTAATGTATGTCCTCTATTTATTTTTCTTAATGTATGATAATTTGCCGTCTGCAAACCTAACTCTATAGTTATTTCTAAATTATATTTTTCTCTAACATTAGATAAATACTTTAAGTATTCATCATTTATACAATCTGGTCTAGTAGATACAGATATACCTACCACGTCTTCCACTATAGCTTCTTCTATATAACTTTTAAAATCCTCTAAAGGCATATAGGTGTTAGTAAAGGATTGAAAATAAGAGATGAATTTTTTAGCATTATATCTCTTGCTAATATAAGCCTTGTTTTTCTCTATTTGTTCTTTTACAGAATAGGTACTAGGGAGGTTTTCAAAGGAACCTCCCTCTTCCCCGCAATATATGCACCCACCAGTACTTAATTTCCCATCCCTATTGGGACAAGTTAAAGGTAAACTAATAGGTAGTTTATATACCTTTTCTCCAAATTTTTCTTTTAAATACTTGGAATAAGCATTATACACTGTAATATCCATCTAATTCACCTTTTCTATTTGTACATTCCTTTAATTTCCACATCTTCTCTATCTATTATAAATTGGCTAGGTTCTCCCCAAGAATCTAATGGATTATATTTAAATATCATTTCATCATATAAATAAAATTTTTCCCCATTCAATTCTTGATTAAGAACTTTTTCTTTATCTAAAAATACTATTAATACTAATCTATCTAAATTATTAGGATTTTCCATTATAAAAGTACCTTCTGCTCCTTCTCTTATTACAGAAATCCCTTTAATTTTAATAGTATCTTTAAAAATATTTATAGGTAAATATTTAGCCATTTCTTTCATTATACTGTGATTCTCTGGGTAGCCTATTAATATTAAATTTTGCTTTTTATCTTCTTTATTTAATTTATCTTCTTCAATTACTTTTATATCCATATTATAATTAAATTTAAAGCACTCTTGTATATTTAAAATGAAATTATCTACCATCATTTCATGTTCTTTTTTTACATAATTTGGTTTTACTACTATTAAATCTTCTCCTTCCAATGCTCTAAGTATTATACTTCTTGTTATTAAACCTTTTATCTTTTCCTGTTCCTTTATATCTCTTTTATCCATTGCCTTGAAAATTTCTGCTCTTTCATTTTCATTAAGCTCTATATTTTTAGGATAATAATTTGGATCATTTACTGCCTTTTTCATTATGTTCTTAGTTTCTTTTCCTGCTATTTCTTCTATAGTATCTATTAATCCCTCAATAGATGCGTTTTTAAAAAGATACTTTTCATAGTATTTTCTTAAAAATTTAGTAAATGTTTCTTCTCCTAATCTTTGTCTTAAATCTTCAAAAAAAGCTGGTCCCTTCTTTTGATAAATTACACTGGAATACTCATCCCAATTACCAAAATCTGCTACAGAACTATTTATAGGTGTACTCTTTTCTGGATAAAAATTAGCTCTAATTTGATAATCTACACCATTTTGATGATATTTACCATATTCTTTTTCAAAATATAATGCAGTCATAAACACAGTTAAAGATTCATCTAAAAAAGGTTCTTTAAATTCATTATTTCCTACCCCTACATACCACCATTGATGCATAGTTTCATGAACAGCTGCTTCTATAATAAAAGGGGCATATTCTTCGCTTTCATCTTCTAAATCATAATATCTACCCATTTGAATTACTTGAGGATATTCCATAGCACCTCCAGCAAGATAAGTTTCCGCAATTTTTAATTCATCATAAGGATATTTTCCTACAGTAGTATTCATAAATTTTACAGTTTTGGCTACTTCGTTTAATATTCTATCTGCTATGCTTTCAATAACTTTTTCTTCAGCAAAATCTTTGTCAACCATATAATAATGGCTTATCTTTATGCCATCCACTTCTTTGCTTTTTATTTTATAATTTGGACTCATAAAAATTACAAAATCTCTAACTTTCTCTGCATTAATTTCTAAAGTTTTACTTTCATTTTCTATTTTTTCTTTTGTTATGTTTCCTGTAGATGCCACCACCATATTTTTAGGAATTGTCAATTTCACATTATAATTAGAAACATCGCTATAGTTAGATTCCCCAACAGGATGATATGGATTTTTATCCCACTTATTTGTTTTTTCATCATAAATAGATAATATAGGATACCAATTAGTTAAAGAATATTCCTCATTTACATGATGTAAACGATGATTTCCTTCTGGAATCTTTAATTTAAATTTAATTTTTACTTTTACCTTTTCGCCTTTTTTTATAGGTTTTTCTAATATAATTTTTAGTATTTGATTGTCAGTAGTATACTTAGGTTCACTGTTGTTTATATGTACTTCTTCTATTTCTATCCATCCTTTTTCTTCTTCTTGAATTTCAGGTATTTTATCCACAAAATACATACCGCCAATTATAGGCATAGTTTCATAGGATAAATAAGAATTAGGATATAAATGAAATACAATTTCTTTTAATTCTGAATTATAGGAATTAGTAATCTCCACTAACTGTTCCCCATATATCATATGGCTTTTTGTATCTAATGTAAGATTCATATTATATTCAGTTGGGCTATCTAAACCAATTGCAAAATTTAATTGAAAACTAGTTAAAACTATTAATAATGCTAATACAATAGATAAACTTCTCTTTTTATTCATGACTCTCCCCCTCATATTTATTTAGAAAAGCTAAAATATTTTAGTTTCCTATCATTTATTTATAATTTTAATATCCTTCTTAATTCAAAAGCTACTCCTGCTTGATTATTGTCCTTTTTAGTTATTATATCTGCTACTTCTTTTACCTGTTGGCTAGCGTTTTTCATTGCAATTCCACATCCTGCATTTTTTATCATCTGAGCATCATTGTTATCGTCTCCTATTGCAATAATTTCCTCAGGAGATATTCCCTTTTTCTGAGCATATTCTTTTAAGCTTAACCACTTATTTCCTAATGGATTCATAATCTCTAAAAGAGCCTCTGCATTTTGAATATTTTCCATTATATGAGAACTATATCTATTAGGGTATTTTTTATTAATATCCAAATAAAAATCCTCTAAAATATCCTTATCTCCTACAAATATTACTGCCAATATGTCATCATCTAATTCTAAATAGTTTTCTACAATTTTATATCTTTTCTCATGAGGAGATATATAGTTACTATATACACTATTATTTTCTTTCATTTCAATTACCATATCATATCCATCTTCGTACCTATCTACATGGAGTATAGGATTAAGACCTCTTTTTTTGCTTTCTTCTATTAAAATCTTGAAGTCGTCTAAGTTCAAGCATTTTTTGATTAATATTTCATCATTTGAAATATATCTCACTATATTACCATTATTTGCAAGTACAACTAAAGATCTATCTATATCTTTCAAAAACTGCTTTGCTGACCAATATCTTCTCCCTGTAGCAATTACTACTTCATATCCTCTATCTATAAGTTTATTGATTAAATCTATATTTTCTTTTGGAATATTTTTATCATCATCTAACAAAGTCCCATCTAAATCTATGGCAACTAATTTATACATTATGGCTATCACCTCATATGCTACTTTATTTATACGCTATAAAATTCTTTAAATGTTCTATATACATAATGATGATCTAATACTCCTCCTAATTCTCTAATGGAGTGCATAGCAAGTATTGGATTTCCAATATCTACTGAAGGAATATCCAATTGAGTTGAAGAAATAGGTCCTATAGTTGAACCTCCTCTTTCATCAGATCTATTAACAAATTTCTGTACTGGTACTTTTATGGATTTACATATCCCTTCATATATTGCTGATGATAAACTATCAGTAGTATATGATTGACTAGCAGATATCTTTATAGTAGGTCCTCCATTTATTATAGGTCTATTGGTAGGATCCTGTTTATCTGTGTAATTAGGATGCAAAGCATGAGCCATATCTGCAGAAATTAAAAAAGATTTAGATAAAGCCCTGTAATAGTCTTCTTTGTCTTTACCTAAAGATAAAGCTATTCTTTCCAATATTGTTCTCAGCATTGGACTAGCTGCACCTTGTTTAGTGGCACTTCCTACCTCTTCATTGTCAAAACAAACTAATACATTAGTAGCCTGAGAAACTTTGCTGTTTACAAAACCATATAATCCTGCATGAACCATAGCTAAATCATCTAATCTACCTATAGATATAAATTCCTCATTAAGACCTACTAAAAAACCTTCTTCTGTATTATATAAAAATAATTCAAAATCCAATATATCTTCTACTTTTTTAATATCCAATCTTTCAGCTATCAACTTCAATAAAAAATTATCCTTTTTAAATTTATCATCTATAATCGCTAACAAGGGTAAAGTATCAATTTGAGGATTTATCTTTATACCTTCATTTATTTTTCTATTCATATGAATAGCTAAATTAGGTATAATCATCAATGGCTCTTTAAAATCAACTAGCTTTTCTTCAGGATTTAAAGGGTTATCTGCCTTTATAGAAACCCTTCCCGCTAATGATAATGGTCTATCAAACCAAGTATTTAATATAGGACCTCCATATACTTCAGTATTTAATTTTAAATATTTATCTTCTACAACCATCTCAGGATTAGGTTTAATCCTAAAACATGGTGCATCTGTATGGGCTCCTATTAATCTAAAGCCTTCCTGTTCAATCTCTCCCTTACCTATTTCAAACGCTATAATAGCTGATTTATTTTTTATTATGTAATATTTACCTTCTTTTTCTAAATTCCATACTTCTTCCAATTTAATTTCATTAAATCCATTATCCTGCAAAATTTCCTCTACGCTTTTTACAACATGAAAAGAACTAGGACTTTGTTGTATAAAATTTATTAAGGATTTTGCAAATTCTTTTTCCTTATTCATCACATTATCATCCTTTCTTATTTTCCATATATAAAACAATCATACTAATAGTATATCTTTACAAAAAGAATACTTCAACTTAATAGTTGAAGTATTCTTTATAGATTTATTTCTCATCTTCATCTTCAAATTCTTCATCATCGTCAACCAAAAAGTCGTAATCCTCTTCATCATCAAGAAAATCTAAATCCTTTTCTTCAAACAATTCATAAAAAGCTTCAGAAACTATTTCAAATTCTTCTTCATCTTCTATATTTATCAATTGAAATCCCTCATCATCTTCTTCAAATCCATATATAAATATTTCATCTTCACCTATAGGAACTAAAGCTATATATTCATAATCCTCTACTTCAAACGTTCCTAAAACTGCACACTCTAATTCTGTACCATCTTCTAGTGTAAGATAGATAATATCCATTTCATCAATGTGTTCATGATCTTCACAACCACAATTTTCATTATGCTTTTTATCCATAATCATTCTCCTTTACCAAATATTTTTATATACCATATGCTAATAATATACTATTTTATTATAGAAGTATACATGATTATTAAAATTTTTTAATTAAAATTTTTGCTGATTCTATTTTCAATTAGCTTTTATCAAATAGTTTTAATCTTCCAATTTTATTCCCATCTAATTACCTTGCCATTTTTTATTTTATATATCATAAAATTGTCGTTGCCAAAAACATCTACATATCTAATAAATATCTTTTGGTCTTCTTTAACCTTATCAATTTTTATATAAATGATAGAATCTAAATTCCTTTTATTATTTCTATAGTATTGCCATCTTAAATTTGGTAAATTGTCTTTATAATTTGGATCAATGCCAATAAAGTCCAATAGGGATAAGGAGTTTTTTGTTAATATCTCATTTATAAGTTCTCTATCTTTGTCTTTAATATTAATTTTATTTAAATCTATTTCATATCTATCCAGTTCTATCTTTAAACATTTAATGCCATTATCGTTTTCAAGTATTATTTCATTTAAATATAGTTTCCCTGCTCTTTCATCCCTTATATTAGGTTTATATATATAAAATGGAGTAGAATTGTTTTCAATTAATCTTTTTGCTATAGTCAATGAAGATAAGCTTCCTATATCTGACATTATCCACCTTCTATTTAATTTTTCTGCCACCACTCCAGTGGTTCCACTGCCTGCAAAAAAGTCCGCTATTAAAGAATCTTCATCAGAAGATGTTAATATTATTCTTTCCAATAGTTTTTCTGGCTTTTGAGTATCATAGCCTACCCTTTCTTTAGAGGTTCTACCTACCATATCTATTTGCCATACATCTTTTAAATTGACTAAGGTATACCAACCTAATTCATCTTTATATTCTTTAACTCCTTTAAACTTATAGGGTTTAAATCCTCTATTATAAGATTTTTCCTTTTGAGGATTAAATATATACTCCTTTCCCTTTGTGTATACTAATATGGTATCATGTTTTTTAGAATAATATCGTTTACTTGCTCCTCCAGATTTATAAGCCCATATGATTTCATTTAAAAAATTCTCTCCCCCAAATATCTGATCCATTATAATTTTTATGTAATGGACAGTCCTGTAGTCTAGATGGACGTACAGGGTTCCCTTTTCACTTAATAGTTCTTTCATCAAAAAAAGTCTAGTACATAACATTTTAAGGTAGGAAAAAAATCCTTCTTCCCAAGTATCATCATAGGCAAAATGTTCTATTATATCCTCTTCTTCATCATGGTATAAAAATATTTTACCTTTATATTTGGTTTTAGTGAAAAAGGGTGGATCTATATATATCAAATCTATTTTTCCCTTATACCCTTCTTCTAATAACTTTTTCATTACTATAAAATTATCTCCTTGATAAAATTGGTTATAAGTGGATTCATCCTTTTTAAAATTGGGGCAGATCTTTTCCTTTTGATGGAAGATATCCACATAGGGTTTAGTTAAAAAATTCTTAGACTCCCTTTTTCCAATATCAATAACTTCAGATAATTTCTCTATTGTTAGCATTATAATCTCCTTCAAAAGCTTATATGGAACAAGGACTGTATCCACAATCTCTACACTCTGCACATCCACCACTATGAACTAAAACTCCACCACACATAGGGCAAACATCTGGATTCTCTTTCAAATGTTCTTCTATCAATTTATTTATTTCTCGTTGTAACTTTTCAATTCTTTCAAATCTGTTTAAATTAGTTTTATCTGTAATTAATACACCTGTTCTAGCACAACCGTCTCTATATATAGTAACTCCTTTCAGCCCCTTTTTCCAAGCATACATATATAATTCTTCAACTTGTTCCACAGTAAAATCATTAGGGACATTTACAGTAGATGATATACTAGCATCTATATATTGTTGCCATGCAGCCTGCACATCTATTCTAGCCTTATAGTCCAAATTCAAAGTGGTTACAAAATAATCTGGTAAATCTTCTTCCCGAACTATATTATATTTGTCCATATACTCTTTAACTATTGGAGTAAATACTCTATAATAAGTATCTCCACCATGTAATGATTCAGATTTTCTAATGTAGGATATTTGAAAAATTGGTTCTAATCCACTACTGCATCCAATCAATGTAGATATGCTTCCTGTTGGTGGTATAGTTAAAAGCTGGGAATTTCGTAATCCATATTTTTTAATTAATTCAAGTACATCTTCTTCTGCATTAGATAACAAAAAAGGTGATTTTAAAATGGCTTCTCTATTATATCTAGGAAATGGACCATATTCTGCTGCTAAAAGAGCTGACTGCTTTAAAGCTTCATTCACTAAAACTTTTCCTATATGGTGAATTAATTCAATGGATTCTTCGCTACCATATTTTATTCCCATCTTTATAAACATATCTGCTACTCCCATTATCCCTAAACCTATTTGTCTTAAATCTCTAGACAATTCTCTCTGTTCCTTCAATGGATGGAGATTTATATTCTCATCCAATACCTCATTTAAATAAATAATGCCTTCTCTTACCATTTCTGCAAATCCTTTAAAATCAAAATTAGCCTTTGAAGTAAATGGATTTTTTACAAATTCACTTAAATTTATAGAGGATAGGTTACAAGAGCCATAAGCTGGTAGTGTCTCCTCAGCACAAGGGTTTACACCAGCAAATTTGAAACTATCATCTTCACTCATAAGATGCCAAGAATTTATACGATCTTGATACAATACACCAGGTTCTGCCATATTCCAGTTGTTTTCTGCAATTTTTCTAAACAATTTCCTGGCTTTTATGATCTTTCTAATTTCTTCACCAGTAGCATCTACATAAAAATATAATTCATAATCTTTGTCTTCTTCAACAGCTCTCATAAAATCATCAGTAACATTAACAGATATGTTAGCATAATTTATCTTATTTAAATCATTTTTCACATCAATAAATTCCTCAATATCTGGATGATTACAATCCATGCTAAGCATCAATGCTCCACGTCTTCCCTTCATACCAATTAAGCCTGTTACTAAGGAATATAAATCCATAAAAGATACTGCTCCAGTAGTAGTATTAGCTGCATTATTTACTTTTGCTCCTCTAGGTCTTAATTTTGATAAATCAATACCTACTCCTCCACCATAAGAATAAGTTCTGGCCATATATTTAGCAGTATCAAATATGGACTCTATATTATCCTCAACTTTAGGCATCACATAACAATTAGATAAAGTAATCTTCCTCCCATATTTATCCAATCCTCTACCTGCTAATATTCTTCCTGCTGGCATAAACTTTTTATCCTTTATAGCTTTTTTTATATAGTTATTGCCCCCACTTACTCTAGTTAAAAACTCATCAAAGCTTTCATTCTCATATCTATATTTTTTTTCATATATATCCCTTTGTAAATCCGTCATCTCCCAACCATATTTCCTAAGTTTAGCTCTTTTATCCCTATATAAAATATATTTTTTGGCTACATCTGGTCTTTCTCTCATTAATTCTACTTCTACAAAATCTTGTATTTTCTCTATATTAATTATTCCTAAATTTTTAAATGTATCAAAAGCCTTATTTGCTATTCCCTTGGCTATCTCCTCATCTATTCCTTGTTCAGTTTCAGCCATAGCCTTACAAATAGCATTAACTATTTTTTCTCCATCAAAATCCACAATCATACCATTTCTTTTTTCAACTTTTAACATAAAAAAACCCCCTTTTATACGCTATATGTAGTAGTATTGTTTGCGCTCATACACTATATATACAATGTAACATGATTTTAAACTAAAATCAAGACGTTTATAAACTTTTATAAAAAAGTATAATATTATATAATGAATATATAAAGTAAACAAAAATCACTATTCATAAAATAATATAGAATCATCATAAGTATTGGAAAATACTATTTGATTTAAAGAGGAGGAATTGGCGTGAATAACTTAAAATTTCTAGTGGTAGATTTGCCTGAGGATGTGAGTAAAGCTGTTATATATGGGGATTTTGATAAAGCATTAAAATTAATTGATTTGTATATGGCAAGAAATATTCCACAAGTATTAAAAGATAGATTAGATTTTGAAAAAGATAGGATTAGGAGGTTTAAAGAAGATTATACATACACTTTTGATGAAGCACTAGCTTTAGCACAAGAAAATATAAAAAACTTTTCAAAGAAAGAATTAGAGTATATTAAAGATGCAAGATATGCAGATTGGATTTACATAGATGGGGAGATTAAATTCCATAATAGATTTTTAGAAAATGCTATAAAAGTTCATCCTACTTTAAAAGAAAGATTAATTAGTCCTGAAAAAAATACTCCTGATATATTGGATGAGGTAATAGAGGATATTATACAAAATGGAGAAACAAAGTATTTCATTCATGTTAAAACTGGATTAAAATTAAATTCTAAATACAAAAGAAAGGGAGAAAAAATAAGAGTTTACTTACCTATTCCAAGAAATGCTCAACAGATAAAAAACATTCGCATTATAAACACCTCCCATGAACCTAAATTTATCTCTCCCGTCAATTACCCCCAAAGAACTATCTATTTTGAAGAAATAGTAAATGAAAAAGATGAATTCACAGTAGAGTATTCTTATGAAAATCATATAAAATATAATGATATATCTGCAGATAAGGTTTCTGAAAATCAACCTACTTTCTATACTGAAGAATGGTTACCTCATATACGTTTTACTCCTTTCTTAGTAGAATTAACAAAAACAATTGTAGGAGATGAAAAAAACCCGTTATTGAAAGCAAGAAAAATCTATAATTACATTACACAAAATGTACAATACTCCTATGTTAGACAATATGCAGCTATTACAAATATCCCTGAATATGCAGCCTATAACCTAAAGGGAGATTGTGGTGTACAAGCACTATTATTTATTACCCTTTGTAGAATAGCAGGTATCCCCGCAAGATGGCAATCAGGATTAGTTGTAAATCCTTATAATATTGGTTGCCATGACTGGGCAGAATTTTATATAGAACCTTTTGGCTGGATTTTTGCTGATTTATCCTTTGGTGGTAGTGCACTCAGACGTGGAAATAAAAAGAGATGGAATTTCTATTTTGGTAACCTAGATCCTTTTAGAATGGTAGCAAATTCCGAATTTCAATATGATTTTTATCCTGAAAAGAAATTTTTAAGGCAAGATCCATATGATAATCAAACTGGAGAAATGGAATATTTAGATAGACCAATTTTCCAAAATGAATATGAAATAATACAAGAAATAATTGAAGTTGAAAAAATATAATGGGGCAATGGGAGTATGTCAGTTCTCCCTGCCCCTAAATTATATGATCTCCCAATCTATATACTCATTTAATATATCTACAAATTTTATGAAATATTCCTTTTCCAATTGAGTAAATCTATTTTTTTCTGGGCTATCTAAATCTAATACCCCATATATTTTATCCTCATTAATAATAGGTATTACCAATTCTGAATTAGATGCTGAATCGCAGGCAATATGCCCAGGAAATTTATGAACATCAGGAACTAACTGCACTTTTCTAGTTTTAACTGCAGTACCACATACTCCTTTTCCCACATCTATTCTATTACAAGCAGGAAGACCTTGGAAGGGTCCTAATACCAACTGTTCTCCACGTAATATATAAAAACCCGCCCAATTTAACCTATCAACACAAACCATAATTATAGCTGTTGCATTAGATATATTTGCAAGAGAATCTTCCTCTGAGCTCAATTGAGATTTTAACAATAAATTCATATACTTTAATCTTTCTTCTTCATTCATATTTTTTATTGGATCTAATTTAAACATAGTAACCTCCTAATCTGCTAATATTTTTATCTTTTTTGCAGTTCCCTGTACAGGATAAGACTCTTCAATAGCACCTTCAAATATCACTTCCACTATCAATCCTTCTTCCAAATCATCTACTGTCACTTTTTCATCACCCTTATAAATATCCGTATTATTATTTATTGCAACATTAGCGCTTTCATACATGGTATCTTCATCTAAATGCCCTTCCACTAATATGCTCTGTATAAGTGCATTTTCCTCATTCATATAAATTTCCTTAATTTCTCCTCTTATTCCAATGGTTTCTATCGATTCTTTATTACAAGCAGTAACAAGAAATATGATAGAAAATATTAAAAATACTGAAAATAATCTTTTCATAGCATCCCCCTTAAAAAATATAGACTACACTTCAAACAAATAAATAAATAACTAACTAATTACAAAGCAATGCCCTTTGAGCTTTGTTCCATCCAAATATGCCCCCTGTATGGATAAACAATACATTTTCGTGCATATTAAAACTGCCTTTATTTATCTCATTAAATAGTCCATACATAGCTTTACCAGTATATACTGGATCTAATATTATCCCTTCTAATTTTGCAAAATGATGGATGAATTGTATCTCTTCAGTTTGACTCAATGCATAACCCAATCCTTGATATCCATCTATTATATTAATTTCTTCTTTATTTACGACAATTTGTTTATCTGTATAAGTAGTAATTTCCTCTAATAAGTTCCTCACTACTTCTTGAAAATGTTCTTTATTATTACAAACATTAACACCATAAATCTTAGCAAGATTAGAATTTATATAATTCCCATAATATAGTCCCGCATAGGTACCACCAGAACCTACAGCAACAACTATTGCATCAAACTTTATCCCTAGTTGCTTCTCTTGTTCTAGTATTTCATCCATGGCATTTACATAACCTAGAGAACCTATACCATTGGAAGCACCTTCTGGAATTATATATGCTTTATGCCCTTTTTTTGATAGTTGCATTCTTATTTCATCCATTATTTTAGTCCTATTTTTATATTCTTCCGATGTTATAAATTTTATATTTGCACCAAGTAATTTATCTAAAAATAAATTACCTTCTATTTCTTCATTTTCATCTCCTCTCAATACAAGATAAGAGCCTAAACCTAATTTAGCTGCCACTGCAGCTGTAGCTCTAGCATGATTAGATTGAATCCCGCCACATGTAATTAAATAATCACAGTTATTCTCTAAAGCTTCTCCTACAGAAAATTCCAATTTCCTTATCTTATTTCCTGATAATTCTATCCCTGTTTGATCATCTCTTTTTATATAGACATTTTTACCTAGTTCGCTGCTTAATCTATCCAACTTCTCTATTTTAGTAGGTAGATTAGCAAGTTTTATTCTTTTTAGCATTTTATCACCTCTAATTCCTTTAATAATTCTATTTTACTATATTTATTCAATATTTCCTAATAGTTATTTTATTTTTCACAATTTATTAATAATCTACATATTATATATACTTGTTAAAATAATTCTTGAGAGGGAAAATAATGGACTAATGATATTAGAGATTGGTCACTACCCAACTATGTAACCTTAAATCCTATTGATGAAGAAAAGTTTAATAAATATATTTTAGAGAGGAATGATTGAATTAAAGATATATCTGTCCTTTCAATTTTATTTTGAAATAAAAGAGGCAAAGTCTATCGATTATAAGTTAATTGAAGACTTCGCCTCTTTGGGTTTATATATTTAATTTTAATTTTGTACAAAATAAAAATAAATATTATCTTATTCTACTGAGAATTTATCCAAGCTATTGATACTGAGCAATTCCCACATTATTATAACATCTTCTTTTTCATTTACATTCTTCTAATATGCTACATACTAATCTTTTGTACTTATAGTATTCTTTTCATCTATTTTTGTTATAATAATTCCTATTATAAGACAGATTAAAATTGTTATTATCCATATTGTGACTCCATGGTGAAGGTGGAGCATAGCTACCTTTTCATTTGACATATCCTGAGTTATTTTTTGAATGTTCAAATATAATAAATAATCCCCTAAAAACTGACCTATAAAAACACCTATTAGGTTTCCTATAACTAATGAAGCAGCTATATAATACTTTTTGTAACAGGTAAGTATTATAACAATTAACCATAAATATAAGTAAAAATTACGTGCTGTCCATTCAAATAAATATAAATTAGATAAAAATAATTTAGAAATTATATAAAGAATAATAAATGGTAAAAGGAATAATATTAAAAATATCATCCTACTCTTTTTTATACTTGGTTTATTCATTTAATTCACCCAATATTCTGTGGCAGACCACCATAATGATCCTGTTCCTATTTTATAATATCTATCTACTGTATTAAACCAGTTATCCATTATACGCATATAATTACCACCGCTATTATATTCTCTATATCCCACAGAAATTATCCAATGCCAAGCAAATAGGCCGTCAGCTAACAAAATACCACAAGGATGATTATCAGTTGTCGCGCTTTTAATTCCATTAAAATTACTTACACTTTTATAATTTAATGTATATCCCCTGTCTTTAAAATATTGTTTAGCTCCTGAAGCAATTGTCATAGATGGTCCATTGCCAATAATTTTATGAACTGCTTTAAATGTATCACGTTTAGTATTTATTTTCAAATTTGTATTACCCCTCTTAGCAAAATAAAGTGCCAAGTTCGTTACAGTTGTTGCTCCACAGTGATTCTTAGCAATATCATTATAGCTATCCATAATTGTCCAATCAGTGCTTGTGGCTGATAAAATTGTCTTAGCAGTATAAGAACCAGATGGCATATCCTTTAAATTAATAAATCCATAGTCACCATCGCCACGTGCCATTTTAAATTTTTCTAAAAGTTGTTGTTTATATTCATCATGCTGGTAAGCTAAATCATAATCAATTTCTTTCAATTCAGGGTAATAATCATACAATCCATTTGGAGTTTTATTTTTATCTGAAAAATTTACTCTACTTGTTTCATAGATTTCTATTGGATTATTGTAAATGATATGATAATCAGATTTTTCTTTTAAAATGTCCTCAATTGTTTTATTATTGCCTTCTCCGAACTCAATAACAGTTGGGTTTTCAACATTATTATTTACAACAGCATAACCAGTAGGTGAAAATGTAGCATAATAAGCAACTACCTCTCCCATATCATTGAATAAAGGAACTACTTTTTCCAAGTAAGTGTCTTCTGATATACACTCTTCTGTCGCTATCTCCGAATTTAAATATGTGCCTGCTGCTATTAAAATATCTAATATGTCCATTTCCTTAGATACTGTCTCTTTAGCAAATGCTACAGTACTAAGACTAATCAATAAAATACATAATATCGTTGATATAATTTTTTTAAACATAACTTTCCTCCTATTTATTTTATTTTTTTGATAAATCAATGGTGCACAAATTTTCCATTACGGTTAAAGTTTATATTTAAACCTCACTGTTTCCAGAAGTAGCCTCCGCTTTTTCCCCATCCACATTCACTACAACTCCAGTTCGATATTTAACATCTGAAGCTCCTCTATAGCTTTTAGATAAAAACACATTGTAAGTTTCATAAAAAATCCTCCTCATTGTTATTAGGTTCTTACCTATATAACGCACAAGGAGGAAAAAGGGGACATATCTTTTTAAATTATTTTGAAATACTTTATGGCATTCAATACCATCTTGATGCCATATTAAATAAGTTATTTCATTAGTTTTCCACATATAAGCATTAGATTGTTTAAAAATAAACTCTTCTATTTCTGTATTTCCTGTATCATAATATGATTTACCTTTTCTGGACGATGCCAGAAAACTTATATCAAGTTTTTTGTTATTCTCTGTGGCATAATTATAAATAAGCATATTATGCCCTTCATTGATATTAACTAATTTAAAATCCATAGGAACATAATTGATTTTTAATGACTTTAGATCGATATTATCTTTATTTATATTTTGTGGTATGAAGATGCTAAACTTAGGGAATGTTACAACTACCCAATCAAAAAACCTTTCATGTACTTCCGCATTAACTACTAAAACAGTAGAAAAACTTAAAAAACATACTATTATAAATGCAGCTACTCTTTTAACCATTTTCATGAATATACTATTAGTCTTTTGTGAAATCTTAATATCTTTTAGTTTCCGTCTGAAGCTCTTAGAATAGTTAGGTTTGTGTAATGCTAGGGTATTATCATAGTCTTTTGTCTCTTCTATAAGAGCTATTTCACAAGCTTTTTTCATAGAGTTATCATCAATCCATGAATTTTTAAGTCCCATAAAAGCAGATAGCATTTTTTGTATATAACGTAATTTACCTATAACATTTTCTATCTCAAGTATCTTTTCTATTTTAGAAGGAGGATTATTAAAACAATATCGAAAGAAAAGAATATTACGATACTCCAATGGTAATAAACCTATTTTTATAGCTAATTGATCAACCTGCTCTTCACTTAATGTTTGATACTTAATACTATTCATATTTAATTTAGTGATTGTTTCTAATTCATTCTGAAAAGATAATTGACATACCTCTTTCATAATATTGTTAGCTATTTCGGACACTTATATCACCTTCTTCATAATATAGACGTAGTTTTTTTAAAATGCGTTGACCACGTTTTTTTGCAGCTTCTTCAGTAATTCCTAAAAGCTCTGAAATATCTTTAATTCTCATTTCATTGACAAAGCGTAGATGAATAAAAATTTTTTCATCATCTGAGAGTCTATTAATACAGGAAAGTAATTGTTCTTTATTTACTTTTTCTAAATATTCTTCTTCAATATAATAATCTCCTTCGTTGTTATCAAAATAGTCTACATCCTCTACATATATGATTTTCTTACGTTTTCTTATGATATTCATTGTTTCATTCTTTAATATTATAACGCAGTAGGATTCTATTTGGGGACATGGCAAAGCAGATATTTTTTCTATATTGTCAATAATCTTTAAAAATGTTTGTGATACAGCTTCTTCTGCATCAAATTTATTCTTTAACATATTAAAAGAAATATTATACATTTTTACATTCATTTTTGAAAAAATCCTATTAATAAAATCTACTTCGTCATCTGTTATCACACCAAATAGTATAATTATCAAAATTTTCACCCCATGAGCATTAAGTAGTAACTCAATTATAACATTAATTTACCAAATAATAACAATTTTATTTGCTAACAAATATTGAATTATTTTAGATTTTAGGGTATCATCTCTCTAATTACCCTATGTCATCTATATTTTACCCTATTTTTGACCCTTTTTTTGTCCTCAAACCACTACATGTTGTGGTCAAACCCTATTATTTCTCCTTCGAACCACAATTATACTCTCCACATGGCTTGAGCGGCTTGGATTGATGTCTTGGACTGATTTTTTGAACCTTACGTCTACGGGGACATGTCAATGGGTTTTTCGGTCTTTTTTGAAAAATCGTCGTTCGCAGGAACATATCAACAAGCCTTTCTTCCTAATATACATGTTTAAATGGTTTACGTAAATACCTCATCGTGATACTATTATTAAAGTTACCTCTATACGCTGATATTAGAAAGGCGGATTTTATGATAGATAGATATTTAATAAAAAACCTATTTGGCATTAATGGTTTAAATATTGCATGGTATGGCGTTATTATTGGATTCGGGGTTTTACTTGGTGTTTTGATTGCCTGTCGTGAAGCTAAAAGACAGAACCTTAAAAGTGAAATAATCTTTGATTTTCTCTTTTTAGCGCTCCCCATCGCAATCATCTGCGCGCGAATTTATTACGTTGTATTTGAATGGGAACAGTATAGCGGCAACTTTACAAAGATGATTGCTATTTGGGAAGGTGGTCTTGCTATATATGGAGGAGTTATTGGTGGAATCATAGCTGCGATTATTTTTTCAAAACGCAGTCAATTCCCATTTTTCCGACTTGTTGATATGGTTGTACCAAGCTTAATTCTAGGACAGGCAATTGGTCGATGGGGTAATTTTGTGAACCAGGAGGTCTTCGGCAATCTCGTTGCAAACCCAAATCTTCAATTCTTCCCCTATGCTGTATTCATAGAACGGTTGGAAGAATGGCATCAAGCTACATTTTTTTATGAAAGCATGTGGAATTTGTGTGTATTTGCTGTACTGGTTTATTTCCGCAAAAAGACAAAGTTTAACGGTCAGCTTTTGGCAACTTACTTTATCGGATATGGGCTAGGTCGTTTTTGGATTGAAGGATTGCGTTCAGATAGTCTTTATCTGGTCCCGGGACTTAGAATATCGCAAGCACTGTCATTGGTTCTGATCATTTTCGGAATTATTATAATCGTATTCCACAATAAACTCTTCAAAAAAACCACTGATTATACGGGTAAATATATGATTAAATAAAAAGATACCGCTGTCAGTATTTGTACTGAAGCGGTGTCTTTTTATTTGCACAGTGTAATAATCAAAGTATAGGAAATTATAATTCAAAGTCCTGTTTCATTCTCCACATTCATCGTGGTGCTCATGTTCATGGCAAACAGAACCAGTAGATTTAAGAGAACCCTGCAGGTATGCTTCTACTGCTGCTTTGGCATCACCTCTTGCCCCAACAATAACCTCAATGTTCCTTTCATTAAAAATGTCAACTGCACCTCCTCCCATACCACCACTGATGATGACGTTTACTCCACGATCGGCAAGAAAATTAGGCAAGAATCCAGGTTTATGCCCGGGGTTAGCGATGGTTTCACTTTTAACAATTTTGTTGTTTTCGGTGTCAAAAATTATAAACCCTTCGCAATGTCCAAAGTGCTCAGTCACCATTCCGTTATCACTTGCTACAGCAATTTTAATCATAGTTGACCTCCTCCATTCTTTTACTCTGAATATATTCATCAAGTATCCTTGCAGCTTGCTCAACAAGTTCTGCGCAAGACCGCTTTTTATAATAATTATCATTTCTGGTCTCGGGTATAGGTTTATCATGCTTAATTGAAATACCTAACAGTTTCCTGCATATGATTGATCCGTTTTCATTTTCAAATTGTTTTGCCAAATCTTGAACTAGCTCATAATGTTCTGCTTTCGCATTTTTGCTGGATGGATCTGTGTAACCATATTTCATGCCGACCACCATAAACATTCCTGTCACAGCACCACATACTTCTCGCAACCTACCCATACCTCCTCCGAAAGAAGATGCAATTTTTAATGCTGTTTCCGTGTCCAGCCCCGTTTCATCACAAAAAGCAGCAAAAACAGATTGAGAGCAATTGTAGCCTTTTTTAAACAATTTTCTTGCCAAATCTGAATGTGCACTCATTTATTATCTTCCTCAATGATTTCCTCCAATACTTTTGCCACCGGATCAAGCCAATCGCCGTCAAAAAGTTCTATCATACCCTTATCACAGGCGGCAGAAATTTTGGGGTTGACCGGAAGCTTAGCAAGCACTTTTAAATTATGCTTTTCGGCAATTTCGTCAATATGGCTGTCGCCGAAAATTTTGTGTTCCTTACCGCAATCCGGACATTTAAAATAGGACATATTTTCTACTAAACCAACGATAGGAATATTCATCATTTCAGCCATCCTGACTGCTTTTGATACAATCATGGATACAAGCTCCTGAGGCGAGGTTACAACAATGATCCCATCAACAGCAATGGATTGAAATACAGTAAGGGGAACATCGCCGGTGCCCGGTGGCATATCGATGAACATAAAATCCACATCGCTCCAGATAACATCTGACCAGAACTGCTTTACCATATTTCCGATCAGGGGTCCTCTCCACACAACTGGATCGGTATCATTCTCTAAAAGCAAATTAACAGACATTATATCAATACCTGTCTTACTTTTAACTGGGAATAAGCCAAATTCACTTCCTGTGGCTTTTTCCTTGATACCAAATGCCTTAGGAATAGAAGGCCCGGTTACATCAGCGTCCAGAACAGCGGTATGATACCCCATTCTATTCATGGTAACAGCTAGCATGGAAGTTACCAGTGACTTTCCAACCCCTCCTTTACCGCTGACAACACCAATAACCTTTTTAATGCTGCTCATTTCATGTGGTTTCACGGAGAAATCATTTTTCTTCTCTTTTCTTTCTGCGCAGTCCTCCGAGCAACTGCTGCAGCTTTGGTTGCAATTTTCGCTCATAATATTAGCTCCTTCCTGTATATTTTTCATGCATGGTTGTTATGCTGTAATAACTTTAGTGTTCGGTAAACATAATAAGCAGTGCGAAAACA
Organism: Keratinibaculum paraultunense; assembly: GCF_016767175.1. Classification (GTDB taxonomy): domain Bacteria; phylum Bacillota; class Clostridia; order Tissierellales; family Tepidimicrobiaceae; genus Keratinibaculum; species Keratinibaculum paraultunense. The sequence goes on from NZ_CP068564.1 coordinate 1,501,098, forward strand.
ATTCCCAATATAAATGCTAGTGTAGAGTGCTTTTTCTCATGTTCCCTTGCTTCAGGCAATAAATGCGATGCCGAAACGTATATTAAAACACCAGCAACAAATCCAAGCATATGTCCTAAAACATTGTTACTAAGATGTTGAACAATTGGATATGCTATAAAGGCACCGATAGGAGTTGTTAATGCTGCTGCAAGAAAAGCATAAATCCCAGCTTTCCTTGTGCTATATCCACCTTTAAGTAACATTGAAAAAGTTATAACGCCTTCGGCGAACTCATGAACAACCAACCCAACTCCAGTAAGAATTCCAACTACTGTGCTGATACTAAAAGTAACTGTGTATACAACGCCATCTATAAGTGAATGAATTAAGATACCTTCAATTGCAGTTATGCCAAAGGCCAGTTCTTTTTGCTTTGTTTTGTATTTGATGATCTTATTGCTGAAATACATAAATAAAAATCCTGCGAGCGCAGTAAATCCTGCGTAGGAGGTTTTTTGTATAGCTTGAGGTAAAGTCATTATCAGCGGGGAAGAGATAAGTATTCCCGCAGCAAAACACATACAATAGTCTTTAATTTTTTCTGCCCATTCGCGATTTTTATAAAGAGTCCAGATTCCCAAACTGTTTACTATCATTGCTCCCATTGCAAAAGCAGAAATAAAAATAAATGTATTAATATCTTTCACAGGCATTCATCTCCCTTGATTTGCACTATCAAATAATTCATATGTGTATTTCACTGCCTGCTGACAGATAATCGATGCTATCACCCATAATAGTTTTCAGCCTTTTATAAGGCTCCAGACCAGTGCAATGACATGTGTAAAACTTTGCTTTTGTATCCACCAGGTATTTACCAATTCTATCTATCATTTCATGGACCTCGTTTCCGCCAGAACGGTTGGAAAGATGAAATCCACCTATCACATAGTTAGGCATACGTCTTTTTAAGTCATGGAAGTATTCAAGAATATTTACAATACCATTATGGGCGCAGCCTGTTACCAAAAGCGTCTTTCCTGCCTCCTCTATAATGAGGTTTTGTTCATGCGCAAAAGTATCCTGTACTATTTTGCCGTCATGTTTCATAAGCAAACTGTCATTTGACTTTGGTAGAGGTTCCTTCCTGGTAATATTTGAGAACACTTGAACCCCCTTGCTGACAAAGAAACGGTCTGATGTAAATACAATTCGCTTGTTTTGCTTCAATTCTTCATCCAAGCCAATATACTCCGGTTCATCATTTGAACGCAAAGCATAGTATTTTTCAAATGCTAGTCGGTGTAGGAATACCTCGGCTTTCGTGTTTTCACGCAAAAAAGCTCTTAGCCCGCCACCATGATCATAATGCCCATGCGAAATAATCAGATAATCAACCTCAGAGATATCTACATTCAGCTTCTTTGCATTTTCAAGAAATAACTCACTAGCGCCAACATCAAAAAGAATTTTGTGACTATTTGCTTCTATATAAAGGCTAAGTCCGTGTTCGCTGCCGAAGTTTTTGGATAGCGCTGTATTCTCAACTAGTGTTTTGATAATCATGACCTCAGCCCACCACCTTCTTCAAACAGCAGTTCCATTGTCTTGCTATAAATTGCTTTCACTGCTGCACCTGAGGCACAGTCTATATCAACAATTGTCTGCCCATTATTAATTGCTTTTACCGCGTCCAAATCAAAGGGTATTCTACCCAAAAGGCTAATTCCCTGACCTTTACAGAAGTTTTCTATCTTTTCTGTGTTTTGCATATTTGTGTCAAACTTATTGATACATACCGCCGTCTTTACGCCAAATTTCGCAGCTGTATTTATAATCCGCTCCATGTCACTAATTCCGGATATGGATGGCTCGGCCACAATTAACACCATATCAACACCGCTCAAAGACGCTATAACCGGGCAGCCTATACCGGGAGATCCGTCAATAATGGCAAACTCCACATCAGCGGCTGCTGACTTCATTTGCTTCTTTACCTCGGTAACCAACATTCCGGAGGTTCCGCTGCCCATTTTTAGCTGCGCTGTAGATAATACTTTTTCTCCATCTGTATATAACAGCAGTTCACCAGCTACAGCAGGTTTTAAAGTCACAGCTTCAACAGGGCAAACAAGCTCGCAAACCCCGCAACCTTCACAGGCAAAAGGATCTACCTTGTATTTCCCGTCTGCTGATATAGCTTCAAATCGGCAGTTTTGCATGCATTGTCCGCACTCTATGCACAGCTCGATATCTATCTCGGCTTTCGGCAAACCATAATAGTCTGTTTTCTTTGGCAGGGAGTTTTGCTTTGTTATAAGATGCAGGTTAGGTGCATCTACATCACAGTCTGCATAAGCCTTAGCCTTTGAAAGCTTGATAAAAGCACTGGCTATTGTAGTTTTACCAGTACCGCCTTTACCGCTAAGAATTAGAAGTTGTTTCATGATGCACCTCCTTTTTCACAGTCTCCAGCAAAAAAGAAAAAATCGTCCGGTATCTTTCACTTTTCCTTACAGCGATTTCTGCATTTGAATTTAGCATACCGAGTGCACTGTCAAATGGAATTCGACCTATAATTTTTATGTTCTTTTCTATGCAGAATTGCTCTGATGGATTTTCACCATCAAGGCACTTGTTAAGAACAACTCCGAACGGCTTGTTAAATAACTTCACCAGTTCATATACCATGTTAAGGTTATGAACGCCGAACAATGTAGGCTCAGCTACTAATATACAGTAGTCTGCATCCTTAATGCTTTCCATGACTATACAGGCACTTCCGGGAGGGCAGTCGATAAATATCGTCTTGTTCCTTTCAGGTTTGTTCTCATTAAGCAACTTTTTTATAATTGGTATACCCGAAGGTTCACCGGTGTTCAATATTCCTGTATATACTGTTACCTGGTCCGAAGCTCCTTTTTGGATCTTGCCAATAACCTTTTCTTTCTCTGTTAACGCTTTCTCAGGGCAAAGCAAGATACAACCTCCACAAGAGTGACATATATCTTCAAATATAATCAGTTTATCTTTTATATAGGCAAGGGCATTAAACTTGCAAAAGTCAACACACTTTCGACATCCATTGCATAGCTTGCCATCCACCTTTGGAATTCGTACATGTACTTCTTCTTCCTGAATGTTTTCGGGCTTAAAAAAAAGGTGACCATTTGGTTCTTCAACATCACAGTCAATATACGTTGATATTTTTGCAGCCGCAGCTAAATTAACCGACACCAGTGTTTTTCCTGTGCCGCCCTTGCCACTTAGCACAGCTATCCTCATTTTAGTTCCCTCCATGGCCATGAAAACCAGGATGAATTTCATCGAGTAAGGATAGCTTTCCACTGATGAAGTCATCAATATTTTTTTTAGCGGAAATACCCGCTGTTTTATATATTTTAATATCAGCGGATTTGAGCACATTAGCTGCATTTTCGCCACATCGGGGAGTAAGTAAAGCGTTCACTTTATTATCCACTATTGTTTGTGCTGCCTTAATTCCTGCTCCGCCTGTACTTGCTGCTGCACCATTATCAAGAAATATACTCTCTTTAGTTTCAGTATCATAAATTAGAAAATAGGGAGCACGCCCAAAGGATACACATACATTCGACTCCAAACTTTTTTCATCTACCGGAATTGCTATTTTCATGAGAATCCTCCATTCTATTAATATAATTATTGATCGCATTTCGTAATGCGCTAACGCCTAAATTAGAGCAATGAACCTTGTTCTCAGGAAGTCCATCTAAGGCATGTATGACATCTTCTTCTGAAATTTCCAATGCTTCATCCAGGGCTTTACCCTTAGCTAATACCGTCGTCATACTGGATGTTGCAATTGCCGCAGTGCAACCAAACACAAGAAAGCTTATTTCACTTATACGATTGTCTTTTACTTTAATATAAATCGTAAGATAATCTCCGCATGTAGGATCACCGAAACTCCCTTCTGCATCGGCATCCGGCATACTATAAGCATTTTGAGGGCACATAAAATGTTCTATCACTTTGTCAGAATACATTATCAGTCACCTCTATCACTACCTGCAAAGCGCCAACCATGTCGATGCCTGCGACAACCTCGTCCGCACCCATTTCCGAATCCTTCACATAGCCTGTATTCGCCACCTTCTATCAATAGTACCTTACCATTAACCAGAGACTCGGCAATCTTTTTTCTGGCTTCAGCGTAAATGCCTTGAACAGTAGTGCGTGCAACATCCATCTGCTTGGCGCATTCCTCTTGCGTAAAGCCTTCCAAATCAATAAGCCTTATGGCTTCATACTCATCAACTGTCATTCTGACAATATTCTCATCATCCACCTTTAAGTCAAGGGGACCAAACTTACTGTTTTCAGGCAAACAGCATACTTTTCTCCATTTCATTGGTCTCGGCATATTTTTAGTCACCTCGATTCTGATAGAAACAATCACTTTTATATTCCATTATATTTATGGTCATGCACCCCATCCCTTTAGATAAAACGCGAACAAGGCAGGCTATCGCCTGCCTTTCGCATTACGACAGGACTAATCTTCTAACTCATCGAGGCGCTTTTTTACATCATCAAGCTGATTTTCAAGAAATTTAGCCTGCCTTTTCAGAAATTCTTTTTCATCTGCATCCGATGCAAAGTACGCCCCATTTGCATTTTGAGCACCAAAGCGTGCCCACCTTGGCAAACCGGTCGCATAAAACATTCGCCTAAAGCCTCGTCCCCGTCCGAATCCAAATCCGTAACCGATTGGATTTGCATAACCCGGAACAGCAAAACCTGCGCAAAAGCCTGCACCTCGCCCTGTCATAGGGCCCATTCCCATAGGCCCGGTTCCGTCTCCTCTTGGCATAATGTCACCTCCTTTTCTTATAATCTCTTACTTTTAATTTTGCTACGATTAAATAAGTGATAAGCTAGATAAAAACACCAGGGGATCATTCCAGCAAGCCAGAATGCACGCCTGTAACCTCGTCGTCCAAACCAAAATTCTCGTCTGTAACTTGCGTTCAAATAACCGGGCACTTTGGAACCAGCACAAAAACCTAACCTCCGTCCAGTTAATGGTCCCATTCCCAAAGGACCAGTTCTGTCACCTCTGGGCATAATAGTCCTCCTCATTTTTACAATCCATTTAATGAATTGATTATCCTTTCAACTGTTACTCAGCGTAAATGACATATGTCATTTACATCTTATATTATACCCCGATTCTGACATATGTCAATAACTATTTTAAAAAAATACGCCAATCAAGAATTTTTCTCGATTGGCGGCAATCATATTGAAATCCTATAGATTCACTTCTATTTCTAACCCTGACTTAAACTCTACCACTAGCCTGTCATTATATACAGTTGCCTTTTCAATTAGTTTTCTAACCAGTTTATCATCAAATTCCGTAATATCACCGGTTTGCATATTAAGAAAGTCCGTCATCTCAGCAATCCGATCCCTCTTATCTTGACGGAGAGCGTTTCTCGAAAGTGTTTCTTGCCTTAAGTCCCGTAAGCGGTAAATCTCATTGACAATATTATCATATGCTTCCTTTGAATTTGCCAATTGGATCAAATCGGTTTGGAGTTCTTCCAGCCTTTTATCAATATCTGCCGTACTCTCATCCAAATCCTCGCTTAATACGGTTTCAATATTCTTCTTCAGTATGGTCAGAAAAGAGTTTTTCCCGCTGACGGCTATATTGATAGCTTCTACAATCTTCTCTTTGAGAGTATCTTCAAGTATAGTGGAAGCGGTACAAAACAAACCGGTGTTTTCCAATCTGCTGACGCATCTCCAAACGATGGATTTTTTCCCTCGGTTATTCCAATGAACCCTGCGGAATACTTCATGACACTTGCCGCAGAACACCATTTGGGATAAGGGATGATTATTGCTGTAGTTTCTCTTCTTTCCGTTCTTACTTATATGCACACATCTTCTTTTGACAAGCTGTTCCTGAACCTGCATATAAATTTCACGCGGGATTATGGGCTCATGGCTGTTTTCTACATAGTATTGAGGAACTATGCCGTTATTGGCCACCCTTTTCTTCGATAAAAAATCTACTGTATAGGTTTTCTGCAACAGCGCATCACCGATATATTTTTCATTCCTCAAAATCTTATTGATGGTGCTGGTATGCCATCTGTGATTGCCTGCACCTGTCAGAATTCCGTCAGCTTCCAGACCTCTTGCTATCTGTAGCATACTGGAACCTTCAAGGTATTCTCTGTAAATGCGTTTAACGATCTCTGCTTCTTCAGGTACGATAACTAAATTGCCATCCTTATCCTTTGTATAGCCAAGAAACCGGTTGTGATTAATATGGATTTTTCCTTGCTGATATCGGTACTGAATACCCAGTTTTACATTCTGGCTTAACGATTGGCTTTCTTGCTGCGCCAAAGAAGCCATAATGGTCAGCAGGATTTCCCCTTTGGAATCCAATGTGTTTATATTTTCCTTTTCAAAGTAAACCGGAATATTTTTTTCTTTAAGCTGCCTTATGTACTTTAGGCAGTCCAGCGTATTTCTTGCAAACCGGCTGATAGATTTCGTAATTATCATATCGATTTTGCCTTGCATGCATTCTTCTATCATCCGATTAAACTCTTCACGCTTTTTCGTGTTGGTTCCGGTAATACCTTCATCTGCAAATATACCAGCTAACTCCCATTCGGGATTGCTTTTGATGTAGTTTGTGTAGTGCTCAATTTGCGCTTCATAACTGGTTGCCTGCTCCTCGCTGTCCGTAGAAACACGACAGTAAGCTGCTACCCGAAGCTTAGGCAATTCCTCGGCCTTTGCACTATTCCCAATTCGCTTACGGGCAGGAATTACCGTAACATTCCTGGTTGTCATCTAAAATCACCTCGCTCTTAATAAGACTATAAGCATACTCTGCCTGCTGAAATGGATCATCGTATAGATTATCTGGCATTGAAGCATGAAACCTAAAATTTAAGATTTTCTTTTCATTTCCTTTATGTTCATAAATCCTACCAAGCTCCTCTGCTCGCCTGTGTCTTTCCAGTTGTGCTTTTTCGAATGTGTCCTTGCTGATAATTGGCGGATAGAATTTGTACTCAACATACCGTTTATCTGCCAGCATTCTTGCAACAGATGTATGGTAACGCTTAATACCCGCTTTTTGCGCCGCTTCGGTTAAAGAAAGCCCGGAAAGGTAAGCCTCAAATAGTTTCTCAATCTTAACTGCTTCCTCTTCATTAATTACAGCCCTACCGTTTTGAATGGTATATCCAAAAAGTATATGGCTCATTATTTCACCAGCCTTTCCCTTAAGTTCAACCCGCATTTCATTTTGAAACCTATTTCTTCTTGTGAAAACACAATGATTTCGCGGGTAAAATCCTCAAATATTTCACTATCAAATGCATCAATCTGCTTTTCAGCTTTTGTTGCAAATTTAAGAAGCTTTTCAACCTCAAAGAGGATAGTCTGACTCCCATCGATTGTATGTTTTATGGCTTCTTTTTGTTCCTTTAATAAGGCCGCTTCTTTAAGCAGCTCATTTTTCTGTGTATTAAAAAGAGCGGGTTCCAGGTATCCCTTAGCCATAAGTCCCATGATTACCTGAACCCGTTCTGTATTTTCTTTGATTTTTATTTCCAGCTCTTGAATCTTCGCTATATTTTCTGAGTAATTTGTTTCCTTTAAACTTTGTAGCAATGGTCTTAGAATGAATTTATGACCGAAAATAAGCTTATTGATCATTACAACAAAGGCCTGATGGATCCCATCCTCTCTGACAAACTTCATGGAACAAGCCGAAGCGTCTTTTATATGCTTTGTGCAGCACCAGGCAATGTATTTATGATTACCACTGCCATGAATTCGACGCTTAAAACTGCTGTCACATTCTGCGCATTTGATTTTCCCAGAGAAAGGGTAGCGTTTTTGATACTTGCTGCTTCCCTTAATTACACCTTTTTCTTTTCCTCTTTGCTTTAATATCTCTTGGGCGGCTTCAAATTCCTCATGGGATATAATGGCTTCATGATGATCCTTTATCATGTATTGATCTTTTTCACCACGATTATAATGCCGCTTAAAATTCTCATCTGTATAGGTCTTTTGCAGAAGGACATCCCCGGTATATTTTTCATTGCTAAGAATACCGCGGATAGTGGTCGCTGTCCAATGCGAACCTCTCTTTGTTGGGATTTTATCCAAATTTAACCCATCTGCAATTTTCTGTGTGCCTTTACCAGCCAAAGCCTCGGAAAAAATCCGCTTTACGATTTCAGCCTGTTCTTTATTGATAAATAGCTTCCCATCCACATAATCGTAACCATAGGGAGGATACGAAATTTTGTATGTTCCGTTTTGGAACCTACGTCTGATAGACCACTTACTATTTTCAGCAATGGATAAGGATTCGTTTTCTGCAAGACTGCTCAAAATTGTCAGCACTAATTCGCCATCCATGCGCTGCGTATTTATATTCTCTTTCTCGAAATAGATGAAAACACCGAGATCGGTAAGTTTTCTCACCATCTCAATACAGTCGGTTGTGTTTCTGGCAAATCTGCTGACTGACTTGGTTATAATAAAGTCAATTTTCTTGTTTTCACAATCTGCAAGCAGCCTTAAAAGTCCAGTTCGGTTCTCCTTTTTTGTGCCTGATATGCCTTCATCATAGTAGATCCCTGCAAACTCCCAATCAGGATTTGCTTTTATATAGGATTCATAATGGTCTTTTTGTGCTTCCAGGCTTGCCATTTGTTCATCACTGTCTGTTGAAACCCTGCAATAAGCCGCTACCCTCACCTTTGGCTTGAAAGCTTGGAGAGCATTGTTTCCATCAATCCTCGTTACCTTTCTCACTGTTTTCACCTCCTTTTGGTATGTGACATGTTACCTCTGTGTGCCGCTAATAGCAAGCTAATTAGGCCATAAGCTGTGCATACATCGGCGTGAAAGTTTTGCGGTTCAACTTGTCGATTTTGTTGAATTCTTCTTCTGAAATCAGTCCCGCCTTAAGCATCCTCTGCAGAATTTTGTATGCCCGCCAGTAATCAACCTCTCTTTGAAGTTCCTCCTGCGTTATCTTTGTATAGTTAGTTTCCTGCGGGTTATATGGTAAATGATTAGCCGCCTCTATCATTCAAGCACCTCCTATAAAGACTTAGGACAGCCGCGATTGGCTGTCCTTTATCATTATTCCGGCAATTTGAGAACTTGTCCGGGGTAAATAGTATCTGAAGTCAGGCCATTCAGTTTCTTAATCTCCGGAAATCTTGTTCCTCTACCGAGTTCTTTTTCCGCTATTCTCCATAAGGTATCGCCTTTTTGCACGGTATAGGTTCTATTGCCCTTGTTATCAGGAATGCTGTTTACAATTACAAGGTTTTCTTTTGCTACCCAAGTGTTTATGCCTGCGATTTCTTGACCGCCGGATTTCTTAACCTTTTTGCCAAGCAATACACATTCTTTGCCGCCTTTTATGACCGGCTTGCCTTTGTATAAAGTCTGTGTGACCCTGTGGTAATAGTCATTTTTGACCCACGTTGGAACTTCCACACTGCCGGGGAAGTAATTCTTTACACTGACCTTAAACTCCACCATATCTCCAATTCCAATATCAGTATTGATATCTGTACTGTTCTCCAGCGCTTTTTTTACTGCTTTACGGAAAGTGTCCATATTCTCCCCATGCTTGGGAAACCAGTGCATCACATCAGCATGGTTGCTGGCAATACCGAGCCTATATCCTTCGGAGTGGCAGATGATGTCATTTTCATTAAGACCGTACTTCTTGCAGAGCATAACGCAGAGTTCAACGGCATTCTGCCACGCTTTACGGAAATAATCTTCCTGCTTTGCTGCATCATAACCCACCATCACCGCCCCGGATTTATACGAAAACCCAGCAGGCTCACAGATCTCAAAGCCAATATGGGTATTGTTGGCGGATCCTCCTGCATGCCAACCGCGATGATTCCAAGGCAGGTATTGCCAAATCTCTTTATCGTCTACAAAAGCATGTACACATACCTGCCTGTTTATTTCACCGGCTTTGTAAGATTTGTTCCAACGGGAAAACCACTCAGCCGCCATTACACCCGGCACAGCCGTCGAATGTACCATGATTCCTTTAGGCGTGATTTTGCGGCCTGCTGTATAGCAATCGTTTCGCGTCATGTATTTAGTAAAAAGCTTCATTTCTTTTCATCCTCCTCATTTGAGTGGCCATGCAGTTGTTCCAATGCGTTCTTCAGCTTTTCAGGAATGGGCAGTCCTATATGTGCTGCATTCTCAAGAATTGAAATTCCCTCGTTACTCAGGTAAAAGAAAATCACCGCTGTCCGGATTGCCCCGCCGTTGCCGAGCACCTGGCTGTCGATGATGTGTCCTACACCTACAAGTACAAAAATAAGCACTTTCTTAAAGATGCCCTTGGCTCCGACTTCACTCGAAAGCTTTTTGTCTACAATGGCACACATCACGCCGGTCACATAGTCAATGGCCACAAAAGCGATGAGCGCATATAAAAATCCATCCAGCCCTCCAAGAAACCAGCCAAGAAATCCACCAATAGCAGTAAAAACCGCCTGTACCCAGTTCCATACTGTTTTCATTGTCTTAAACCTCCGTTCAACTTGAGTTTTGCATATAAAAAAGCGCCCTGCCTTAAAGCAAAGCGCTGAATATATAAAACTTTTAACCTATATTTGCTTCGGAAGCGCCTCCCACAGCCGCATATCCTCCTGCCCAAGCGACCAGATGGCTATACCTCGCAATTTCCATCGATAAGCCGCTTCGTTTGCCCAGTAAACAAGGCTGTCTGCATCCTGATAATACAGAATAGAAAAACCATCCGCATCTCCGAGGAAGAGACGGGATATCCAGATATTGATGTCTTTTGATATAATTTTTACTTCATAGTCATTACCGCAGGAAAGCGTCAAAAGCTGCGAGTGGAAAAAATCATAGTCCATCGAAATGTCCTCATTGCGAGTTGCCGATTCCTCCACATCGTTATTTACTGAAAACACCTGAAATTCATCATCCCACGTGACACCAGTGCGAGCAAGCCTGCCAAAGCTGGTTATATTTCCATCCGGAAGTTCCACATCAAAACGCTCGTATGGTTCATATACCCACGCATCGCCCAGCCGCAGCAGCTCGCATACCGTCCGGTTGTCCGAGCAGTACCCTGCATAACCACTACCACCGATTACATTCACTGTGAAACGCAGGGTTGAAGCTGCACCAGAATATACTCTTACCTTATTGCCGCGTTTTCGCATCTCTATAGTATACATATTCGGATTAGCACGAAGATCGGCATCTGCAGTTTTTGAGAAACTGGTGGAATAGCTACCAAGCAAGGAATTACCTTGATAAAGCTCGACTCTTTGCGTGTCATAATTTAAGCAGCAGAAAATATCCCCAAGGAACACCCCAGCCCGTCCACTGCTATTTTGAGGGAAAGCCAGCCTTGCCCGGATATGAATATCGGAAAACCCGTCGTATTTCCATGCAAGTTTGCCATATCCCTCGAGCTGGGAATATGGGCGACTTTCTGTGCTTTCTGGGTCTTGCCAAACATCCCATTCGCCGTCCAACACAGTCCAGTAATTTTCAGGCAGGATGTTCCTGTCCCGAAAATCCTCATACCAAATAAGCGCCGAGTCGGGTTTTCTTCGCAACATTTCAAATGTCAGTTTAAAACCTCGATCCGGCTCAACCATCACACCATTTACATCCTTGAACCGACGAGGAGAGAGCATAAAGCTGGCTTCACCGGCAAAGGGATACTCCGAAAATCCACTGCAAACCCTAAAACCGTAAAACTGGACTCCCGGCACACCACCGCTTATGCTGACAGCATGCGTTCCCTCTTGGAGAAATACACCTTTTGCAAGTGTCAACCAGCAAACTCTTCTCCAGTATGGCCACCATAAACGGTTCTCGCTGAAAGTCTTTGATTCACCATCAAGGGAAACGATAATCGCATTTTTGTCCCAGTAAGGAAAGCAAAGCTGTACTGCAATATCGTAATATCCCGCTTCTGTTATCTCAAAACGGTACTCTGCTGACGCCTGGTCATCTCCAAGTGAGGCCATCTCATCAGTAATAATGACATTTCCTTCGTATTCATCCGGAACTCCGTTCCTGTCAATATAAATGGTTCCGAACTCCGCTTTCTGCTCCTTGCCATAGCTTGTCAAATATCTTCGCCTGTTATAAACCCCTTTTAGCAGCGGATATTCCCAGGATACAGCATCCCATCCTTCCATATAATCATATACATGAGGAAGAGCCCAAGGTACTTTGTTATAGTCATCCCAGTAAACCACAATTGGAATAAACGGCTGGGGCGGTGCATCGCCTGTGAAATTGTAAACCCCAGTCATCCAGTATTTTGCCGCATAGTAGGTATTAGACACTCCTCGATAGGTTATTCCAAGGTTTTCAGGTGTATCATGAATCCTCCAGTTCCAACCATAAGCAGGCAATCCCATGAATATCTTGTCGGGTGACATAACGGAAACAGCATAATCATATATGCCCTCAAGCCAGTCACGAGGAGATACTGGGCCGGGAGCAGAGCCCGCCCATGCCATGCCATAGCTCATGATGGCGGCGGTATCGCAATAGTCGTTAAGATCGGCATAAACACACCAATTTTCACCGCCCACCGAGCCTTGAACGCCGGTCATACCCGGCAGGCAGATGTTGACAAGCTTTGTTGCATCATAAGATTTAACTGTATTATATATATCCCTAAATAAAGCATTCGCCGCATCCTTGTTTTCATAACCTCCGCCGCGCTCCAGGTCAATATCTACCCCAGCACACCATGGATACTTGTTCATGATCCGGATGATTTCAGTAAGAAACTTATCCTTTGCACCGTTTTCGTTGTTGCGAAGTGCAGTAAAAATATTGGCTATTCCATGATTCATAATTGTGAGCAGCCACTTAATATGAGGCCATTTCTGAATATACGGAAGCATGCTGCTGATGCTGGTACCGGTTTCAGTAATTGTGCCTGTTGCGTCAACCTCAAAAGTAAAAATGCCTACCGTATCAAAGCGGTCACCATAGTCTCTAAGTGCTTCATATATTCGGGCATTTCCCATAAAACTCCACACCATGCACCGCTTACCTTTTAAGAAATCCCTCACAACCGATCACCGCCTTCTTGCATCTCCTGAAATTCAAAGAGCACCCGCGCCGATTTTCTCTCTTCCAGCTTCACCATATGTTTGCTATCCCATGCCGCAGAGTATTGATAAAACCCATCCTTACGAGTGGGGCTTCCGTTTTTAAGGCATTGGCGGGTGGAAGCCTTGAGCGCCAGCTCATCGCCTGCATTAACTGGGTCAAGAAACTTTACCTTATGCGCGCCCATACCTTGGGATATTTCAATACTTCCTGCGGCCATATCCTGTATAGGATAGATATAACAGTCAAGACCAGCAGAAGTTTTGCCAAGGTTGAATAAGACTACAGTCTCCGCTGTTCGCACCACACCGTTATAATGCCGAGGCAGGACTGGCTGCCCGTTTTCATGCATCTTTGTTAGCATTTTGCTCGTGTGAACGGTATAGCCTGTCAACTGATCTCCATCCTGAAGCTGCATGTCGGTGAAATAGATAATTCCGTTACAGTCGGAGATCTTGAGTGTCACAGTTACGCTCACCACATGCTTATTGCTTTTTAGTTGTATGGTTTCCGCAAATCTTGAAAACTGCATAGTTTTTTCCTCCAAAACTATTTGACAAACATAGGCATTAATGCTAAACTATAATTAGATTTTATATTTGGAGGCTAGTATAAACCTATGTGTGGTATTTTTCGTATTCGTAAATAAAGGTGCCCTGAACAAAAGATAGCTCAATAGCAGCGTCTTTGTTTTAGTGCACCCTTTTTCGATTAAAAAAAAACCGAAAGAGGTGTATTTTTTATGCCCCAAAATAGAAAAAAAGGGACAACTCCGCCCATTTGGGTATCTCAAAACTTTTTAACAAGTTACAAAATTATCAACAGAATTATTCGCAGAACAACCCTTAACAAGGATGATCATGTGATTGAAATTGGCCCGGGAAAGGGTCATATAACAGGTTTCTTGATAAAAAGATGCCGGAAAGTTTCGGCAATCGAAATTGACGGCCGTTTATATAATAGATTGACAGCAAAATTCAAGGACGTCAAAAATATCCGTATATATCATCAGGATTTTATGAAGTGGAAGCTTCCTCAATCCGAAGATTATAAGGTTTTTTCAAACATTCCCTTTTGCTTCACTACGGATATTATGCGAAAACTCACGGAGTGCAAAAACGCACCTTCTGAAGCATGGCTTACCATGGAAAAAGGCGCAGCCAAGCGTTTCATGGGTAAGCCTTCAGAATCATTGCGTTCACTGCTTATAAAGCCCAGATTTGATTTGGATATTGCTTACTATTTCAGCAGGGAAGATTTTCATCCCAAACCGGGCGTTGATGTAGTACTTCTTCATCTTAAGAAAAAGAGCCCGCCGGATATCCCCGCAAACCAGTGGTTTGCCTATGAACAATTTGTTTCAAAGGCGCTAAAATATGGATTCCGCTGTTTTTTTACAAGCAAGCAATTATCTAGGGCATTCCGTCAGGCTGGTGTGCAAAATAAAAATATTACTCCTACAGAGATTCTTTATGTTCAGTGGCTCTGCCTTTTCCGATGCTACTGGGAGCATGTGTTAGGCAGAAAATAATTTTAGCGGCTCATTACCCGTCCAATGTCCACCGGATTTCGCATACATGCCCGATCCATCCGGTGGAAACCGAGCCGCCCTGAAGCAATAAGTCTGTAAAGTACACTGTGCCGGTGCAGTCAGTGACGCACAGCCTGATGGTGATAGATTTGACTCTGCTGATACTTTTGGGAGAAATACTGTGTGCAATCTGATTGAAATATGCCATATCATCACCCTCAAATCAGGTCTATAAATCTTGTTTCTGCTGTACCGTCCTCGTATTCAATGACTATCTCAACACCAACCTGGCCGTTTTCGCCCTTTTCAAGGTTTTCGGAAGCAATCTGCGCTGAAAATGTATAACTTTTACGTGTTGCTGGGTATACCGTCTGTGACAGACTCTTTGTCATACCAGGTACACCAACAGCCTTGAAGGAAGCAGTTCCCGAAACACCATTCTCAGTATCCACTTCAAAGCCGGAATTGACCCAGTAGGCAAAACTGGATAGGCTATACTAATTAGGACAATTAAATTCCGAACAATGGTATAATATAAATATAAAACTTTGGGAGGAATTTAAATGGCAAAACGATATGAAGAGGAATTCAAAAAACAAATAGTTGCACTATATAATAATGGTAAATCTTTGGCAGATCTTAATAGAGAATATGGAATTGCAAAATCAACTATTAAAGTATGGGTAGAAAGATATAATGACTCAGGATCCTTCAATGTAAATGATAACAAATCCGAAGAGGAAAAGGAGTTAATTAGACTAAGGAAAAAAGTAAAGCAACTTGAAATGGAGAATGATATTTTAAAGCAGGCAGCGTTAATACTAGGCAAAAAATAGACCTGATTATCTCTAATAGATATAAATACAGTATTAACGCAATGTGTAAATTTCTTAAGGTCCATAGAAGTCTTGTGTATTATCACTTAAAAAAGAGAAAAGAAAGGAAGAAAAAAATAATTCTAAAGCAGAAACAAAACTAGAAAATGCTGTAATTAGGATATTTAGAGAAAGTAGAAATAATTATGGAACCAGAAAAATTAAAAGACAATTGCAACGAGAAGGAATTATTGCTTCCAGGCGGAAAATAGGCCAAATTATGAAAAAATATTCACTGGTATCAAATTATACTGTAGCTCAATATAAAATAAGAAAAAGCAAATGTAATGAAGATGAAATAGAAAATATAGTAAATAGAGAATTTAATAATAGAAAAAAACTAGAAGTAGTAGTTAATGACCTTACCTATGTGAGGGTTAATAAAAGATGGTGCTATATATGTACCCTACTCGATTTACACAATAAAGAAATTATAGGATATTCTGTTGGAGAAAATAAGGATGCACAGCTTGTATATCAGGTATTCCTTACTTGTAGATATCCTTTATCTGAAATAGAAATATTTCATACAGACAGAGGTAATGAATTTAAAAATAAATTAATAGATGAAGTAGTTACTACTTTTGAAATTAAAAGGTCATTAAGCGCTAAAGGCTGTCCTTATGATAATTCACCAGCAGAAACCTTTAACCATATATTAAAAACTGAATGTATAAAGGGCAAAAAATTTGGTAGTTTAAAAGAATTAGAGATTGAATTAATGGATTATATAAATTGGTACAATAACCATAGATTACATGGCTCATTAGGTTATCTAACACCTATGGAATACAAGGAAAAACAACTAAGTTTAAATGGTTCTAAGGATAAAATTTCCTGTGAATTTGCATCTGTTTAAAAAGATTATTTTTTGGTTCTGTGAAGGGCGAGCGATAGCGAGTTCATTTACCCTTGACTGGACCAAAATAAATAATCTTATAATTGCAAACAAATTCATGGGGATTTATATAAATTGTTCGGTAAAAATATGTCCAAAAAAGTGTTGACATATCAAGGTGATAAATTTTCACAGAAAAATAAGGGAGTATTTTAATTTTACCCCCTATGAATTCAAGATGAACGCTTATAACTTTGCTTTAGCAGAAACATTATATATTTTTCTATTTGAAATATTCTATTTTTTATTCTCAGACTCTATCAGTTCTATCATTTTAATAAAATAATTATATACTTCTGTACTTTTATCAAATATGTTTTCTAAGTCTTTTTTCCCACTTTCCAAAACATCTTTTTCCGAAAACTTTTCATTAAAAATAATTGCTAAAGTATATTGCATTTGTGAAGCCACATTTAACATTTGTTTTCCTGTATTTTCTGCTTTTAAATAATCAGAATATACTGATACAAAGTGTTCCGGAAAAACACTAATTAAATAACCATAAAACCACAAATAATCTCCGTCATTTGAATATTTCTCAGTTGCTATTTTAAAGGCATCTAGTAATATATTTTCTGCTTGGTTTAAACATTTTTCTAATTTTGGTGATAATCTTCCCCATTCAGCCATAACATACCAAGTGTAAAAAGAAATTCTGAAAAGATCATATTTCTCAACTGTTTTTAAATAATCTTCATTAATAGCATCAAAAAAACCTATAAGTTCTTCCCATTTTTCATTTTTTATAATTCTCTCTAACTTATCTAAATCCATTGTACATCATAACCTTTCAAATAATATTCTATTTATTTCTTATTTACCCATGCATCGCTAATTTTCCATCTATTAAGCCCCCTAACCAATTTGGACAATCGCACACTAATTTAGTAAAATAAAAATTAATAGGAGGTTGTCTAAATTGAAAGGGAAAGGTAAAAGGTATCCAGAAGAATTTAAGCGTCAAATTGTTAAGGAAGTAGAAGAAACAGGCAATGCTTCTTTAGTTGCAAGAAGACACGATTTAGTTCCTGGCACTGTTACTCGCTGGGTTAGGGAGTCAAAGAAGCAAAATGGATTAATTCCAAGTTCTAATTATTCCAATAATATTAATGCTAAATCTTTAGAAGAAGAAAATGAACAATTGAAAAAATTACTAGTAGTAAAACTTTGATATTTTGTCCTCAAATAACTACACATTAATATTTAGCTGAAATCAAGGGCCCGCCTTAGCGGGGCGTAGCCTTTACCCTTGATGAAGGTAAATATTAATGTAAAATCAGACAAGGCCAAAATAAAATACTATGATATTGAAAGTATTAGTGAGTTTTTGTCCAAAATTAAGGGGTCAATCCGAATAAACGATATTTAAAATATTTAATTTGTATTTAGATTTTCCAGTACACGTTATTAGGTAGTCTACGTAAATAGCCTTCGCTTTTTTCTATTATTTCTCCTGTTTGAATGTTTCTTACTATTACATTTTCATGATATTCGGGATCTTCATACCATTCAGATAGATACAACCTATCCCCATCCCGAAATAATACTGTCTCTGTTTTTCCAATTGCAATTTTCTTTTTTTCTGGCCAAACAATTTCATAGAAGCCATCATTTCCACTTCTTCCAAGAGTAAGTGGCGTTGTTTCAAGCTTTAAGTTATAGCAGTCTTCAACTTCTGATAAAGACAATTCAGTAATAACTTCTAATTTTTGTTTTTCTGGGATATATTTTTTAATTTTAATTAGCTTTTCATGAAAATCAACAACTAAAAAATTAAATATCCCATTATTCCATATAGGTTTTTCAACATATACATTCCCTTGGATTTGAAATGGTGAATGTACTTCCCCATCAGGATAATGGATTAAGTGATAATTCATTCCTTTAAAAAATCCATCGTTATTAAATATCTCTTGCGCTTCATATAAGTCACAATATTCAACTGTTCCTTCTCTGCATGAATACCATTCATTTGTTCCTTCAATTTCTTCTGGATAACTACTTGAAATACCTTTTATATTAGTAATATTTATCATTTATTTATCCCCCTTTATAAAATAAGCCTATTTAACATTGTGTCAATAATATGATATTATGATTAGTCTATTTATTCATTTTATCACATCTATTCCATCTCCTCAACCCCTACAAAAAATCTAAGCTGTCAACTCAACCCTATTATTTTCATGGCAGTTGATATGTTTCCCCAATCAATAAAAATAAAGGTTTCCCAACATTGATATCTCCGGCAAAGTAGCCGAAAGGAAAACTCAATGTCTGGAAACCTACTATTTATCAATATTTCGATTAGTACCTATTTTCCCACCCTTGACATCAATACCACACACTCCACATGTGTCGTGTGTGGAATGTAGATACAAATTATTATCTATATCTTTTTTCTCTATTTCTAGACCAGTCTTAAATACAAATGTAATTGAATATGGATTAACAACTCCTTCTTCATCAATCTTCCCCACTAATATTTTATCTATTACTGTTTCAAAAATTTCTCTATCAAATTCCTCTAAAAACTTGTTATCTTCGAATAACTTTCTAAAGGCAGCAATTCTGTTTTTTAAGTCACCTTCCTCATTAACTATTGATTGCAATTCTTTTTCTCTAACCTTTACTTTTTCAAGTTCATTTAATAATTCTGCATATTTAGCTTCGAAATTTTCTTTTCTAAGTGTGCCTTCAAGGTAGAGATTCATTAAATTATCTATCTTTTTTTCTATTTCACTTGTTTTTATTTCTATCTCTTTCAACTTTTTAATTGTACCAGAATTACTAAGTGTAGTTTCTACATTTTTTATAAATTCCTCTGTTATCTGCTTGTTCTTGCTTATCATTAAATTAAAAGCATCTATGAATGTAGATTCTAAATCTTTTTCCGCTATACTCTTGCTGTGTGGACAATTTTTCTTTCCCTTTTTGATCGCTGTCACACAACTCCATGTAATCTTTTCATATTTTGTACCAGAATGCCATGTACGACGAGTAAAACTACTATTACAAAATCCGCATTGGATCAGACTGGAAAATGCGTATTTCCTACTATATTTTTCTCCTCTCCCTTTATTACTATGTCTTGCACTTCTTTTCTGTAATATTTCTTGTGCTTTATCAAAAACCTCTCTAGGGATTATAGGTTCGTGGTGATCTCTTATCCTATACATAGTCTCTTCTCCAAAATTCTCAAGCCTACGCTTTGAAATTGGGTCTACTGTAAATGTCTTACCCATAATAACATCGCCTTTATATTTTTCATTTTTTATGATTCTCCTAACAGAACTTTCATGCCATGTGCTATTACCATTTTTAGTTTTGAATCCTAGCTGTGTAAGTTCTTTTGCTATTGTGAAGCAACCTGCACCTTCTACATATCGTCTAAAGATATATCTCACTATTTCAGCTTCTTTTTCATTTATTGTCAAAGTTTTAGTTTCAGGATCATAATCGTACCCTAGGCAACCATGAAACCCTACTAACTCACCCCTTTTCATTTTCATTCTTAATCCTAATTTTACATTCCTTGAAATGCTCTCGCTTTCTGCCTGAGCTAAGGAACTTAGGATAGTTAGTAACATCTCTCCTGCCATATCTAATGTGTTTATATTTTCTTTCTCAAATAGAATAGCAACATTTTTATCTTTTAATAAGCGTACATATTGAAGTATATCTAGGGTGTTACGAGCAAATCTAGAAATGGATTTGGTTAGAATTAAATCTATTTTCCCATCAAGTGCATCGTTTATCATTTGCTGAAAACCTTGCCTGTGTCTCACTTGAGTGCCTGAGATAGCTTCATCTGCATAAACTCCTACATATTCCCAATTTTCATTTGAATTTATTAAATCTTTATAATACCTTACTTGAGATTGGTAGCTTTCTAGCTGTTCATTACTATCTGTACTTACTCTACAGTAGGCTGCAACACGCAGCCTTTTGATTTCTTTAGAGTTTTTTCTATCTATCCTATCCAAAGATGCCTCAATAACTTCCACCTTATTATTGCTCATTCCCCAATCACCTCACTTGTATCTTTATTCACTATTAGCTTGATTTTATCAGTAGATACAATTCTAAGCAACATTTATTATTTTATATTTATCTTTAAGATATTGCTTAATCATTTTATACTCAGCCACACTTATGACTTTATTATTTAATAATCTTTTCAACATTGCTAATTGAACAGCATAACTAATTCTTTTATCCATGTATTACCTCCTTTTGTAAAAACCTAAATTTCTACAACAGAGAACTGCCCAAAATGCATAAAAGTAGTGAAATTTAACTAAGCATATAAATGGATAAAGGATCTGGCTCATATTAGGAACCAGATCCTCCTATTGTTTAATTCAATATCTATTTAGTACAACTATATGAGTTGCTTTCTATCTACATATATATTAGACCTGACTTAGAATCATATCTAAGTTGCTTCCATTTGCCTTCGCAATTTGGGCAAAGCCAGCTATATTTTTCAATGTGTTCTACATCTATTACTATTTCATTAATAGACAATACTAGTTTCTTCATCGACTTTATTCTGATTGTCAATTTTTAATAGTATAGTATTAGTCCCACAATTATTGCATATTGAACCATAATAAATGTCACTCAATCTAACAACATTTAAAATTCTGTTACCATCATTTATAAATGATGAACCAAATCCACTCATTTCTAAGTTATTCGATACTTCTTTTTTATATCTCTTGACAATCTCGTTTATTTTTCTATCATTTCTTAGAAACTTCATTAAAGGTAAGTATACTTCATTCCATAATTTAATTTCATCAAATGAGCTTACTATTGCATCAATTTTTCTTAAGGTATTGATTTTAATTCCATTAATATGCGTAAAAATTTTTTCTAAAGCGTGCTTATCATACTCAAAACTTCTAATATCTCCATTACTAATTTTTCTTTCTTTTTCTATTAAGCTTAGAACTATAAAAATCGATTTCTCAAGTTTTAGAAAATAAAAAATCTCTGGATATTCCTTAAATAATTTTTTGAAGTATATGGCAACTTCTTCTATTTCATATAACTCCCTACTGTCATTAATATAACCTGAAACTGTTATTACAAGGCTTTCATGAAAAAAAGAGTTAAATAAACCAAATTTCAGGACTTCTGATTTATCTTCAGAATTTAGTAGCTCTAATAATTCAGTTAATACATACTCAATTTTACTAAAGTTAAGATTTCTAATTTCCTCAGAAGTAATTATTAAATGAAGTATTTTGTCAAATCCAATTTTCTTTTTTTCTCTTTTTTTCATTGATTGAAACTGTTCAAATGTAACTATTCTCATATAAACCCTCCTAAAAATTTATAATTACATTTAAAAGTTATCAAAAAATAAAAAACACCCCGAAACTAAGCCTCTAAAGAATTTATAAGGCTTAATTTCGGGTAAGTTATAAAAACTGAATTTTGTTTAGTCTTCTATTTCAAGAAGTTCTAGACCCACTTCTAATAAAAACTTAACAAGAGCAGACTTTCCAATATTTAAATACTCTGCTGTCTTGTTAATCCTTTCAATAAGGGGTTCTCCAAGGTAATAAGTTGCTTTTTTATCTTGCTCTTTCTTCTCAATTTTTTTAATAACAATTTTGTTTCCTTGAATAGCTTTACTTTGTCCTTCTGCTATTGTTTTGTCTTTAATATCATAATTCTCTTGTTTTGAATTCTTTTTATTTGTTTTTTCGGCTGACTGTACTTTAAAACTAATAAAATATTCTTTGCTGTCAATGTTATTAATCTTCATATCTTTATCAACTCCTTTTAAATTTTTATCTTGCTTTATCACAGTAATCACCTCCCCTTTATATTTTTTAAAAAAGCAAAAAGATCCAGATTAAATTTTGTAGAATATCTCTACAAAACTTAATCTGGACCACAAAAATCTACAGCTATCAAATTATAAAACTACATCCATTAATTAATCTACATGTATTTGGTAAAATAAAAATGCAATAAATGGTCATCAAAAATACAAAAAGTAATTGCCAGTACAATCCCAAAATTATACCCTATTAAGTGAGCAAACTTAGTAGGGGGGAAAGGATGTGCTGACAATTACTCAAGTAAATTATATACGAGATTTATACTTTTGGGAAGGCAAAAATATTACTGAAATTTGTAATCTGACTGGAAGAAATTATCGCACTATTAAAAAATACATAGAACAAGATGACTTTAATTCAAAAGAACATAAAGTTAAAAGACCTAATAAATCCGATGTCTTAAGGCCGATCATCAATAAATGGCTTACCGAAGATAAGTTCAGACACCATAAACAAAAGCATACTGCCAAAAGAATCTATGATAGGTTAAAAGAGGAATATCCTGATTTATTAAAGGTTTCAGAAAGAACCGTAAGGAGAATTGTCAAAGAAGAAAGGGAAAAAGTTTATGGAGCTGATAATGCCTATCTAAAGCTTGAGCATCCAGGCGGGGAGGCACAAGTAGATTTTGGCTGCTTTAAAGCCTATGAGAATGGTACATTGAAAGATTTCCATATGCTAGTATTATCATTTCCAAAATCTAATGCAGGCTTTGCAGTAGCCACAAGAAGCGAAACAAGGGAAGCCCTTCTAGAAGGAATGGTAACTATCTTTAACTTCATGGGCTATGTACCTAATACTATTTGGTTTGACCAAATGTCCTCTGTGGCACTGCGAACTAGGGATGAGAGAGGTGTTGTAAAACCAACAGACTTCATAGTGAGATTTGCAACCCATTATGGCTTTGATATTAAGCTTTGCAATCCAAACAGTGGCCATGAAAAAGGGAATGTAGAAAACAAGGTAGGTACCATTAGGAGAAACATTTTCGTTCCTGAGCCAACAATTAAGGATTTAGATGAATTTAACCAAAAGCTCCTTGAGAAATGCCTTGAGGCCAATAAAGAACTTCATTACCGTCATAAGGTACCAATTAAAGATCTATTTGAATCAGAAAAAACATTGATGATTCCTGTTAACAAGGTAGTCTTTGATACAGCTAATTATGAAAACAGAAAAGTGAATAAATATGGACTTGTAGAATATTCAGGATGTCGATATTCAGTAAGCCCAAAATATGTGGGAGAAACTGTAGTTTTAAAGATAATGGCCAACAAAATAGAAATCCTCACAAAGGATTTATCAGTTAAGATTACAGAACACCCTAGGCTGTTTGAAAGAGGGCAGGAATCCATAAATTATATAGACTTCATTGACATAATCAAGTTAAGGCCAAATGCCTTGAAATATTTAAGTATATATTCACTACTTCCTACATCATGGCAAGATTATCTTAAGTCCTTAGATAAAGAATCTTACAGACAAGCCTTTGATGTATTGAGAATGATACTATTAGAAGAAGATATGGACTATGCCGACAAGGTATTAAAAGAAACTTTAAAACACAAGTCAATATCCCCAGAGGCTGTAGAGATAACATACAAGCGATTCAAAGAAGACCACACTCTCTTTGAAAGTACAATATATTTTCCAGAAGATTTACCACCATATGAAGTTGATATCAACCAATATGACCTCTTGCTACTTGGAGGTGAGAGAAGATGAGGGAAGAAATTAGTAAATATCAAAAGAAACTGAGACTATCCAGTAGCCTTATGGAGATCTATCCAAATATTGAAGCAGAAAGTCATGAGGAATTCTTACTTAAACTACTAAAAGAGCTAAATGAAGATAGGGAAGAAAAAAGGAGAATCAGAAATTTAAAGAATGCAGGATTTCAAGTATTAAAATCATTAGAAGGCTACGATTACTCACAAATCAGATTTCCAAACAGCTTAAGGGTACAAGAACTTGAATCACTATCCTTTGTAGATAAAAAAGAAAATTTAATTCTTTATGGCTCAGTAGGAACTGGAAAAACGCATCTATCAGTAGCCCTTGGAGTTAAGCTGATAAATGAAGGTAAAAAAGCAGTTTTCTATCGAGTCCATGATTTAATCAACCAACTAGAATCAGACGATCAAAAGAAAAAATCATCCATTTACAAGAAAATCAATCAAGCGGACCTACTTATCCTTGATGAATGGGGGTACCTTCCCCTTCATCAAGAAGGAGCAAGACTCCTATTTGACATCGTTTCAATCTGCTATGAAACAAAAAGTATTATCATAACGACAAACATAGAATTTGGAAAATGGAAAGGCTTTTTATTTGATGAAAAGCTTACAGCTGCAATAGTAGATAGACTAATACACCACTCACACATGCTAATATTTACAGGAAAAAGCTATCGTATGGCCAACTCATTAATTAGGTAAAAATTGTGCTGGCAATTACACATGGAAACTTGTATTTTAAATGGCCAAAAATTGTATTTTCATATTGCCAAACACAATTATTTATCTTACTACCTCTCATTCTATTAAGCCATTATATATAAATAAATTTTATTTATTATTAATTCATATCTTCAAATTTTTCTCATACCTACTCTTTTTAAGGATTTCATTAGCGTCCATTTATAAGTTGCTTCTAATAATTAATAAAATAGAAAATAGTAAAAACAATCTAACTATGCTATAATCATTGATTTTATGAAAAAAGATGTCTATGTTTACTAATATCCACCATTTGGAAAATCAGCTTGACAAATATTAATATAATTGGTATATTATAGATGTAAAGGTAGCTTTACATTTGTTGAAAGGAGGTTGCATGAGATTTTGAAGAATAATTTAGAAAAACTAAGAAAAGAAAGAGGTATAAAACAAGAAGAACTAGCAAAAGAATTAAAGGTCTCTCGGCAAACTATTAGCTCAATTGAAAATGGGCGATATAATCCGTCAATCATTTTAGCATTTAAAATTGCAAAATATTTTAATAAAAAAATTGAAGATATCTTTATTTATGAGGAGGTAGAAAAATGAATGTAAAGGAAAGTAAAACTACTAACACTATTTTTCTAGTAGTAGGTGTTATTATTGTAATATCTGGATTAGTTCTAGGAAAAATATCGAATTTTAATAATGTAAGATTTATTATAAGTGGTTTAGTTGGAATAGGTGGAGCATTTACCGCAATTAGTAGTATTAACCTGTACAAAATTAAAATACACCCCCAAAAATATGAGGAACAAATGAGCGCTAAATATGATGAGCGTAATATTTTTATAAGGAGTAATGCTGGATATGCTACTTTTATACTCACATTATGTGTAGTAGGGATTGCTTCTATTATATTTTTAACTTTAGATCATCTTTGGTTTGCTATAGTTGCACTTGGAACTTTTATAATTCAAATTATTAGCTACTGGATTTTTGTTAGATATTATAACAAAAAACTATAAAATTTAATAGTTGAATTTATTTTAATTCTAGCTATGACAAACTCAAAAAACTTCTAAATAATTGATTTTACCAAAGGGTGATTTAATTAAGTCTGTGTTTAGTTGAATAAGACTCTTTTCTGGCACTACTTAGAAATATGAATTAAAACCAAAAAAGAGTCTTATTATGTCAATAATTAGTTACTAAGCATATGGAACCCCCTCAAAACTGTAAACACCAAGTACTTTTCTATAAATTTCGAAAAATAACTTTCCCAAATCATTCCCAACTAATATTAATTTTTATTAAATCCATAGCTATTTATTTTCTTCTTTAATAAAAATATAGATTCCATCAACACCTTCATTATCTTTAGCTTCTTTAAGAAGGTTTATAAGTTCACCACTTTCAATGTATTTAGGAGTGATTCCATATACACTTACATGTGTATCATCTTTTTCACCATATAAGCTATATTCTGTAAAATTACAGTTATTCTCTAAAAATGCCTTATGGGCATCCATTAAAACCTTTGCCACTTCTTCTAAGGAGCTATCTTCTAAATCCAACCTGATTAAAACCTCTGAACACAAGGGCAGTGATTTATCGAATTCCATATCAAGTTCTAAAATTTTTCTAGCCTTATCATCCATTTTATACATTACCATTGTAGTATTGTTTTCATATCCAAGTTCTTCTGCAATAATTTTCTTAGCAATGGCAGAATATTCATCTGAAAATCTTTGTAATGTATTAAACTTTCCTAATACATAGCTTTCATAATCATCCCTAATATCACCGCTACGATAATATATGGCAAATTTAGTATCTATACTTGTTTTAGATTTAGCTCTTGCCATATATGACCCGTCTTTAAAATTATAAATTACTTTTTCTACTTCAAGATCTAAAATTGAAATTCCTCATCATTGTTAAAAAGATATGTGGTTCCATCGTAAGTAAAATAATAGCGAAAGCTTCTATAAAAATCATCCATTGGGATATAGCCTTGAGATATCAAGTCTTGATTTTTATATTGAATGGCATGTCTTATTTCATGAAATAAGTTCCATATTATAAACAAACTATTTACTCCAATGTACTCTGGATTTAAAAAAATAACTTTTTCTTCTTTATCATAATTAGCAAAAGCTGTTTCAAAACCCTTTTTAGGGATAAATAACAATGCCTTAAGATAGTCATTAAGTTCATAATTTTCTACTAGAATTTCAAACATCCAGATAATACTTTGGAGTCTATGACTCTGATTTAATTTCTCCCAATTAGAAAGATAGATTATATCTATAACAGAATTCCTTGTAATTTTTATACCATTACAATCAAAAGATTCTATTCCTATAATATTATGTTTTTGAATAAATTCATTATGTTTTTCTACTCTATATTTCATTATAGAATACCCCCATCAACTAATATAAACATTATACTATCGGATTGACCCCTTAATTTTGGACAAGAATTCAATAATACTTCCAATATCATAATATTTCATTTTGCCCTTGGTTTATTGTACATTAATATTTATCTTCATCAAGGGTAAAGGCTACGCCCCTTAAAGCAAGCCCTTGATTTCAGCTAAATATTAATGTGTTAGGCACTTGAAGGCAAAGTATTAAAGCTTTATTTTCAAAGGTTTTGCTGTTCCTTCCAATGTTTTATGGTAAAATTCTACTGGTGAAATATATCCTAAAGAACTATGGATTCTAACTTTATTGTAGAATTTAATATATTCAGATACTGCTTCATAAGCTTCTGTATAGCTTTTAAATTCGTACCTTGACAAACATTCATCTTCTAACAATCTATGAAAAGCTTCTATATGGGCATTTTTATTTGGAGTCTTAAATGGTATCCTTTCATGCTCTAATTTTAATTCTTTACAAGTATCTTGAAATTTATTGCTGATAAATTGTGGGCCATTATCTGACCTTATAATCAAGTTAATTTTCTTATTATAAAGTTCCCGCTTCATTAATCCCCTTTTAAGGGTTACGATTATGTCTTCAGTTTTACAAGATAATCCCATATGATATTCTACTATATTTCTATCATATACATCTAAAAAGGAAGCTATATAGAAGAATCTATCTTCACCATGAATATAACCATATTTAACATCTACTTCCCAAAGGGAATTTGATGTTGTTATTTCTCTATTTATAGCTATTTTTCTAGGATATTTAGGTTTAATTTTCCTTTGAGGCCTTAGGACCTCAAGTTCTTTACATAATCTATATACTTTTTTCTTATTTATGATTAAATTAAATTTTCTCCCTAATAACACAGTTATTTTGTAATAACCATAGTACAATCCCTCTGTTTCTATGATTTCTAATATATATTCTTTTATTTGTTCATCACAAATGCGGTCTCCATCTTTATCAAAAGAATAACCAGGAATTGGTCTACCACCTTTATTCGTTATAATATCTTCATTTACATCTTCAGATTTAGCTCTTTTTTTAATGTTGTAATAATAGGTAGACCTACTTAAGCCTACAATTTTAAGGACAGTAACTGCGGTATATCCTAGATCAATCCATTTCTTTGCAATGTTAACTTTATCTTCTATTGTGGGTTCGTTTTTTTTAAAAGGTCTCTAAGAATGGCTATTTCTAAATCTTTTTCACCTAGTAATTTTTTCAATTGTTCATTTTCTTCTTCTAAAGATTTAGCATTAATATTATTGGAATAATTAGAACTTGGAATTAATCCATTTTGCTTCTTTGACTCCCTAACCCAGCGAGTAACAGTGCCAGGAACTAAATCGTGTCTTCTTGCAACTAAAGAAGCATTGCCTGTTTCTTCTACTTCCTTAACAATTTGACGCTTAAATTCTTCTGGATACCTTTTACCTTTCCATTTCAATTTAGACAACCTCCTATTAATTTTTATTTTACTAAATTAGTGTGCGATTGTCCAAATTGGTTAGGGGGTTTAATAGTTATGACCTTATAAATTCAAAAACTTTAACCATTATGTCACTTATGAAGTGACAATTTTCATTAACATTTAAGATCTTTGTATATCTTAAATATTTTCTAATACATCTTGTATCTTTGTATTCTTTGGTTAAACAAATTACATTTAAAGGTAGATTTTGGCTGATAAAATAGCCCTTCTTACCTTTATAAATATAGTTAAATAATCTGCATTTAATAGTTTTCTAACACTCAATAAGTACTATATGCTTCAAATCTTTATTTAAACTAATAATCTTATTACCAGTTTTTTTACCCCATTAAGTTGCTTCTTATATTCTCTCCTAATATATTTAGATTCTTCTAATCTTTTCAGTAAAATACTTATATTACTTGATGTAGTGCGTAATTCTTTTGCTAAAGTATTTAATGAAGGATTGCAAATTCCTTTGTTATAAGCATATTTTAAAAGCAATACATAAAGCCTAAATCCTCCAGGAGAAACACCTCTTTCAATAGCTTTATTTATAGCGTCATTGCTTACTAATGTATACCCTAAGCCAAAAGTACTTTGTGAAATTGCTTTATAAAAGTTTTCCTCTCTTTTTCGTTTGTTACCATTTATTATTTTTACATAGCCCAGTTTCTTTAGAGTACTTAAGCTATCTAAAATTGTCTTATTGCTCATACATATCTTACCTGAGCTGTTAATTAGCTCCTCATTTAATGCACTTGTTGTTAGGCCTTCTTTGTTTCGGACTAATACTGAGTAAATTAGTAAATCATTTCCAGTTAACTTTTGTATGTCGTTCAACAATCGGTTATTAATTCTCACCATCTTGTCTAGGTTAATATTACCTATAGACATAGAAAAATTACAATCAGGTCGATTACAATATTTATCAAGAATCTGTTGCAATTCGGGCTTATTTATCTTGCAACCTAACAGTTTGTAGTCTTCATACCAATACATATTAAAGTCTTTTATAAGTTTTCTTATACTTTCCGGTGGATTGTTTCGATTATTCCAATCAAGGATAGCTTGTTGACTTATGTCTCTCGGAAATCCTTTTACTTGCAGCCACTTTGTTAGTCTGCCTAAAGCAAAGTTCCTCTCACCTTTTGATACACCTTTTATTATTTTTTCAATGCAAGGTCTATCGGTTTTAATCTCATCTATTATACTTTTTGTAAGCTCCAATTTGGCTTTTAAAGGCTTTTCTGAGACTTGTCCGATACAATCCTTCAAAAGTTCCTTAAATAGCCTATAATCGTAAATTAAAGAGTAATCAGCTTGTAGTATTTTGTACTCTAATGGCCTTTCTTTATCTTTAATATTTAGTGTACCTGGCAACCTCATTATTCTAGCTTTATCTGTTGCCTTTATATCTGCATCTGTAATATCTGCTATTATTCTTAACACTTCTGTTACCTCTTGTTGCCTTTCCTTTAACAACCAATAAGCATGTATACCATTACCACTTGAAATTAATATAGAAGCTTTAGGCAGTCCTACTGCCATTATTATATCTTGTACCTTCTTAACTCTTTCTTCAACACTTAATCCCATCATTCCTTTGTCAAAATCAAGCCACAAAACCCTTGTTGTATTGCAGCACCTAGTCTTACCACTCTTTTTGTTTCTACTAAAAACCCCAAAATACACATTTTTATCCTTTGGTGGTGTATATTTGTTTATATCTTGTTGCTTAAGAAAGTGTTGCGTTACATTTCCTTCATGATCGATTTCCCTAATTTCCAAATATTCGTTAGTTCCATTAATTATTTCTTCTAAAAATCTGTTTAATTCCATAATTTCCACCTCCTATTAAATAGGAGGAGAAAAAAAGCCTCATAACTTTTTAAGTCATGAGGCTTAACAAGTTTAGTAAACTATTAATTGATATCAAACACATGTGGTATGGAATACATTCTGTTATTTTTTGAATACATTTTAAATATCTGCTTATCCTTTTTAGAATAAAATAAAAAAGAACCCTGTTTTAATCTAACACCATAAAAATGCTTTCTACTAGGGGCATATATATAGGTGTTCTCTGGTGGTTCTTCTAATATAAGTCTTAGTTGGTTATTTCCAGAAATTAATTCTCCAATATGCAGGATTTCACCATTGTACTCTGCTTTAAATAGAGGCTCTTGATACGATAGAAATTTGATTCCTGGAAACTGTTTTTTTGTAATACTTAAGAATTCTTTAATATAAAAATTGTGGTCATTAACGATATTAGGTAGATATTCTGTTGCGAAGCTCCATGGAATAAAATAAGCGTTTTGCAAAAATAATTTTTCCCTAAATTTACGTGAAATAATAAAGTGTTTAGCTCCTGGTATAACTTCTGATTTTATGAAACCTGCTATTCTACCTAAATCGTATCTTCCTATTTTATTACCCAAGACATAAATGAATATTGGATTGTCATTAGGGACAACACAACTAACTGGCATAAAATTTTTTAAACTATATTTTTCTATAGCCTGACGCTTTGATATTAAACTTGGAATTCTTGCAAGCAAATTACCTACTAGATTCGCTACATCAAGTCTGTCTTCCTTTGGTACTACATATCTAGGATCTATAGTGTAGCCAAGTTCCCTCAATGTTTTACTTGTTGCATAATATATAGCCGATATCCTTTGTGCAAATAGTCTATTATTCTTTTTATTTTGTGCATAATAATACACCTGCTTTAAATAACCATTATCTTGTAACTGCTTCAATCTTTTATATCCATAAACACTTTCATTAAAAAAAATTTCAACTATTTGTGGTCCAGGTAGACCATTAAAGTCTATTATTTTTTTCAGTAACTCTATATCTCTATCTTGTAACCTAATACCACTTGACATCTTGTACCTCCTTATCATCAAATAAATCATAATTATAAAAAGACAACTTTCACATTAAAGACTTAAACATCTCGAAAAAAAAGTGTAGTAAGAAAGAAAAATTATTCATTGATAAAGCCCCACTAACTACTCATTAATCAGCTACACTTTAAATTTTTTAAAATACTTTAAAATACAATGGGGTAACTCATTTTATAGCAGCTATTCAGATATAAATTTTATCAATAGATAAGAAAAGCCTGTTATTGAAGTAGTTTTTAAGCAAAAAATTAAAGCTTAACTTACTACTTTTTACTTTGTATTGACACTATTTCTTACTCTTCTTCTAAAAAAGGAATCAAAGTTTTTTCTATTTGGTTTTCATATTGCACTACAAATATTTCCGTTCGAGGATTTTCTTTATCTATTCTTGCTTCTTGAATAACTACAGGAACATGCTCTAGGTTATCATCTTTTCCAATAACACCAGCATACATAAGTCCATCTACTATCAGTTTCCCTATGAAATTGTCTGTATCACAAATCCGTGGAACATAGAATACCATATATACTATAGTAGGATCTATTCTTTCTCCTTCATAACCCTCCAATGCCTTATGGATGATTGAATACCATCTATTTCTTGTTTTTTGATAAGCAATGCTATTTAAAGAACCATTAACTAATTCGTTTCTATAATAAAGACTAATCTTAGGAGGATATTCAGGGATAATAATTTTCAAAACTCCTCTAATAACTTCATGTCCTAGATTAAGATTAATATCTTCTAAAAATAAATTTGCTTTTTCCATTTCCTCTATTATTTTCGATAATTCTATTTGTGCTTCAACTAATCTATTCTGTAATTTAATAAATCTATTCAATTTTCCACCTCCTTCACTTTTTATAAAAATTGATACACTGTGACAAAAAAGCAAAAAAACCCAAGGTCAAATCTGTGAACATCAATTTAACCTTGGGGCTAATTATCTTATATTAAATTATATAAAAATATAAAATTCCTGATTTTGGGCACAGTAATCCTGCTGTACCAAAACCAGAACAAAAATCTAACAAATAAATGGAATTTTGCACACAGGTATCCTGTGGTCCTAAAAGCGGAGCAAAAATCTAACAGTTTTGTATTTTATTTTATTGCTATTTTTATTATAGTACAAAAATTCAAACAATACAAGTATAAATGTTTATATTTTTAAAAACTAAATAAGTCAGTAATTTCTTAGTAAAACCTTTAGACACATTAATTTTTGAGTATTGCCTCCATATTAGACCAATAGAGCCTAATATTAGACCACTAAGTGCCTAAAAATAGACCACCAAATGCCAATTAGTAGACCATTTATTTAAGACCTCCTATATAATGAAGGTGCATGCTTAATGCATGACTACATTATATAGGAGGTTTTTTATGATTCAATACCGTAGAATACTTGATTTGCATTTCAAGGGAACAAGCCAAAGAACCATTAGCTCTAGCGTAGGTCACTCCAGGCAAACTGTATCAGATGTAGTTATTAAGGCTAATCATCTAGGTTTAGTGGAGTTAACTGATGAGATGACCAACCAATGGCTAGCTGAGTTCTTATTCCCTGAAAAAGAAGCCATCGCAAAAGGGTATTTCCCAGTAGATTGGGAAGTTGTTCATCGAGAGCTACAGAAGAAAAATATGACATTAAAATTACTCCATTATGAATATGCACAATGTGCTAGGGATAGTAAGAAGATCCCTTATGCCTATAGGACTTTTTGCAGACATTATGGAAAATACGCAAAGAAGTACAAATTAACCATGCCAATTAGGCGTAAACCAGGTGAAATTATGGAAGTTGATTGGGCTGGAGATAAATTGTCTATTAAAGATAGAAATACTGGTGAAAAGTTACCTATCTATATATTTGTAGCTACACTCCCGTACAGTCAATTATTTTATGCTGAAGGGTTTTTTAACATGACATCACAAAGTTGGTTAATGGCACATATTCATGCATTTGAATATTTTAATGGGGTCGCAGAGGTTTTAGTTCCTGATAACTTAAAGACAGGTGTGAATAAAGCTCTGAGAGGAGAGCCGATTTTAAATGAGGCATATCGTGATTTAGCTAATTATTATGGAGCAACTATTGTTCCAGCACGTGTTAAATCTCCTAAGGATAAGCCTAGTGTTGAAGGAAGTGTTGGTTACATTAGCCGACAGATCATTGCTTCATTGAGATATTATCAGTGCTTTAGTTTGGATGACCTAAATTCAAAAATATTAGAAGAAGTAGATAAGTTAAATGATTAACCTTTCCAAAAAAGAGAAGGCTCAAGAAGAATTGTGTATAACGAAGAGGAAAAGAGCAAGCTTATTCCCCTCCGTTACCCACGTTACCAACTATCGGAATGGATAACTGCAAAGGTTCAATTAAACTATCATATCCAAGTGAACCGCATGTATTATTCCGTCCCTTATGAGTATGTCCAAAGTGATGTTGATATCAGAATCACTAAGGACCTAATTGAAGTATACTTCAAAGATATGAGAATTGCATCACATAAAAAGCTTTTAGGAGAAATTGGCGAATTTTCCACTAACCCTAATCATATGCCTGAGAACCATAGAAAATTTCTTGAACACACTCCTGATCAGGTTAGGGATTGGGCCAATACCATAGGATCCAATACAGAGAGATTTGTTGAATACACCTTAGATAATCATGTTGAGAAAAAAGCACTAACAATTTTACTGTCTCTTAAAAATCTAACTAAATATTATTCGGATGACCTTATTGAAAAGGGCTGTGAAACCTTAATGAGTATTTCACGAGTACCAAGTTTTTCTGTTCTCAAAACAATATTAAAGCGTATGAAAGATAGCCAGAAATCAAAAGAAAAAGGAACTTTAAATGAGACAAGTACAGATAATGATTATGGCTTTGTTAGAGGTGCCAAATATTTTGGAGGTGTAAAAAATGAGGAATAAAGAAACTTTACGTAAATTAGCTGAAATGCACTTATCAGGTATGGTTGAGCTCTATGAAGAGCAAACAAGAAACTCAGATTACCAAGATATGACCTTTGACCAACGCTTTAATCTGCTTGTTGATTACGAATATTCTCGCCGTCAATCCAATAAATTAAATAGGTTAATTAAACAAGCTACATTCAACGATCCAACAGCATCTATTGAGGATATTGAATATCATCCTGATAGGCACCTAGATAAACAGTTGATATTAGAACTAGCTACATGTAACTATATACGTGAAGGCCATAATATTATTCTAATGGGGGCCTCAGGGAACGGTAAAACATGGATTTCAAATGCATTTGGTGTACAAGCCTGCCGTCAGCTCTTTAAAGTTAAGTACATTCGTTTACCAGAGCTAATCGATGAGTTGACAGCAGCTAAATATGCTGCGGATGGAAGTTATCGTAAGATTGTATCTAAGTACAAGAAGATAGAGTTGCTAATTCTTGATGAATGGTTAATTACTCCATTATCCCAAGAAGAAGCAATTCATGTTTTTGAAATTATTGAAGCCAGGTTAAAAAATTCCTCAACAATATTTTGTTCTCAATATGCCCCAGAAGGCTGGCATTCAAAGATTGAGAATGTCCAAATAGCTGATGCAATACTTGACCGTATAGTACATGATTCTTATCAGATACTGATAGATGGAGAGGTTTCTATGCGGGAGCGTCATGGTATTCACTATCAAAGGTCCAATCAACCTTAAGGATTTCAATTTAAGAAGATAAATTAAGAAAGCCTCATAATTGGGGCTTTCTAAACTTTTGGTCTCCTGTAGGCACCGAGTGGTCTATTTAGTGGCACTTAATGGTCTAAAAGTGTGCACTAGTGGTCTATTTCAACGGCAATACTCAATTTTATAATTATCCAATCTCAACCATTTAAAATACTGTATTCTAAGCTAGACACATTTTTGGCTCCTTTATAAAAATAATATATTTTTTAGGCACGTACTAAAAAAAGAAAACTACCCTCAACTCTTTAGAAATTCAAGGAATGAGGGTAGGAACATCTTTGGCACTTTAGGATTAATTTAATTGTTATTAATAATCGATTATTTTTTCAATTTTATCGTCAACTCTTTGCCATATATTTCTATAACCACTTTTGTAATATATAAATTCATATATTCTCCTTCTATGGCCATTGAATGCTTCCACATAAATATTTCCTTCTTGATCCATTACACGTAACCTTGCTATGTATCCTTCTGGCAACTCAAATTCTATCCCATTGCACATAAATTCCCCTTCACTTGTAACATACGAATTAGTTAGATTATATTCAGTAATTATTGCTAGTTCATCTAAAATCCCCAAATTAATTAATTTTTTTATATTAACTTGATGTCTTTCGGGAACTAGATGATATGCTTTATGAACTAGAACTAAAGCTAGATAATATATGTATAGTTCTTCAGTTAATACCTTTTCAGCTACATCTGCTTTATATGTCTCTGAGCTGTTTCTAGGAATTAATTTAAAAATCATTTTATTAAGAGAGTTTCTTTGTTCTTTAGGTTGGAAATAGATTATATTCGACATGGTATCAACCCTTTAAATATGATTTTGAATATAGTTAAAGTCATCTAATTGTTTTTTAAGATTTTTCTCTTTTTGTTCTTGTTCTATGAACTTTCTAAACGCATTATTTGCATCTTTATATTTTTTATAGGTTGCCTCATATTTTCCTTCTACATAAACACTGTAGTGTGAAAATCTACCTTGTAAATCATATTTTGGTTCCAGCACTATCTTTCTTCCATTTACAATTTTAACTTTTTCTATTCGTCGTTTGGATTTATTTAATTTTAGTTCATTTGGATCTATTCCACTTCCTCCGCATCTAAAGCATACCCCACCTGCCACATGGCTATATTGTGCTAACACACCTGAGCCCCCACATCGTAAACATGGCATATTAACACCTCACTTGTATTTTATAAAAAATTATATATTGGTTTACATAATATATTAATATACTTTCTAAGCAAAAACAAGTGTAATGTTAAAATGTTCTGAAATTATACTGTGCTAAAGAACAATATTACTGTGAATGATTTATCTGGGAATAAATTATTATCATTACTTAATACTTGCCATCATGTAGACTAATTAATTTTGGCTCTTTGTCAATATTTGGGGTGGGATTTTCTTAAATCCCGCTCCATTACTATTTTTACCCTTATTTTTGTGTTATGATTGAGATGGATAGAATTACATGTATTTTGGGCACACTTAAATAAACCTAGCTAAAATGTAGGCTTCTTACAGGTATTCACTTTTAGAAGTTTAGCTTGTACAGTGAAGTATTCTATTACGAAATCTATAAAAGTTTTTAAGTCCAAAGGATATTCGTTTTAATACTTTGATTTTATTGTTGAAACCTTCAGTTGGACCATTAGTATAACCATATTTAAAGGCATTTTTAATTTCCTTATGCCATCTTCTATATGTAGCTGCACATTTTTCAAACTCTGGTATTCCAGAGCTTTCTGCATTTTGAATCCACTTAGCTAATTCCCTACATTGGTAGGAATATTTATCGCTTTGACAGATTTCATAAAACCATTCTTTAAGTTTATGGGCAATACGTAGGTCATCATTATATAAAAGCATTAAATCAACGGCTTCTTTATTCTCATCCTTAAGCTTATGATATCGCGTTAAAATCAGTTTTCTACTCCGTTTATAGTATTTTCTAAGAGTAGCAGTCATAGATTTTTGTATGCGTTTCCTGACATTTTCAATAGCCCAAGTTACATGCCTAATAAAGTGGTATTTATCGATAACAATTATAGCATTAGGGAAAAATACTTTAGCTAAATCAACGTAAGGCTGCCACATGTCGCATACAAAGAACTTCACCTTATTCCTTTCCTTACGAGAAAATTGCCTAAAGTAGCCTACAAGATCACTTTGACACCTGTCAGGAATAATATCTAAAACCTTATTGTTTTCCCCATCAACAAGAATACACTGATACTTTCCAGTCTCTGCATTCCCCTTAAACTCATCAATACATAGAACCTTAGGCAGTGTAGGAGTACCATAGTTGACATGATTAAAGATACGAATAACAGTAGAAACAGAGACGTTGGCCACTTTAGCTACAGAAGTTAGACTAGTTAGCTTGGTAAGCTCTTGGCAAATAAAAAATGCTAAACGGTTAGTCATGCGATGATAACGAGGTAGAAAGTCATAAGACTCATAAAACCTTTTTCCACAAGAGCAAGCATACCTTCTTTTTCGAAGTACAAGATATGTGTGCTTAAATTGAAAAGGTAAATCCTTAATTGTCTGTTCTCTGTAGTCATGAATTTTTTTAGTTTAGCACCACAAGCAGGGCAAGTATGCTCTTTTGGATCAGTTGTAATGTAGATTTTAACGAAAGAATCCTCATGCGATATTTTAGTTACTTTAACCCCTTTTAAATCTAATAATTGTGTGATAAAATTAGATTGCACTTGTGAATAAACCTCCTTTGTATGTTTTTTTTAGCCAATTAACATTTTAGCAGGTTTATTTCACGAGTGCATTTTATTTTTAGAAAAAATAAATGTTAGGGTAAATTATTTTCCACCCCAACATTTATTATAGAACCTTAATTTTATTAAATCTAATAGTTACAAATTTGTGTAGATACTCATTCCTATAATAGTTTAATGACTGTTATATCTTAATTTTCCCCGAAGTAGATTCAAGAAATCTATATTAGTACCAATCTTTTTCCTCCAAGCTCACAATAAAAGTTTTGCTTTTATCTGCAAAAATAACTCCTCATTGACATCTATACATATGATCTTTGATAATCGTTGCCACTTACACTAACTATGATCTTTTACTTTTCAATAAAGATTATTAATTGAGGAAATTGCATAATTAACTTTTTTAATCAAGGTTAAAAAAGAGTATAAAGAATTAGCCCATTAATAAATGGGATTTTGAAATTATTATTAATATTTTCGACAGTAAAATCCTCAATTCTTAGTATATTTATATAGTTTGTTAAGCTGCTTTACTCAAAGATTTCATTGTGTTTATTGCTATGGTACCTGATATTAGTGCTATGCAATTTAATATTGCGTGGACCTTGACTTTTTTAATACCTTTAGACCTTACATTATCGAGGTTTAGGTAGCATTTTAATCTACTAAAACACCTTTCTACGGAGGTTCTTTTATCATATTGCTTTTTCCAAACATCTGTGTATCGTAAAGGATAACCATAATACCTTGGATTTTCTTTATAGTTTACTTTAAGGGTATAGCCGTAATTAGAGCTTGAGCACCAGTTCATCCCGTGTGGACAATCACACCGTCCTAGGGCATGAGGGCATCTAAATTTTAAATAATTTCCATCTTTGCCCCAGTAAACTAACTTGTAACCTCCTGAACAAATAGGATTAAAAGCTTCATCTAATCCTTCAGGTGGAGCATAGCTACCCCTTGGATTGTAAGCTATTATTGGAATGCCTTGATATTCGTTGATTATGGTCTTGTAGACATAATCAAGATCATAGGCAGAATCCATAGCATAATATTTAGGTTTAAAGGTATCTTTATAGTTTTCAAAGAATTGCTTTATCAAAGGCAAAGCCATGGTACCATCATAATTACTAGCTGGGGAGATTAGCAGATCTAGTGGCAACTCACTTTTGGAATCACAAAGAATATGGAGTTTCCAACCAAACCATCGTATGTTGTTGCCATTGGTATCTTTTTTCATTCCCCAGTTAGGATTAGTACCGTCATGAACAATGTTTTTCTTTGGCTTAGCAGCTTCAAAAGAATCCAATTTAGTTGAATCTATTGAGATATGCTCTCCGTCAATGATATCAAGTTCTTTAGCTTTAATAACTAAGTCATGAAAAATCTGTTCAAGAGATTCAGAGTTTGATAGTTTTTCAAGAAATCTACTAAAAGTGGATTCAGATGGAACCTTACCAAGTACATCAAAACCACAGCAATATCGAAGTACAGGATTTTCTTTAAGCTTGACAACTAAATCCTTAATAGTATCAATTTTTTCAACCTGCATTGCGATTAATGAATAAATAAAAACCTCAGGCTCATAACCTTTAGGACCCTTGGAATTAGAAGGTTTTCTGAGTTCGTTAGCAAGTTTAGAGACATCAATATTAGCTAAAATTAATTCTAATCTAGATTGTTGCTGAAATTTAATAATTTCTTTAAAGGAAAAAAGAGATGTTTGTCGAATATACATGTTAAGTGATTTCACCCCCATCGTTTTTTGTTTTGGTATCACTTAACATATTCGATATTAATGGGGTGAAATCCTTTTTTTGTTATTGTAGAAATTAGTAAAATCAACGTTTTTAAATTATGAAATTTACTTAATTATATATTTGAAAGTAAATCTATAAAATTGCTACTAAATAATAGTTTTACTTCTTCTTCAGATTTCCCTAATATTTTTGATGATAGCATATAAAATTTATCAAAGTAATCAATAGTAAAATCATTTTTTGTATATTTTGTAAATGGAGAATCGCTTTCTATTAATAATTTGCTTGATGGCACAGTCAGCAAAAGATTTTTTCCTTTTTTAGTATTTAACATGTCAATATTTAAAGAAAAATAATATCCTTTTGCAATAGCACGCTCAAGCTCTTTATCAGTGCCAGTAAACCAATGAAGGATTATCCTGTTTTTACTTTCTCCTACAATATCAATTACACTATCTACGGCATTTCTACTATGAATGCTAATAATTTTATCATTAAAAAAGCTGCAAGAATCAATAATTTTCTCAAAGATTAAAATCTGTTCTTTATTAACTCCATTAGAAAAATCTAAACCTATTTCACCTATATATCTACTCTCTGCTACATAATCTAAAAACAATTTGAGTTGACTCTTAAATTGAACAGCAAGTTCTGGGTGTAGTCCAAGAGCAAACCTACTATATTTTAAATTGTGATATTTAGCTTTATATCTAAGATAAAGTTTTGGTATATTAGTCATAATAATGGAATAAATCTTGTTTTCCTCAATGAATTGAAGTTTTTCTTTAATATCATCATATAAGTCAAGGTGGGTATGAGTATCATATTTTATTATCTTCATAATAATCAATTAACACTCCCTCTAATTCAGCCATTCCTCGTATTAAAAGTGATTCATAAAGTTCAACATTAGAATCTATTGGTCCAGACATTTGAATATCGAGAAACGCCTTTTTAGCATCAAATTTCTCAAGTCCAAGTAAATATGAATTAAAATTCATCCTTGCTGTTGGTCCAGATGAAAAGTTTGAATCAAAATAAGTTGTCATATCCTCAATACCAGCAGACTTAATAGCTGCCCTTCTTATTACACATGGAAAACATGTTCCACAATGTTTAGTTTCACTTTCTCCACGCATTCTGCCTAGATCAGGATGAGAGCAAGACATTGTATTGACGATATTATCGATTAAAAATTGTTTATTTTTACACTCTGCAATCATTTCTCCTTTTGTTTTGAACTGATATGGATTAATAAAAGTTACTTTTAAATTCAAGTTATCTATTAATTGCTGAAAAAGCTTTAAATAATGTGGATGTGTAGTTCTTGTACTACTTGAACCTATTCTTGAAAAAGTTAATGGTATATTTAATGATATATAACCATTTTCAGGTATAAATAGGTTTATTCTCCTATCAAAACATGAAGCTATAGCTATTGCATGGCTAAAAAACATAAATGAACGAGATCTCATCGTATCCTCTTTTCCACCTAGTGGAGCAGCATAAAAAGAGAAAAAATGGTTTTCAGAAATTGAATATTTATTTACTAGCTCCTGTTTCAAAACTTTTTGATACTCTAATGTACCTTTTCCTCCTCCATAATGGCTTACAAAAATAATATCATTACCCTTTTCTTCCAACAAATCTATGGCTCCAATAAATGAGTCGAGTCCTCCAGAGAACATACATATCTTATTGATATCTAGTGTGTCAATTCTTCTCTGAGTCATCTGAACTCTGCGCATACTCTCTTCTAAAGTCAATTCTCTTTCTCTGAATGTAAATTCCCAATTGTCACCAGTAAGAAAATTTGTTATTTGTTTCAGTAGTTGTTTATTGCTTTCCATCAAATCTATATTTAGTACTGGTAAATGCAAATGTATGCTTCTTTCCCACCCATCTAAAGCTTCTTTTCTCAAGATTATTCGATCAGCAGCGTAAACAGCTAATGATATCATTAAAAGGTCTATTGCTTCTATAGATGGAAATTTTGGTAATAATTCTAGTTTTTCCTTCCAAAAAGTATATCTATAATCATCGAAACTACATGTTATGTAATCCTCATCAATAGCATATTCTTCATCAGAAGAATATTTATACACAATATTTATCACCACTACACCCCTTTAAGACAAAATTACAGATATTCTTCAAAAGCTTTAAAACATGTATTATATAAATTGTCAATCTCTTTTTCAATACTACTTGAATGATAATCATAACTTTCTGGTTTCATTTCTCTCATCCTTAGCTCAACTTTAACACTAATATAATCTTTTAACTCTTTTTCTTTCTTAACCGATTCTTTAGGATTATCTATATATTTTTCAAATCTACTCTGTAAATCACTCATAACACGTATAAAAATATATTCACTAACAAAAATTTCAATTACTTTTCTGAATAACGCCTCGTCAATTCTATGTAAGGCTTCAATATCTCCTCCATTTTCTACTACTATATCATAAAGTGTAGAAATGACTTCTACTGCTGCTCCTCTTGCAGCAATATCTTCTTTACTATCAACACTACTCGAAATAACATTAACAAGTTCAGATAATACTTCTTTAGCACTTTTACCAACATAATCAATCTGTAAAGACCGAAGTGTTTTTTCAACTCCAATTTTCCTAAAGTCTTGGATTACTCTTCCTAAATTAATAGTTGTACTTTTTCCTGAAACAGAAGATTTAGTAAGCCTACTGGATCCACCTGATGCTCCAACATATCTACTCATTACCCTGCCCTTATTGGATGAACTTCCTTTAACATATCTTGTCATTGCATCCTTTGCATCTTTCCATCTATATGGGACCCAATGTGAATTTGCCTTGTCCAAATTTTCTGGAATATCTTTATGTTCCTGGTCCTCGGCTGAATTATCATCAATATTATCATAATCCTTAGGTAATAATGACTTTACAGGTCCATCGTAGATACTTGAAGTTCCCACGACTAATTTCTCCTCTCTGATTCAATTATGGGCTTAATTTCTGGATTGTGCTTAATCCATTCATCTAAAATTTCATTAATTTTTTGCACTTGATTAATTTCTTTTGCAAAGTTCCACACTCTAGGTATATGGGATGGTTTTATCCTAGTACCACTCAAAGCTTCTAAACCTCTAATTATTGCAATATGTGTTTCTTTTTTTAGTTTTCCCCATTCTAATAATGCTCTAAATTGCGTATCAATTATTTCGCTGGAACTTGTAATTTGCGAAATTAAATGTTCAATTATTAATGCAGCTTCGTAATCATTTACTTCTTCTGCTTTAACACAAGCACTACGCAGAGCTGATTCAGAACCTGATAGCAATTTTTTCAATACCTCATTTGCTACTTTGCTCAATTTCATCTTTGGCATTTCATATCTATTATCAAGCGAAGTTCTAGCAAAGTAAAAATATGGACGCAAATCCTCATTTCCAATATAAGGCTCCATATTTAGCCAATTTATTACCCAATCATCATCCTTCCATGAGGCCAACTTTTCTAATGATTCAGTTTCGTTATTTTCAAGGGCTGATAGTTCAACTATTTTACCCGTCAAGTCAATTGGTGCACTTACTAATTCTGCAAACATCCTTGGTTTGAAATATTCCAGCAGCATTGTTTTAGCTAAGATTTTTCTATCTAACTCAATACCTTTATGTTTGGCCATATTCAATCTCATTTCCATAGAATTCAAAAAACGCTTACAATGTCTTGGGTTACCATTTAGTCCCTTAGCTAAAACCGATGAAATCTGCTTTGATATCTCTAAGCTCAATTTAACTTTATTTGCAATATCTTCATCGAAACTCTTTAATAAATTGTAATCAAGCTGAAAATCAAAAAAGTTCTTACTTTTTTGTTCATTAATAAATTCTATTGCTTTTTCAAACTCTTCATTCGTAAGTTCTTTTTCCATATATAGTAATGAAATATATAATTCCACTTCTCTAGTACTTAACCTTGGTATTCTTACAGGATATTGAATAATTTTTTCTAAATATTCCTTTCCAATATCAATTCCAAGACCTTCAATCTCTTTAAATTTTGTTTGAACAGCATAGGAAATATGTCTTTCATCAGCACCTATGATAAAAACAGTTCGTCCGACATATAAGAAAAGCCGTATTGCTTCAAGTGTTTCTAAAATTGTTTCAGGGCTACATCTATCAAGCTCATCAATAAATACAACTAACCTATCAATTTTTGTTTGCTTCAATAAGTTATCAAAATCTTTTCTAAATGTAATAATGCTTTCACGCAATTCTTTATTCGTCAATTCTGCATTAATTGTTTCGAAAAGATTCTCTTTTAATATCTCGTCATTTGATGACATAATTTTATCTATTAAAACAGAAATAGTAAAATCAGCAATGATTTTTGTTCCCCCTGTAAAAAATGATCCAATTCCTAAATTAATTGCATTTTTGAACAGTTTCATCTTATCAATACTTTTATATAATCCAATAATACAATCTTTTGCTTTTTCATCAAGCTTCTTCTCTTTTTCAATAACATCTAAAATACTCCCCAATAAAGCTGTTTTAGCATCTTCGTAATCCTCAAACAACCAGCCATTAAAATATATTGGTACTATATCTTCATCTTCTTTAATAGAAGATATACTCATATTAATTAGACTTGATTTCCCACTTCCCCAGTCCCCATAAACCCCAA
Source organism: Keratinibaculum paraultunense (assembly GCF_016767175.1). Classification (GTDB taxonomy): domain Bacteria; phylum Bacillota; class Clostridia; order Tissierellales; family Tepidimicrobiaceae; genus Keratinibaculum; species Keratinibaculum paraultunense. The sequence continues at coordinate 1,545,634 of NZ_CP068564.1, forward strand.
TTGTAGATGGTAATAAATTATCATTCTTAATAATATTGATTATAGTTTCAATCAAATAATCAAAATCAAGATAATCTAGTTCAGTTTCACTATCTTTCCACATTATCTCACCTCCACTATTTAGAATTTCTAATTACTTTATAATTAAAGTTTATAATATTTATTAAAAAACTTTCTTATCCTCAATTATCTGATACCTATATCTCTATTTATAAATTATGATAACATATTTATCCATGCTTTCCAATAAAGTTATCCACAACTATAAAAGAATAAACTAAAAGTATCTCTTTGCCAATTAATAAAATTTTACCTAGAAATCTTACAGTGCTAACATCATGGTTTATATTTCAAAGAATACTGTTTATTGCTCTAGATGACAAAAATAAAATACTTATATATCAGATAGAATAATGTTTTATTTTTTTGATAGAATTAAGAAGAAAATCCTATATGACTATAATTCAATATATTATTACTTGATTTCCAAGAGATTTCCAAGATTAATTATAGCCTTAATAAACTGTATATGAACAATAGTTAGTGTAAAATAATTGTAGGAAAAAATACAAAAAAGAATAGCCCCATATGTTATGATAGAAGTGTCAAAAACAAAAATCATAATAAAGGAGGCTATTCTTATGAATACAATTATACACGAAATTATAGAAAAAATCACTAGAGATTTCAATAATAATATAGAGGATTTGATGTTAAATAGCAGGGATATATCAAGATTCATAATAAATACTAAAAAATCATTGGATGAAATAGGAGCAATGATAGTAAAAGAAGCCTTAGAGATGCTAGATGAAATAATAAGAGAATCTAGTAGTAGGAAAAAGGAATATTACATACAAAGAAGAATTGACGAAAAAACTTTAATTACAATATTTGGAGAAGTAAATTATCTAAGGACATATTACAAAAGTAAAAAAGATGGCAGCTATAGATATCTTTCAGATGAACTAGTAGGAATATATCCATATGAAAGAATGGATCTTTCATACGAATCGGAATTAATAAAAGAAGCTATAGAAACATCCTATGAGAAATCAGGTAAAAGAGCCTCAAATAATGTACAAGTAACAAAACAAACAGTAATGAACACCATAAGAAAGCTAGGAGAAGTAGAAAATGACGAAGCGAAATTGCCAACTAAAAAGAAACAAGTAAAAACAATCTATATAGAAGCAGATGAAGACCATGTAGCATTGCAAAATGGGAAAAATAAAGAAATAAAATTAATCTATGTCCATGAAGGCAAGAAATACAAATCAAAAGGAAGATATGAATTAATAAATAAAAGATACTTTACAGGCTCATTAAAAAATAGTGAAGAATTATGGCTAGAAGTTGCTAATTATCTAGAAGAAGCATATGAAATGGATAAGGTAGAAAAGATATATATCTCAGGAGATGGAGCAAGCTGGATAAAAGAAGGACTAAACTGGATTAAAGGAAGTAAACACGTACTAGATTACTTTCATTTATCCAAGTATGTAAGAAAAGCAACAGCACATATGCCTCATACAATAGAAGTATTATGGAGCTATATAAATAACCGTAATAAAGACCATGTAAAAGAATTACTAAACTTCATAATAGAAGAAACAGAATCACAGGCCAAGAAAGAAGCAGTAAAGGACAGTAAAAGATATATATTAAACCATTGGGACTCAATAATGAGGGGTTATGAGGAAGAATACATAGGTTGTAGTGCAGAAGGTCATATAAGTCATATATTATCCTCTAGATTAAGCTCAAGGCCATTAGGTTGGAGTTTGGTAGGAGCAGATCAAATGGCTCGCTTAAGAGTATATAAAGCAAATGGTGGTGATATATACGAATTACTAAGTAAGAAAAAAGGAGAAAGGCAAAAGGAAAATAGAATAATAGAGTTAGAAAAAAAGGTAGTAAAGAAGAAACTAAGAACAGCATCAGCAGAAACCATAGACAATATACCCTATATAAATGATGGAAGAAGAACTTGGCAACGACAGATACTAAAAGCCATTAGAGGTGCTTAAAAAGAATCAATAGTAGGTAACAAACAAATTTAAATATAGAAAGAGCTATAATGAATAATAAAATAAAATGTTATAGCTTAATTTAGTGACCCCAAAAACAAATAGCTTATAAAAAAAATTGGTGAAACAAGCAACTATGCACTTTTCATAAAATATGGGGAGATTTAAAAAAATTTTTCCTACAGTAACTTGACACTATCTTCTATTCTCCCTTTTTTAACCTTGAAGTTGTTCTGGATTATAATATAGATAAAGGTCCTCAAGATTAGGCTCTTCTAAATGAGCATCCTCTGCTGGAGAAGTTTCTGAAAACACTCTAACTTTAGTTTTATTGCCATTTCTGTAATAACGAATAACAGGGAAGTTTTCAGTATTTGCCAATAATTCTATATCATCAACGGGGAATTCCCATACCTTTCCAATTAATTGATTAAGTAATGTTTCTTCATCACTTTTGCATATTATTTTACCAGACTTCATTATAATGATATCATCTGCAATATCTTGGATATCTGATGTAATATGGGTTGATAGAATGATAATTCGATCCTTAGAAATATGGGAAAGATAATTTTTAAAAACTAGTCGCTGCTTAGGATCTAAACCTGCTGTTGGTTCATCCAATATTAATATACGAGGTTCATTAAGCATTGCTTGAATTAGTCCTAAGCGCTGTTTCATACCACCAGAATAGGTCTTTATCTTCTTATTTTTCATATCAAACAGTTGAAATAACTCAAATAATTCATTAGCCCGTTTTTTAATAATACCTTTTGGAAGGCCTTTTACTGTACCTATAAAGTCTACATATTCCATACCTGTAAATTCTGGATAATAACCAGAATTTTGTGGTAGATAGCCTAGTAGTTCTAAATATTCTTCTCCAAGTTTTTTAGTATTTTGGCCATTAAGCATTATCTCACCACTAGTAGGTTCTAATATTCCACATATCATTTTCATTAATGTTGTTTTACCAGCGCCATTTGCTCCTAAAAGCCCATGTATCCCATATCCAATTTTTAACGAAACATCATTAACTGCCTTTTTCCCAGCAAATACTTTGTTAACATTAATAAGAGTTAATTCCATTTACACCTTCTCCTTCCTCTACAAATTCCATATATAAACCAATCATAAATAAATCATCTTTATTCTACTTGATGTTTCTTAAAAAATATCATTGAAAGGGGTAATAAGATTAAAATAAGTAATATATAAACAGCTATAGCCATATGATAAAATGTCAAAACTTTCCCAAAGAAGGAATATGTGACTAATCCATAGTACTGACGGCCGCTTAAAAAAGCAGGTAAAAGCCTTGTTATTTTTTGAAATATCCTATTTCCTCTTTCCACTGGAATAAATAACCCACCTAAATAAAATAAGATTACAATTACCGCAACAGGCGTTGTCTTCTTAATTTTGGAAGATAAACTTAAAGCTATTGTTGCAACAGCTAAAGCACTTAAAAAGCTCATAAATATCCTGATTCCTATAGTTTTTAATAATGTCCAATTATACAATATTTTCGCATCTAATACCTGTATAGGCAGATTCCATCCTTCAGTGCCAAAAAACAGTAATATGGGAACTACGCATAGTAAAAGCCCCACTAGAACAACAGCAATCGCAAATATCAAAGAGGCAGTAATTTTTCCTGTTACTAATTTCGTCCTCCCGTATTTTGCAGACAATAAAATGGCATCCATTCCTGTTTCATGTTCCTCAGAAAAAACACAGCTAATGCCAATTCCTATAGCTAGAACTAAAAATACAACTATGTCTAAAGAATCATTGATATAATTCCAACCTTGATAATAACCATACTGATAGGGTCCTTTTGTTATATTAGCTCTTTGTTGCCAAAATTCCCTCTCAGTACTTGTTAGATTCATTGAATCAAACCATGTTTCGATGTTTTTTTGTCTGTGTACATAAAAGTCGCCCAGTTCATCAAACTCTATCATCAATATATGAGGGTATGGACCGGATATGAAATTTTGTGAAAGCCAATAAAAATAAGACTCTCTAGGTTTGTAATATTCATAATATATGTCTTTAGGTAATGCTTTATCATATTCAAATCCAGTTTTATTATTTTCTACTATGTAATGTTCTTTTAAATTTTCTATATTGGCCCGAATCCTTTCATCTGTTTGTACTTGGTTTAAATATTCCTTGTAAAATTCCTTTTCATAATTTACCGCCTGTTTTCTTTTAAGTAAATTGCCATTATCATCATAAAAAGTATATTTAAAGATATTTGGAACATAAGAGTAGATTAAAATTAGGTAACTTATAATAAGGGCACCTATAGTCAATTTAGAACTTAGTATCTTTTTTAGTTCAAATTTAATAATACGAGCTATTATTTTCATATTTGCCATTTAAATCCCCCTTGTTAATATAATAAAAGCCTATTATCAAGTATAAGTATACTTAATAATAGGCTTTTAAACTTGAAGAAAATATCAATAAAAAATAAATATTTCTTTATATTTAATTATTTGTCATTTTAAGTGGAAAGTCCATAATGATTTTCAAAGTTGAACTAGTCAATTCCGAACTAATTCTACCCTTATGTTTTTCCATAATCTCTTTTGATATAGCCAATCCTAAACCAGAACCCTCAATAGATTTATTTCTAGACTTATCTATCCTGTAAAAAGGTTGAAACAGCTTAGAAGCTTGTTCATCAGTCATACCATAGACATCATTTTCAATAATAACAGATTGATATTCCGAATTTGAAATGGTGTAAATTCTTATTTTCCCACCTGGTTTTGTATATTGTATAGCATTTTTTATAACATTGTAAAATGCTCTAGCAATCAAATCTTGATCTACAAGAAATATAATAGACTCTTCTATATCAATCTCAAATTTAAGGTTTTTTTGGGTGATTTTAGGATAAAAAGTTTCTCTCATCTGTATTAGCAAATTTAATAAATCTATTTTTTTTAAGTTCAAATGAGAAATTTGAAGTTGAAATTTGGCCAAATCAAAAAATTGATTGATGAGATTCTCTAGTTCTTTGGATTTTTCCTGAATAATCTTCAAATATTTCTTTCTATTTTCTTCTGATATATTTGGTTCATCTAATAGCAAGGATACATATCCAAATATTGAGGTTAATGGCGTCTTCAAATCATGTGCTAAAAATGCCATAGATTGATTATGTTGTATAACTTGGTCTTGGTTTTGTTTTATAAGCTCGTTTCTTTCTTCGATTAATGCTTTAATTTCTTTATCTATGCCTAGATATTCCAGCTTATTTTCTGGCACAAGGTTATTTTTTAACATTTGAATTCTTTCATGGATTTCTAACGCTACCGCATTTTTAACTTCTAAAACTTTTCTCATAATGAAAACTTCTGAAATAATAAATGCTATAATATATACTGCATAGATTAGTAGTATTGAAGTCTGCCTAATACTACTCCAATCCAATTTCCCCTCAATATAAGTTTTACCATAAACCTTTACTTCTCTTATGTCAAACATAAAATTGTTTGTAAAAATGTGTAGGAAGTTACTTCCAATAATCATATATATAAGAATCAATATGAGAGTTAATATAATTAAACCTTTAAGAAAACTTTTAGTCGTTTTTTTCAATAACATATCCCTCCCCCCAAACGGTCTTGATATAATGGGGATTTTCAAAAGAATCTCCTAATTTTATCCTTAAATTTCGGATATGGGTTGCCACACTATTGTAAGCCATATTATAATAGTCATCTCCAGTAATACTCTTATAAATCCACTCGGATGAAAGTTTTTTGCCAATATTCATCAACAATAATGTTAATATTTCAAACTCTGTTGTTGTTAAATCTATCTTCTTTCCTTTCACATAGCAATCTCGGGTCTCCAAGTTCAGCTGTAGATCCTTGTATTGAAATATCATTTTCTGCTTTTTGTCAAGCTCTTCATATACTTCTATTCTGCGTAACAATGCCTTTACCCTAGTCACTAGCTCTAGAGGATTAAAAGGCTTTTTGATGTAATCATCACTTCCTAACATCAATCCCTTAATAACATCTAAATCTTCATTTTTGGCCGTAACTAAAACTACAGGATAATAATATTTCTCCCTTATTTTTGTTAACATAGTCAAACCATCTATTTTAGGCATCATAATATCCAAAATTAAGGCTTTAGGAATATTATCTTCTAAGTACTCCATAGCATCTTGAGAGTCATAAAAAACAACCACCTCAAATCCTTCGTTTGTTAAATACAAAGCTATTAAATCAGCTATTTCTTTTTCATCATCCACAACAACTATTTTTCCCATAGATTATCCCCCCTACACCAATACTCCAAAAAAAACACTACATTACATTACCTTAAGGATTTGTTATGTTATTATAGGAATAAAATCATCTCTTTTTGCACCTATATTATATCATTAAATATAATTGATTATATAATGAAATCTATTATTTCATCTATTAATTGAAACATACTAATCTAAAACCTTTACACACCCAGTCATAGCTTGTCTCCAATCAGCCTTCGCCAACACTAGTCTCCTTGGGCAGACCTGGCATTAGTGATACCATTTGTCTATTTCGATACCTCGTTCCTTATAAGCAAAGTAACCACCTCAACATGCCTTGAGAGTACAATAATGATGTCGTAGCATGATATTACCCCCTTGACGGTGACTTGTATTTTTGAATAAAATTTATTCTGTGATTATTAGAGCTAGTGTAAACTCGTGATATATAATCTTTTATTATCTAGTTATGTTCCTAAATTTACACTTACTCTTTAAATTGCAATCAATGAAATCCTCAAAATTTGTTTTGTCTTTTGAAAACTTTATTCATCACAATCTATAGACTATATTCTTCTAGTCTTATCTTTCAATTTAATTACTCCCCTCTTTCCCTGGAATCACTTTAAATTCCATTATCCTCTTCTAGATTATATAACAAATGTATCAAGGTTTTTATACCCCGATGCATTTACTAAATGATTAACCCTTAATTCTATTTATTTTCCTATCTTTTATTTCATAAATAATATCTGCTACATTATTGCTTTTGTCAATAGGATCGTGTACCACCCTACTAATCAAATTGTGTACCACATAATGGTAAAAAAATAATAATAGATTTGTTCTCTATATTCTTATACAATCTTTTCTTGCCGGCTTAATAAACGGTAACTTGATCCCTTAAAAGATTTTATAATACTATTGTGTATTAGACGGTCAATAATAGCAGCAGCCATTATTTCATCGTTAAATATGTTTCCCCATTCTCCAAATTCAAGATTACTGATTATCATTATTGAGCCTTTTTCATATCTCTCTGAAAAGACTTGAAATAGCAGTTGGGTAGAACGATGGGATAAGGAGACGTATCCCAATTCGTCTATTATTAATAGGTCTACTTTTCTAAGTTTTTCAATAAATTTACCTAAGGCTAATTGTTCTTGCATTTCTATAAGCTTGTTTCCAAGGGATGCAGCTGTGAAAAATAATACTGATTTACCTTGTTTACATGTTTCTACTCCTATTGATGTTACTATATGGGTTTTTCCAGTCCCTTGGTCTCCAATAAATATTATATTTTGATTATCATTTAGGAAATCAAGGGTAAATAGTTCCATGATTTCCTTTTTATTAAGGAAGGGGGCCTTGGAAAAATCGAAGGTGTCTATGGTCTTAATGGTTGGGAAACATGCATTTTTCAATAGCCTATTGTATCTACGATTTTCTCTATTTATTACCTTCTCGTCTAAAAGCATTTCAAAAAACTCCAAGTGGTTTAATTCTTTGTCTAAAGCTTCCTCTAGTACCCTATCAAATACATCTATCATTCCTGAAAGTTTACAATATTTTAGTTTATTGAATAGCTCTTCTCTCAACATTCTCACCTCCTTCTAGGAGGATATCATATTGAGATATGTTTGGAGAAGATGATTGAATGTCTGGAGCTCCCATTGCTTCTAGTATATCTTTGGATATTGTCTTTTTGATTATCTTATCTTCCCTATATCTTAATAGGCTTAAAACCTCTTCATAGCTATATCTATTTGATTTATCAAGTTCTTTTAATATTGAAACAATTTTCCCTATACCATAGCTTTTCGTTAGCTTTAATATGTTTATGAATTCTCTTGTTCCCTTAGATTTGGATTTAGTAGTAGCCTGAAGCATCCTGTGATAGTTATCAAACTCCTTTGGAAGTTTCCACTGCTTAATCACTAGCGCATCATCATATGCTCTTGCCTTTTTCATTAGTAAGTCTAAAAAATGGTAGGGCTCTAAGCTATCCTTATTCTTTGAGAATAACCTTTGGTGTTCGGCTATTTGTTCCCCTTTGTAGATTATCTTTATTTTAAATGGATATATCTTCACATCTACTTTTTTCCCTACATAAGCTGTAGGAACTGAATATCTATTTCTGTCAATGTGAGCAAGCTGATATGTATTAATTTTAGCTGTAGTTAATCTTGCATGATCATAATGTCCTTTAAGTGGAAGAAAGTAATCTTTTCGAGCCTCATTAAGGGTTTTAAACCAGGTAATTCCATCTATCTTTTTAGTATGCATCTTGTCCCAGCATTCAGCGTATAGTTTTTCATTTAACTTATCAAAGCCTTTAAAGTCAATATAGGACAGGAAGTAATTATTCCTTACATACTTTACCAGGTTCTCAACAAGACCTTTTTCGTTACCTTTCCCGGGGCCACAAAATTCTGCTTCAAAGCAGTAGAAGGATTTAAATCTTAAAAACTCATCTTGAAGAATTCTTTCACTACCGGATAATACCTCTTTAACAGCTGGTTTAAGATTGTCAAATATTATCTTTCTTGGTATTCCACCATAAAAGTCAAAGGCCCTAATCAATCCGTCAAAGAAAAATTCTGTGCTTTGTCGTGGGTATGCTTGTACAAATTCTACCTTTTCCTTAGATAGTTTGGCACAAAAGACCATTACTTTTCTTGGATATCCTTCATCCATAACAATCATTTCACCAAAGTCTACCTGAAGCACACCATTACCATAATCTAGCTTTACATGAGCTTCCTTTTGGTTTACACCTAACTCTTCCTCAATAATCCTAACTTGATGGGTAAAAGCTGAGTAGGAGCCTTTATACCCTTCTTCTTGAAGAAGTTGGTGCATTCTAGTTTTCGTTAACCTTTCTTTCTTTCCTTTGGCCTTGTTTTCCAGAACCATTACCTTAATTCTTTCAATGAATTCACCATTAACAGGCTTTTCTTTTTCTACTGTAAGTAAATATTTATTATCTTCCCTTTCAATGGCTCTAGTTACAGTATTTCTGTGTATCATTAATCTTTTTGCAATTTCTCTTTTAGAAAGCCCTTTATTAAAATACAATTCTCTGATAGTATCATATATAGCCACCTTTATCACCTCATATACCTCCCGTATGTTTTGTTTGCTCAACTATATTATACGGGAAGAGTTGGTAAAGGTGGTACACTTTTTCATTAGCAGCTCTTCTTTACTGGTACATATTTAGTTTAGCATCTGCAAAAGCTAAAATTAGATATTTTAGTAGTAAAAATAAAAAGCTATATCAATACAACAGATATAATAGATAGAGAAAGTAATAAAATAGACAAAAACAAGTTAGAAAATAAAAATTTAATTTCTAAAACTTTATGATATAATACGAACAACAAAATACAAAATATAGTAAAAATATGAGAAATTAATAGGTTATAAAGTTCCAAAAATGTGTAGAAATTTAAAAAGGGACATTGGTACTACCAATATCCCTTTAATATGGTGAGTACATTTTTTGCGATTACTCACAAGCATTTGCTCTAGAGTTTTCGCAGCCTCGAGTCAATCCAGCTACTAAAGAAATTACAGTTAATAATGTAATTACAGAAACACCTTGTGCCTCAACAGGTGTATTTTGACTTGCTTCCATTTCATCTAAAGAATAATCTTCAAATGTAGGTCCTACAAGATTATAATTCTTCATTCTTTTCCCCCCTAACTATTTGTTTATTAATTTAATTTATATTTAATAAGTCTAAAGAATTGGTTTAAATTATATTATTAAATATTCTAAACTTATGAATTTTTAATAGGTTTATGGACAATTAAAGTTTCTACTCCACCATCTGGATATATAATATGATGCTTCATATGCTGTAAGTATAGATAATACTGTTACTGCTGTGGCAACACTCTCTGGCTCATATTCAACCTGCTGAGAAGATGCCATCTCTTCAAATTCTAATTCTTCAAAAGTAACACCAATATTATTCATTATCTTCCCCCCTTCTTTTATTATTTACATAGAAATTCCCAATTCTTTAGACTTTATTAAGCGTATATGTTAAGAAGGAATCGAATGTATAAAAATCTAGTAACCCATTTTTAAGCCAATAATTATATTCATATCCTTGTCTATGTTTAGATAATTGGTTATACATTGAAGAATATAATCCATTTTGAAAAACATTACCTCTTAATGATTTTGGATTTTTATATGCTTTATCTACTTTTTCTGCTAATTGCATGATATTACGATTTATATCTTCTTCAAGCATTAAATCGTTTATTACTAAGGAATCTATACAAATACATCCAAAGGCAGATACAACTTTTTTTAAATAGCTAGTTACATATTCTTCGCCTGAAGTTGATGTACTTGTACATACTACAGCAAGTTTTCCTGTAAGAGGAAATAGATGTGACCAATGTGCTAATCTATCTATAAAGACTTTGGTCGAACCAGATATTTGATGTATATAAACTGGAGAACCTATTATTAATAAGTCGCACTTTTTTATTTTTTCCTTAATCATTTTCATGTCATCCTTATTATCTTGAGGACAAATACCAGTAGCAAAACAAGAATTACATCCCATACATGGAAGAATATTTAAGGATTCTGCTGTAAAAACATCAACATTGTTACCCCTACTGGGAAGGGAATCAATTAGTTGTTTAGTATATTTAAGTGTGGTTGAGTTCTTTCCTTGCATACTGCCAATAAAACAAAAAATATTCATTTTATATCACCCTACATTATTTTTTATAGTATTAAATTAGGTGTTTTCACACCTTATTGGACACATAATACATGTGCTTAAATCTTTGAATAAGCTGCTAGTTAATCTAAAGTTAATACACTAGGTATTTCTTCTGGAAATATTGATCTTAGTAGAGAGTAACCAACTCCTGATAATCCCATAAATAACCCTACATCTCTGAAATCATCTAATTCTTGTAATCTTGCCTGTCCATGTTCTAAAAAATAATTAGCAATTTGACTAGATGTTGAGTTTATATAGTCTGTAAACCTATCTTGAGGACTTAATAAACTACATGTTATTAAAAAATCTAGATTTCCTGATAAACCATGACATAAAGACATATTCTGGTTAGAATCATTTATAGCCTGTCTTAAAGCAAGTTCTTTAAAATGTACCAATCTATCATCATTAAGATATTTCAAACATGCTACAGCTCCAATTCCAAGTCCAGTTGTTCCATGACACCAAGAAGTATGGTTTTTGCTATGGATATAATCATTTTTGTAATAATTTAAATCTTTAATTTGATTTAATGTATGATCTAGTATTTTCTCAATATCTTTCTCGCAATTTATTCCATATTTATTTTGAGCAATTAACATAGCATATAATATCCCAATTCCACCATGTCCCATTCCTATACTTGATTCTTTTTCTAAAAACATGTCTAAATTTGATTTAATTGTGGTAATTATTTTGGCTATTTCTTCATAGAGTAAGGATTTACTAGTTAAAATATTTTGATTATTATCTAATAGTTTAACTAAACTAGCTCCTCCTCCTAACCAATCAATACCAGTATATGTGTTATTTTTTGAATATTTTGAATTTTTGGAATACCTAGAATATAGTTTTTTAAAATAAGTAGGATCATCTATATTACATTTCAAAAGTACATATGCCTCACCTAAACTACCTGAAAATACACCATGGTGATGATAAATTCCATAATCTTTTGTGGTATTTTTAACTTTTTCTGTAAATTCTATAATATTTCTATCGGTTGTATATTTAGATAAATAGTTTAAAAAAAGTAAAATTCCAGCTCTACCTGAATATAAACCATTTTCAATGGAGGTAATTTTATAAAAACCATCAGTTGTATCTATATATGGCCATGAAACATACTTTCCACTTTTGCTATAGTAACATAAATCCATGATTTTATATGCAATTTTGTTACATGTATCCAAAATCTTTTCCTTATTTAAATAATCCTCTTGGTATGATATTTCTGGCATCTTCTTATCTCTTTCATCAATCAACTCATAGTAATTTCCTAATAATATTCTCAACTTTAATTTTTCCTTATTTACTTCCTTCATATTTAATTTTTTAAGTCTACTTATGGTTATTTCTAAACCACTTTTAGGAAAATAATCTTCTATATACTCATAGTTGCTTGTAATAATATGATTTTTAGAAGTATTGCAAAAGAAAATTGGGATATCCATATTGAGCATATCATTAACTTCATAAGGAACTATACGTCTATCTTTATAAGGATTAGCCCAGTTATTTTCAAATAGCTTTTCTAAATGTTTGCTATCTGATAGGTAGTGCGGATGATCTGCAAATGTCAATAAATCTCCATAAACTGCTGTCGATTTCGTTAATTGCCTTACTAGCAAGTTTTGAAATGTATTTTCTATTAACTCAATAATTTCTTTTCTATTCCGATAAACAAAATTTAGTGCATCATCAAATCCTTGAATAATATCATTTTTATAGTTGTGATATGTTATAGTTTTGTTTTTAAATTTTGGCAAATTTTCATTCGCTTTAATAACAGCGTCATATTTATACTCAAAACGCATTTCATCAGTATAGACATTTATTGGCACTAATACTTTAGTAGGGTAGATTTCTTCCTGTCCCCCTCCTAGTCCACTGACATCAACACCTTTACCTTCTACATTATTATCAAAACCTTTCGTTGGTAAGATACCTATCGCAAATAATCTTAGTATATGATCGTTAATTACCTCTAAGTTTGCATTATCCTCTAAATCGTATTCATATTGCGATAATAATGTTTCACAGTCAATAATATATGGATATTCTCCCGATGCTATGATGTTCTCGCTATGCATGTCTGTTGCGCCAACTATTCCCAATAATACGATTAATTCACCAATTCTATAATAATAGTTGTTTAATTGATTTTTATTAGTACATTCTTTATGAGTAATTACTTCTTCTACTGTAAATTTTTCTGCATAATATACATTATTAGTACGAAGATCCATCAATCCACTATTTTCGTTAAAGTAATTTATTAATGAACTGAATGCTTTTTGAATATATAAATTTCTTGGTTTATAGATTAATTCCTTAGAATTTGAAAATATTAATTTTGAAACACTTCTCCCCCTCTGGTGAGTATCTCCTTTAGATGTTTCAAAACCTATTATCTTATTATCAGATAGACCAAAATAATTACTTATCTTATGATAGTCCCCATCAATAAACTTAAACATTTCCATCGTTGAGTTGATAAAATCTTGACTTCGATTAATTAATAATCGGAGCAACACTGGATACTTTAGATAGAATGATTTTATTTTATCAATTGATGAGTATTTTCTCTTGATAAAGTCTAAATACCTTTCATGCCCATCATTTCCTTTAAGTTCATTATGTTGTTTAAATTGGTGAAGCTCTATAATCAGACATTTCCAAGTCATACGACTAAGTATGCTTTTACAATCAGCAATATATTCTTCTATTGTTTTAGCTGATACGCTAATATTTTTTAATTCTTTAACTTGAGTAAAAATCTCCTGTTTGATGTATTCTGAAAAAGGGATAACTAATTGATCTTTATCAATATTATTTAGATTGACATTACATGTATCAAATATCATATTGAAAAGCTGAAACCAATTTTGTTGTTCTAGATAATTATATAAAATACTATTTTCATACTCAGTAAAATTTTTAAGTGCAAATGCAAAGTTTTCTTTTTTAATATTCCGAATTTTTAAACTTTCATTAAAAGATTCTTCATTAACTAAACTTCTTATATTTAGCCAATCATAAATTAATTGGATATCATCAAAAATATATTCACTTTCTACATTGAAGGCATTTATTCTTTCTTCGATTGTTAATGCTTTAGTTAGTGAAGGGTATGTTTGTTGCATATTTCGCCCCCCTATATATTAATGACATGTTAGGTTTTAGTATTAATTATTGTATTTTTTAATTACAAATAAGTCATTTTTAATGCCGTACATTAATAATGTTCCAATTCCTAATTGTGCATATATATCTTTTATATCAATAGCTTGTAAACCCTTAAACACTATAAAATCCAATGTATAACCCCAGAGAGCACTATCCATTATGGAACATATAACCATGGCATATGTTAAGATTTTTGTTAAATTTAAATAACTATCTTTTTGATATTTTTCTTCACAATATCGGTAGAAAATTAATAGAACTATTAATACCATGAGCCTAGCAATAGTTGTAATCCAACCAGGTAATGTTAATCCAAGAATATTGAACAACGCACTTATCTGTTCATTTTTAACTATCTTTAGCATAAATAAGTTTCCAGGAAGAGTAATTACTTTGTTACCTAGAAATCTATAGATGATTAATTTTGCAATTTGATCTATTCCAACAAGTACTCCAATTGTTACTGCCATAAACTTATTAGAGAAATCATGCTTTTTTAAATAAGATGTTATAAAATATCCTAAAAAAATATATATTAATATAGGTATAAACAGTGTAATATAATGTCTAAGTTCGTAAGCTTGACCAATTACAATTTTTCTTATCATGTTTAAAATAGGCATGATGGCAAATGCAATTAAGTAAATATATTTGTTCAAATCATTCTCCTCCTCTTTAAATCAAGTAGTATTTTCCAATACCCCTAATTAATTTTATATTATTTTAATGGATCATTTGCAACGAAATACGGATTGACCCCTTAATTTTGGACAAAAACTCACTAATACTTCCAATATCATAATATTTCATTTTGCCCTTGGTTTATTGTACATTAATATTTATCTTCATCAAGGGTAAAGGCTACGCCCCTCAAAGCAGGCCCTTGATTTCAGCTAAATATTAATGTGTTAGGCACTTGAAGGCAAAGTATTAAAGCTTTATTTTCAAAGGTTTTGCTGTTCCTTCCAATGTTTTATGGTAAAATTCTACTGGTGAAATATATCCTAAAGAACTATGGATTCTAACTTTATTGTAGAATTTAATATATTCAGATACTGCTTCATAAGCTTCTGTATAGCTTTTAAATTCGTACCTTGACAAACATTCATCTTCTAACAATCTATGAAAAGCTTCTATATGGGCATTTTTATTTGGAGTCTTAAATGGTATCCTTTCATGCTCTAATTTTAATTCTTTACAAGTATCTTGAAATTTATTGCTGATAAATTGTGGGCCATTATCTGACCTTATAATCAAGTTAATTTTCTTATTATAAAGTTCCCGCTTCATTAATCCCCTTTTAAGGGTTACGATTATGTCTTCAGTTTTACAAGATAATCCCATATGATATTCTACTATATTTCTATCATATACATCTAAAAAAGAAGCTATATAGAAGAATCTATCTTCACCATGAATATAACCATATTTAACATCTACTTCCCAAAGGGAATTTGATGTTGTTATTTCTCTATTTATAGCTATTTTTCTAGGAAATTTAGGTTTAATTTTCCTTTGAGGCCTTAAGACCTCAAGCTCTTTACATAATCTATATACTTTTTTCTTATTTATAATTAAATTAAATTTCCTTCTTAACAATACAGTTATTTTGCAGTAACCGTAGTACAATCCTTCTGTTTCAATGATTTTTAATATATATTCCTTTATTTGTTCATCACAAATATGATTGCCATCTTTATCAAAAGAGTAACCAGGAATTGGTCTACCGCCTTTATTTATTTTTGTATCTTCATTCATATCTTCAGTTTTAGTTCTTTTTTTAATATTGTAATAATAGGTAGACCTACTTAATCCAAGAATTTTAAGGACAGTAACTGCAGTATATCCTAAATCAATCCATTTCTTCGCAATATTAACTTTATCTTCTATTGTGGGTTCGTTTTTTTTAAAAGGTCTTTAAGAATGGCAATTTCTAAATCTTTTTCGCCTAATAATTTTTTTAATTGCTCATTTTCTTCTTCTAGGGATTTAGCATTAATATTATTGGAATAATTATAATTTGGAATTAGTCCATTTTCTTTCTTTGACTCCCTAACCCAGCGGGTAACAGTTCCAGGGACTAAATCGTGTCTTCTGGCAACTAATGTAGCATTACCAGTTTCCTCTACTTCCTTAATAATTTGACGTTTAAATTCTTCTGGATATCTTTTACCTTTACCTCTCAATTTAGACAACCTCCCATTAATTTTTATTTTACTAAATTAGTGTGCGATTGTCCAAATAGGTTAGGGGGCTTAATAGAGGTGTTATAAAGTATTAGTCCTATGAACTTGTTTTCAATAAAGAATTTGTCCTGTTATAATCAATATTTATTATTTCATCACATATTGTGAATAATCTTTCATCATGAGTTACAATAATAGTGATAGTGTCTAATTTATTTAATTCCAATATGTTAATTAATTCATTGACACTATCTGAGTCTAGGGCTGATGAAGGTTCATCTAATATCAATAAACTTGGTCTTTTCAATAGAGCATGTAATATGGCAATTCTTTGATTTTCACCTCCCGATAATTCTGATATTTTTTTAAACCAAAACTTATCTAAATCAAAGTGATTATTATAAAATAATCCCATTAATCCCAATTCTTTAATTTGATTTTTAATTAACTTAATATTTTCTTTAGTGTTATCACTATAATTAAATAATGATAATACTGTATCCGACATAAGATTTGGAAATTGTTGTACTACTGCAATGTTGCGTTTTCTAAGTTCATATAAATCAATTTCTTTTATATTAATATTGTTATATTTTACATTTCCACTTAAATTTTCACTTAGGAGCCCTATAATAATATCTATTAATGTTGATTTTCCAGATCCATTATGACCTCTAATTATATAAATTTTGTCTTTTTCAAACTTATAATTAAAGTCTTTTATAATATAAGGTTCCTTTTTATTCTTATAGGTATAGGAATAGTTAATATCATTTAATGATACTGAATTAATATTTTCTATAATTTTTGTTCCATTATGTTCTTTTTTCACACTATACAATTCATTTATTCTATTGAATGATACCTTAGTTTCTTGATAAGATTTTCCAAAGTTTAGATAATATTTTATGCATTCTATAATCATTGAATAGTATGATAAGATAATTGTAAATTGACCTATAGTCATATGCCCATCTAATATAGACTTAGATCCCAAGACTAATATAACTGATTGTAATAATAGCGTAATTATTCCATCTAAAGAATAAAAAAGATGGGCTACTCTATTTGCATTTATCGAATTTGTAAGTAATTTACTAAATGTAGAGTTTAATAGCTTAGAACTTTGATTAAAGCTACCATTTGTTTTAATATCTTTTATATATATATACTGTTCTGATAAACTTGTAAAAAATTTATTTTGACTCTCTTTTAATATTAAATTCCATTTATATAGAGGACTTTTTAAATAATTATAAAGAATAAGAAAGAAAGGTATACTAACTAAACTACAAATAAATATTTTAAAATTGATAGTAAATAACATATAAAAAGAAAACAATATCGTGCCAAGGTTTGTAAAAAATCTCAGATAGTTATCTAAAAAAAAAGTAATTAGGCTATTTGAATCATTATAAATCCTTTGGCTAAGGTAAACAGGCTTATAATCTGAAAAAAACAATATAAATACTCTCTTTAAATGCTCAGTTACATCATAAATTATTTGATAAGTAAACTTCAGTTTTAGCTTTGCCATTTGCATGTTTAAAACATAAGATAGTACCATGTTTAGTAATGTAAGAAGTATAATAGTATAAATAATTCGTAGAACAATATTCATAGATTTAAGTTTAGTCAGATTATCTATCAATTCAGCATTTAGATAAGGAAATAATAGTCCATAAACCCATACAAAAATAGATATTATAGTAATTAAAATAAACTTATATTTTTCCTTTCTGATAGTATTTACAATCAGTTTTCTCATATGATCTCCCTATTTATTATTCAGTAATATTTTTGTACTCTGTTACCATACTTACTTAGTTACCTATATTAATTAATGCTTATATTTTTATATATATCTTCGTAGCTATGTGCATCTATCAAATCATCTTTTCCTGCTACTATTAAATCTGAAGTTCTAATTGATTGGTTAAAAACTAATAAGGATAATATTAAAATTAAAGCAGATAATCTTTTTTTCATAGGCCTTCTCTCCCTTATTTAAATTTTTTCGAATTATCTAACTATTTATATGATATAATATGATTGTCAAATTTTCAACCCTATTCAAATCGGGGTTGAAATTAGAAAGGATGTGCTGATGTGTATAATCTTGACTTATTTGGAAAAGAAGTTCGCAAGATTAGAAGACAGCGAGGATATACACAAAAGTATGTCTGTAGCGCTTCTAATATTAGTATTGATACCATTAGAAAGATTGAGAATGGAAAAGTTACTCCTAATCAAATTACTCTAGAATTATTATCTCCTGTTCTAAAAGTAGACCTCAATGAATTACTTTTAAAGTATAGGTTTAAAAACTATGGTGATTTTATAAAAATAAAAAGCAAAATAGAAACACATCTAGAAAATGGTGAGTTTGAACAATTAGAATTTGATTTAAAAGTTGCAAAAAAATTACTACATCAAGAAAAATATAATGCTTATGTTAAAAACTTACTAAGACAATATTGTCTATTAATTAAATCTATCATAGTAAAAACAGAAATCAAAAATTATAGTAAAGCTTTAGACTTACTTATTAGAGCTTTAAAAATAACAACTCCCAATTTTGATTTATCAAATTATGATGACTTTGTATATAGTAATTTAGAGATTAGAATCTTAATGAATATAGCTATCCTTTTCAATAAACTTAGAACAGTAAATGAAGGAATTGAAATATTAAAATTTTGTTTGTCTATTATAGATTCTGATGATGTTAAACTTAAAATTAAGATATTATATAATTTAGCATATAATTATTATAGACTTGATCTTCATAAGGAATGTTTACATTATTGTAATGTCGGTATAAGTACTTGTGTAAAAAACAATGTTCTTACTTGCTTATCCTTATTATATGCCCGTAAATCTATTTCTGAGTACTATCTTAACCATGACACATATAAAGACTCTATTTCTAAAACTATCATACTATTTGATATATACAAACAAGAAAAATTAAAACACATATTCTTACAATCTTGTAGAGACATACATAATATTGATATTAGTGAATGGATGATGTAATTGATAATAAATAGATATAAATATATATGTATATAAAGCTCAAATCAATGATAAACATCGTCTTTTCATATATTATTAGTAAGGTGAAATAATCTGTACTTTTGAGAAAAAGAATTCTCTTTTCTGCCAAGAATCAAAATAAGATTTAAATGGATCTATGTCAATAGTTTGGACAAAAATTTAGGTTTTTTTGTGGGTCTCCGCCACCATTGACAATCCAAACATAAATGCTTTTAGGTTTCTACCCGAAGGCGATAAACTCAAAGCAAGCTATGTTTTATGCCTTCGTGGTGGAATATTGTAGCATTTATTTATTGGCTTATCAATGGCAAGCCCTACGGGTGGCTATCATCCCCTCAGGCTCAAAATCTAAAGCAAGCTATGCTACTCTACATAGATTCTCATATTCATCTGGAGTCATGTAGTTGATTGATGAATGAATCCTTTTTCTATTATAAAATCCTTCTATATATTGAAATAATATTAACTTAGCATGATTATGATCTATAAATGTATTAAGATATACGCATTCTTTTTTTAGTATTGCATGAAAACTTTCTATACAGGCGTTGTCATAAGGACAACCTTTAGCACTATACGATAGTTTAAATTGCTTTGATTCCACTGTTTCACGATATTCCTTTGACGTATATTGTGAGCCTCTATCTGAATGTATAATTAATCCTTTACTTGGTTTTTGGGTAGTTACAGCATTATCTAATGCCTTTAATACTAAGGATGTATCCATGGTCTTTGAAAAACTATATCCTACTATTTTTTGGGTATGCAAATCTAAGATAGATGCTAGGTAATTCCATCCATCCTTTAAAGTATGAATATATGTAATATCAGCGACCCATTTTTCATTTATCTTCGTTGTAGAAAAGTCTCTATTTAATAGGTTTTCACCTTGTTCATATACCTTTTTGGCTCTATGAGGTCTATATTTTTTAACCACAATTGATCTGATTCCTAATTTTTTCATATGCCTTTGAACCCGCTTAATGCTAATAGTTTCATAGCCCATTTTCATCAACTCTTTGCGAATTTTAGGGGCTCCATAGATTTTGTTACTATTATTATAGATTGTTAGAATATCTTCTCTAAGCTTCTTATTAAGAGTTTTCCACTTGTTTCCAGGCTTTTCCTTATGCTTATCATAATAGGTGCTTCTAGGATATTTTAGCACCTTGCACATAGTATCTATGCTGTGTTCCTTAGAATTAGCTTTTATTATTTCAAATATAATATCAGGATTTATTTGGTTGCGAATATGGCCATAGCTTTTTTTAATATATCATTTTCTTCCTTAAGTCTTGCATTTTCCTTCTTGATTTTTAGAATTTCTTCAAGATTTGTGGTATCTCCCTTTACATCTATCGGTGTTTTCTTCTTTACCCAATTACGTATTGCTGTTTGGCTTAGGCCATATTCGTCTGCTACTTCCCTAACTGTTTTTCCTGATAATACTAACTCTGCAATCATTATTTTGAATTCATCTGTATAAGTTTTTCTTTTAGACATTTTATGGACACTTCCTTCCTCATTTAGTAGTATATAAAAAACCTTATTTAGTGTCCATACTTATATACTAACATCAAAATTCTCCCTGGATTTGCTATTAAAAACTCAATTATTTTATATTCTGTTGATGTTAATTTTAATTGTTTATTAAAATATGTGACGTTTTTGTTGTTGCAATCAACGACAACCTCATCTTTTGTAATTATTTTTTCAGTAGTAACAGGAATTCTTTTCATTTGTTTAATCATTGAAGATATTCTAGCTCTTAATTCTTCATTATTAAAAGGTTTTGTTATATAATCTACCGCCCCTCCTCGTAACCCCTTTATTTTATCTATATCAGAGGAAAGGGCTGTCAACATAAATACCGGTATGTTGAAATTTGATTTTATTTTGTATAGAATTTCTAAACCACTTTCACCAGGTAACATTATATCTAAAACTATTAATGCAATATCTTTATTAGAATTTAATATTTCTGTTACTTTAGAGCCTTCATTTAAAACAATTGCTTCATAACCCTCAAATTCAACATTCATTTTGACTATATCACAAATATCTTGATCATCATCAATTATCAAAATTTTGTACATTTTAACCCCTCTCTTTTATGTAGTCAACACCTATCTCCAATTAAATAATTCAAATTTCTCATAATATCAGTTTAATATTCTTTCATTTTGAATTCTATTATTTCATTTGACATTAGGTACATTTCCCTACATATTCATTCTAAATTTTTTATTGAAATATATTTTTCCCCATATTTACTAAAAGATTGACTAAAATACCTACAAAAGCTTAAAACTCCATCTTCATCATCTCTTATTTGTCAAATCTACCCACAATACTCTATAACTAACTCCTATATTTCATTATTCCTCTAATCATCCTACATTTTTCAATATAAATTCACTACTTATCTCTTGTTTTCTTTAATAATAACATTTTTCTTAATATTTTGAAATACCAACTTACTATATTACAAATAAATTCAATTCTCTTACTTGTTTTACCTCTCTAATTTATATCAATTGCATTATCTAAGAAATTCTTAAGTACTTATTTTATGTTCCTTTATTTTATTTTTAATTCATTTGCTGTTATTTTTATATCCACCAGAGATTTTATGGGTTCTATCATAAAGCTTCTCCTAAATATCATTAGAAGAATATCCTCTATCTAATTCTTCTAAGTAGTGCTCTTCTGAATATAAACTAAATATTTCAATATTTTAGTTATTTTGACATAGTTTTCACTGTGATTATAGTCATATCTTGCAGTCAGATAAACCTTTCCATACATAGAATTAACTATTTTAGTTTGTTTATGATAATAAGTCATAGATTGTTTTTAATGTTCTTTTTCTGCCTATAAATATATTCTTAAAGTGAGTCCTTCTAGTAGGTTCAACATGAACTCCACCTCAGCCCAATCGAGTAGGGGCTAGCCTGTAGCCCCTCTCACACCACTGTACGTGCCGTTCGGCATACAGCGGTTTAATTCAAA
This sequence comes from Keratinibaculum paraultunense, assembly GCF_016767175.1. Classification (GTDB taxonomy): domain Bacteria; phylum Bacillota; class Clostridia; order Tissierellales; family Tepidimicrobiaceae; genus Keratinibaculum; species Keratinibaculum paraultunense. The sequence continues at coordinate 1,568,153 of NZ_CP068564.1, forward strand.
TAATAATCCAAACAGCTTAGAAGTCCTCGTCTTGCGAGGATTTCTTTGCTTATGTGATGTAGTCCTGTGGTTTTTGCAACTGCTTGATAGTGGTCTCCAAATCCTATTGATTGTTTGGCCATCCACATTGGGGCTCCTAGTTTTCGAAGTCCCCACAGGCGTTTTTCACTTGTCTTCCACTGCTTCCATATGACTATTCTCATTCTTGTTCTAAGTCGTTCATCTATCTTTCTTAGGACTGTTTTCATATTTCCTAGTCTAAAATAGTTTATCCACCCTCTAATTACTTGGTTCAGTCTGTTGATTCGATATGTCATTGATACTGACCAACTTCTCTTTGTCAACTGTTTCAACTTTCTTTGGAATCTTTTAACTGAATCTTGGTGCGGTCTTGCTTTCCATTCTCCTTTAGCTTTCCAAAACCCATATCCTAAATATTTTAGTTTTGTTGGTTTTGTAACTTTGGATTTTGTTGCATTTACTTTTAGTCCTAGTTTCTTTTCTATCCACTTTGTTACTGATGCCATTACTCTATTGGCTGCTGCACTACTTCCTACTACGATTATACAGTCGTCTGCATACCTTACAAAGTTTAATCCCCTTGCTTCTAGTTCTTTGTCTAATTCGTTTAGTATTATGTTACTTAGAAGCGGTGATAGGTTTCCTCCTTGTGGGGTTCCCTTGGTTGTTTCCTCATATTCTCCTTTTACCATTACTCCTGCATTAAGATATTTCCTAATTAGGGATTCTGTGCCTGGGTCATTTATGAGGTTATGAACCAGGGTCATGAGTTTGTCTTGTGGTACGTTATCGAAGAATTTCTCTAGGTCGATGTCTACAATGTAGGTATATCCGTCATTAAAATACTCGAGCAATTTCACTATCGCTTGTTGTGCTCTGCGGTTTGGTCTAAAACCGTAGCTGTTATCATTAAAAGTATGGTTCTGCTATCGGTGTTAGTACTTGTGCTATTGCCTGTTCTATGACTCTGTCTACTATTGTTGGTATTCCAAGATTGCGTACTCCTCCATTTGGTTTTGGTATTTCTACCCTTCTGACTGGTTTTGGTTTGTACTTTCTTCTTCGAATTTTGTCTCTAATTTCTACCCAGTTGTCTTTGAGGTATTGGTCTATTTCTTCGGTTGATATTCCATCTATTCCTCCTGCTCCTTTGTTTGCTTTTACTTTGTTTAGTGCTGCAAACATATTATCTCTACTGAGTATTTGTTCTAGCAATTCTGACATTGGATTGTCTCCTTTCTTTGTTATGCTCTGTATCCTCTTAATCCTAACTCCTATGAAAATTTCTCGCTGTTACGTCTTTGATACTATTTTCTCGTCGGATATGGATACATACTTTTGCAAGTCCATTTGACTTTGAATTATTCAGCCCTTCGTTCCACCTCTATTACTGAGGTTTCATCACTACTATGGCTTTTGCTGACTTCTCACTATTCGTTGTTACTACTATCTCGCTAGTGAGACCTCACGGGATAAGCCATCAATCTTTCCTTGTCTACCTGCCTAATTTACTTTCATGGGTTACGATTGCCTTTTGGACTTCACGACTTTCAGCCCGCTTATCCACCATGTAAGCCTTGGTATTAGGTTTCTGTTCGTCAGGCTACAATTTTGCTATCCCTTCTTCTCGTCTGTATCTCACGATACAAACCTTGGGAGTTGCTATGAGGTTCGCTGGCAACTGCGCCCTACGTGGACTTTCACCACAGACTTATAACATGCCCGTCATACTAAAAACTACCACATAACTTAGATGTCATGTGGTAGTTCATAAAAATTATTTTAGACATTTTACCTGTCTACTTGACAAGGGGCATATCAATTTTTACCCTTAATCGTCTTTTTCTTATAAAGTAAATTCAAACTATTTGTATTATTGTTTATTGTTGAATTGCAAAATAAATATCCTACTTAATAATCGTTTATTTTTTATTTAAAATTAAATATACATTTAATAAAGCAAGAAATACTCCTAAACATACAAAAACTACATTATATATTTCTTTCACATATATTCCTTTTATGCCGGATAGTAAGAATACAACACCTAATAATATACCAAATAAATAGGACAACTCTTTCTTACGCATAAACATTCCACCTTATCTTTTCATTTAATATAATTCACATCCTCTTTTTATTATTGCACTATTATTATTGTATAAATTATCACTGGTTTTTGTTTTTTTATAATAAAAATCTGATACTCCTGTGCTTGAAATTAGTACTTCTCCTACATAATCTTTTAATGATCTATATGGATAAATAGACCCTACCTTTACCTCTTTGCAATTATAGCATGTCGTTTTATACTTTCTTACGGTCTCTGCTTTTAGAGACACTAGTGTTCCTCCTGCACCCGCGACCAATGCGACTACTTGCTTTACTCCTACTGGAGGTATCCCTAACATTACTGATATTGCTGATAAAGCTAAGCCTGCAGCTACATATTTATTTATAGTTCTATATGCTCCAAAAGTTCTTGTATAATATAGATACCCTGTTCTACCTTTATATGTCCCTTTTGTTAAATATTTGTTCAAAACAGTATTGCCATATCTATTTTTTGCTTTGCGTATAGCTTTTGAACTCTCACCAGAATTTAATAATGATATCTCTGAGTTTAGGTTTTCATCTTTACGTGATCCTGAATCTAGAACTCCTTCATAACTTGTTTCAATGTTTATTTCTCTTGTTTCGATAAAATCGTTATTATTAAATAAATCTAAGATATTATTTATATCTGTATCTATAGATTTTGATTCTTCATTATTAAGTAACTTGTTAGTATGCAATATAGATTCCTCTAGATTCAATGTTGATTTTGGTTTGTATTCAAGCATCTTATCTTCTATATTTTGTTTTCTACTATATGCATTTACAAGGTTCCCTTCAGAATTAACAGTTATACATACAATATCTTCATTGTTTTCCAAGTACATATAATAAATATTACCTATTTGAATAATTTCAAAACTATCTAGGTCATTGTTTTCATCCATTATATTCATTTGATCAATTTCAATATTCTGTGCAAAAGTTGGTACTGGCACTGAAATTAACATTACAAAAGCTAACAGCAAACATATAATTTTTTTCATATACTTACCCCTTTCACCAATAAATATAGAAACTAAACATTTATTATTACAATCCATCATATATACTATTCCCATGTTGATAGATTACTCAATCGCCGTTACTATACCTCTGAGAGTTCATATAAGTCATATGCATGACCTCCTTCATATATTTAAATCAAGAATACCTTTCTAATGCTAGCCAATGTCTTACTTCTAACTTTAAGTTATCTGTACCATCCAACTAGCAACATGCTAGAAAACTTGTAGGACATGCTCTTGATATAGTGTATATGAAAATATCATCTTCAGAAATTGATTCAATTATCTTCTGCTCTGACATATCCATTATTTTGTTAATGCTATCTATTAGATTTTCTTTTGAAATCTCTTTAAGTTTTTTTCTTGAATTTTTTTCAAGGCTATACACTCCATCCAAACAAGCATAGTTTAATTGTATGCTAGTTATATCAAAATCCCCCCTAAAAATTCTATCAAATCAAAAGTTAGCTCAAGCATTCTATCTTTTATTTCTTTTTCATTATCAAAATTTTTTTGTTCGTATATATTTAGGATATATATTTTCTGTTCTCTTTTTTTATAGTCCTCAGCATTAACTTCTGTTAATAAATAGATTGACTCAGGAAATCCAACATTTTTTATATTTTCCAAGAATTCAAAATAAAGTGCATTTGCTTGATCATTTAAATCAGAACTTAGTTTTTCATCAAATATAGTTTTTTTATTAAAATCATAACTGATTGTATATCCTCTATCCACTGTATAATATGAATTATTTTTAAAGTTATATTTTATCTCCAGGCTGCCTTCGCCTACATATTTTTTTATCTCATTTTTAGCAAATGAATAAGTCATAAACGGAATGATGGTCCATTATGCAGCACAGGTTCAATTAGTATGATAAATAATAAAAAATGAATCACTCTCCTTCAAACTCACTATTTTAAATATAAACAATTCAAAACATATTTTTGAAATTAAAGAAATTTAATTTTCTTCCGATATATAAATATAGAAAGAAAATATAAACGGTGAAAGGAGGGAAGGTTTGGTAAAGGGGCATCGTAAAGATGTTACAAAAATAAAATAAATGGAGTGATAGCCATGTTTAGTGTTAAAAGTAAGATGAAAATAATAATAACCATTTCTATTTTATTACTAGTTTTTCCCTTTCCAAGTAGTATTTTTGCTCAAAAATTAGATTTAGATAATAAATCTCAAGGCGTAGATGCTATACCTAATCTCAAAGAAATGCCTACAAACAAGGTAAAATCTCTCGAAAAAAACAACAATCCAAAAATAGAGAACCAAGAATATATTGAAAACAAATTTAAAATTAATAAATTAAAACAAAAAAACGAACTTACACTCTCTCAAACTACGGAAACACGGAATTCCAATAATGGATCTTATGGTTATGTAACTGATTATTTAACAGAAGAAGGTCAAGAAAAATATATATATCCAATAGCTGTAGAGCCTGGTGAAGTTTTACATGCTCAACTAGATTTACCAAACTCTAATGAATTAGACTATGATTTATATCTCTTCGAAGTAAATCCAGATACTTTAGACATGACTTTAGTAGATCTATCACAAAATAGAACATTTCTAAATGGAATAGAAGGTACTGCTCCCGAAAGCGTAGGGATATTGAATAAAGAAAACACAATAAAGGAATATGCTGTTTTTGTTGTATCCGAAGTAGGTTCTAGTATTACTCAACCCTTTACTCTCCATATAGGAATAAATACTAATACAGATAATTTTGAAGCGGATGAGAATATAAATTGGGCTGTTAATTTTACTTTAATGCCAGTTGGGACAACAGTTATTGATATGAGAAGTATGGACACTCTAGTTGATAACGATTGGTATAAATTCACAATTCCCAATTCTAAAAATTACGACACAATGAACTTTACATTAGATGAAGATTCCAAAAATGCAAATTATAAAATTGAATTATATCAACTTGAAGATAGCCAATTAAAAAAAGTAAATATCTCATCCAATGGAAAAGCAGAAATTGATTCTGGTCAGTATTACATTAGGGTTACCTCGATAGAAAGCACTAACTTATCTGGTTCAACCTATAGTTTAAGTATATTACCTGATTATCAAGCTGATGAAATTTATATTACCGGCTTTGAAGGTGGAGGTTATGCAACTTATCAGTTTGGAAAGTACTATAGAGTTAACGGAAATAGTACTTTAACAATAAACGGAATTGCTGGTTACAATGGATATGTATTGCCAGATGCGGATGTTTCTGTAACAGTTATTAACGAACACTGGAATCCAGAAGATTTAAGATTTAGAACTGCAACAACGCAATCTGATTCAAAAGGGAATTTTACTGTAGATATACAAACATCTCATTCAACAGCTTCGTATAGTTACTTCATATCTGGTGCAATTAGTTTTACTCATTATTTTGATTATGGATACGTGAGAGTAAATTCAGGAACTGCTGTGGATATACAACCAATATACTTTTTCGCCTACAGCATTAGAAATTAAAAATTAATGAAAGGATGAATGACTTGTTTAAAATCACCAATGTTCAACAACCAACCATTTCTTTAAAGTCTCTATCGATCGATAAAGATGATTCAGATAAAAAGAAAGTCAACACCCAGGCTGCAACTATAACAATAAGTGATGCAGCTAAAAATAAGTATATCGAATCACTAAAATTCAAAGTAACGAATAAGGACGATACGATAGGAAATCAATTCCAAAAGTTTTATGAAAAATATAATAGCACTGAAGCAATTGAACAAAGAAGACTTGAACAATTAGAAAAAGAACAAGCTTACAACCGTTTAGAAGATGAGTTCAATCTAGGTGTTAAAGGTGAGTTTCCAGAAAATACACTCCACCACACAATTAAAGAAGCGTTAGAAGGGAAAGTTGCAAACGCTTCACTCTATGCTGCTGAATTAGCTTCGGCTATACGTAGTTCGATTTCAATGTCTGATAAAAATGCTGAGGAACGTGCTGCATATCGGGAAATGGCACTAAAACAAGCAGAATATATTGCTGAAAATTATTTTGATAACGAACAAGAGGCCATATCTTTTATGAATGAAATAAATAAGTATTATGAAAATGATGTGTTGCGTGAAAAAGGATATGTTGTCATTGATAATAGTGATTTAGAACCTCTTAAAAACTATAGTAGTCGAATTTCGAACGATGATGTAAGTTTTTATACACTTGCTAAAAGGTATATGGATGCAGACTATTTTGAACGATTTATTAATGGAGAAGGAAATCCAGCAGAATCGGCAAAGTTTCTTATGCAACTCAAAAATAATAAAGAAAAATACAGTGAAGAGATTATAGATGAGTTTGAATTAAATAAGCAAAAAGTTGAAGAGCAAATCGCTGCAACAAAATCTATGTTTGAATCATTTGTATGGGAAAACGGACTTGTAACTGGAACAATGCAAGAACAACCTAGTTATTTGGTTGAAATATTGAATTGGAATAAGAACATGTTGAACTTATTTAATTAAGTTGCTGACATAGAAAACTTACCTAATTTTATCTGCAAAAAAAGCAAGTAGGTGACCAATTATAAGTATTAGTCACCTACTTGCTTTTTATTTATTTAGAATCCTAAGGTAAATCTAACAACTAATCTATTTGATATATAATTATTTTATTTGTGGAACTATACCGTGTAAGTGGTAAAATAAAATCATGAGATTTCGGAAAATAAGAATCCTGAAAATTTTCCAGTTGTATATAAAACAAATCTACTTTCCTGTAAAATATTTTACAGGAGGTAGATAGAAAATGGGATTGAAGGGTTGGCATATGTTTAATGAAATTAAAAACATGAAAGAGTTAGGGTTAAAGAAATCTCAAGTATCAAGATATTTAGATTTAGACTATGGGACTGTATCTAAATACTGGAATATGCAGGTAAAGGAGTTTGCTGAATATATGGAAAAAGTGAAGGTTAGAAAGAAAATACTAGATGAATATGAAGATGAGATAGTAGGTTGGTTAAGAGATTTTCCAGACATGAGTGCAGCTCAGATTTTGGATTGGTTAAAGGAAAGATATGGAGATATTAAATGCACAGATAGGAGTGTGAGAAACTATGTAAGATACATAAGAGATAAATATGATATTCCAAAGGTTGTATCTAAAAGACAACATGAAGCAGTGCAAGAACTTCCAATGGGCTATCAGGCACAAGTTGATTTTGGACAAATATGGCTTAACAATGCAGATGGGAAAAGAGTTAAACTTTATGCCTTTGCTATGGTACTGTCTCACTCTAGAATGAAATATGCCTATTGGCAGAACAAGCCATTTACAACGAAAGATTTTATTGATGCTCATACTAAGGCCTTTGAATACTTTGGAGGTAAAACCCACGAAATAGTATATGACCAAGACAGACTATTAGCAGTTAATGAAAACTATGGAGACATAATTTTTACAGAAGAATTTCAAAACTTTAAAGACTTTATGAAAATTAGAGTAAGAATGTGTAGAGGATATGACCCAGAAAGCAAAGGAAAAATAGAAGCAGTTGTTAAATATTTAAAGTATAATTTTGCAAAGAATAGAACTTTTGTTGATATAGACAAGTTTAATGAAGATTGTCTATTGTGGTTAGATAGAACAGGAAATGCTAATATTCATGGAACAACAAAAAAGATACCGAAAGAAGTATTCTTCCTCGAAAAGAAATACCTTCTTCCAGTATCACAAACATTTAGAAATGTACCATCTAATTCAATTTTAACCTATACAGTAAGAAAAGACAATACAATTTCTTACAAACAAAACAGATATCAAGTACCAAAAGGAACCTATGAACCAGGAAAAACAGTTGGAGTTCGTAATTTAGATGGTATTATTCAGATAATAGATAAGGATACAGGTAAAATTTTAGCAGAACATAAGGAGTGCATACTGAAAGGAAAATTAATACAAATTGATCATCCTGAAAGGGATAAAACTTTAAAGATAGACAAACTATATGAAAAAGCTTTAAATGTACTGAACAACACCAATGAAGCCAAGATTTTTCTCGATAGAATTAGGATTGAAAAACCAAGATACATAAGGGACCAATACAGTTTAATATGCAATACTTGTAAAAATGTAGAGAAAAAACTCATAGAAGAATCTCTTAAATATTGCATAGAAAGAGAGATATTCAGTGCTGTAAGTTTTAGAGATGCAATTGAATTTTTAGGTGAGAAATATAAGGAATTAGATAACCAAAAACTAGAAACAGCTAATAAAAACATCCCTTCTATCCCTCAAAGATATGATATTAAAACCCAAATTAGGGATACATCAGAATATGTAAAAGCATTGGAGGGATAAGATGATAGGTAAAATTGATTATATAAAAGAATATGCCAAAGAACTAAAGCTATTAAATCTACAGAAAAAGATAGATGAGTTCATAGAACATGGAGAAAATGAAGATTTATCATATCAAGAATTTCTTTACAAAATACTAAATGAAGAGATAATTGCTAAAGAGGAAAGAAAGAAACAAACTCGATTAAAAAATGCAGGATTTCCTGTAATAAAGACAATAGAAGAATTTGATTTTGAATTTCAAAAGTCTATCAGCAAAAGACATATAAACAGGCTTCTAGAAATGGACTGGATAGATAAGATATACAATCTTATCTTCCTAGGTCCTCCTGGTGTAGGGAAGACACATTTAGCCATAGCATTAGGCTATAAAGCTATAGATATGGGATACAAGGTAAGTTTCATCTCAATGGACAATTTGGTCTATTCATTAAAAACACAGGATATAATGAGAAAGAGTAAGATAAAGATAAATAAAATACATTCCTCAGACCTTGTAATTATTGATGAAATTGGATATCTACCAATTAATCGTGAGGAAGCTAATATGTTTTTCCAGTTAATATCAGCCTTACACGAACAGACTTCAATTATAATTACATCAAATAAGGGCTTTGGAGATTGGAACGAATTATTAGGAGACCCAGCATTAACTACAGATTTTTAGAATCTTATTTTTATTCTCAAAAGAAAGGAGCTAAATTTTTCGCAAAAAGCATAAATTTCTTTACACTACCTAAGAAAGATTAATAAAGTCAAAGATTTTCGAATATAAATTTACCTAATCAACTGTTTAAATTCCTCTTCGTTTTTAATATCCTCTTTTTCCCCCTGCAAAACTACCTTTCCATCTTTCATAATAACAAACCATGGATTATATCTTAGTAAATCCTTTACCCTATGACTTACTAATATAAGTATTTTATTCCTTCCAATTTCATTAATTAAATCAAAAAATTTCCTTTCCATTTTTGGATCCAGAGCTGATGTTGGCTCATCAAAAATTATTATATCTGCATTTCTTAACCATATTCTAGCAACAGCTATTCTTTGCCACTGCCCTTTTGACAATTCTTCTCCACCAAACCAGTGCCCCATTTGGGTATCTAACCCATCTTTGAATATCTCTAATAATGAACTCATTTCCACCTTATCTAGAGCACTTTTTATAAAATTATCGCTATGAATAACATCAATGTTGGAGATAGCAATATTTTCTCTTAAGCTCATTTCATATTTATTAAAATCTTGAAAAACAATGCCAATCTTTCTGCGATAAGATTCAATTTCATATTCTTTTATGTTAATACCATTGATTAAAATATTTCCCTCATATTCTTCATATAATCCTGCTAATATTTTGATGAGAGAACTTTTCCCTGCACCGTTAGCCCCTACAATTACCGTTGGCCTATTAACTTTAAATTCTACATTGATTTCACGAAGAACTTTATCATGGCCATTATATGAAAAGTTTAAGTTCTCCACTGTGATATTTTTGATAGTTTCTTTGATAGGTATAGTTGAATTAATTTTATTGTCTTTTTTTTTCCAAAAACTCAAAAAAATCATCTACATATAGCTTGTCTTTATATATTTCTGACAAGTTTATTAGAGTAGCTTTAAATCTACTTTTAATGAGATCTAAGGATGATATGTAAGCCAAAATATTTCCTATCAAGCCTTTGTTTTTTAAGGATGTCAGTACTGCATTAACAATTAAAAACAGCATAATTCCTACTTCAAAAAATTCTAAAACGAAATTATAAAATGTGTAACGATTAATTACCTTTTCATTGGCAAGTAAAACTTCCCTACTAGACTTCTTAAACTTATTCAAAAGATAATCCCCAATATTGAAACTTATGATTTCTTTGATAGCAATATTATTAGTTAACAGATAATTGATATAATTTACTCGCCTATTATTTGTAATATTCATTCGTTCAATTTGGTATGAGTATTTTCCCAACTTCATGTTAGTAAAAGTTGAAATAATAGGCACTATAAGAATCACCATCCATATCAAATTATTAAACTTCAATATGATGGTCACAACTGATATTATGGAAATCATACTTTCGATTAACTGAAGCACATGAAATTGAGTCTGAATCACTTTTTCTTTTCCCAAATGCTTTGCCCTTGAAATAAGATCGTATGTTTCTTCAATTTCAAAATCCTTAAGCTCTAGCTGTTTACATTTTTCTATAAACATATAGTCAATATAGTAATCCACTTTCAAGAGAAGCTTTTGATGTGAATAATAGCGTATTGAATTCAATAGTATAAAGCCAACATTTACAAGACCAAATATAAAAAGAGGTTTTTGCACTCCACCACCTTGAATAATAGCCATCTGGATACCGTTTACTAACATAGTCATTGAATATATGTTAATTCCTGAAAAAATTCCCAACATTAAAGTAAAAAATACATTTATAACAAATAAATAGGGAGAGCTATGATAGGATATAGCAAAACATCTTTTTATCGTGGAAAAAAATCTATTCATGCCTTTCACCCTTTTCTTGTGTTTATGCTAAATATCCCCATCCTGTTTCTGCAAGAATTATTTCTGGTGATAATAATACAATTATCATAGCATAAACAAATATAACTATGTTAAATTGATAATACAGAGTTTTCTATTCTCCCTTTTTTAACCTTGAAGTTGTTCTGGATTATAATATAGATAAAGGTCCTCAAGATTAGGCTCTTCTAAATGAGCATCCTCTGCTGGAGAAGTTTCTGAAAACACTCTAACTTTAGTTTTATTGCCATTTCTGTAATAACGAATAACAGGGAAGTTTCCAGTATTTGCCAATAATTCTATATCATCAACGGGGAATTCCCATACCTTTCCAATTAATTGATTAAGTAATGTTTCTTCATCACTTTTGCATATTATTTTACCAGACTTCATTATAATGATATCATCTGCAATATCTTGGATATCTGATGTAATATGGGTTGATAGAATGATAATTCGATCCTTAGAAATATGGGAAAGATAATTTTTAAAAACTAGTCGCTGCTTAGGATCTAAACCTGCTGTTGGTTCATCCAATATTAATATACGAGGTTCATTAAGCATTGCTTGAATTAGTCCTAAGCGCTGTTTCATACCACCAGAATAGGTCTTTATCTTCTTATTTTTCATATCAAACAGTTGAAATAACTCAAATAATTCATTAGCCCGTTTTTTAATAATACCTTTTGGAAGGCCTTTTACTGTACCTATAAAGTCTACATATTCCATACCTGTAAATTCTGGATAATAACCAAAATTTTGTGGTAGATAGCCTAGTAGTTCTAAATATTCTTCTCCAAGTTTTTTAGTATTTTGGCCATTAAGCATTATCTCACCACTAGTAGGTTCTAATATTCCGCATATCATTTTCATTAATGTTGTTTTACCAGCGCCATTTGCTCCTAAAAGCCCATGTATCCCATATCCAATTTTTAACGAAACATCATTAACTGCCTTTTTCCCAGCAAATACTTTGTTAACATTAATAAGAGTTAATTCCATTTACACCTTCTCCTTCCTCTACAAATTCCATATATAAACCAATCATAAATAAATCATCTTTATTCTACTTGATGTTTCTTAAAAAATATCATTGAAAGGGGTAATAAGATTAAAATAAGTAATATATAAACAGCTATAGCCATATGATAAAATGTCAAAACTTTCCCAAAGAAGGAATATGTGACTAATCCATAGTACTGACGGCCGCTTAAAAAAGCAGGTAAAAGCCTTGTTATTTTTTGAAATATCCTATTTCCTCTTTCCACTGGAATAAATAACCCACCTAAATAAAATAAGATTACAATTACCGCAACAGGCGTTGTCTTCTTAATTTTGGAAGATAAACTTAAAGCTATTGTTGCAACAGCTAAAGCACTTAAAAAGCTCATAAATATCCTGATTCCTATAGTTTTTAATAATGTCCAATTATACAATATTTTCGCATCTAATACCTGTATAGGCAGATTCCATCCTTCAGTGCCAAAAAACAGTAATATGGGAACTACGCATAGTAAAAGCCCCACTAGAACAACAACAATCGCAAATATCAAAGAGGCAGTAATTTTTCCTGTTACTAATTTCGTCCTCCCGTATTTTGCAGACAATAAAATGGCATCCATTCCTGTTTCATGTTCCTCAGAAAAAACACCGCTAATGCCAATTCCTATAGCTAGAACTAAAAATACAACTATGTCTAAAGAATCATTGATATAATTCCAACCTTGATAATAACCATACTGATAGGGTCCTTTTGTTATATTAGCTCTTTGTTGCCAAAATTCCCTCTCAGTACTTGTTAGATTCATTGAATCAAACCATGTTTCGATGTTTTTTTGTCTGTGTACATAAAAGTCGCCCAGTTCATCAAACTCTATCATCAATATATGAGGGTATGGACCGGATATGAAATTTTGTGAAAGCCAATAAAAATAAGACTCTCTAGGTTTGTAATATCCATAATATATGTCTTTAGGTAATGCTTTATCATATTCAAATCCAGTTTTATTATTTTCTACTATGTAATGTTCTTTTAAATTTTCTATATTGGCCCGAATCCTTTCATCTGTTTGTACTTGGTTTAAATATTCCTTGTAAAATTCCTTTTCATAATTTACCGCCTGTTTTCTTTTAAGTAAATTGCCATTATCATCATAAAAAGTATATTTAAAGATATTTGGAACAAAAGAGTAGATTAAAATTAGGTAACTTATAATAAGGGCACCTATAGTCAATTTAGAACTTAGTATCTTTTTTAGTTCAAATTTAATAATACGAGCTATTATTTTCATATTTGCCATTTAAATCCCCCTTGTTAATATAATAAAAGCCTATTATCAAGTATAAGTATACTTAATAATAGGCTTTTAAACTTGAAGAAAATATCAATAAAAAATAAATATTTCTTTATATTTAATTATTTGTCATTTTAAGTGGAAAGTCCATAATGATTTTCAAAGTTGAACTAGTCAATTCCGAACTAATTCTACCCTTATGTTTTTCCATAATCTCTTTTGATATAGCCAATCCTAAACCAGAACCCTCAATAGATTTATTTCTAGACTTATCTATCCTGTAAAAAGGTTGAAACAGCTTAGAAGCTTGTTCATCAGTCATACCATAGACATCATTTTCAATAATAACAGATTGATATTCCGAATTTGAAATGGTGTAAATTCTTATTTTCCCACCTGGTTTTGTATATTGTATAGCATTTTTTATAATATTGTAAAATGCTCTAGCAATCAAATCTTGATCTACAAGAAATATAATAGACTCTTCTATATCAATCTCAAATTTAAGGTTTTTTTGGGTGATTTTAGGATAAAAAGTTTCTCTCATCTGTATTAGCAAATTTAATAAATCTATTTTTTTTAAGTTCAAATGAGAAATTTGAAGTTGAAATTTGGTCAAATCAAAAAATTGATTGATGAGATTCTCTAGTTCTTTGGATTTTTCTTGAATAATCTTCAAATATTTCTTTCTATTTTCTTCTGATATATTTGGTTCATCTAATAGCAAGGATACATATCCAAATATTGAGGTTAATGGCGTCTTCAAATCATGTGCTAAAAATGCCATAGATTGATTATGTTGTATAACTTGGTCTTGGTTTTGTTTTATAAGCTCGTTTCTTTCTTCGATTAATGCTTTAATTTCTTTATCTATGCCTAGATATTCCAGCTTATTTTCTGGCACAAGGTTATTTTTTAACATTTGAATTCTTTCATGGATTTCTAACGCTACCGCATTTTTAACTTCTAAAACTTTTCTCATAATGAAAACTTCTGAAATAATAAATGCTATAATATATACTGCATAGATTAGTAGTATTGAAGTCTGCCTAATACTACTCCAATCCAATTTCCCCTCAATATAAGTTTTACCATAAACCTTTACTTCTCTTATGTCAAACATAAAATTGTTTGTAAAAATGTGTAGGAAGTTACTTCCAATAATCATATATATAAGAATCAATATGAGAGTTAATATAATTAAACCTTTAAGAAAACTTTTAGTCGTTTTTTTCAATAACATATCCCTCCCCCCAAACGGTCTTGATATAATGGGGATTTTCAAAAGAATCTCCTAATTTTATCCTTAAATTTCGGATATGGGTTGCCACACTATTGTAAGCCATATTATAATAGTCATCTCCAGTAATACTCTTATAAATCCACTCGGATGAAAGTTTTTTGCCAATATTCATCAACAATAATGTTAATATTTCAAACTCTGTTGTTGTTAAATCTATCTTCTTTCCTTTCACATAGCAATCTCGGGTCTCCAAGTTCAGCTGTAGATCCTTGTATTGAAATATCATTTTCTGCTTTTTGTCAAGCTCTTCATATACTTCTATTCTGCGTAACAATGCCTTTACCCTAGTCACTAGCTCTAGAGGATTAAAAGGCTTTTTGATGTAATCATCACTTCCTAACATCAATCCCTTAATAACATCTAAATCTTCATTTTTGGCCGTAACTAAAACTACAGGATAATAATATTTCTCCCTTATTTTTGTTAACATAGTCAAACCATCTATTTTAGGCATCATAATATCCAAAATTAAGGCTTTAGGAATATTATCTTCTAAGTACTCCATAGCATCTTGAGATTCATAAAAAACAACCACCTCAAATCCTTCGTTGGTTAAATACAAAGCTATTAAATCAGCTATTTCTTTTTCATCATCCACAACAACTATTTTTCCCATAGATTATCCCCCCTACACCAATACTCCAAAAAAAACACTACATTACATTACCTTAAGGATTTGTTATGTTATTATAGGAATAAAATCATCTCTTTTTGCACCTATATTATATCATTAAATATAATTGATTATATAATGAAATCTATTATTTCATCTATTAATTGAAACATACTAATCTAAAACCTTTACACACCCAGTCATAGCTTGTCTCCAATCAGCCTTCGCCAACACTAGTCTCCTTGGGCAGACCTGGCATTAGTGATACCATTTGTCTATTTCGATACCTCGTTCCTTATAAGCAAAGTAACCACCTCAACGTGTGTCGTCTGGGGAAACATATCTACTGGCTGCACTTCTACAACTTTATACCCTCCTTCAACCAAATAAGCTAAATCTCTAGCTAAGATAGCTGGATTGCAAGATACATAAATAATTTTTTCCGGAGCCATATTTACCATAGTTTCTAATACACTTTCTTCGCAGCCTTTTCTTGGTGGATCTACTACTACAATATCAGCGTACAAGCCTTCTTTGTATAATCTTGGTACTACATCTTCTCCTTTTCCTGTATAAAATTTTGCATTATTTATATTATTTATCTTTGCATTTAACTTAGCATCCTCTATAGCAGATTTTACTATTTCTACGCCATATACCTCTTTTGCTTTTTTAGCTAAAAACAAGGAAATAGTCCCTATACCACAGTAAATATCAAAAACTATTTCATCTCCTTTTAAATTAGCATATTCTAAAACCTTATTATAAAGAATTTCCGTTTGAATAGGATTTACTTGAAAAAAGGATTTAGGGGATATGAAAAATTTATATTCCCCTATACAATCTACTATTCTATCCTCCCCGTATAGCTTTATATTCTTTGAACCTAATACTACAGATGTATCCTTTTTATTTATATTTTGATATATGCTTTTTATTTCATAGTTATTAGATCTATCTTTATTTATTAATATATCTATAAGTTTTTCTTTGTAGGGAAGTTTTTCTTCTTTTGTAACTATTATCACCATAACTTTATTATCTTTAGTTATCCTTACTATTATATTTCTTATAATTCCTTCTTTAGTTTTTGTATCATAGCCTTCTAATTTGTATTTTTTCATATGCTCCCTTACTAATTCTACTATTTCATTTACAGCTTCATTTTGGATAATACATTTATCTATAGGATATATTTCATGAGTTCCTTTTTTAAAATAACCTATATTGCAATCCTTTCCTACCTTAAATTCTCCTTTGTTTCTATATCTATAAGGATTGTTCATTCCTATAATTTTTTTAACTGGTACATTTGTAATATTACCTATCTTTTTAATATTATTTTTTACCATATCTTGTTTTAATTCCAATTGTTTTTGGTAATTTAAATTTTGAAGTTGGCATCCATCACATGAATGAAAATATTTACATTTAGGTTCAACTCTATAAGGAGACTTTTCTAATAACTCTATAGTATTAGCTATACCAAAACTCTTCTTTAAATCTATAATTTTAACTCTAACCTTATCTCCTAAAGTTCCCCCATTTATAAATAAGGTAAATCCTTCATACTTTCCTACTCCTTGTCCTTCACTATTTATATCTATTATATCTAGTATTATTTCATCTCCAATTTTAAATTGTTTCATATATTGTGCTCCTTCCTAATAATAAATCTATAAAAAATTTCCCGACATTAACTTATTATTTGGATTTATAATCCAACAACTTAGTAAGTTAGTGCCGGGTAAAGAATCAGTGCCTCTTTTTAAGATTTTATCCAATAATTGCTAATGTATACAATAAATACACTTTATCTATTTCCCTACATGCTCCTTTAGTAAATTCCAAATTTCATTATACTTTCTTTTAAAATTCATAGGTTTTAAATTTTTATCTACAACAGCATGACAAGTATAGCCTTCTGCTAACAAAGTGTTGTCACTTTTTCTATATAGTTCATAGTCAAATTGTATTCTAACCCCTTTTAATTTAGTCAATTTTGCAATTATAATTACTTCATCCCCATATTTTGCAGGTTTTTTATATTTGCAATTTGCTTCAATTACAGGCAAAAATATTCCTTCATCTTCTAACTCCCAGTAGGGTAGTCCAATGCTTCCTAAAAAGCCTGTCCTACCTATATCAAACCATGCAAAATAATTTCCATGATATACTACTCCCATTTTATCTGTTTCATTATATCTTACTTTAATTTCTGTTTTATATTCCATTATATTCACCTCTACAGTACTCTTGCTTCACCTTTATATATTCGCCCTGCAATAGTATCTACAGTTACTATTTCTCCATCTTTTAATACTTTTGTAGCTTCTACTGCTCCTACTATTGTGGGTTTTCCTAAGTTTAACCCTACTATTGCTGCATGGGAGGTTAGCCCACCTCGTTCCACTATTATAGCAGATGCTTTTTCCATAAATTCTACTATATCCTTTTCGGTAAATTTACTAACTAATATATCCCCTTCTTCAAATTTACCTTCTAATTCTTCACTTGTACTTCCAATACACACTTTTCCTGATACTGACTTTTTGCCTATTCCTACTCCTTTTAACAATACTTTACCAACAGTATGAACCTTTATTAAATTAGTAGTTCCTGGCACTCCTACAGGAATTCCTGCAGTTATTACTATTAAATCTCCTTCTTTAACATATCCTTTTTCCAATGCACCATTAATGGATCTTTCTATAACTTCATCTGTAATTTCACTTTTTAAAGATTCCACTGGATAAACTCCCCAAACCAAGGATAATTTTCTCATAACCCTTTTTGTAGTTGTAGCTGCAATAATGGGCACCTTTGGTCTAAATTTAGATACTGCTTTAGAAGTATATCCTGAAGATGTAGCAGTTATAATAGCTGAAGCTTGTAAATCTTTTGCTATTGTGCATGTTGCTTTACTAATAGCATTAGTTGTAGAAACATCCTTATCTATATGTCTCATTTTGAGCATTTCCATATACTCTGAAGATTCTTCTGTTTTAGTTGCTATATTGTACATGGTTTTTACTGCCTCTATAGGATATTTACCTGCTGCTGTTTCTCCTGATAACATTATAGCATCAGAACCATCTAGTATTGCATTAGCTACATCTGTTACCTCTGCCCTTGTGGGTCTTGGATTCCTAATCATGGAATCTAGCATTTGAGTAGCGGTAATTACTGGTTTACCTACTATATTGCATTTTCTAATAATTTCCTTTTGTATAAGGGGTATTTCTTCTGTAAGTATCTCTACTCCTAAATCCCCTCTTGCTACCATTATTCCATCAGAGGCCTCTATAATTTCATCTATGTTGTCTACTCCTTCTCGATTTTCTATCTTAGATATAATATCAATATGTGCACCATTATTTTCCTCAAGTATTCTTCTTATTTCCAACACATCAGAAGCTTTTCTTATGAAGGAAGCAGCTATAAAATCTACATCATTTTCAATTCCAAATTTAATATCATTAATATCTTTTTCAGTTATAGGGGGTAAATTTATGGAAACATTGGGTACATTTATTCCCTTATGGTCTTTTAATGTCCCGCCGTTTAAAACCTTACATTGTATATCTTTATTTCCTATGATCTCCTCTACAACTAATTCTATTAATCCATCATCTATTAATATTCTATCTCCTATTTTCACATCTTTAGGTAATCCTTCATAGGATACATGAACCTTCGTTTTATCCCCTATTATGTCATCTGTAGTTAATGTAAATATATCTCCATCATTTAATTCTATTTCTTCTACGTTAAAAGTTCCTATTCTAATCTCCGGTCCTTTAGTATCCAACATTATTCCTATTGGTAAATCTAATTCTTCTCTTATATTCTTTATAATGTCTATTCTCTTTTTGTGTTCTTCATAATTCCCATGGGAAAAATTTAATCTTGCAACATTTAAACCATTTAAAAATAATTCCTTTAGTACCTCTTCACTTTCCGATGCTGGTCCTATGGTACATACTATCTTTGTTTTCTTCACAGCCTCGCCCCTTTCTTATATTGATAATATCATTCCTATATTATATAAATCTATATCAAAATTTTTTTCTGTATTAAGGGCCTCATCTAAATCTACATCCATTATATTATTGCATCTAATTCCCAATGCTCTACCTGATTTTCCATTGAGTAAAAGCTCTACAGCTTTATTTCCCATTTTACTTGCTAGTATTCTATCAAATACTGTAGGTGAACCTCCTCTTTGAATATGACCTAATATAGTTACTCTAGTTTCAGTACCAGTTTTTTCTTCTATTTTTTCTGCCACTTCATAGGCATCGCCTATACCTTCAGCTAAAGCTATTATATGATGTAGTTTACCCCTATTTTTCCCTTGTATTACTTTTTTACAAACCTCATCAATATTAAATTCCACTTCAGGAACTATTATACTTTCAGCTCCACCAGCTATACCTGAATAAAGAGCAATATCACCACAACCTCTTCCCATCACTTCCACTATATTAGCTCTACCATGGGAAGCGGATGTATCTCTAATCTTACCAATAGCATCTACAGCAGTTTCCACCGCTGTCATAAATCCTATAGTGTAATCTGTATAACCCATATCATTGTCAATAGTACATGGAATACATACTACTTGGATTCCTGCATCACATAATTTTTGTGCTCCCCTAAAAGTTCCATCTCCTCCAAGTATTACTAATCCATCTATCCCAAATACTTCTATTATATTTAATGCTTTATTAAGACCTTCTTCCGTTTTAAATTCATCACATCTAGCAGAAAGTAACATAGTACCGCCTCTGTGAATTATATCTGCAACAGAAGATAAGTTCATCTCTTCAATTTCACCATTTAGTAATCCATTATAGCCTTGTTTAATTCCCATTATCTTTACACCATTATATATAGAAGTTCTGACTACAGACCTTATGGCTGCATTCATTCCTGGAGCATCTCCTCCACTAGTTAGTATTCCTATAGTTTTCATATGATTCCTCCCTCTATAAATATTGTGATTATAATATACCTAAATTATATAAAACCATTTGTACATCTTTTGCTTCAACTTCTGGAGCTAATATCTCGTATAGTTCTTCATCTCCTTCTATTGAAAACAATTGTTTTTTTATCAAAAATCCTTCTTCTTTTAATTTCTTTTCAATTTCAGTAGCTTGTTCTAGACTAGTCGTTACATACACAGTAGTCCACATTATTAGCACGCTCCTGATTATTTCCCTTTTTTTTTAAAATATAGATTATATTCTACATTATAACATAATTTGATACAAATTTTACTTAAACATTAAGATAATCTGACATTCTCCTCTCCTAATATTTTAACAAGCTCTTCTACCAAAGTTTTCTCTTCTATATCAACCCATAAATCTCTCTCAGCCATTACTGTCTTATCCACTTCCTCCATATATACATATACTGGAGTTTCTCCTTTATATCGTGAAAGCACTCCTTTTATGGTACCAAAAATATTTATTGACTTTTCTTTTGGAATCTTTAAATAAATCTTTCCTTGTTTAAAGCTATTTAATTTGCCTATACTTTCACATAATATCTTAGGTTCATCTTCTTCGCTTATGCTTACCCTTCCTTTAATTACTACTAAATTGTCCTCTTCTATTAATCTACTATATTTTTCATAGGTTATTGGAAATACTATACATTCTACAGCACCATATAAATCCTCTAATGTTACAAAAGCCATCATATTGTTATTTTTAGTAACCTTATTTTTTTTAGCTGCTATTATGCCCCCAATGGTAACTTGTTTTCCATCTATATTTTCACCTAATCCTTCTTCCATATGAACTTTAGCTTCATGTAGTTCAGATGTAGTTATGGTAGATATTTTCTTCAAATCCTCTTCATAAGGCTGTAACGGATGCCCGCTTATATATAAACCTAACATTTCCTTTTCCATAGCTAAAAGAGTCTTTTGATTAAATTCCTTTAAATCTGGTAAATTATCTTTTGAGATATTAGTATCTATAGTATCAAACATGGAAAACTGTCCTTCTATATTTCGCTTTTTATCCTCATGAATTCCATCTATAACCCTTTCAAATATAGCTAGTAGCTGAGCCCTATTTCCTCCTAGGCTATTCATAGCACCACATTTTATTAAACTTTCTACTGCTCTTTTGTTCATAACTGAAGGATCTATATTTTCAATTCTCTCGCAAAAATCCGTAAAGCTTTTAAATGGACCTTCTTCTCTTGCTTTTATGATAACTTCAACAAAGTTTTCTCCCACATTTTTTACTGCCATAAGTCCAAATCTTATCTTTCCATCTACTACAGTAAATTTTTTGTAGCTTTCATTTATATCGGGAGGAAGTACTTCTATTCCAAGTCTTTTACATTCTTGAATATATAAGGAAACAGAATTAGTATCTCCCATTACACTACTTATTAAAGCTGCCATAAATTCTACTGGGTAATAGTATTTTAGCCAAGCAGTCCTATAAGCTACTACTGCATAAGCTGCAGAGTGGCTTTTATTGAAAGCATATTTGGCAAAATCTATCATCAAATCATATATTTTATTGGCATCTTTTTCGCTTACTCCATTACGTATGGCACCTTTTATTATTACATTCCCTTCTTCATCAGTTTCTCCATAAATAAACCTTTGCCTTTCTCTTTCCATTACATCCATCTTTTTCTTGCCCATGGCTCGTCTTACTAAATCTGCTCCACCCATGGTAAATCCACCTATATCCCTTACTATCTGCATTACCTGTTCTTGATATACTATACATCCATAGGTTACTTCTAAAATTGGCTTTAATTTAGGATGAATATATTTTATATTTTCAGGATTATTCTTATTTTCTATATACTTAGGGATTTGATTCATAGGTCCTGGTCTAAATAAAGAATTAGCTGCTATTAAATTTTCAAACATATTGGGCTTTAATTCCCTTAAAAATTGTCTCATACCAGCACTTTCAAATTGAAAAATTCCTAAAGTTTCTCCTTTAGCAAACAACTCTATGACTTTAGGATCATCATATGTAAATTGGGAAAAATCCACCTTTACCCCATGATTCTTTTCAATCAATTCCACTGCATCTCTTATTACTGTAAGGGTTCTTAATCCTAAAAAATCCATTTTTAGAAGACCTAGTTCTTCCAACTCTATCATATTAAACTGGGTAGTTATGGCATCATTATTTCTAGATAAAGGAACATAATTAGTTATAGGTTCTTTAGCTATAACTACACCTGCTGCATGGGTAGAAGTGTGCCTTGGAAGTCCTTCTACTGCCAATGCTAAATCTATTAAACGCTTTACTTCTTCATTGGAATTGTACATTTCCTTTAAATTTTTGTTTATCTCTAATGCTTTAGATATGGTCATTCCTAATTCCATAGGAATTTGTTTTGCTATATAATCCACTTCTCCATAGGGCATATTTAGTACTCTTCCCACATCTCGTATTGCCCCTCTAGCTGCCATAGTTCCAAAAGTAGCAATTTGTGCTACTCTATCTTCTCCATATTTTTCTACTACATAATCTATAACTTCTTCTCTTCTTTCATAACAAAAATCTATGTCTATATCAGGCATAGATACTCGTTCTGGATTTAAAAATCTTTCAAATAGCAAATCATATTTTAGTGGATCTATATCTATAATTCCTAGAGCATAAGATACAATGCTACCTGCTGCAGAACCTCTACCAGGTCCTACCATTATTCCTTCTTCCTTTGCAAATCTAACAAAATCCCAAACTATTAGAAAATAATCAGTATAACCCATTTGAACTATTGTATTAAATTCAAATTCAAATCTTTTCATTATTTCCGAGGTAATAGTTTTATATCTATCTTTTAATCCTTCCATACATAATTTTTTTAAATATTCTACGTTGGTATATCCTTCAGGTACCTTATATTCTGGTAAATGTAATGTATTAAAATCTAATGTTACATTACATCTTTCAGCAATTTTTACTGTATTTTCTAAAGCACCCTTTACATCTCCAAATATGCTCTCCATCTCATCATAGGATTTTAAATAAAATTCATTGGTAGGAAATTTCATCCTGTCAGTATCTTCAATGGTCTTACCTGTTTGAATGCACAATAATACATCATGGACTACTGCATCTTCTCTTCTTAAATAATGAACATCATTAGTGGCTACAAGAGGTATCCCTGTTTCTTGGCTAAGCTTTATAAGCTGTTGATTTACAAATCTTTGTTCTTCTATCCCATGATCTTGAAGCTCTAGAAAAAAATTATCTTGTCCAAATATATCATTATATTTAAGAGCTATTTCTTTAGCCTTATCATAATTCCCATTTAATATATGATTTTGCACCTCTCCTGCGAGACAAGCACTTAAAGCTATTATTCCTTCACTATATTTTGCTAAAATATCATGGTCTACCCTAGGCTTATAATAAAATCCATTTACATATCCTTCTGATACTATATGCATCAGATTTTTATAGCCTGTATCATTTTCTGCTAAAAGAACCAAATGGTATTGATTTTTATCCTTCGGTTCTTTTTCTGTGTATTTATTTATAGCTATATATACTTCAGAACCCAATATAGGTTTAATCCCTCTACGTTGAGCTTCCTTATAAAATTTAACAACACCAAACATAGCCCCATGATCTGTTATGGCTATAGCATCCATTCCTAATTCCTTGGTTCTATCTAAAAGATTTTCAATTCTATTGGCTCCATCTAATAGACTATACTCTGTATGAACATGAAGATGTACAAATTTATCCTTATGATTCATTACAAATCCCCTTCTAAATTATATTTATATATTTCATTCTATCACAATTACAAAAAAATTAAACTCCCTGTTATCTTGAGTTTCTGCAAAACAGAACAAAACTATCCGAACCTATGAATCACATTGACTTATAATATTTTATCATATAATTCAAAGAAATGTGGAAACTCAATCTCAAATCTTCCCCAATAAAGAATAATATGATAAAATGAATTGATAATATAATTTTGGAGGGATACTATGAAAAAAATAATTGTAACCAATAATAAATATGTATATGAAAAGTATAAAGATGATTTTGAAGTATACTTTGATGAAAGTTTTTCCTATATAGAGGTTTTAAAATATGTAAGAGATAGGATTCACGAAGGGCATAAGCTTTTGACTCATCCATTATCTGGAAGTGTAAAGCCTAATGAAACAGTATATAAAAGCATCATGATAAGTGACAAAAAGGATGTTTTGGATTTTGATAGTTTAAAGCTAATTGAAGAAAGTATTGCTACAGCTAAAAAATTTACTGCTAATAAACCTACTCCTGATTGGCCTGAAAGTATATTGGATGACTTTAGAATACTTGATCTATCATTAATTGAAAATGTGATAGATAAATTAAAACATGCATAGTGTATCATTCATCTATAGCATCTAAACCATATTCTATCAAATTAGTTAAGCTTTCAATTGCCTCTTCTTCATCTTCTCCCTTTGCTATTAGGGTAATTTCTTCTCCGTGGAATGCTCCCAGAGACATTACTCCTATAATACTTTTCCCATCTACCCTAGTCCCTTTAGATTCTACATATATATCGCTAATATACTTATTAGCTTCCTTTACAAATAAAGCTGCTGGTCTTGCATGTAAACCTGTCTTATTATTTAATATTACATTTCTTTTTATCAATTTTAACTCTCCTTTCTTCTTAATTTATCTGCTATATCATCTATACGCCTAAACCTGTGATTTATTCCTGATTTGCCTACAGGAGGATTAAGCATCTGCCCTAATTCTTTAAGGCTTGCTTCTCTATGTTTTAATCTCAATAGAGCTACTTCCTGTAGATTTTCAGGTAACTTTTCTAAACCAATTTTACTATCTATATATTCAATATTTTCTACTTGTCTTAAAGATGCATCTATAATCTTATTTAAATTTGCAGTTTCGCAATTTACTAATCTATTTACATTATTCCTAACATCTTTAAGTACCCTAATATCTTCAAATTTTAATAGTGCTTGATGAGCACCCATTATATTCAATATATCTGAAATTTGCTCTCCCTCTTTTATATATACTACATAACTTTCCTTTCGGACAACTATTTTAGCATTTAACCCAAAGGAATTTATAATACGTACAAGCTCCTTCCCATAGTCTTCACTATTTGTCACAAATTCCATATGATATGCTTTTTCTGGATTATTTATAGAACCTCCACCTAAAAAAGCACCTCTAATATATGCCCTTCTACAGCATCTATTTTCTATCAATTCTTTTGATACTTTATAGTTTGCACTATAATGTCCATTTTTACTATCAATTAAAAAACCTATATCTTTCAGTATTTTTTTTGTCATCTCTCTATCGTTTATTATCACCAGATAATTATTGTTCTTCTTTAATTGCTTATTTTTCTTAACTACTACATTTATATCAGTATCATACAATCTTTTAATTAAAGTAAATATTCTTCTGGCTATGGCAGCGTTTTCGGTTGAAAGTTTCAATATTACTCTATTATTACTGCCAATTTGAATAGTCCCACTAGTCCGAATTATACTTGCTAATTCTGCTAGTGCACAACATTCATTTTCAATATCCAGCCTAGATAATTCATTTTTAGTTATTGATGAAAAAGACATTTTATCTCTCCTAAATCTATATTATTATAAAAATAATAATGCCTTGTCTATTATTTTTTCCTCATCCTCATGTTTAACTAATTTAGCTGCTTTATCCATGTGGACAAAAGTAGCTTCTGTAAAACCTTCTCTTTTTTGAGGAATAGCTTCCATACTATTGGTTTTCATTAAATACCAATGAACAGATTTATATACTAATCTATTACCTTTTAAATTTTTATAAGTATAGTGTATCATACCTATATATTTTAATATTTCAGCCTTCACTCCAGATTCTTCTAGCACTTCCCTTAATGCTGTATCCTTAATATCCTCATCCTTTTCCACTCTTCCTTTAGGTAATACCCAATCGCCATTAAACTTTCTCAATAATAAAAGAGTATTTTTAAATACAACCACTCCTCCTGCACTTACTTCCTCAATCATATTACCACTCCCAAACAACTTTTATCATTATAACGTAAATTTAATTATATTAAAAATATTATACTACAAAAGTAATTATTATGCTAAAATATTTTAATTTGGAAAACAAAAAAGTGCTTAGTATTTTATCCATAAAGGAGTACATTCTCTAAGCACTTTTCATTATTTTATATTTAAACCCTAAAAAGCGTTAGTATCACTAATTAAGGCTATAATTTCATTTATTACCCTAAACATTTCCTTAGAATAATTAAGTGCTTCATTGTATTTGTCCTGAATATAATCATAATTTTTAGAACTAATAAGATCAATAATAATTCCTCCAACATTATGAAGAGCCTGATGATATGAATCTAATTCTTTCCATAAATCAATTATCTTAGGATTTTCAATTTGTATAGAATGATAAAAATGACCAAATCCACACCTAGTAGCATCTATTTGTAAAGGCATAATTTGACGTTGATTTACCATGTCTTTTAAAATTTCCATCCAAGCTTTATGAAGTCTTTTTGCATTATTTAAAATATTAATTAATTCCTCTGGTTTAATTTTACTTCCATAGTTGCTAAAAATTTTATAATATTTTGTATTATTTTCCATCAATTTTATATCAGATTTAACTACTATTCCTTTTATAGAATTTAATTCACTAAGATCCTCATCAATGGTTTCTATCATTTTAGATAATTTTTCAGTCTCAATGGATAACATATGTACTGCATTGTTTATCTCAGTAGTTGAACTATTAATTTTTTCAAAAGATTCCATAAAACTTTCCATAGCCCCATGGATTTCTTTAATCGCCTTAAAATTATTTTCAATTAAAAGTCTAATACTTTCTGATGTCTCTGGAATTTTTTCCATTGATGTATTAGTACTTTTTATACTTTCAATACTTTCTTCTGACATAGTTTCAATTTCATCTCGAAATATTTGAAATTCATCAAGGCTTTCTTTTGTATTTTCTGCAAGTTTACGTATTTCTTCTGAAACCACCGAAAAACCCTTTCCTGATTCACCCGCTCGAGCAGCCTCAATACTTGCATTTAAAGCCAAAAGATTAGTCTGGTCAGCAATATCTTCTATAACTGCAACAATGTCAGCAATCTTGGCTATTTTGTCCAAGAGGTCTTCTAAGTTTTTGTTAACTTTTCGATTTTTATTCATAACTTCTTCGCAGACTTCTCCCATTTTATTGATATTTTCTTTATTTTTTTCATTATTTTGAACAACAGAATCAATGTGCATGAAAATATTTTCAGCAGTTTGCACATTATAATTTAATGCATTATTTATTTCATCCATAGTAGCTGTAGTTTCTTGTGAAAAAGCCACTGTAGATTCTATTTGAGATAATAATTGGTTCATCATTTCTTGAAGATTTTTAGAAATATATACAATTTCCGTTTCAATATTCCCAAGGGAAGCACTTAATTCCATAGTTTTAAGTAAATACTTCCTAGCATCTTCTTTCAAATTATTTAATTGATGGATTTTTTCTTGAATTATTTTAAGATTTGTATCCTTAATTTCTACATTATCATTTTGTAGAATTGCCTTAACTTGATTTTTGTATCTTATACCAAGCATGTCTTCCCCTCCCATCTTTGTTATCGTAAATTTAATTCTTCAATAGAAACTTGTCCATCTAATTAATCCATATACCCTTTATTAGAATGTTATAAACACTATTGTTGCAAGTAAAAATCACCATAATATATAATTAATATACAGTCAATGAACTCTCCTGATTTTATTGTAGTTAAATTATTTTAACAATACATCCTGAATTACTGGCTTTGTATTCTTCTTGGTCCTATATGTTAGGATAGTTGTCGTATATAAATAACAACATAGAAAATTATCTTTTCCACAATTATTTTATATTACCTTTATTTTTATTATAAATATAGTATGATAGTATTGTAGTATATAAAACATAAAAGGAGGCCATTTACATGAAAATCGATATGAAATATGCAATTGAAAAATTAGAAGAACTATTAAAAATTCCAAGTCCTTCAGGTAATACCCATAAAGCCATAGATTTTGTAGAAAAAGAATTTAAATCTATGGGAATTCCAACTTATAAAACAAATAAAGGCGCATTGATTGGAACAATTGAAGGATTGGATACTAAGAAGGAAGTAACCTTATCTGGGCATGTGGATACACTTGGAGGAATGGTTAAAGAGATTAAATCCAATGGAAGGTTAAAATTTACTCAAATTGGTGGATATGTGTGGAGTACTGTTGAAGGGGAATATGTTAATATTGAATCTAGCAATGGAAAAATATATTCTGGAACTATTTTAACCACTAAAGCGTCCTCCCATGTTCATGGAGAAGAGACTAGGACTATTGAAAGAAATATGGATAATATGGAAATAAGATTAGATGAAAAGGTATCTGATGAAGAAGATATAGAAAAATTAGGCATAGAAGTTGGAGATTTTATATACTTTGATCCTAGAGTTAATGTTATTCCTAGTGGCTTTATAAAATCTAGACATTTAGATGATAAAGCAGGAGTAATATCTATATTGACTATTGCTAAATATCTAAAGGATAATGACATCACTCCAAAATATACCACCAATTTCTTTATAAGTAATTATGAAGAAGTTGGTCATGGTGCAAGTGCTGCTATTCCTGAAAAAACTTTTGAATTCATAGCCATAGATATGGCAGCACCAGGTGAAGGACAAACTTCTGATGAATTTAGCGTTACCATATGTGCAAAGGATAGTTCTGGTCCATATGATTTAGAATTAAAAAATAGATTAGTTAAATTAGCAAAGGATAATGATATAGATTATCGTGTAGACATATATCCTTACTATGGTTCTGATGGTTCTGCAGCTTTAAGAGCTGGATATGATTTTAAAGTGGGACTTATAGGACCTGGAGTAGATGCCTCCCACTCCTTTGAAAGAACCCATAGAGATGCTATTGAAAATACCATAAAACTAGGGATTTTATACTTAACTAAATAGCTAATTTTTTAGGTATAGAGTCGTAAAATATTTAATAGTTTTACGGCTCTATTAACTACATGTATAATATTTCCTGGTTTATTTTTTAAATTATTTAACAAAATATATTATACAAGTATTTGTAAAAAATAATCCAAAGATACTGAAAAATACTATTTAATTTAAAGAGGTGATTTAATGAGTATAAATGAAAAATTTATTATAAATTTACAAGGAAAATCTTATGTTACCTATGAGGGACTTTTGGATTTAGCCCATCAACATAATTTAAAATCCTTAGAAGTGGAATTAATTCAAATTCCTACAAAGGAAAACAATATGACTGCCATATGTAAGGCAACTGCCACCACAGAAGACAAAATATATACAGATATTGGTGATGCTAGCCCCCAATCAGTTAACAATACTATAGCACCCCATTTGATTCGAATGGCCTCCACTAGAGCTAAAGCTAGAGTACTTAGGGATTTAACTAATGTAGGAATGACTGCTGTAGAAGAAATATCCTATAATGAAGAAACGTCTGAATACAATGAACCTTATATAGCCAATGAAGAACCACCAACTAAAAGGCAATTAGAAACTTTAAAAAAATTAGCAGATGAATTAAACATAGCTATTGATTATGAAAATTTGACTAAAAGAACTGCAGGTAATTTAATATCTAAAATGCTAGATGAAGTAAAAAAAGCCTAACAATCAGCTAGACTTGATAGGCTTTTTCTTTGCAATTTCAACTAATAGTTGACTTAATAGTATAGAATTGTGACGAATGTAATCTTTTTTAATGTCTATTAAATTTTCCTTAATAAGCCTAATACCCTTCTCTTTTAATATCCTCTCATCATTTTCCCCTAATATTACTGGCTTAGAACCGTCCGAAGTATATTTTTTTAATACTTCTTGGGGGATTTCCCCAGTATTTGCTATTACATAATCTAATAGATCCTTTCTGCTATGAGAAAGTATTCCCTTAACATGGTCTAATACAGTATAATCATCTGTTTCTCCAGGTTGAGTCATTATATTGGTAATATACACTTTTGGTGCTTTAGATTCATATATTTTATCCACTATGTTATTTACCAATAAATTAGGTATAACACTAGTATATAAACTACCAGGACCTAGTACTATTAAGTCTGCTTCTTCTATAGCCTCTATAGCTTCTATTAATGGATAGCTCTCCTTAGGTTCTATATAGACTCTGCGAATTTTACTTGATATTTCCTTGCATCTTTTAGGAATCTCTGATTCTCCCTTTACAATCTCGCCATTTTCCAATTCTGCATATAAAACTACGTCTTCAAGAGTCATAGGAAGCACTTTCCCTGTTACTGCTAGTACATTACTAGTTTCTTTTACTGCCATTTCAAAACTGCCACATATTTCATTCATAGCAGCTAAAAATAAGTTTCCAAAATTTTGTCCCTTTAATTTTCCTTCACTAAATCTATATTGTAACAACTTTTCCATGATAGGTTCAGTATTTGCAAGGGCTAATATACATGATCTAATGTCACCTGGAGGGAGCATACCTAAATCCTCTCTTAGTATACCTGAGCCTCCTCCATCATCAGCAACAGTTACAATCGCAGTAATATTAGATGTAAATTCTTTTAATCCCCTAAGCAATACAGAAAGTCCAGTACCACCACCTATAACTACTATTTTTGGTCCTTTGGATAGTACCCTTTCTCTATATATTATATTATTTATATCCTCTCTGTTTAAATCTTTATTTCCATTAGATTTACACACATATTTAATTACGTTATTATAAGATTTAGTAACAGAAAATATTATAAGAACTGTCCCAGTTATTATAAGTAAAATTTTTGTGCTCAATTTATAATTAATAGATATTTTATACATAAAATCAGATAATCCCATGGAAAGTAAAAATATACCTATTATCCCCAAAAGTATCCAACCTGTAATTATCAATTTTGGTCTATATTTTTTAATCATGAAAATTACCCTTTCTAATCTAATTTATAATCTCTATGACTTGCTATAGCTCTATGCCCTTTACCTTTAAGTTCATCTACTATTTTGTTAGTTATAGCCACAGAACGGTGCCTTCCGCCAGTACATCCTATTCCTATTATAAGCTGGGTTTTACCTTCCTTTATATAATAAGGTATTAAAAATTCCAGCATATCCAACAATTTTTCTAAAAATGTATTAGTCTGTTCCCAAGCAAATATATAATCCTTCACAGCTTTATCTTCTCCAGTTAAATCCCTTAACTCTGGAATATAATAAGGATTTGGAATAAATCTCACATCAAACACCAAATCTGCATCTAATAGTATCCCATGCTTAAATCCAAAAGACACAACAGATATGGTAAGTTGTCTAAATTCTTCTCCTTCTACAAATATTTTAGATATTTCCTCTTTCAACATTCCTATAGTCAATTTAGATGTGTCTATTATATAATCCGCTCTATTTTTTATATTCTCTAATAATACTCTTTCTTCTTCTATTCCATCTATAATTCTTCCATGAGGATTTAATGGATGAGGTCTTCTAAGTTCTTTATATCGCTTTACTAAAACAGGATCTTCTGCATCTAAAAACAATATCCTATATTTTACATTCATTTTTTCTAATTCTTCTAAACTATCAAATAGATCTTGGAAGAATATTCCACCTCTAATATCCACCACTACAGCTACTTTGTCTATAGTCCCTTTAGACTTGCAACATAATTCCGCAAACTTAGGTAATAAAGTAGGTGGAAGATTATCCATGCAGTAATACCCCATATCCTCCATTGCCTTCATAGCTTGACTCTTTCCTGCTCCAGACATTCCTGTAATAATAACAAATTCCAATAAAAACCCACCTCCTGGTTTATTCTTTTGCATTTACTATCCTACATATAGGTACTTTAGCTTCCAATGCCCTCTGTATCCCTTGTTGAAGTTCCCCTACATCTGAAGGATGATGGGCATCACTGTTTATATAAAATTTAACCTTCGTATTTAATGCTTTCTTTATATTTTCTACAGATAATTGACTATGATGGGAATTTATCTCTAAAGCAGTATTATGCTTATAGGCAACTTCCCCTACCTTTTCTATGTCTAATTTAGCTTTAGAACCAGGATGGGTAATTATATCTATTGGATATTTTTCTATAGCTTTAATCACTGCTTTAGTATTTAAATCCACCATATTATCATTTAAAAAAGGCAGCACTTTGGATAAATAATTTAAACCATAAAAATACCACATACTCTTTATGTTATTGGGAATTATACCATAATGGAACCCCAACAATAATATATCCAATACTTCTAACATGCTATCATCAACATCTATATTTCCATCATAATCCATTACATTAGCTTCTATCCCTAATAATATATTAATTTCTTTATATTCTTTATTTAATTCATCTATTTCTTTCCTCATTTTAAATATATTATCCCTCTTTATACCATATATAATATGTCCTGGTCCATGATCACATATGGCTATTTCCTTTAATCCCTTCTCTATTGAAACCTCTACATTTTCCCTAATAGTACCTTTTCCATGACTATATATGGTATGAGTATGGTAATCTCCTATTATCTGCATATTTCGCCCTTCCTAATCTCCTATTATTTTTATTTCTGGTTCTAATAATATATCAAATTTATCCCTTACAACCTTTTGAACTGTTTTTATAAGGGTAAATACATCTTCAAACGTAGCATTACCTTTATTTATAATAAATCCACAATGTTTTTCAGAAACTTGTGCATCTCTAAATCTTAAACCCTTCAAACCTGCATCATCAATTAACTTACTTGCATAATGCCCTATTGGACGTTTAAATACACTTCCTCCACTAGGATATTCCAGTGGTTGTTTGGATTTTCTTTTATAAGCTAAATCCTTCATTTCCTGTTCTATTATGGAATAATCTCCCTTCTTTAATTGAAACTCCACAGCAAGAACTATAAGCTCATCATCTACTACTCTACTTCCTCTATGCCTAAAATTCATCTGTTCCTTTTCTAATTCCAATATATTATTTTCTTTATCCAGTACCTGAACTTTAGAAACTATATCCTTCATCTCGCCCCCATAAGCTCCAGCATTCATAGCTATAGCTCCTCCTACAGTTCCTGGTATGCCACTGGCAAATTCAAATCCTGTTAGAGAATTTTCCAATGCTTTTTTGCCTACAATGGATAATAAAGCTCCACTTTGACAAATAATCCTATCATCCACTACATCTATTTTATCATAATCTTTACCAATCTTTATAACTACTCCTCTAATACCTGAATCCTTTACAAGTAAATTGGTTCCATTCCCCATAACAAAATATTTTATATTATTATTCCTACAAAATTTAATGGATTCTACAATATCTTCTTCTCTTTTAGGTATTATCATTATATCTGCTGGACCACCTATTTTAAAGGAAGTGTGATTTTTCATAGGTTCATCAAGTAAAACTTCTCCAAAATTTAATTGTTTAAATTGTTCATATAGCTTTTCCTTTTCCAAAATACCACTCCTATATCCTCATTTTAAATTATTTTTCAATTTGTTTATTTTTATTTTAGCATTTTCTATTGCCTCATAGGAAGGCTTTTTCCCCAAAAGGGCATTTATTATTTCTTCATGGATTATGGAATCTATCTCGTTCCAATTATCTACAATAGGTATGTAGTGGGTATAAGATAGACTTTCTTCTATTTTTTTCATATTGATATTATCTGTATACATATCATCTATGCCTCTTTTAACTGTGAATAGGCTAATTTCTTCTAAAAGTTTTTGATTGGAATTTGTAGTTAAATGTTTTAAAAATTCAACACACATTTTCATCTTTTTGGGATCCTCATCCTTTATTATTCCATAAGAAATTATATCGCTACTTAAAATCACTGGCAAGTTTTTGTCCCCCGTAGGAAAATTTACCACTTCAAAATTAAAACCATTATCTTCTCTATAGGATTTTTCCAATACATCTATTGCCCAAGAACCTGTAGCAAAAGCTGCCACTCTTTGATCTTCAAAAAACATATTCCAAGCATCCTTCTCCCCTATTATACCAAAATAATCAGGTACAATTCCATGTTTATATTTTAAATCCATCAATCTTTCTAAGCCTTTAATAGCTTTCTCTCCATAAAAACTATATTCTAATCTTTTAGGTTCTATAAACTGAGCTCCATCGGATAGTATTATTCCCCAAATATGATAATTATTTTCTCCAATAGAAGTCAAAAATCCGTACTCATCTATTACACCATCTCCATTAGAGTCACAAGTTAATTGCTTTAAAGCATCTACAAATTCCTCATAAGTCCAATTTCCATCTATAGGAGGGTTAACCCCCCTTTCATAAAATTTATCTAAATTTATATATATAGCACTTGTAGTCATAGCTATAGGTAAAGCCTTCAATTCCTTATTATATGTTACAGGTACTAATGCTTGATGTTTAAATTCCTCTAATTCTTCATTTTCAAAATAATCGTCTAAAGGTTCTAATACGTCTAAATTTGAAAAGTTTAAATCTACAGGAATTATATCTGGCATAGTATCCTTATTATCATCCTTAGATACAATTTCTATATATACTCCTGGATTTTGTTTTTCAAAGGTTCGAATTCTATTTTGTAGCCATTTATAAGAACCTTTCCTAGAAAAGTCCCATATCTCTATTATACCCTTATAAGGTTCTTCTTCTACTTTTTCTAATTGAATAAAATTATTTATAAATAGATTATAAGTCCAAACCAATATAAATCCAACTAAAATAAATAAAACTATTCTCCTCAAAATAGCCACCTCCTACAATATAAATATTCATCGGAAATAACCATTATGTGAAGAATAGTTTTTATATCACTAACCAATCTTTTCCTTTAAAGCTTGAATTTCTAATTCATGTCTCCCTACAATTTCCTTTAATCTTCTATTTTCCTGCTCAAATCCTTCATTTTTCTTGTTGCTTTCTTCTTTAAATTCCGTTAAAAATGCTGTTTGCTCATATACTGCATTTAATTTATCATCCATTTTGTCTAATTTGTTTTCTATTTTATATACTCTTCCTTTTAATCCGCTTACATCTTCTCTTACTCCTACCATATCATTCTTTAATCCACTTACATCTTCTTTTACTCCTGCCATATCATTCTTTAATCCACTTACATCTTCTCTTACTCCTACCATATCATTCTTTAATCCGCTTACATCTTCTCTTAACGTTTTTAATTCCTTTAAAACTATGGTTTGAAATTCTTCATTAGTCATCTTTAACACCTCCTATAACTATCTTTCGAATATTATACCATATTTAATAAATGTATTGAATAAGGTTCATATTTTTTATATCATCTGTATTTTAAAATAACATATTTTTATCATGATCTTTTCTAAAAAGTTGTTTATTTTCTATGCAAAATATTGCATCAGCAATATTATCAAAGGTATTATCATGTGTAATTATAATAATTAGCTGTTTTTCCTTTTCAGAATTTATATGTTTATATAAAGCATTAATCGTATCTTTTTCTAAATTTGTAGTAGGTTCATCTAAAAGAACACATGGAAATCCTTGAATGAATATTCTAGTTAGACAAATCTTTTGACCTTCCCCACTTGATATATTTAATGGATCAATTTCAATCTTTTTATTTAAAGGTGGCAATCGAAAAATATCGTTAAAATATTTAATTTCACAACTATTATGACTATTCCCAAGAAGAATATTGTCTAATACTGTTGCTCTAAAAAAAAATAATGGATAACTTAATATTGATATTTTACTTTTAAAACTCTCATCCATTTTAAATATTCCATTATTTTTTACTTTTAATTGATCGGAAGAGATAAGCCCTGTCATTATATTAAAGAGCATAGATTTTCCACTACCATTAGCTCCTTTAATAATATAAAATCCTTTTTTTGGAATTACTATATTTGCCTCATATAGTAATTCTTTTTTTACATTATATATCTCTGTATTTTTAATTTCTATAAAGTTGTCTAATTTACAAAATAGCTTCTCATATTTATAATTGCTATCGCTATTATAATATAAAAATTTTTCTAAACGATCAAAAAATGGCTTATATGCCTTCTTTTCTGTCAAAGTTTGAGAAAGATTAGTAAGCGGTTCAAAAAGAAAAGCAGTATATTGACTGAACATAACTAATGTTCCTAATGATAATCTATTTTGGTGAACTGCTATTGCACCTGCCCAAAGAATTACAAGAGGAGCAATAATAGAAATAAAAATGGGAATACGATTTACGAGTATATACCAAAAATCATAATTATTCCTATTTTTAATCCATTCTGTAAGAGTTTCATCATATAATTTTTCAAAATAAGTTTCACTCTTTGTTAAATTTATATCTGCTTTATTATTTATATAATTTTTTAAATCATTTATATATATATCCTGTGAAACAATGGATTTTTTGTTAGCATCTGCTATCTTTTTTATATTCAAGTTTATAGATAATAAGTATAATGGCATAAACAAAAATGATATTAAAGCAAGTTTTACATTAACATAGAACATAAATCCCAATACTATTACTATTTGTAATATACTTGTTATAATAAAAACTTTATAATTAAGAATAGCTACTGCTACATTACTTGAATCTGAAATATATAAATTGGTAACCATTCCCTTATCTATAGCATTATAATCGGCTTTATTCATATCTAATTGTGACTTGAATAAAAACATTTTTAGCTTTTTATCAACTTTATTTCTATACTTTGCACTTAGATAATTACCAAAATAGAATATGAATGCTTGTATAAAAAAAGTCAAAATAATAATTACGATAATATTTATATATGAGATATTAGCAGATGGATTACTAGCAAAATCTATCAATACTTTATTAAAGTAAGGAATAGCAAGATATATTATACTTGAAATTAAGTAACTTATGGTTAATTTAAAAATTTCTATTCCTGAAATAACATTCTTATCTTTCATTAGACGATACATCTCTAATAGCCTCTCTATACAAAAGTTTTACATAATCTTCTAAGATATATTTTTCAGGTATACATTCATTTCTGCCAGTTTTCTGCAATAAATAACAACCACCTTTACAGAAAGGTAGTACTTTACAATTTATACACTTTTCCTTAATAAAAGGATCATAGGCAATTTTTTCATTTGTAACATTAATATTTTCATCTATTAAGCCATTTACAATCTTCCCAATCATTGAACTTTCATTAGATTCTGTAGAACTGCATCTTACTAGTTCTAAATCAGTATTAATAAGAAAATGGTTTATACAATCAAATTTACAGTTAACTCCATAAGACGAATATCTAGGAATTGGAAGCTTGTTTTCATAAAGTACATTATAAATATTACTCAATGCTAATGCATACTCTTCCAAAGAAGAAAAATAATAATTATCAATTTCACTAGAATTTTGAAACTTTGTAGTTTGCTGAAAATATAAATATGTTTTATCCAATAATTCTTCACCTTTTAATAATGATATAAAAGATCTTATGTCCGTATTTAATTTGTTTACATTGTATCTAATACTCACTTCTTCTTTTGAATTTATTAAAAGATGAATATTTTCTAAAATTTTTTTGAATGTACCATTACCAGATAATAATGGTCTGGAATAATCATGCATTAATTCAATCCCATCTAAAGTTATTTCATATCTGTTTATATTCATATCTTTTAACCATTTTTCATAACATTCATCAATCAAATAACCATTAGTTGTTATTGCAGAAAAATATTTGAATGAATATATATCAAGTAATTTCTCTATTTGTTTTTGCATGTAAAAGGCAATTTCAATATTCAGCAATGGCTCGCCACCAAACCAATGAATCTTAACAATTTTTACACCTTCTTTTAATTTATTCTCTATCCATTTTAAGATTTCATCGGCTCCACTTCGTGAAAGGTATCGTTTTTCATGAGGTTGATAGCAGTACTTACAAAGAAAATTACACGAATTTGTCAATTCAATAGTTATTCCTATTACTTTATAATTAAAACGTTCCCTTTGATAATTTGCCTTTAAAAGCATATCTTCATAATTTTCTTTAACTATGAAACCATATTTCTTCATAAGATTAAATTCATGATCACAAAGAGTACTCGGATTTAACATTTTTTGAACATAAATATCTTCGAAAAGCATCATACCTTGAGTCAAAGTATTAAATATAATATTTTGATTTTCACCAATATTATAAACTAAATTATATTTAGAACATATATACTCTTCTCTATTCAATATATACTCCCTCCTCAATCAATAATATTTATAGGAGCTGCCAATTAATTAGCAGCTCCTGCTCTTGCGTTACTTTGGAATAATTGGTCCAATTGGAATAGCTGTACCAGTACAACATTTTTCTACTGTCCCCACACCACAAGGTTGATTTACCTTACTAGGATTTTGTGGAAGCATTATCTCCTTCATTAATGTATCCTCCCTTCTTTATATATTAATATCAAATTACGAAACATTACAATCCGAATAAATAACACATCTTTTTATGTTTAAATATGAGTTTTTACATTTTATACCTTTTTAATATATCATTTTTTACTAATATATATATTTTTTTCCTAATACAATTACTATAAGTCTAAAAATTGTTTTTGTCAAGTGAAAATTCTTAATAATTTTTATTATCTGTCTATTGAAATTTTAAATTCATTTGTTGCATTAATATACTTCTATGAATTATTATGATGGGATTAATAAAAAAAAGGCTATCGATTAATCGATAGCCTTTTTTTATTCTTCTGCCATTTTCTTATATTTTTCGTATCTTTCCTTAGCATCTCTTTCTGCTGCTTTAAATAATTCTTCTGCTTCTTCTGGGAAGGTACGTTTTAGTGATGTATATCTTACTTCAGAGTTCAAGAAATCCCTAAATGGTTCTGTTGGTTCTTTAGAATCTAGTACAAATGGATTCTTGCCTTCTTCTTTTCGTCTTGGATCAAATCTATATAGATGCCAATATCCACAGTCAACTGCTCTTTTTTCTTGTCTTATGCTAGTTCCCATACCTGTTACTATTCCATGATTAATACATGGTGCATAAGCTATTATTAGGGATGGTCCATCATAAGATTCGGCTTCTTTTAATACTTTAACTAAGTGGTTCATATTAGCTCCCAATGCTACTTGTGCTACATATACATATCCATAAGAAGCTGCCATCATACCTAAATCTTTCTTTCTTACCTTTTTACCAGAGGCTGCAAATTTAGCAACTGCTGCTGTAGGTGTTGCCTTAGATGATTGACCTCCAGTATTAGAATATACTTCTGTGTCAAATACTAATACATTTACATTTTCTCCTGAAGCTAATACATGATCTAATCCGCCATATCCTATATCATAAGCCCAGCCATCTCCACCAAATATCCATATGGATTTTTTGATTAAATAATCTTTTAATTCTTTTATTTCTTCAAGTATTTCATTAGCTCTTTCATTATCTAATTTTTTATCCAATTTTGGTATTATAAGTCCTGCTGCTGCTTTGGATTCTTTTGGATCATCTTTCCCTTCTAACCATTTATTAAATGCTTCATTTAATTCTTTATCTATATCTAATTCGATAAATTCTTTCATCAAGTTTTCAAGTTTTTCTCTTATCTTCTTAACTGCTACTGCCATACCATAGCCATATTCTGCATTATCTTCAAATAAAGAGTTAGCCCAAGCAGGTCCTCTACCATCTTTATTTGCACAATATGCCATAGATGGTGCACTAGCTGCCCAAATGGATGAACAACCTGTAGCATTGGCTATAATCATTCTATCTCCAAATAGTTGAGTTACCAATTTAGCATATGGTGTTTCTCCACAACCTGCACATGCTCCTGAGAATTGTAGTAATGGTTGCTTAAATTGACTTCCCTTTACAGTTGTTTCTGGCATTAAGTCTTCTTTAGGTTCTACATTATCTATTGCATAATCCCAATTCTTAGATTGTACTTCATATTGTTCTTCAAATGGTTTCATAACTAATGCCTTTTCTTTTGCTGGACATATATCGGCACAGTTTCCACATCCTGTACAATCTAGTGCTGATACTTGTATGCGGAACTGATAGTTTTCTAATCCTTTTCCTATAGCCTTCTTAGTTTCGAAGGTTTCTGGAGCATTCTTCTTCTCATCTTCATCTAATAAGAATGGTCTTATTGCTGCATGAGGACATACATATGAACATTGATTACATTGTATACAATTTTCCATTACCCATTCTGGTACTTCTACAGCTATACCACGTTTTTCATATGCTGATGTACCATGAGGGAATGATCCATCTTCTCTTCCTACAAAAGTGCTAACTGGAAGTTTATCTCCCTCTTGTCTATTCATTGGAAATACAACTTTTTCTATAAATTCTGGTACTTCTTTTTCTTCCCTTACTTCTTCATCTTTTGCATTTTTCCAAGATCCTGGTATATCCACTTTAACCAATGCTTCAATTCCCATATCTACTGCTTTATAGTTCATATTAACTATATCTTCACCTTTTCTTCCATATTGCTCTTTAATAGAATCTTTTAAATATTTTATAGCATCATCTATTGGAATTACATTGGCTAGCTTGAAGAATGCAGACTGCATTACCATATTTATTCTTCCACCAAGTCCTACTTCATTAGCTATTTTAGTTGCATCTATTATATAAAAGTCTATATTATGTTCTGCTAAATATCTCTTCATAGAAGCAGGTATATTCTCTTCTAACTCATCTTCACTCCAATTACAATTTAAAAGGAAAGTGCCGCCATCTTTTAATCCACTTAATACATCATATTGATATACATAAGATTGCTTTGAACAAGAAATAAAATCAGCTTCAGTAATTAAATAAGTAGATTTTATAGGCTCATGTCCAAATCTTAAGTGAGATATAGTAACTCCGCCTGATTTTTTACTATCGTATGCAAAATAACCTTGAGCATACATATCAGTATTATCTCCAATTATCTTTATAGCACTCTTATTTGCTCCAACAGTACCATCAGAACCAAATCCCCAGAACTTACATCTAATAGTTCCTTCTGGTTCTGTATTTATCTCTTCTTTTATTTCTAAAGATGTATGAGTTACATCATCTTCTATACCTATAGTAAATCTATCCTTTGGATTTTCTTCTTTTAAGTTATCAAATACTGCTTTTATTTGTGATGGAGTAGTATCTTTTGAACCTAATCCATATCTTCCACCAACAATAATTGGTGCATCAGATTTGTTATAGAATATGCTCTTAACATCTAAATGTAAAGGCTCTGCTACAGCACCTTTTTCCTTAGTTCTATCTAATACTGCAATTTTTTTAACAGTTTCTGGTAAAACATCAAAGAAATATTTTTCAGAAAATGGTCTATATAGGTGAACTTCTATTACTCCTACTTTTTCACCTTTATCCATTAAGTAGTCTATAGTTTCTTCAATTGTCTCAGTTACAGACCCCATGGCTACTATAACTCTATCTGCTTCAGGATGCCCATAATAATTAAATGGCTTATAGTTTCTTCCTGTTATTTTATTTATCTCTTTCATATAATCGTTTACAATCTCTACTATATTTTCATAGTATGGATTAGCCGATTCTAATGCTTGGAAATAAATATCTGGATTTTGTGCTGTCCCTTTAGTATATGGACGTTCTGGTTTTAAAGATCTATTTCTAAATTCATTTAACGCATCATAATCAATTAATTTTTCTAAATCTTTATAGTCAATAACCTCTATTTTTTGAATTTCATGGCTAGTTCTAAATCCATCAAAGAAATGTACAAATGGTACTTTACCTTTTATTGCTGATAAGTGAGCAACTCCTGCCAAATCCATTACTTCTTGAACACTGCCTGATGCAAGAAGTGCAAAACCTGTCTGTCTTGTTGCCATTACATCTTGATGATCACCAAATATACTTAATGCATGCCCAGCTAATGCTCTAGCTGATACATGAAATACTCCTGGTAATAGTTCTCCTGCTATTTTATACATATTTGGTATCATAAGAAGTAAACCTTGGGATGCAGTAAACGTAGTAGTTAATGCACCAGCCGATAGTGAACCGTGAACAGCACCTGCTGCTCCACCTTCTGATTGCATTTCTGTAACTAACACTTGTTGCCCAAAAATATTTTTCTTACCGTGGGCAGACCATTCATCAACCAATTCTGCCATAGGAGAAGATGGAGTAATTGGATATATAGCAGCAACATCTGTAAATGCATAAGCAACATGAGCTGCTGCAGTATTTCCATCCATAGTTTTCATAACTTTTCCCATTATTAAACCTCCTTCAACTTTGTTTAATTTTAGACAATAATTGTCACTCAACTAGCCTAAATTCACACATGAAACATTTAAATATAGCTAATAGTATAAATTAGGCTAATTTATTAATTGTATTTATGTTATATTTTAATAAATAACTTTATAAATATTATAAATGCTAAACTAAAATCAATTATCATAAACTAGTTATAAACTAGTAAATTGAATTAATTTAGGGTTACTTAAATCCTCTTTTATATTATAACATATTAGTTGTGTTTATGCTATCCCATAAAGGTTTTTATTAATTTCATAAAAGTTACTTATTTAACATTAGTCATTATTCTCTCGTCTTTCACTTATTTGCCTCTTTACCTTGTTATTTAATTCCTCTGCTGCATTATAACCTAATTTTTTCTGTCTAGTATTTCTTGCAGCTACCTCCACTATCATGGCTATATTTCGACCAGGTCTTACAGGAATAAGCACTTTAGGAATTTTTATGCCTAAAAGATCTATATATTCTTCATCTAAACCAATTCTATCATATTCTTTATTTTCATCCCAAAATTCTAGCTCTAT
Source organism: Keratinibaculum paraultunense (assembly GCF_016767175.1). Classification (GTDB taxonomy): domain Bacteria; phylum Bacillota; class Clostridia; order Tissierellales; family Tepidimicrobiaceae; genus Keratinibaculum; species Keratinibaculum paraultunense. The sequence continues at coordinate 1,611,314 of NZ_CP068564.1, forward strand.
AACTAAATCTATAAATTCCTCTTCCTTAACTGCACCAACTCCATAAAGCCTTTCAATATCTATAATTCCAATTCCTCTTATCTCCATAAAATGTCTAATCAGTTCTGGTGCTTCCCCTCTAAGCCCTTCTTCAACCCTTTTTATCTCAACCACATCATCTGCTACTAATCTGTGACCTCGTTTGACTAATTCCAATGCTGTTTCACTTTTTCCCACACCTGATTTGCCAACAATTAATATTCCCATACCATATACCTCTATCAAAACTCCATGAACTGTCATCTCAGGGGCTAACATATAGTCCAAATAATTAATTAGTATATTTATAAATTTAGTTGTAGGAAGTTCAGTCCTAAGAATAGTGATGTTGTTTTTTTTAGCTAAATCCATTATTTCTTGAAATATATCTAGTCCTCTTGATATAATCAGTGCTGGTATAGGATAAGCAAACATATTTTTAAATCTGTTATAGCGTACTTCTTTAGGTAAATTATTTAAATAATGCCATTCTACATTCCCAATTATCTGCAATCTTTCATAAGCAAATCTATCAAAATAACCTGCAAGCTGAAGTCCAGGTCTATTTACTTCACTGCCTTTGATTTTTATCTTATCCATACCCTTTGCTTTATATATTATCTCTAATTTTAAATCTTTTACTATTTTTCCCAATGTAACATAATCCATTTTTTCCTCCTATGATTCTTCTGGTATTATTATACAAGCTATTATATATGCAATAATTCCACCAAATATAGCTGTAAATACAGAAAACAATACCCATATTAACCTTACAACTGTAGGATCCACATTTAAATACTCTGCTATGCCTCCACATACACCACATATCATCCTATTTTCTTTGGAACGATATAATTTTTTACTCATTTTTTTGCCCCCTTATTTTTAAAATATTCATATAAATTCTTGGCTGCTTTTTTATTCATACCCTTTACACTAGCTAATTCCTCTATAGATGCTTTTTTCATATTATCAATAGTATGAAAATATTTAAATAATTCCTTCTTCCTTTTTTCACCGATACCCTTTACATCATCTAGTTCTGATTTAAACATCTTTTTACTTCTTAAACTTCTATGATAGGATATAGCAAATCTATGAGCTTCTTCTTGTATCCTATATATTAGTTTAAACTCCATACTATCTTCATCTAAAGTTATTTCTTCATTTTTATATATAATACCTCTAGTAGTATGAGAATCATCCTTAACTAATCCACATACAGGAATATCTAAACCTAATTCATCTAATACAGATAATGCTACATTTACTTGCCCTTTGCCTCCATCTACCATTATTAAATCAGGAAAAGTAGAAAAACCTTTTACCTTTATTTTATTTTCCTTTATCATTTCCCTTTCTTTTAATCCTCTCAAAAATCTTCTATTAAGAATTTCTGCCATACTTTTATAATCATCAGGACCATCTACAGATTGTATTTTAAATCTTCTATAATCACTCTTCTTTGGCTCTCCTTGTTCAAACACAACCATAGAGCCAACGGGGGACACTCCTGCTATATTAGATATATCATATGCTTCTATTCTATATGGTATTTTTTCTAATCCTAAAATTTTCTGTAATTTTTCCAATACTTTTTGATTTTCTCTCTGCTTTATTAAAATTTTATCACCATATTGATTTAACATATCCAAAGCATTTTTTTTAACCATATCCATAAGCTGAGATTTTTCTCCTCGTTTAGGAACCTTAATTATAACCTTTGAACCTCTTTTTCCCGATAGCCATTTGGATATGGCTTCTATATCGTCTATTTCTTCTTCTATATATATTTCTTTTGGTACATAAGCTGTTCCTAAATAAAATTGCTTTATAAAAGAGCTCAAAATTTCTTTTCTATCTTCATCAAAGGTATCAGATAATATAAAGTGTTCTCGCCCTACAACTTTCCCACTTCTTATAAAAAATACTTGAACACAAACTTCATCTATACCCTTAGCCATACCTATTATATCTTGATCTATCAAATTAGCAGTTACCACTTTTTGCTTTTCTAACACAGTTTTTAATGAATTTATCTGATCTCTGTATTTTGCTGCACTTTCAAAATCCAAATTTTTAGAAGCTTCGTACATCTTTTGTTCAATTATCTGTATTAGTTTATCCTCTTTCCCATTTAAAAACATAATTATTTCATCTATCATGGAATTATATAATTTTTCATCTACATTTCCTTGACAAGGACCTACACATTTATCTATATAATAATTTAAACAGGGTCTGGTTCTTCCTTGGTTTTTTTCTAAATTTTGATTACAAGTCCTTATAGGATATAAGTTTCTTATTATATCTATAGTATCATTAACTGCATAAGCACTAGGATAAGGTCCAAAATATTTGGCACCATCTTTTAGCACCCTCCTAGTCTTTAACACTCTAGGATATTTTTCATTAGTAGTTACTTTTATATAAGGATATTGTTTGTCATCCCTTAAAAGTATATTGTATTTAGGCTTATGTTTCTTTATTAAATTAGCCTCTAATATTAAAGCTTCTACTTCATTATCCACTATAATATATTCAAACTCATAAATGTGTTTTACCATCACCTTTACTTTAGGTGGATGATTTTCAGAAGCTCTAAAATATTGTCTAACCCTATTTTTAAGGGAGATAGCTTTACCTACATATATAATCTCCCCATATTTATCCTTCATTATATATACACCTGGTTTATCTGGTAGCTTTTGTAATTCTTCATCTATATTAAACAATTTAATCACCTTTCAAATAAATATATTCTAATGATATATTATCAAAATATATAAAAAAAAGCACCCTCACATTATTTTAAATTAGTGAGAGATGCTTTTCATATAAATCGCCTCTCATTATTCTTTTAAAATACTTACATCCTTTCCTTCCATAACTCTATTCATATTTCTAACAGAACACATCTTTCCACACATAGTACAACTATCATGAAGTTCTGGAGTAGATTCTTCCCTGTATTTAATTGCTTTTTCTTTATCTATGGCTAGTTCAAACATTTTTTCCCAGTCCAATTTCCTTCTTGCTTTGCTCATATCATAGTCCCAATCCTTTGCCCCTGGAATTCCCTTTCCTAAATAAAAAATAGATTAGAATTTAAAATAGATATAAATTAATATTAAATCTATTTTATTATCAACTCTAATATCCAATTTATCCAACTTTTAATAGTTTGAGCTCTCCTATAAAACGTACTATTGGAACTAACTCTATAAAGATCAGATTCTTTCATTATTTCAACAATACTATCTTTACTAGGTATTTGTCCCAATCTAAAATATTCTTTTAAAGCTTTATTAAAAACATTATGCCTAAGAATCAACTCAACAAATTTAAGTTGTCTTTTCTTTAGATTAACTTTGAAAAGCTCTTTTCCCTCATTAGTTAAAAAATAAACAATATCCCCATCTTCTTTCTTTTTATCTATAATCCCTAAATACCTACCAGCATCAGCATAATAATTTGTCTGTCTGGAATCAAAGTCATAAGTAGTAGCAATTTCATCTCTTGTCATTTCTTTGTTATATAATAACTCACATAAATTTATAATCCTTTTCATATTATCTGCTTGTGGAAATGGAATTTTTGGTTCTTCAACGATATTTATATTATATAAAATATCTTTTATATCATTTAAATTAATATCATCTTGTATTAAAGTATAATTTTTTTGTTTTACTAGAACCAATGAATTATAATTTTGAGGATCTTCAAAAACATACTCATATAAAGTAAATACACCATTAGAGTATACCATAAATATAGGGATAACCCTTTTAACTATTTTATCATTCCATAGCCTAAAGGGATAATATAGTTGTCTGATCAAAAAATCCTTAGATATTGAATTTTTAGCCTCTATTAAAGCTAAACTATCTATCCCTTCATATCCTCCATCTATTTCAATTTGGGAATTAGATACTGTGACCATTACATCTCTATTTATGTTGGTACTATTTATATAAAAAGAAAATTCATTTGAACTCATCCTGCCGCTAACTGTAGGTAATAATTTATCATCTTGAATAAAATCTGATAGTATCCCAGAGATAAAAGCACAATTTATTGCAATAGATTCAGAAGTTATATTTTCATAATCAATACTTTCTATATAATAGGGAAATGAAATTCTTATAATTTCTGTATTCAATTCACTAAATTCCTTATATGCTTCAAATGAAGAAATTATGTAACTACCTCTAGTTATTGGTAAAATTGATAAATTATTATCTTTAAATAATTTTGGTAAATTACTTTTATGATCAAATTTAGTGGCTAATCTAGCTTCTCTAAACTCATTTATATCTTTAGATTCAATTTGGAAAAAGCCTTTGTTTTCTATCTCATGCATGATATTATATTTATCAAAAAGTTTTTCCCAAGCTAAATCATTTTTTGTTTTATTCATAATTCATCACCAATACTTCGTCAACTGCTCCTCGTTTGTTCCCTTTGGAATTAATAACTCTATTAGCTTGTACTATTTTTATTCTATAGTCTTTATAAAGTTCCAAAATAAATTCAGTTTTTGAATTAGAAAGTAAAAACTTAATTCCCTCTTCATTCAATTTATCACATAACCTTTTAAGCCTTTTTTGTTCTTCTCTATCAAAGCCACCTTTATCATAACCTGTAAAACTACTTGTATCATTTATTGGATCGTAGGGCGGATCAAAATAAACAAAACTATCTTTTTCAGCTCCCTTAACCGCTTCTTCAAAATCACAACATTTAAAAGTGATATCAGCACTATTAAAGTATTTGCTTACTGCCCTTAACGTCTCTTCATTTACAATGTTTGGATTCTTATATCTACCAAATGGAGTATTAAATTGACCTTGAGAATTAACTCTAAATAGCCCATTATAACAAGTTTTATTTAAGTAATGTATCCTTGATGCTCTTTCAATAGGGCTTAAACTTTTATATTTTTTTATATCCCTATCCAATTCACGAATTTTATAATAATACCCTTCCTCATTCTTGTGTCTTTTTAAATCCTCTATCAGTTCATCTACATTATCTTTTATTACTTGATATAGATTCATTAATTCTTCATTAATATCATTAATAACAGCTTTTCTAGGTTGGAGATGAAACAAAACCGCTCCTCCTCCAACAAAAGGCTCATAATATGTTGAATAATAAGAAGGTATGTATTTTTCTATTTCAGGTAGAAGTTGCCTCTTTCCTCCTACCCACTTAACAACTGGCATTACTAGATCATTTTTTTTCAATTAAATCCTCTCCTAATTAATAAAATATTATATTTTTGGCTTCCTAAATATAAATAAATATTCATGAGCTATTAAAAGAAAATTGTATTGAATACTCTTTTTATACCAAAAATTTGTACTTTTGCAATTATGTTGTTCTTTAATAACTATTTCTTTTAATATAAACCCCGTTTCTAGATATTTTTCCATAGTTTTAAATCCAAGAGGAATTATATGTTTTGATTTTCTTATATCTCCTATTAATATTGCACAATACTTATCATCTTTTAATACCCTAAAAGACTCCTTGGCAACAAATCCCATTTGAATTATAAATTCATCAATATCATAATTTGATAAATCTCCTCTTATGCCATTGCTATATCTAATTATATTTGCATAAGGCGGATGTGTACAAATTAAATCAATACTATTATTAGGTATGAAGTTTAGTTTTCTTGCATCTCCATTATAAATCCTAGGTTCATATTCTCTATTTTTGTCAAAATCTAAATTCTTTTTTGCTATTTTAATAGCATTTGGGTTGATTTCAACTCCAATACCTCTTCTCTCTAGTAATTTTGTTTCAATTAATGTAGTTCCGCTTCCCATAAATTGATCTAAAACTATATCATTCTTTTTTGAGTATCTGAATATAACATTTCTAGGTATATATGGCGACCAATTCCCTCTATATTCGCTGTTATGAGTAGCCCAATTTCCTCTTTCAGGGAAGCTCCATAATGTACTCACTTCCATTTTGTAATTTTTAGGTTCCCATTGCATATTTTTCACCAAACTTTTTAAATATAATATTGTCTTTATTATATATGATTAGAACACAAGTTTCAAGAGTAAAAAAAATAAAAAGCACCCTCACATTATTTTAAATTAGTGAGAGATGCTTTTCATATAAATCGCCTCTCATTATTCTTTTAAAATACTTACATCCTTTCCTTCCATAACTCTATTCATATTTCTAACAGAACACATCTTTCCACACATAGTACAACTATCATGAAGTTCTGGTGTAGATTCTTCCCTGTATTTAATTGCTTTTTCTTTATCTATGGCTAGTTCAAACATTTTTTCCCAATCCAATTTCCTTCTTGCTTTGCTCATATCATAGTCCCAATCCTTTGCCCCTGGGATTCCCTTTCCTATATCTCCTGCATGAGCTGCAATTTTAGCTGCAATAATTCCCTCTTTCATATCATCCAATGTGGGCAATCTTAAATGTTCTGCAGGAGTAACATAACATAGAAAATCTGCTCCTACACTTGCAGCTATTGCTCCTCCTATGGCACTAGTTATATGATCATATCCTGGTGCTATATCTGTAACAATTGGTCCTAATACATAAAAAGGAGCATTGTGACATAATTTTTTCTCTAACAATACATTTGCTTCTATTTCATTTATAGCTATATGCCCAGGTCCTTCTATCATAACTTGTACATTTCTTTCCCAAGCTCTTTTAGTCAATTCTCCTAAAACAATAAGCTCTTCTATTTGTGGTGCATCCGTTCCATCCTCTATACAGCCTGGTCTTAAGGAATCTCCTAAACTTAAGGTTACATCATATTCTTCACATATATCTAATAATTCGTCATAGTATTCATAGAAAGGATTTTCCTTATTGTTTAATTCCATCCATGCATATAATAAGGAACCACCCCTAGATACTATATTCATAACTCTTTCATTCTTTTTGAAGACCTCTATTGTTCTTTTATTTATTCCTGCATGAACTGTTAAAAAATCTACACCATCTTCTGCATGTTTCCTTGCTACATCTAAAAACTCCTTAGAGGTTATATCCTTTAACTCTTTATCATAAAATCCAACTGCATCATATACTGGAACTGTACCTATTATAGTAGGAGACATATCTATAAGTTTTCTCCTAAATTCTTCAGTCTTACCAAAGGAACTTAAATCCATTATTGCTTCTGCTTTCATATCTATTGCTACCTTTACCTTCTCAAGTTCTACATCCACATTGGGACAATCTCTAGAAATGCCTAAATTTACATTTATCTTTGTTTTAAGTCCTTCTCCTATTCCTTCTGGACTTAATGCTTTATGATTTTTATTTGCTGGTATGACTATTTTCCCTTCAGCTACCCCTTTTCTTAAAATTTCTACCTCTATGTTTTCTTTTTTGGCTACAGCTTTCATTTCATCCGTTATGATGCCTTTTTTAGCTGCATCCATTTGTGTTGTATAATTCAAATAAATTTCCCCCTTTAAAATATATTTTTAAACTAAAAAAACTGTATACTCCAACAGAAGTATACAGTTAATCGACTAAATTAAATCCCTCCGTTGGAATTACCCAAATCAGGTTCATAGGGTCAGGAATAACATTCCTATCTCAGCCTATCAATATAAGCCCCCCTTACAAGTATTAAATTTTGTCATAAAGTATTTATTAAATACCTTATGTACATGATATTATATCACATATATATTGTCAAACTAAAAATGATGTAGCTCTCATTATTTCAAAATAATCGTCTGTTTCAAATATTATGCTCTTTTCTCCCTTTTGAACAGCACCAGGATAAAAAGAGTTTTTATAAGCATCTCCATGAAAATTATATCCTATTTCCAAACTAAATTTATCTGGTAGATTTATATTGTTTTTAGACAAATCTTTTTTTAATGCTTTTTTCATACCTTCTTTAATCTTTTCTATTGCTTTATTAGGATGAATGCTTATAGATGAAGCACCCTTGCCTTCACTTACAGCTACTGTAACAATATTTTTATTTAAATTTTTAGCATCTTCACAAAGTCCCTTATCGCCACTTAAAAATACAACAGGTACTCCTAAATATGCTGCTAAATAAGAATGCATTAAAAATTCACTTAAATATTCTCCATTTAATTTTATATAATTAATTACAGAGCTATTCATAGTATGAGCTAATGGATTGGCATTAGAACCTCCATGGGAATGATACCCTACAAAAGCTACCCCATCGAAAGTTTCATCTATACCTTGAAGCATCTTGTATGGATGCCCACTCCATCCCCTAATAATTTTAGCATTTTCAGTTAATTTAGATGGATCAATATTTCTTCCAGTACCATGGGCATCTTTTACTAAAATCTCTGTAGCTCCTGCAATAGTAGCACCTTCACAAGCTGCTGCTACCTCTTTAGACATTTGTTCTGCAAAATATGAATAGGCATTAGAACTTTTTCTTGCTTCTTCCCAATTAGCAATTCCAGCTACCCCTTCAATATCTGCACTAATAAAAATCTTCATTATATTATTCACCTCTCTATTAATTTGAAAAATATAAAAATATAATAACACGTTGCAAAAATGCAAAAAGATCTGTCCCTGGTGCACTGGTGCACTCTGGTACCATAATTTGAAAAATCTAATCAGATGTTGTTGGTATTATCTTAATTATTTGTCCAGCTAAATTTTGTATGGGCATAGTTTGGAGGTATATCTTCCCTGGTCCTGTTAATACTGTCAAAAACAATCCTTCTCCACCAAATAGCACATTTTTCATTCCCTTAACAGTTTCTATATCAAAACTTACCGATTGTTCAAACATCGCCACATGCCCTGTATCTACTTTAACTGTTTCTCCTGAGCTTAAATCATATTCTTCAATATATCCATCCATTTCAAGAAATACTATTCCTGGTCCAGTTATTTTTTGAAGTATAAATCCTTCTCCACCAAACAATCCTGCTGCAAATTTTTTCTTAAAATACACTTCCAATGAAACTGACTCTTCGCTAGCTAAAAAAGCATCTTTTTGTGCAATAATACTTTCACCAGGTTTTAATTCCAATGCTAAAATTTTTCCAGGGAAAGAAGATGGAAAAGCTATAGTTCCAGATCCACCACTACATGTAAAAATATTCAAAAACAATGATTCACCTGAAAACATTCGACCTATTCCACCCATTAAACCACCTTTCATATTAGTGTCCATTTTTATATTATCTGTCATCCATCCCATAGCTCCTGCTTGAGAAACTATCCTTTCACCTGAATTGAGTTTACAAATTGCTACAGGTAGACTACCTCCTTTGATTTCATATTCCATAGTATCTACGCCCCTTTATATTTAATTTTATATAATTTATTCTTATTTTATAATATCATGTTTTTATGAGTTTTGAAAGTTATAGATATCTACCTTTAATAAATATATTTTTAATTAACAAATTTGATACTTCATTGGAAATATTATTTCCCCAAAAAATCCCTTTGTTTGTTAAAAAGTATTTATCACTTTCCTTCTCAACAAAATTTTCTTTTACTAATTTCTCCATGAAATTCTTAACACATTCCTTGATTTTTTCATCTTCTACAATATCTAAATCTATATTTGTCATCTGTACTTGACCTATTACTTTTTTTACTAAATCATAATAAGAATTTACTTTTATACCTCTTCTTTTTTCTGTGTTTTCTACTTCTTCACGAAAATCATCCATTTTTAGAGAATTCATTATAAGTGTATTTCCTATATAGCCTCCTGCACCTGCTCCTATCGGAAGTGTGTCTTCTCCATTATGTCTTCTAACTATATATTTGTATTTATCTCCATTTTGCTTAACTATCTTAGTTAACTCTAAAAATTCAAAACCATTATCTAGTGCTTTATTTGAAATTATATTAAAAAACATCTTTTCTCTTTCAAAATTTCTTTCATAAAAATCTTTAGAATCTTCAATTGTTTTAGCTAAAGTAGCCTTTTCATTTATTATTAAAGAATAGAAAGAAAATCCTATTTCTTTAATTTGATTTAATTTTTCTATAACTATTTCTTGATTGCCAAGTCTACCTAGTGTAGCCCTGCCATTGTCTGAAAAAGTTTGAACTCCTATACTAAATCTATTTACTCCCTCATTATAAAACATTTCTATCTTTTCATCTGAAAGCTCTGAAATAGTAGTTTCAATAGTTATTTCACAGTCCTCAGTTAATGGTAAATAGTTCTTTAGGGCTCTAAGGATTTTTCTTAAACCCTCACTACCAAGGACAGTAGGAGTTCCACCTCCAAAATATATTGCACCATATTTACTATCATTAATATATTTAAATTTGCTGTAATTTTTAATTTGCTTTACTATTAAATCAGCATAATCTGACGGAGGCATCATTAAACTTCTTCTCATATTACAAAATGATTCCTTCAAAATGTTAAACAGTAGAATAGATAAAGTCTATCTAACAACAGGTACAACTTAGTAAGCCCTCAAATATATTTGATAAAATCAAAATAACTTATAATAAATCTACTGCATTTACAAATATGAATCTTGTAGTATTGCATACGATTTTTTGATCATACCACATTGATACTTCCACCATAGTAGCTCTTCTACCAGTTTCATACCAACTTCTTACTTGAACTGGACCTTCACCACCTTTATCCCACATAAAGCTATATGCTGTTGCAGGAGTATATTTTCCCGGTCTAGAAGGTACATAAGCTAATATAGCAGAATTACCCCAAATATAATTTAACGGTTCATTTTGTCTTGATTCAATCTGCTCTGGATTATTTGCATTTGTTGCAGAACCTACCAATACCTTATCTACTCCAAAAGCATCAGCCATTAAATCAATAGAAATAATATCTTTTTGAACATATCTTCCAAACTCATGCAATTTTGGATGTAATTCTAAAACATTTTTTACTAATTCAGATATAATTAATACATTAGGTCTCAGTCCTGATTTTCTATAGATAGCTTCTCTAGCTTTTTTAATATCTAAAATTGGATTTGAATTTTTATAATCTGACCATTTAGCAGATGTACCTGGAGATCCTAAAGTAACCCGTAAATCTTTATGACACTTGTTAGCATCTAATAATTTATTAGCTGCATCTATCTCTTTACTAAATAAAATTTTTTCTGTCATTAATTCAGTTGCAGCCGCCTCAAGAACAAATATATCATCAACATTTTGAACTTCTTCATCAGTAATTTCAACTCTAAATGCATGACACATTACATCATAAGAATCCTCTGAAAATATCCAATTAATTTCATTAGCTTCAGTACCTGGTACTCTACGGTCATCATGCTGTATAAATCTTTCTATACCATGAACACAATATTTATCACTTTGTTTTTTAATTATTGACTTCTTAAAAATCTGATCAGCTATATATTTCTCATTTGAATAAGCTATTGATATATTTGTTAATGCTTTGTTTATACAACCCTCTTGATAAAATATTGACATATTATCGCTCTCTCCTTTCTTATGATTAATTAATAATATTTTGCATCTATCCATTCTACTCTAACTCCTTTTTTCTATCAGTCATAAACACCATAGCATTAATACACATTTGCCTTAAAAGGCAACTTTTTTAATTCACCCACTATATTTAGTTTGCATATTCCTAATATCAAATTTCTCATCCATACCATTCCCACCTCCCCTAATCCTTATTTAAGTTAAATTCATTAAAAATATACGCAAAGTTGTCTCATATGAATAATTTATTTTTTATTTAGTAAATTAACATAAAAATAAGCCCTGTCTGCTAAATAGTATAGGGTTTATTTATTTTTAGCTATCATTTATATTAATATAATAGTTAATATTTAATTTATAAATAACTTTAGGATATTTTAATTTCAAATATTATCCTATAACAAATACAATTGATATCTGTATACTTCCCCTTGAATAAGACTATATATGTATGTCAACCCTTTTTGGACAATTTTTTTACCGAACAATTTATATCAATTCCTGTGAATTTATTTGCAATTATAATATTATTTATTTAATCCAGTTAAAAGGTAAATAAACTCTCTTTCGCTTATATCATTGCAAATTCACAGGAAAATTTATGCTTGGATTCTTCAAAAGATAATCGTTTTCCCTTTGGTTCAATAAGTAATCTATTTGAATTAGCTTTGTTTAAAATAGTATTTTCTTGAATTAACTTTTTTAAAAATATTTTTATCAGACATACTAACTACCATCCTTTTTTATTATTTAAATAAACATATTATCTATTAATCTTAGGAAGTATATCTACAAAATTGTTTATGATATTATAAAAGTACCCCAAATTCTAATTGAAAATTCCTCTAGAGGAAATATATAATAACCCTATGACAATTCATAGGGAGGTTAGGGGATGATAAGTTTAATAGATAAATAAAAAATAATAATAGATGGGCTTTTAGAAGAAAAATCTCAATGGGCAATCATAGAGAGACTGGATTTGATAGGAAAACAATTAAAAAATATATCAGAGAATATGAAAAAAAAGAGTTATGCTATTGGATAGAACCACCAAAATATAATGCAAGTAATAGAACTAAAGTTAAATTAACAGATGAAATAATGGATAAAATAGATTTTTATCTAAGTGATTGAATTAAAGATAATAAAGTTATACAATTTCATATCCTTCATAACCTTCAACAAATTTCCTCCTAAAATAATGTTTTAAATTTTCCATTCATAACACTTCCTTGTTATAAGTTATAATAATTTAGCTAACTACTATTATTATACTATATAAATGCTGAGCATTTATATAGTAATTATACATGAGATATAATAAATTATAGAGAATAATTAGTTGGAATAATTAAGTAATCTTTTTCTCTTATAAAATTAATTACTAAATAATGACTATTTTCCCAAAAATATAATAAATTTCCATGATTTTCTGCAAAATCTCTAAGCTCCATATAAAATATTATATCTTCATCATTCGTCTCATCAAATTGTTTATTATGGTAATTAAAAAGTGCTAAAATTTTGTCATCTACTAAATCATCACACCGACTATCATCCTCCTTTACATAACAATAATTTTTATATACTATATAATTCTAAACTAGTAAATAAAAGTTTATTTAATTCCTATTTTTAATAATATATATTGCTCTTATTTCAGACTTCCTCTTTCTATATATTTTCGTTTATACTATTCTTCTATATTAAATTTTATTTATCTTTTTCCAATTTTTCATTCCACCATAATTCTGACAAACGAACAATAATATCTAAAATAAATCCCGTAATCAGTATTATATATAAAATGTTAATTTTACCCAATAATAAAAATATAGTCACTAAAATATCAACAGTCCCTAAATCCATTCCTATAATAAATCCTCTATCCATAAAATACTTTTTTACACCATGTCTTTCGACTGTTTCCAATTTTCTTAGCCTTGGTACTATATAAAAAGTTGCTAGTATAGCATATAAATTAATTAAGAATATTACAGAAATAATTAAATACAATGGTACTTCTCCAATACCAATAAAAATAAATATTAAGGTATAAAAAATCCTATCATTTATACTGTCTAATTTTGCACCTAAATCACTTTTCATATTTTTATATCTAGCTAAATTGCCATCTAATATATCTAAAAACAAATAACATTGTATTAATATTGCTACCCAAATATATCTTTGATTATATGCTAAATAAAATATAAACATTGCAAGAAATGAATTAAATATTGTTACCATATTAGGGGTTATGAAAGTTTTTGATATAACAGGTAGTAACGGTTCAACAACCTTTGTCGTATAAAAATATTCAGCTATATGCATAGTCTTATCTTTTCTTTTATATTGTTTACTTTCCAAAACTTATCACTTCTCTTTTCCAATTCATAAATTAAATTTTAGAATATATTTTCCTAACTTAAAATTTTTTAACTCCATTTCAAACACATTGTAATAATCAACTATATTATTAATATATATTTCATCTAATATCAATTTTGATATCCAATCTTCAAACCTTTTCCTTTCAAATAATAATATTGCTTTTTGAAAATCAGAAACACTACTTCTTGTAACACCATATAATGATATACCTTTTTCAAGTATCTTTCTGGTATTAATTCCAACATAATCCTCAGCAACACCTGTTAAAATAATCTTACCGCCAACATTAATTATATCAATACTTTCATTAATAGCATTTCCAGATGAATTTCCACCAACACATTCATAAGCTATATCAATATTTTCTTTATTTATACTATCATCGCCAATTAAATAATATTTATCAGCAGGAAACTGTTTGATTTTATTTTCATGTTTACCTACAGCTATTATTTTCCCATCTTTATGAATAACTTTCAATACACAACATAATATGTAACCTAATATCCCATCTCCCCAAATTGCAATCGTTTCATCCCCATTTAATTGAACTCGCCTATATGCAGCTATTGTCACAGAAATTAATTCTAAAAAAACAGCTATTTTAGATTCTACATTATCAGGAATTTTAATTAAATTAGTAACGGGATAATTTACATACTCTCTCCCAAATCCATTGTAATTACTAGATGAAAATTTTGCATTAGGACAATAATTTTCTCCTAACTCTGGAATATTACAAACACAATTTAGACATTTGTTGTTATTTTTCGGTACTATATTAGGCACCAAAACAACTCTATCACCAACTTTAAATTTATTAGTTTTATCTAATACGATAGTTCCAATAGCTTCATGTAAAAGACTCATAGGATATTTAAATCCTAATGTTCTTTCATCCCTAGCTCCTAAATAATATCTTAAATCAGCCTTGCATATAGCTCCATACTCTATTCTAACTATTGCCTCATCTTCTCCACAAATGATATCTTCTATATATAAATCAAATCTTTTGGGCTCAACGATTTTAAAGCTTCTGCTTAACATTATACCATCTCCGTTTTGCCAAGTTTAATAATTGCCTTTAATAAAAGTAAATCATCAAAAGAAGTAATCTTAAAATTTAGTTTATCACCCATAACTAATTTAACTTTTTCTCCTAAATCTAAAACTAATTGACAATCATCCGTTGAATTTAATTTATTACTTTCTATGGCTGTTTCGTGAGCTCTTTTTATAAGTTCAAATTTAAAACTTTGTGGCGTTTGACCAATATATAACTCGCTTCTATTTGGAACTTCATGAATTTGTAATCCATCAAGACTTTTTATAATAGTATCTGTACTAGGAATTACTGTATCTGTAGCACCAAATTGTTTTGCACTAGAGATATTATTACTAATTATTTTATGGCTTACTAATGGTCTTACAGAATCATGTATTACTAAAATATCATCATCATTAACATCTTTTGAAATAGCAATTATTGCATTATATACAGATTCTTGTCTAGACATTCCTCCCTTTATTAACCACTTAACTTTGTTTATTTCATATTTTCTCAATAGAATTTTCAAATCATCCATCCATTCATCTAAACACACTACACCTATATAATCAATTTCTGGATGATTG
Organism: Keratinibaculum paraultunense; assembly: GCF_016767175.1. Taxonomy (GTDB): domain Bacteria; phylum Bacillota; class Clostridia; order Tissierellales; family Tepidimicrobiaceae; genus Keratinibaculum; species Keratinibaculum paraultunense. Next base: position 1,626,848 of record NZ_CP068564.1, read on the forward strand.
TCAAAAGTCTCTAATGTATAAACTATAATAGGTTTCCCATAAATATCAATAAATTGTTTAGGTTTGTCCACTATTCCCATTCTACTACCGATACCACCAGCTAATATAATTCCTATGTTCATATAGTTCCACCCACCTTCTAAAATTTACCTTCCTCTTCAAATAATACTTCTTTAATAAATCTATCCGTAGCTTTCCCATCAAAATGTTCATTAAATCTGATAGCAAACTTCTTAATTATTTCAAAGTCCCATTCATTTTTATTTATCAATTCAACTACTTCTTCAGTAGTATAGGCTATAGGACCTGGTACAAAATCAGTATAATTATAATAGAAACCTCTAATTTCATTTTCATATTTCTCTAAATCATATGCAAAAAATATCATAGGTCTTTGTAAAATAGCATATTCAAATATTATTGAAGAATAATCTGTTATTAATATATCTGCAATTATCAAAAGATCATTAATTTCTTCATGAGATAAATCAAATACTTTAGATGATAAACTTTTGTCAATTTTTATTTTTCCCCTCTCAAATGGATGCATTTTAAAAACAAAAACATAATTATCGGAAATCCTCTCCATTAGATATTCTAAATTTAAAGCTAACGATTCATTATATCTACTGTCATCCCTATAAGTTGGGGCATACAATATTATTTTTTTGTCTAATAAATAGGGGTATTTATCTAATAAGCTAGTTTTTATCTTCTCCATTCTACTGCTATCAAAAAAAATATCCGCTCTAGGTATTCCAATAGGATAAATTTTTTTAATATCTACCCCAAAGGCATTTGCATATATAGGTGCAACTTCTTTTGAGCTAACTATCACTTTTGTATATTGCCCATGTCCTCTCATATTTCTTTTCATGATTTCTGCACTAGCCATATTTTGCATAGAATCTTTACCAAATTTCTTAAACGCCCCTCCTCCATGCCAAACTTGTATTAATTCTGTTCCTTTTCTAAGCTTGCACATAGAAAAAAGGGAATAATAATCATTGACTATAATATATTTTGCTGTGCATATATTATAATTAATTTTAATTGTTGTAATAATCTTTTTTATTCTGAAAGTATATTCTCTTCTAATATCTGAATTACTAACCATTACATAATTTAAATTCCATTTTTGTTTAATCATTTCATCATAAATAGCTTTATTGTTTCCAGTAAAGTTATCTGAATGAAAATTTAAAAAAACAATTTTTTTTGTATTAATAGGAAAAACTTTAAATATTGCAAAAGACAACCTATTTAATATTACTCTTAAAATGTATATAGGTTTTGAATCTAAAAATTTTTTCATTATAATATCCATATGATGTCTTCCTCCATAGTTTGTTATATGTAGCATAGTAGGATATAAATATTGCTATGCTAAAGTAAAAGTAATAGTAGTTAATTATTCATTATTATTCATAGCGATTTGAAATTAAATATAGAATACAATATTCCTCACTATATATAACCCACATTATTTTGTAATAATAAGAGTCCCCCCAAAATCAGAAATGGGAACCTTCCTTAATTTCCCGAATTTTTGTTCGAAATTTTGTACCGCTTTCTTTACTCCTAAATAATTTCTCACATTATAATCATGTACAAAAATATATCCTCCTTTACTTAGCCTTGGATAAAAAAATTCCAATGCATTATATATAGGGTTGTATAAATCCACATCTATCGAAACAAAAGAAAAGCTTTCTTCTATTCCTATTGCTGTATCTGGAAAGAACCCTTTCTTTATTATACAATTATTTGGATAAGGCATTTTTTTCATTACAATATCTACATTTGTATTTTCAAAAAGATTTTCATGATGAACTAACCTCTCTCGTGTATTGTCTACAATTAGACCTTTCTCTAAATCATGCTTAATTTCATCGATATTAAAACCTTCAAACGTATCAAACAAGTATAACTTCTTATCTTTGAATAAAATATTAATAATTTTGGAAAATTCTCCTCTGTAAACACCTACTTCTGCAACTGCACCTTTTATATCATTATCATAAATTTCATTTGAAACTAATTGCAAAGTTTTATATCTAGTATAATCATATTTCTCTAAATACTCATCATCTAAATATTTATCTCTATAATAAGCTATTTCCCTTGTAATAACAAATTCCTCTGGTTGATACATATTAACTATTTGAGACATAATTTTATTATAAGCTTGAATATTCCTTTCCAATACATATTTATATTTTGATACCTCTCTAAATTTATTATCAAATATTATTTTAGACTCATCAAAACCTAATTCTATCAAAAAATCGTATATCTCAACATATTCACTTGCTATCATTATATAATCAAAATTTGTTTGTTTAATAGTTTCTGGATAAAATATTTTGTTGTTTAAAAAAATACTTCCTTCTTTAGTTTTATCGCTATCTAAAAAGCCTAAAATTTCTACCCTGTCCTTCTTTAAACTATTGTAAAATTTAATTCCTCCACTTCCAGTTCCATAAATATATATCTTCATGTATTTCACGTCCTTTCATTTTATCAAATTTATCACTCCACCAAATCCCACCTCATCGGTGTACCCTTCTTCACATCACATTTAGCCTTTTCCCCTAATATTTCATCAATATACTTTGTCTCCAAACCAAATCCTGGTCTTATACTTTTTACATTTTCTTCTGTAAATACTTCTCCTTTTTTTACATCTTTCACTACAAATAATGATCTAGAATGTTCTCTACTATTTTTTTGTTTTTCCGTTAATTCATAAGTAACTTGTCCTAATGCTTTTTCTAAGTCTCTTATTCTATCTACCATTTCCTTAAATTCATCTGGTTCCATGGAAAATTTAGCATCTGGACCACCACTTGCTCTATCTAAAGTAAAATGTTTTTCTACTATTTTTGCTCCCAAGGCTACTGCTCCCAAGGCTACTGTATCGCCTAGAGTGTGGTCTGATAGTCCGACAATTGTCCTAAATGTGTCTTTCATGTTTGGGATTACTTTTAAGTTAATATCTTCCATGGGTGATGGATATGCTGATGTGCATTTTAAAAATGCTACCTGATCATTCCCCATTCCTTTACATGCTGCTAAAGCTGCTTCTATATCTGCTAATGTTGCTATTCCTGTGGATATAATAATTGGCTTTCCTTTAGAGGCTATGTATTCAATAAACGGAATATCTGTTATTTCAAAAGAAGCTATTTTATAGGCCGGTACATTCATTTCTTCTAAAAAATCTACAGCAGTATTATCAAAAGGTGATGAAAAACATATCAATCCTTCTTCTTCAGCTATTTTCTTTAGTTTTGGCTGCCATTCCCATGGAGTATAGGCTTCTTCATATAGCTTGTACAAAGTAGTGCCATCCCAGATGGTACCTTGTTTTATTTGAAAATATTCATTGTCACAATTTATGGTTATAGTATCAGGTGTATAGGTTTGAAGTTTTATTGCATCTGCTCCAGCCCATTTAGCTTTTTTTATAGTTTCTACTGCTCTATCATAATCTTGGAGATGATTTGCTGATAGTTCTGCTATTATGAACGCTGGATAATCTTCTCCTATTTTTATTCCTTCTATTTCTATATATTTATCCATACCTTACCTCCAATCTTTAAATTAATGCCATAATCTCATCTACTATTCTTCTACTTCCATTCCCATCTACTAAATTAAACATTTGCTTTGAAATTTTCTCCCTATACTTATAATTCTTAATATTCCTTTCAAAAATATCTAAAAAATTTTCTTTTTTAAATTTAAAATTTTTCCCTTCTAAATCTATATAATCTATCCCTGTTTTTCTGTGTATTACTTGAACAAATTTTCTTTGATTATCTGCAATTATTATTGCTATGGTTGGTATACCACATGCACATAATTCATATAATGTATTTCCCCCTGCAGAAATGGCTAAGTCACTATTTAGCATTATTTCCGCCATGTTATTTGTATTTATATAAAATTTAACTCTTTCATCTTCATAATTTTCTATCATAAAATCTTTATATCTATAAGAATTGCCTAAGATAACATTATATTCTATATCATAATAATTATCTAAAAGAAAATCTAAAATATCTTTTGTAATATTATACTCATCTCCACCACCTAATGTAATCATGACTTTTTCTACATTAGGTTTTGGTACTTTATATTTTTTATTTCTAAATTCATCTCTTAATATGGCATATTTAGGTCCTAGAAGTTTTTTTGCACATCCTTTATAATCTATACTTAATGCCTCTATACTAGAATTAACTAAAATATCCATATTATATTCACTAAATTTAGCCAAGTCATCTATATATACTATCTTTTTAGCTATATTATAAAATTTATTTATTCCATGTTCATTAATACTATAATCATCTACTATGGCTAAATCATATTTTGGTTTTTGATGACTTGATAAATAATCTAAAATGTTTTCTACAATTATTGTATGAAATCCATTATTTTGAAGCAGTTTTATAATACTGTTATCACTATTATCAATAATATATTCGACATAAATCTCTCTTTTTTTTAATTCTTTAGCTAAAGTTAATGCCCTCATTATATGTCCTATACCAATAGCTGATGAGCCATTGGCGTAAATTATTACTTTCATATTATTCCTATGCCTTCTTCTGTTTTATGTTTTTATTTATACTAGCTATATTAGGATTTTCATCTAAAAATTTTACTACTTCCTTAGCTTCTATATATTCATCTTGAAAATGATTGAATATAGTTTCTACTAATTTAAAATCCTCTATAGTATCCACAGATAATCTATAGTCTTTATTGTAAAATTCATTTCCTTTTACAATACCTATATTAAATTTATCTGGATTTTCATAAATATATAATGTAACATGCTCTTTATATCTATGAGAATTCCCTAAAGAAGAAACTTCCCCCCACACTTTCAACAATGTTTTGGATGAAAATACTTCTACATCAAAACCTCTTATAAAAGTCTCTGGTACATCTAATCTTACATAATCATAGTTATTAGCCATAAAATATGTAACTACATTGTCTACAATAAAAGGATCTATTAACGGACAATCTCCAGTAATCCTAATTATAATATCTCCACCATATTTTTTATATGTATCTACATATCTTTTTAATACATTATCTTCCTCTCCTCTAAACACTTTATAACCTTTGTTTTTTACTATATCAACCAAGAAATCGTCTCTCTTTTCTATAGTCGTAGCTAAAACTAATTCATCTATATATTTAGATTTTCTAAGTCTTTTTAAAATGTAGATTATCATAGGCTCATTTAAAATAGGCTTAATAACCTTTTTTGGTAATCGTTCAGAGCCTGTCCTAGCTTGTACTATGCACAGTACTGTCATTTTAATTCCTCCAGTATATTTTCTAATTCTAGTAGAGATTTTATATTATAATTTGCTTCATGTTTTTCATCTAAAAAAGTATTCATATGGTCCCCAATGGGACGAATTATTCTAATAGAATTAATCCCCAATTCCTTACAAGGTAAAAAATCCTTGTTTGGATTGTCCCCTATATATACAGCTTCTTCTGGTTTAATATTGAAATATTCTAGCATCATTTGAAATGGTCTTATACTAGGTTTCCAGTATTCTTTCCCATAATCATCTGTAACAATAATCTTATCCATGTATTTTTCAATATTTAAAGCTTTAATCTTATTCCACTGAGTATCTTTATAACCATCAGTTATAAGTCCTAATTTATATTTAGCTTTAAATTTTTCTAAAACTTCATAAGCATCATTATAAAGAAAAATTTTAGGCTTATGATGTCTGTATATTCTAACTAAGTTGCCAATATTCTCTTCAAAATGATATTTTTCGCATATATAGTCAAAAATTTTTCCCCTTCCTTGGGAATTTAAAATTTCAACCATGTCCTTAAATAATATATCTTTGTTTATTTCATATTTATTAGATAAAAATACAGCCACTTCCATAAATCCACCATATACAAAGTCTATTTCATTATATAAAGTATCATCTAAATCAAATATAATTAATTTTATCATCTTTCCCCCTAAATATAAATTGCTTCATCATATCTAAGCATTATCATTTCTTTAAATTCTCCTATAATTGGTCTCACATTATACCCTTCAACCATTTTGCCTAAATATTTAGCATATGGTACTCCTGCTTCAAAGGTTAAAGGAACTCCACCACCAAATCTTGTATTTACTTCTATAAATTTTATATTATTATCCAAATCTACAATACATTGAATAGTCAATGGACCTATAGGTTTTGTGTTTTTATCTATTTTTAATTTATTGCATAGTTTTAAAGTTTTTTCAATTATATCTTTGTTTTTAACCGTTCTGCCTTTTGATACTTCCCCTGCTCTAACTTCTATTCTTTCTCTTGGGACTATGGAAATTACATTTCCTTTTAAATCACATAATACATCTATGGTATATTCCGTTCCTTTTATATATTCTTGAATAATTGGGTTTTCTATGTAATCTATAAAAAAACTTAATTCCTTTTTATTGTCTACTTTAAACACATTTTGACTACCTGCTCCATTTATTGGTTTAATAATTAGTGGGAAATTAAAATCTTTCACTCCCTGTTTCTTATAAGTCATAGGTGTATCTATACCATTCTCAATAAAAAATCTATAACTCTCCCATTTGTCATTAAATATTTCTATTATTTTTTTATCACTTAATATAAGTATCGTACCTGTTTTATTAAACTTTTCTCTATTTTCACATAATAATATAAATTCCTTTTCATATAAAGGAATTAACATATCTACATTTTCTTTTTTACATATATTTAAAAGGGTGTTTACATATTCTTTATCATCCCACTTTGGAACTTTATAAAAAGAATCTACAAAATGCTTAGCTGGTGCTAGTTCTCCAGTATCTACCCCTATTACCTTATGATATTTTTTAAAATGATTTATTAATTGCACTCTTCTTCCTATAGCTGTAAACAATACATTCATCCTTAATTCAACTACCTTTTATAATATTTTAATACTTTATCCAATGCTTCTACCACATCTTTAACATCTTTATCAGTCATTTTAGGATATAATGGTATAGTTATAATTCTTTCATACAATTTTTCTGCATTAGGACATAGTCCCTTTTTATATCCTAATTTTTGATAGTATGGATGATAATAAACTGGAATATAATGAACATTTACTCCAATATTTTCAGCTTGTAAGGCTTCAAATATTTCACGTCTCCCCACTTTAAACTTTTCCAGTTCCAATTGAATAACATATAAATGCCAAGAAGATTTTATATATTCTTCTTGATAAGGCAATACAATTCCATCTATATCTTTTAAATATTCGTTGTACTTTTCTGCTATTTCTCTTCTTCTTCTTAGAAATTTATCTATTTTATTCAACTGACTTATGCCTAATGCACATTGAATATCTGTAATTCTATAATTATAGCCCAATTCTAATTGTTCGTAATACCAAGAACTTTCATTTTTATTATATAGGATTTCCTTATCCCTTGTTATTCCATGGGTTCTAAATAATTTTAATTTTTCATATAATTCTTTATTATTAGTAGTAATCATACCACCTTCTCCAGTAGTAATATGTTTTACTGGATGAAAACTAAAAGTTGTCATATCCACTAATGAACCTATTCTTTTACCTTTATATTCTGCTCCTAAGGAATGAGCACCATCTTCTATAACTATTAAATTATATTTTTTAGCTATAGCATTAATCTCATCTATATTAACAGGTTGTCCTGTAAAATCTACTGGAACAATAGCTTTAGTTTTACTGCTAATCTTTTCTTCTATATCTTTAGGATCTATATTATATGTACTAGAATCTATGTCTGCAAATACAGGCTTACCTCCTTGATATAGTATGCAATTAGCAGATGCTGCAAAAGTTATGGGAGTTGTTATCACTTCATCTCCCTCTTTAATGCCTGCTGCAAATGAAGCTCCATGCAGTGCTGCTGTTCCATTAGATATAGCTACTGCATATTTTACCCCAACATATTTACCAAATTTTTCTTCAAACTCTTTTATTTTAGGTCCAGTGGTAAGGTAGTCAGATTTTAGTGCCTTTACTACTTCTTCTATATCATCATCCTCTATCCACTGTTGCCCATAAGGTAAATAAGTATCTCTTACAGGCGTACCTCCATTTATGGCTAATTTAGTCATTTTGTCACCGCCACTTCTCCAATATATTCTTGAACATTTGGCATCATATCCAATTCTGTTAATAATCTCCTCAAATCTTCCACATCTAACCATTCACTATTAGTTCCTGAATTATATTCAAAACCTTCTTCAATTGGCTTTCCACCATTGGTAAAATACCTTTCTGAGCTCCACCAATCAAAATGAGGATATATTATATAATGATTTTCATATTCATAGGTCATTCTAGAATCATCTTTAGTAATCATTACTTCATGGAGTTTTTCTCCTTCTCTAATTCCTACTTCTTCTAGTATAACTTTAGGGTTCATAGCTTTAGCCAAGTCTATAATCTTAAAAGAAGGTATTTTAGAAATATAAGTTTCTCCACCTTTGGATTCTTCTATTGCTTTAAAAACTAATTCTACACCTTGTTCTAATGTTATCCAAAACCTTGTCATACGGAAATCAGTTATTGGAAGTTTGTTTTTCCCCTTTTCAATTAATTCTTTAAAAAAAGGTATAACTGAACCTCTACTACCTGCTACATTTCCATATCTAACTACTGAAAACCTAGTACCTTCCCCACCAGAATATGCATTTGCAGATATAAATAATTTGTCTGAAACTAATTTTGTTCCTCCATATAAATTAATTGGATTTACAGCTTTATCAGTAGATAATGCAACTACCTTTTTAACTCCTCTATCTAATGCTGCATCTATTACATTTTGAGCACCATGAATATTAGTTTTTATAGCTTCAAAGGGATTATATTCGCAAGCAGGTACTTGTTTCATAGCTGCAGCATGAATTACATAATCTACTCCATTAAATGCCCTATATAATCTTTCTTTATCTCTTACATCTCCTATAAAAAACCTTATATTCTTTTTATAAGATGGAAACTTTTGTTTCATTAAAAACTGTTTATATTCATCTCTAGAATATATAATAACTTTTTTTGGTTTATACCTTTTAAACACCATTTCAGTAAATTTTTGCCCAAAAGAGCCTGTCCCACCAGTTATAAGTATTGTTTTGTTGTTTAACATATTTATCCCTCACCTATTCTCTAAAAATACTTCTATATTTAATTTCATTTCATTGTAAACCTCTTCTATATTATCTATATCTTCTTTGCATAAATCCATAAAACCTTTAAAAGCATCTATTATCCTTTTGCCTTTTTTAACTGGATCTTTTTCTTCATTTAGACTATCTATACTATTAGCTAGTAATTCATACTGAACTCTATTCATAGGTAATATAAATACTTTGAAAAAATCATTATTTTCAATCTTTCTTAAAACCTTGTCCAACTTTATATAGGTTTTCTCTGCTTGATTAAAATTTTTATTTCTTATCAATCTCTCTATCTTATTTAAAGTATCATAATAATCATCTATTAATTTTAATGCCCTTTTATAGGCTATATCCATTTTTTTAGATTGAGTCTCTAAATATTCTCTATCATATCTGGTTTTATTTCCCTCTAGCCAATTATGTTCCACTACCTTTTCTTTTAAATATTTATCAATTACAATTTTCAACTCTATAAAATCTGTTCCCTCTATATGAGCTCCACCTTTTGTTGTGTTTATTACCTTTACATTATGTAAAATCTTAATATATTGCTCCATTTGCTGCCTCATACTATCAAATCCCAAACTTGTTAATATTTTTTCCCCATATACATCTTTAACATAAATTCCATTTTCAATATCTTTATCTGTAATATCTCTACTATAATGAATACCTTCTGAATGTCGTTTTTTACCTTTGTATGCTAGATTTTGTCCTACCAATATTATTGGGTTAAACCCTAGTTCATATAATAATTGTAATGTTACGACTGCTATAGTTGGTGCATCATATACCATATCTATGGGCTTATTGTTTTCGTTTCTTAAATAGTAATTAGATACAGAATCTTGGCTAGTAATCATATGATATTTCTTTCCTGGATAATTTATTAATGTTTCGTATCCAACACTAGAGCCAAATATCATAGGTATTTCTTTTATTCCTTTTTCCTTAATCTTTGTAAATACATTTTGATTAAATTTTCCAGGATCGTATGTACAAGCTACATCTGGATATATGTTATAATGAACTAAAGTATTAACAGCAGAGCCTACACTAAATATATAGGCCAATCCATTATCCTTTATATATCTAATATTCTCTATTTCTTCATTCAATGATGGTCCTGCTGCTACAAGTATAGCAGGCTTGTCTTTAAATTCACCTTTCTTCTCTAATAGAATATTTGGAGTATTTAATACTTCTCCAAAGTTTTTCATACTATTTAAAATCCATCTTTCTTGAAAAATTAGATTTGTTCCAATACTAGTTTTTTTATCTTTTAAAGTTTCTTTAAATAACTCTATAAATTGATTATACTTCTCAGCATATATGTTTTTATGGCTATTTAATGGTATACAGATAAAATTATCACTTGTTTTATTTATAATATTATCAAAAAATTTTATAGTTTCTAATTTATTATCTGCTAATACAATATCCTTTAAATTTAATGAAGGTAGCTTTTTTAATGGTTTATAGGATAAATAAGCATATAGTATTTCTGGTATTGGTTCATATATATAATAATTTACATTGGGATGTTTTTTCAAAAATAAGTCTATATGATAGCCTAACCCTACTCCATAAAATATTATTGTTGTATTATCTTCGATATTACTGTATTGGTTTACTATAGTTTCTCCTTCTCGAATTGGATTATACTTACTATGAAGGTATACTTTTTTATTGTTTTTTTCTACCCATAAGGTTTTGTACCCCTTTTTAGTTTCTTCTATTTGAATTGAGTCCATATCTAAAGAATCTTCTAAAGATTTTAATTTCTGCCAAGTTCTAGGATATGTCAGCTTTAATATATTAATATTATCTGCCAGCATTCATATCAACCTTTTCTAATACTAATTTCCCCAATTTTTCTTTCATTTCTTTAAATAAAGGCGCTATTTCATAAGATAGTATGTCTGCTGTAGATACAAAATCACTATTTTCTAATATTTCTTCAAACTCTCTTATCAATCCACCTAATTCATGGATATCTTTTGCATATAGATTCCATTCTTCATAACTATTCACTATGTCTTTTAATTCTGGATTTGAATCAATAATTACGAAGCTATCTATAATCCATTTAATTCCTTCTAAAAGCTGTATTAATTTATTCCATGAACCCTGTAAAGGCTGTTTATAAAATTCATCTGCTAATATTTCTATTTCAGGTACGACTCTATCAATATAATCTATGGTACTTAAAATTATATCTTGAGATATTCCTTTGATAGTTTTAGTAACAACCCTTACTTCTTCAATATTTTTAATATTATCTAAAAAATAATCATAATAATTATCATATACATCAATTCCATCTATTATTAAATGACTAAATACTAAATTTGTACTATTTATTATACTATCAATTTTATTAAATATCTCATCTATTATATCTTCGCTATTACAATACTCCAAAATTTTATCTAATATATATATTTTCATTTAATTACCTCCAAACTTTAATCTATATATGTTATCGACAAGATTAGGAATTTTTTTATTATATATCACAAAAATATCACAAAAGGTCTTTTGAAAAATTAAAGACCTTCTATATAATATCATCATTATTCATATTTATACATATTTTTTTCTAATTTTTCTTATTTCAACTTCATGTTCACCATACATTTCCATGATTAATTTATTTGTTTCCTCTAGGTTACATATTCTATTTTCCAAGTTTTTTATTTGTTTTTTCAATTCTCCTGCTTCTCTAGCTAAGATAATATTAAATTTATCCATTCCAGCTTTATGAACTTGACTACTATGTTGTAGAGCTTTTAATATTTGAGTATTTTCTTTAACTTGAACTTCTATAATATCAGTCTTGTTTTGAACTCTTTCAAGGCTTTTATTCGTCTCTTTTTGCTCATTTTTCATTGCCTTCATATCGCTTTGCATTGCCTTCATATCGCTTTGCATCGTATTCATATTACTTTGCATTGCCTTCATATCGCTTTGCATCGTATTCATATTACTTTGCAACACTTTTAAAATTTCTAAAATTTCATTTTCCATTTTCTCACCACCTTTTATTCATTATTATATCAAATATAAATTAATATTTATACAGTTTTTTAAAAATTTAAATTAAATATCTGTCTATAGTTTCCTTTAAAGTTAATATTTCTGTTCCCTTTATTTTAGCTCCTCCTTCTGTTGCATCTATAAATTTTATTCCTTTTTCGTTTACTATTCTATTTTGAATCCATCTTAAGTAACTATATAAATTTTTAGGAGAATAAACTGTATTTCCATATATATCTTCTACTCTTCTTAAATTTCTATATCCATTTACTTCTTTGGAATAACTGAATTTAGAGTGAGTTTTTCCATCTGTGTATGCTAAATCTTGCCCTACAAATATTATTGGATTACAACCCATATTAATAGCAACATCTAAAGCTGTAGTGGCTACTGAACCTCCTGTTTGGACTAGCTTATGATTATGTTTCTTAGCATATTCTTCAGCTGGTGTATATCCTTCTTGTAATGCTATCAGCTTTTTCCCTTTATAATTTAGCATTACATTTTTATCACAGGTAGATAATACTATAAGGGGTATATCTATATCCAAGCCTTTTAATTGACTATTATATACAAATTTTTGAGGATCTGTAATAATAATAAAATCTGGCTCTATATTTTCTTTTAATAAGAATCTAACTGCTCTACCAACTGATAAGATTATACCCTTCCCTTTAGCTTTTTTAAGTTCTTTTATATTTTTATCTAAAGATGGTCCTGCAGATATAATGTATAAAGGTATATTATTATATTTATTAAATAATATATCTACATTATCATTATAATTTTTAATATTAGATTTAAAATTTTCATTTAATGTTGGAGCAAATTTCTCTACTGAATCCTCTTTCATTTTAAATTCTTCTAATAAATATTTTAATTCTAATAAGTTTCCAGACATTGTTTTAAAGGATGGATTATGAAGGACTATTTTTATATCTTCTTTTATAAGTACCTCATTTAATATTTCATTAATCTCAACTATATCATCTGTTACAAACAGTTTAGCTCTACTGTTTCTAATAATATTGCTTAAATCTACATTCTCTAATGCTAATCTAAATATTTCTTTATTAGTTTCAATTATGTAAAAATTAGAATTAGGAGCCATAGACATCAATTCTTCTACATGATATCCAAATCCTAAACCAAATATTATATAATTTTGAATTGATATATCATAATTCTCTTCTGCTATGCTTTTTGCTTCTCTATTTGGATTGTATTTACTATGCAAAAAATAAAACTTGCCCTCTTGATTGATTTTTACTGTGGATTGATTGGTCTTGGTTTTTGTTATTTCATATGTGTTTTTATTCGGTATTATTTTTATTATGTCTTTAAGGATATTTGGGTAATTTTTCTTCAGTAAGTTTATGTTGTTTTCATAATGCATATTTATTCCTCCATTTTATAATGATAATATATATATATTATCATATGCATATAAAACTCTCTATACTAAAAAGAGTCAGAGGAAAAATCCCTGACTCTTTCTTTAAATTAGACATCTGCTTATCTTAATAACTGTAATACTGTTTGTGGTACTTGATTTGCTTGAGCAAGCATTGCAGTAGCTGCTTGTTGTAGTATAGTTTGTTTTGTGAATTCCATCATCTCTTTAGCCATATCTACATCTCTAATTCTACTTTCTGCAGCTTGTAAGTTTTCAGCTGAATTATCTAAGTTTTTAACTGTATGTTCTAGTCGATTTTGAATAGCTCCTAGCTCTGATCTCTGAGTAGAAACTTTATTTATTGCATCATTAATTGTTGTTATTGCTTTATCTGCATCTTCTTGAGTTAATATACCACCTGTAGTGGTCTCATCAACATCATCAATGTTTTCAACTTTAAGATTATCAATTTTTAATCCACTTGTAGTCATTGCTCCTATTGTAATCTTCATATTTTGTCCACTGTTTGCACCTATGTGGAATACTTTATCTTTAAAAGTTCCATCTAATAGTGTTTGAGTATTAAATTGAGTTCTAGTAGATATACCGCTTATTTCTTCTAGTAATTGATTTATTTCTGTTTGCATAGCCTGTCTATCTACTGTTGTCATATTAGTGTCATTTGCTGATTGTACTGCTAATTCTCTCATTCTTTGTAAAATTGAGTGTACTTCATCTAATGCTCCTTCTGCTGTTTGGATTAGTGATATACCATCTTGAGCATTTTTGGAAGCCATATTAAGTCCTCTTATTTGAGCTCTCATCTTTTCAGAAATAGATAGTCCTGCTGCATCATCTCCAGCACGATTAATTCTATAACCTGAGGATAGCTTCTCTAAAGATTTAGAAACTGCAGTGTTGTTAATAGCTAATTGTCTGTTGGCATTCATAGCCATAATGTTGTTGTTAATTCTCATTATTCATTCCTCCTTGAATTTTTTATTTTTTGTGGGATTCCTTCCCCACAAATTTATCTATAACAAGCCTTTCGGCTTATTATCGCTGTTAATCATTTTTTGTTTTTGATATTTCTATCAAAAACATTTACTACAAAATTTTAAAATAAATCCTTATGGATAATATAATTACATTAATATAATATGTTCATTTATTAATAACAATCATTATTTTTAATTAATATTTTTAAGATTTTTTACTTCTCAATATTATTATCGGATACCTTTTCAATAACTTTAATATTTTCATCAGAATATTTTTCTTTTATCTCTATAAATTCATCTAAATTGTCAAATAGTATATCCACCAAGTCTGGGTCAAAATGCTTACCCCTTTCTTCTTTAAAATAATTTAGTATATCATTCATCACCCATGCCTTTTTATATACCCTTGGAGAGCCTAATGCATCAAACACATCCGCTACTGCTACTATGCGACCAAATATGTGTATCTCATCTCCTTTTAATCCTCTTGGATAGCCTCCACCATCGTATCTTTCATGATGTTCATGGGCTATTATAGCTGCAGATTTTAGTAATTCCCTATCTGAGCCTTTTAGTAGATTGTAGCCTATGGTAGTATGAGTTTTTACTATATCAAATTCTTCTGGGGTAAGTTTTCCTGGCTTTAATAATATACTATCTGGAATAGCTACCTTACCTATATCATGAATAGGAGATGCCATGGAAATTAGCATTATTTCTCTTTGGGATAATCCATATTTTTCTGCTAATATCTTACTATATTTGGAAACTCTTTTTACATGATTGCCTGTTTCCTCTGAACGTGCTTCTGTAACTTCTCCTAATAAATATAATATTTCTTTTTGAGTTTCTTCTATTTCTTTGTTAAGGCAAAGACTTTCAAAAGCAGCTAATATGTTCCTGTGAAATATATTTAAAATTTCCTTATCTAAATGATTTATTTGTTTTTTAGCTTCTATAAACACCATTCCTTCTATCCCACTAGAACTATGATAATATGATACATATCTATTATCAGTTATTAAAGGTTTTCTCATCCTATAGGCTTTTTTTATCAATTCAAAATCTTCTTGGGATATAGAGTCCATAATTTTTTTCCCTATACAGTCTTTATATTTACCATAGGCAGATGTTACTTTAAAAGCTTCATCATTAAAAAGTCTAAGAGCTGTCAATCCGTTTGCATTACACTCTTTATCCTTCCTACAAAGATTTATCAAAGAATTAATGGAACAAAATGCAGTTTTTATAAAGTCCTGAATAGATACTTTTTCAAATAAATTACTAGATGAAGCAACTACTTCTTCCATTATTCTTTTATTATTATTTATATACATAATATCTTTATAAGCTCTAAGAGCAGCCACTACAACTGTACGTAATTTGTTAGTCAATAGCTGTATTTTTTCTTCATAGCCATTTATATCATAATTTAGTATAGCTTCTTCTTCTAATTTTTGGCTTTCTTTGCTGGTCATCAAAACTATTCTAGTAGCTTTATTCTCTATAATTTCCCTTATATATCTAGATAATTTAAGTCCTGTGTTTTCCTCCTCAATAAAAATATCTAAGAGCACTAATGCGCACTAATGCTATGTCATCATTCTTGTTTAATATATCTAGTGCTTTTATGCTAGAATGGGCACTTAATATTATAAGGGGTTTATCTTCAAATTTAAAATCTTTTAATATCTCTTTTATCATTATATGCACAAAATTATCATCATCTATTATTAATATTTTCCAATGATTTTCATCTTGAATTTTTTTCATGCAACACTCATTTTCCATCAGAATTCCCCCTACCCTATTTGTTTTTTATTACCCATTAAATAGTTTACCCATTTTTTTAATATCTACACTAGTTTTAGCAGCTTGCATATTTTCTTCTTGTATGCTTTTGTATAATTCTTCTCGAAAAATATCAACTTCTTTAGGAGCATCTATTCCTAATCTTACCTTCCCTTCTTGGATTTCCAAAACCTTTATTACTATATTTCCATCTATGATGATAGATTCTTCTTCTTTTCTTGAAAGTATTAGCATATTTACACGCTCCTATCTTGAGATCTTTGCTTAAAAATGTAGTGCTTTGTAGTATATCTATCATCATCTAGTATTACCTGTTTGCCTAGTTTTTTATTTATATTTATAACTATAGGACCTAATAAATTTACTGTCATCTTTTCTATATCCTCTGGAACCACTACTATAGAATATACTGCTACATCCTTTTCATCTTCTATTTTTAATTTTTCTTGCACGGATTTAGATAATACTATATCATAGTCAGGAAATACAAAAAAAGGATTTATTATTACAAAAGCTAATTCAGGATTTTGCACTGATTGAAGCCATTGAAATGGGTTTTGTTCATCTTCATCCTTTATTATTACAAATTGCTTTTCTTCTTCAAATCCTAATATTCCTTCTGGAAAATGAATTATATTTTCCTCATCAATTTCTATTTCTCCAAAATTTTTAGTTTTTAGTATCATATATTTTACCCTCATTTCTTGCTTATATTAATAACTCTAAGTTAAAAATTGAACTAAAGTTGGCTGTATTATTTTAGCCCCTACCATAAGACTAGATATATATACATTTTCTGCCATAGCTATTTGTATAGATATCTCTGCTATATCCACATCTTCGTTAAAAGATAATAGTTCATTTACATTACCTATTTGAGCATCTATCCTCTTTTCAGTTATCTCTAATCTATTCATTTTAGCACCAACTTCTGCTCTTACAGCTAAAACTTGTTCATGACAGTTTTGTAATTTTCCAATGGTTTCTTGAATTACATCAAGATTTTGCCCACTATCTAACTCTTCTGATAAAGCATCAAACACTGCTATTAAATAAGGTTTTTCATTTTCCGATATATTAGAATTATAATCAGGTGTACTATTTACATCGCCTCTTCCAAATACCTTTCCACCAGGCGTATTTACCTTGACAGTTTCTGATATACCTACATTATACTCAAATATTTCGTCCATATTTAAATCTATATTATAGGTTCCATCTTCCTTCAATAATGGTTTGTCTGTTTTAAACCCACTAAATATATGTCTGTCAGAATAAGTAGTATTTCCAATTTGAATTAAATGCTCTCTTAACTGATCAATTTCTTCTTTTACCTTTTGTAAATCTTCAGGAGCTTTTTTGGTCCCATTGGCTACATCTATTGTTAATTCATATGCTCTTTTCAATATTTCCCCTATTTCACCTAAAGCTAGTTCTGTATCCACCATCCAAGATGTTGCATCTTCTGCATTTCTCTTATATTGTTCTAACTTTGCTATATCTGTATTAAATTTTAAACTTTTACTAACACCTATTGGATCATCAGAAGGAACTCTAAATTTCTTTCCTGTAGCTTTTTGATACTGAAGCTTTTCCAAAGTTTTTAAATTTTGATTTAAATTGTATACCATATTATTTATAAGCATATTGTTAGTTATACGCATTTTATTTCACTCCTATCTTCCTACTAATCCCAATCTATTTATGGTTACATCCATAATTATATCTAATGTATTAATCATCCTTGCAGAAGCCATATAAGCATGTTGAAATTTTACCATATTTGCCATTTCTTCATCATAGGAAACTCCTGATACAGAATCTCTTTTAGTTTGAATATTTTTCAACATCATATTTTGAGAATTATACATCCTTTCACTTTGCATACTATCCACTGCTAAATTAGATACGATGGATTTTATAAAATCATCAGGAGTTCCTTGAGATGTCCCTTCACTAAAAAACTTTCTATCCTCTCTTAATCCAATTAACTCTAATAAATTTCTGTTATCTTCTGCATCGCCAGGGGCTTTCCCAGCAGCTATATTCTTTAAATCCTCTAATATTTCATCAGATAAAGTTATAGTTGCAGCAGGTTTTTCTGCATCAAATTTAAAAAAGTCTATATTCGTATTCCCGTTTAATCCATAGCCTTCATTATGTTTTTTGTTAAATTTATTTGCAAAACCTTCAGCAAATTCATTTAACCTATTCTGGTAATAAGGAATACCTCTATAAGTATTGTTTTCTCCATCTCCACTATAAAGGTCTAATAGTCCTTTTAATTCTCCAGACTTTAAATTTACTAAAGAACCATTTCCCCATTCTATGCGAATTTCATCACTATTTGGTATAGTTTTAAGCTTCACTTCCGATACATTAATATGATCTACTAAGGATACACCGCTTATACTTACTCTAAATTTTCCATCATCAGACTCATGAACACTTACATTGACTACTTTGGATAACTCTTCTACCAACAAATCTCTTCTATCTCTTAAATCATTAGCTTTATATCCACTTATTTCATAAGAATATATTTGTCTATTTAATGAAGCTATTTGATTGGCAATGCTATTTATCCTTTCAATATTGTTCTCCATAGATACTTTTGTTTCTCTTCTTAATTCATTTAGTCTTACAGCTACTTCATTTATATGTTTTGTAAAAGCCAGTGCATTTTCTCTAACTGGTTCTCTATAGGATGAATCTGAAGGGTTAGTACTCATATTAGTCAATGCTTTAAAAAAATCATCTAAATATTTTCTAAAACTAGTATCAGATGGTTCTCCAAACAATTTTTCTATCTCTGAAAGATGATTCATCTTAGCTTCCCATTCTCCCATAGGAGCATTTTCGTTCCAATATTTAAAATCTAAGTAAGAGTCTCTAATCCTTGATACATCATATATTTCAGTTCCTGTGCCTAAAAAACCTATTCCTGGTAAAGCATAAGGAGTAGTAGCTCTTTGAGCTCCCTCTTGTCTTGTATATCCTCTAGTGTTTACATTACTTATATTATGATTAGTTATATATAAGGATCTTTGACTTGCCAACAATCCCTTTACTGCTGTATTAAAACCAAAATGCATATCTATTCACCTCTTTATTTATAAACTTTATCTTCCTGCCATTCCCATCCTATTTATTATATTATCTATCATCTCATCTATGGCATTTATAACCCTACTGTTAGCTATATAAGAATGCTGATACTTTAACATATCTGCCATCTCCTCATCTAAAGATACAGAGGATATCTCTTTTCTTCTTTCATCTATCTGTTGTAGTAATATAGTTTGATTAAGAGCCATCTCACGAGCCATTTCTCTATCTGTTCCTAATTTAAGTATCAAATCTCTATAAAAATCATCTATATTTAAAGTCCCTGGTTCTATAAATTCTTCTGGATTTTCTGGATTATATTTTCCATATAAAGGTTTGTTTCTTATATTTGCTATTTCTTTGGCTATATATCCATCCCCTCTTTCTCCTGATTTTGATACAGCTATCTTATTGAAATCTGCTAATTCTGGATTTATCTTTATAGTACTAGAAGGATCTTCTTCTTCAAATATAAAAAAGTTTATATTAGTACTTCCATCTAAACCTATTCCAAGTTTATGAACTTTATTTATTTCTTGTGCTATAGTTCCTACCAATAAATTTAATCTATTCTTATATTCCACTACATCCTTGTCTCTAGCATCTATATAGCCTCCTAATTCTCCTTTGCTTTGCAAGTCTATCTTCTCCCCTGTATCAGACCAGTAAATTTCCCCATGCCCTTTTTCATTCAATCTAACCTCTACAGGATTAAAATAATCTCCATTAATTAAATCCCTACCATGTAAGCTTACTACTACTTCTCCATGAGAATTTTCATAATAATTAATAGGTATTAACTCTGATAATCTATCTAATTTAGCATTGCGACTATCTCTTAAGTCATTAGCTCTTATGTGAGGGCCATAGGCTTCTTGTGCTTTTATATTTTTATTCAAATTAGCAATCTCTCTTAATAAGGTATTAACTTCATTGGACTTATTTAACATCTCTTTATTTAAATTAAATTGAAGATTATCCAATTGACTTCTTATATGATTAACAGTTGTAGTAAAAGCCACAGCATTTTCATGAAGAAGTCCCCTTATAGTTAAGCTTTCAGGATCCTTGTATAATTCCTCCCAACTATTCCAAAAGTTATCCATTACATCTTGTAATCCTCCATTGTTTAACTCTTCTGGTACCTTAATTTCTCTAAATATATATTCTATTTCTTCTAATACTTCCGCTTTTGTATTATAATAACCAAAAGTAGCAATTTCCCTTCTTACTTTATAATCTAAAAACTCATCCCTAATCTGTGCTATATTCTGAATATCTACCCCTGTCCCAGTTTGAAAATGCAAACCCATTTTCGAATATCTACTTTCTACATAATTTGTCCGTTGTCTTACATAATCAGGATTATTTACATTAGCAATATTATGAGACAAGGTATCTAATGCTTTTTTATTTGCATTTATACCTGATATAGATATATATAATCCTCCAAAACCCATATTTACACCTTCCTATCAAATATGCTATTATTAGATTGCTTTTTATCTCCCTTTCCATAAGTGGTAGGACCTTGTGCATTGGAAATTAAATTCATGTTAAAATCCAACCATTGCAAGTTTTCCAAAATTAAATCATTATTTAGTGCATTTCTTGATTGAATATCCATCATCAGTTCTAATAATTCTTCTTTTAAAACTTCCAATTCATTTCCCTCATCAGGAATATTTTCTATAACTTTATTTAATGTCATATTTATATCCAATCCCCAATTATACATAAGTTTAAGTCTTTCCTCTTCAAATGTTGCCATTTGATTTATAAGATTCTCTTCAAGTTTATTCACATTTTCTAGCTTTTCCACCTGATTCTCTACAAGTATATCCGTTTTTTCAAAAGTAATATCTTTTAATTCATATAATATATCTCGCTCTTTTTCTAATATGCTTATAAGTTCATCTTTAAAGGTCATATTTTCACCTCATTATATTCTTTCGTCAATATGAATATTTTCAAACATCTTTTCTACTATTTCTTTGCCATCTATATTATATTTGCCAGATTGTATTTTTTCTTTTAGATATTTTACTTTTTCCATTCTAATATCTGGCAGTTCCTTTATTTTTTCCACAGCAAATTGATAATCCTTTGCTCTTTCAGATAAATTTATGTTATCCTTTTCCAATTTGTTTTTATTAGAACTTACCTTATTTGAATTCATGTTATTAATGTTATATATTTGCATTATATTATCCGTTTTGTTTATTTTCATAAAAATCACCCCACTTAAACCATATTCAATACTATTATCGGTTAAATGGGGTAATACTTTAATTATTTTTTCCAGTTATCTTTATATTTTTCAGTTATCCTTATCTTTTCCTTAACTCTGCCATTAGTTAGATTCTTTGGGTCCTTACCTCCTCCAATTGACTGCTTAAATTCTCTTTCCATTTCCAAAATACAATTTTCACAAAATCTTCCTGTTTTAATGGAAGCTCCACATCTTTCACAGCTTAATATTAAATTAGCTTCATCTTCTATTTCTAATCTTCCCTGCCTTAAAAATTCTATTATTTTCTTAGAATCCACTCCTGTCTCTTCTGTTACTTCATTTATAGTTGCCCCTGGGTTTTCATCTAAATATTCCTTTACTTTTTGAAAATCCTTTTCATCTTCTTCTCTACACTTCATACAAATATTAAAACCATCATATGCATATATCTTTCCACAGCGGCTGCAATTTCTTATATCCATTATTCTCACCTCATTATATCTTTATGCTAGAAATAAGGGCTAATCCTATGATGGATTTAGCGCCTCCTTCTAGTAAAACTTTTCCACATTCCTCCATAGTAGCTCCTGTAGTTATTATATCGTCAACTAATAAAATATCTTTACCTTTAAAATCCTCATTGTTCATAGTATTAAATACATCTTTTAAATTATTTTTTCGCTTTAGCTTGTCCAATTTGTTTTGATCTATGGTCCATTTTGATTTAATTAGATGCTTATTTAATAAAGGTATATTAAATTTAATTGATATATATTTTGCTAAAAGCTCTGAATGATTATAACCTATTTTAGCCTCTTTCCTTTTATGGATAGGTACAAATGTTATAAAATCCACAAATTTATGCAGTTCATTAATTTCTATGGTTTTTGCAAGTATTTCTCCAAATGGTTTGAATAAATAGCTATTTCCTTGAAATTTAAAGCTATAGATTTTTCCCTTTATAAATCTTGTATATAACATAGAATAGTAAGTAGCGTCTATATTATTTAAATTTAATACTACTTCCTTGTGAGTAAATTTTATTAATTGTTCACAATCTCTACATATATACTTTATATTATCCCAAGGATTTTCTCTACAAAATAAGCAAATATCCTCTGGAACAAACAATAAATTACCTATAGTTTTAAATAGCCCCATGGCTTTCCTCCTAGAACATAGTAAATACATTTCGTATCTTATAATCTAAACTAGAATACCTTTTAGCAATCCTATTATTTTTTATCATGAATTTTAAATATTTTTCTTCCCCTACTAAAACAACCAACTTTTTAGCTCTAGTGATGGCAGTATAGAGAAGATTTCTAGTCATTAACATTGGCGGTCCCCAATGTATAGGCATCACCACTACTGGGAATTCACTCCCTTGACTTTTATGAACAGTGATAGCATAAGATAATTTTAATTCATCCAATTGATTAAAGCTATATTCCACTTCCTTTTCTTCATCAAATAAAACCTTCATAATTCTATTATCTTCATCTATATCCAATATGAAACCTAAATCTCCGTTAAAAACCCCTTCTCCTTTTTCCTTAAGCTTTCCATCTTCTATTATTTCCCATTCAGTGGAATAATTATTTTTTATTTGCATTATCTTGTCCCCTACGCGAAATATTACATCTCCTATTTGCTTTTCCTTTTTACCAAAGGATTTAGGATTTAATGCTTCTTGAAGCCGTTGGTTTAATACATTTATACCCACTTCTCCCTTTTTCATAGGGGATAATATTTGTATATCCTTTAAGGGATCTATTCCATAATAATCTGGCAATCTATATTTACAAAGTTCCACAATAGTATCTACTATATGCTTAGGATTGGGCTCTTGAATGAAATAAAAATCTTTATCTTTCTCATTTAAATAAGGATACTCCCCTCTGTTAATTCTATGAGCATTAACAACTATCATACTTTCCTCTGCCTGACGAAATATTTCATCTAATTTTACTACTTTAACTACCCCACTCTCTATTATATCCTTAAGTACATTTCCTGCTCCCACTGATGGCAATTGGTCCACATCTCCTACCAATATTAATCTAGTACCAGGCATTATGGCTTTTAATAAGTTATTCATAAGTAGTATATCTATCATAGAAGCTTCATCTATTATAAGTAAATCTGTATCCAATGGAGAATCTTCGTTTACTCCAAAAGGTATCTCCTCTTCCATAAAGGAGTATTCTAATAACCTATGAATAGTCTTTGCTTCTCTTCCAGTAGTTTCTGTCATCCTTTTAGCAGCCCTCCCTGTAGGAGCTGCTAAGTTAATCTTTAAACCTTCTTTTTCAAATATCTTTATTATAGCATTTATAGTGGTAGTTTTCCCTGTTCCTGGTCCCCCTGTAATTACTACTAGTCCATTTTCCAAAGATTCCTTTATAGCTTCCACTTGCTTTTTTGCAAACTTAATACCATCTTCTTTTTCTATGATATTTATGGCTTTCTCTACATCTATATCTAAATCTTTAAGCTCTACTCTTGATAATTCCACGATCTTTTTACTTACATTATTTTCTGCCACATGAAAGGGAGTATAGTACACAATAGCTTCTTCTTCAATATTTAATATATGTACAGTTCCCTTAATGGCTAAATTTCTTAAAGATTCCTCTATTAATTCTTCTTCTATTTCTAATAATTCACTTGTACCTTTAATCAATTCATTCTTAGGCACATAACTATGTCCTGCTCCTGCATATTTGATTAATATATATCTAATGCCCCCTTCTACACGATAAGGAGATTTTTTATCTATTCCCATATTTTGAGCAATCTTGTCAGCTGTTTTAAATCCAATTCCAAATATATCTTCAGAGAGCTTATATGGATTTTGAGATATTATCTTTATAGTATCCTTTCCGTACTTTTTATATATCCTTGTGCCATAATTAGGAGTTATACCATATTGTTGTAAGAATACCATTATATCCCTAAGCTCTCCTTGTTCTTCAAACGCCTTTACAATCTTTTCTAATTTTTTATCCCCTATGCCCTCTATTTCCTTAAGTTTTTCTGGATTATATTGAATTACATCTAAAGTATCTAGTCCAAATCTCTTTACAATCCTTTTAGCAGTCTTTGGTCCTATGTAGGGAATTAATCCTGAAGATAGATATTTTTCTATTCCATTTATAGTAGATGGAGTTACCGTCCATATATTTACAATTTCTAACTGTTCTCCATAATTTGGATGATATACCCAATTTCCTTCCACTTTTACTGTTTCTCCTGTGTTTATAAAAGGGACATATCCTACTATAGTAGCCTTCCCATCGGAAGTATCTAAAGTAGCCACAGTATAGGAATTAAGTTCATTTCTAAATATTATTTCTTCTACCATGCCTTCTAGTGTTAACAAAGCTATTCTCCTTTTTTATTTATTATTAGATATTATTATACCACAGCAAATTAATATAGTCCTTTTAATTTTAATATTTCCTGTCTTAACAAAGCAATATCTCCCTTTGTAGCTGGCTTATTGTATTCTTCGTAAAAATCATATTCTTTTATTATAATGCTTTTTTGCTTTTCTCCATAAAATTTCTTCACTATATGCCCATTTTTTATATGCTTATTTACTGTTTCCAAAGAACTTATACAGTTGATATTCTCATCATTTTTTAGTTTAATTATAACTTTATCATTGGACTTTTCCACATTTTCAATATATTTTATATTTACAAAACCTGTAGCTCCATCATTTTTTCCTATAGGTTTTCTTACTTTAATAGGAATAAACACATCCTCCTCCGTCAAGGGAATGGGAATCAAATTCTTCATGGATAATAAATTACCATAATACTTTCTTACAGCTTGCAAATCCATTAAATAGTATTGACATAATAAATTTAAAAAGGTTTTAATACTCTTATCTATAGCATAAGTCCCTCCTTCTTTTGTATATATTTGAGTACAATTTCCCTCAAGTGGCATATAAACAGGAATAAATGCCATCAATTCTTTCAATACTATACTCTCTAAATCCATAAAAATCCCCTCCTTGAATCATTTTATCAGAACACTTGTTCCATGTCAAGAAGGGGATTTACTTTTTTATTTCATACTCACTATAGCCCTTGATAGCTCATTTATGCTTTCTGTCAATTGATCTAATTTGCCTTCTATCCTTACTAACAGGTAAACAGATATAACTATAGGAAAACCTAAATTGGCTATATGGGTTAGTATTCCTTCCATAATTCAACTCCTTTCTTATAGATATAGGACGGTCATAGCCGTCCTATATCTATATTTTAAGTTCTTTGATTGTGGTTGTAATCACTCTAGCTCCAGCTGTAGCTACTATATTTCCACCATTAGTGAAAAATGCATTTTGTGCCAATATATTATCCATTGCAGCCTTTACTTCTATTTCAGTTAAATCATCTCTAGGTTCATCTAGAGATAAAATAAATTTTTTCCCTGCTTCATCTTTAAATTCTAATTCCAGTTTAGTTTTGTTCACCTACTCACCCCCTCACTAAATTATTCTCATAAACTATTCTCTTACTAGATGGATCTCTTCCAACCTTTTAACCTTATATATAGGATAGGTTTGAAGATCAGCTAAGGATTCAGCTACTTCATATAAAGCTTCATTTTCTACTGTAGGCTTTATTTTAGAATAAGTTTTAGATTTTATAATTTGCTTATCGCCGTCCATTCCTCCATCTAATTCCAATTTTAACCTTACATTTTCCTTGACATCCATTATTGCCACATTATCACCTCCTCATCTTCTATATAGATAAGAAGGACT
The DNA here is from genome assembly GCF_016767175.1 of Keratinibaculum paraultunense. GTDB lineage: Bacteria > Bacillota > Clostridia > Tissierellales > Tepidimicrobiaceae > Keratinibaculum > Keratinibaculum paraultunense. Next base: position 1,653,453 of record NZ_CP068564.1, read on the forward strand.
TATTTTACTATTATATTTTTCAATACATCTATTGCATTGGTCTTTATATTGACCACAGTTCTATAGGCTATGCCTAATTTTTTTCCTATATCTTTTATACTCATACCTTCTATATAATAAGCTATTATCACTTCTCGCTGTCTAGGGGTAAGGGATTTTATCCCTTCTTTTAATTTATTAATTTTCTCCTTTTGAATAATATTATCTAAAGGGCTAAAACCTTCATCTTCAATTAAATCTATAAGCTCCATATCTCCATCTTTCACAGGTTGATTTAAGGATGAAGTTTGTTTTTCTTTATGCTTATTTAGATAATGATATTTAAGTTTCAATTTTACAAAACCTAAAAAGTGGCATCCTTTATTAGGATTATATTCTTCTATAGCATTTAACACTATTTCATATCCTTCTTGAAGTAAATCTTCATACATATAAGGATTATAATAGTAACGTTTAATGGAACTTATTATAAGTGGTTCTAGTTTTAATATTAGCTTTTCTTTGGCATTTTTATCATTCTTTTTACTTAAAGATAATAATCTCTCTATTTCCTTATACACTTTATTCCTCCCATGGGAAGGTACCTTCCATATTTCCTAGGTAAGTATATATTAAACCTTAAATAGTTAAATGTAAAAACACTAGTTCGAATAATTCTTCAAGTAGTTTTATTAAGTCATCAAATATAAATTAAAAAAGAGCCAAGAACAATTTCTTGACTCTTTTAATAATAAAAGATTTTAATAAACTCTTTATAAGAATAAGCTCATATCATTGAAAAGCTTCTTTTTTAAGTATTTCTGCTTTATCTGTTTTCTCCCATGGAAGATCTAAATCTTTCCTGCCAAAATGCCCATAAGCAGCTGTAGGTCTATATATTGGTCTTTTTAAATCCAAATCCTTAATTATAGCTGCTGGGCGTAAATCAAAATGCTTATGAACTAAGCTTTCTATTTTTTCATCAGATATTTTTCCAGTTCCAAAAGTCTCTACATATATAGATAAAGGTCTTGCTACTCCTATGGCATAAGCTAAACCTATTTCACATTTATCTGCTAAACCTGCAGCTACTATATTTTTAGCCACATATCGTGCAGCATAACTAGCTGAACGGTCTACTTTAGTTGGATCCTTACCTGAAAAAGCTCCTCCTCCATGTCTTGCATATCCTCCGTAAGTATCCACTATTATTTTTCTTCCAGTTAAACCTGCATCTCCCATAGGACCTCCAATTACAAATCTACCAGTAGGATTAACATAATATTTAGTATCATCATCTATCATTTCAGGAGGTATTACCCTTAATATTACATGTTCTATAATATCTCTTTTTATAATATCTAAATCTACATCAGGACTATGTTGAGTGGATACCACTATATTTTCTATCCTAACTGGTTTATCTCCATGATATTCAACTGTAACTTGAGTTTTACCATCAGGTCTTAAATAATCTAAAGCTCCACTTTTTCTTACATGGGCTAATCTCCTAGCCAATTCATGTGCTAATGAGATTGGCATAGGCATCAGTTCTTCTGTTTCATTACAAGCAAATCCAAACATCATGCCTTGGTCTCCTGCACCTATTTTGTCAAATTCATCTTCTCCATTGGTTCTATGTTCCAATGCTTTTTCCACTCCCATAGCTATATCTGGAGATTGTTCATTAATAGATGTAAGCACAGCACAGGTATCAGCATCAAAACCATATTTAGCTCTGGTATATCCAATTTCCTCTACTGTATGCCTTACAATTTTAGGAATATCCACATAGCAATCTGTAGTAATCTCTCCTGTAACCAATACCAAACCTGTAGTTACAGCAGTTTCACACGCAACTCTAGCATCAGGATCCTTTTCTAGTATTGCATCCAATATGGCATCAGATACAGCATCACATACCTTATCTGGATGACCTTCCGTTACAGATTCAGATGTAAATAACCATTTTTTCATAAAATTACCTCCTTAAGTTTAAAACCGTTTTTTATTCATTTATCTTGAATTAATATAGTAGAGAATATAGTCTCTAGATAATCAAAAAGCCTCTTCCAAAAGGAAAAGGCTGTTATATCCACCTCATCTTTCAGAATCAAAATTCTGTGGGACTTAGCACCTTTGTATGAATACAGGTTGCCGGGTTTCAACGGGCCCATTCCCTCCACCGCTCTTGATAAGGTATCAAGATTTTTATTTACTTGTGTACTATCACCTATATTAACACAGGTGTATATATATGTCAATTTTAATTTTACTAAAAAAATTAACATTCCTCATGCAACACTACAAAAGAACTACCTCAGTATATTATAGAGATTCAATTATTCTTTTAGTAGATACTACATGCTTAGGTATTACTGCTCTTACAGTCACTTTAGGATCTACAACTTGAGAAATCTTTAAATCCATAGTTAAACTTGCTAAGATATATGCTTCTTCCCATTTTATACCCAAACTATTTTTTGTATATTGTACTGCATAATTAGTTGCTTCATATACTGCATCTTCTAAACTATCTCCTGATGCAATTATCATAGTACTATCTTTTGTTTCCACTAAAGGCCATACTATAGTCTTATCCTTTATCAAATCTACCTTTATTGTAACTACTGCAGGTATTTCTAAACCAGTAAAACAGATTTCTCCATCTCCCATAATTGCATGGCAATCTCCTAAGGCTAGTAAGGCACCTTTTTGTTTTACTGGTAAATATAATATGGAACCTTCTTTAATATCTGTAGTATCCATATTTCCTCCATGCTTCCAAGGACTATCTGTTGCCCATTCTCCATCTTCTTCAGCAGGAGCTACACCTATTACTCCAATCATAGGCTCTATAGGCAATTTAATTCCATTATATATTGCATAGTCATCTTCAATGCTTATAATCTTCACTATTGGTTCTTTAACTTGATCCCCTAGTACTCCTTCACCAGGTACAGCTACAGCAGAACCTTTATCTTCAACATCTATTTCTATTATTTTTATCTGCAATATATCCCCAGTTTCCGCCCCCTCAATATAAATAGGACCTGTAGCTGGATTTAATATGTCATAATTTATTTCTTCTATCACTTGTTCCTCGCTAGTAACTTGCTGAAACCAACAATCATTTGTTTCAACTTTTATTATTTCCCCAGGTAATATAGTATCCACATGTTTCATTTCATGTTTAAATTTATAAATAACTTTATCCCTTGAAATTACTTTCATTTCACTACACTCCTTTATAAATTTAGTATACTTTGCTTCTCAAATCAATAGATACCCTTTTAGTGTAATTAATAGTCAATAATTTACTCTACTACATTATTATGTTCATCTACAAATACAATTTTAGGTTTAAATTTTTTGGCTTCATATTCATCTAGGATACAATAAGACATTATGATTATTCTATCTTTTGGCTCAGCAAGTCTTGCAGCAGCTCCATTTAAACAAATATCCCCTTTACCATAAGGTCCTTTAATTACATAGGTTTCAAATCTTTCTCCATTATTTATATTGACCACTTGTACTTTTTCATTTTCCAAAATATTGGCTTCTTTCATTAGTTTCTCATCTATAGTTATACTTCCTACATAATTTAAATTAGCATCAGTTACTGTTGCTCTGTGGATTTTGGATTTTAACATAAATATTTTCATATATGCCTCCTATATGCTTACAATCATATTATCTATAAGACGAGTATTTCCAACTTTTACTGCTATTGCTATTAGTACTTTATCTTCAATTTTTGAAACTGGATCTAATGTTTTTAAATCTACAAATTCAATATAGTCAATGGTATTGTTTTTTCCTGATAGAATAATATTCTCCATTTGTTCTTTTATTTTATGGATATTTGTTTCCCCTTTTTCAATTAAATTCTTTGCCAATACTAAGGATTTATATAAAAGTAATGCATCCTCTCTTTCTTCTGCACTTAAATAGGTATTTCTTGAGCTAATAGCTAATCCATTCTTTTCTCTTACTATAGGGCATCCTATTATCTCCACATCCATATTTAAATCTTCTACCATCTTTTTTACTATTACCAATTGTTGAGCATCTTTTTGTCCAAAATAAGCTCTATCAGGTTGAATTATATTAAAAAACTTAGTTAAAACGGTAGTGACTCCTCTAAAATGGGTAGGTCTAGATTTTCCACATAGTCTATCTCCTAGCTTTTCTACTTCCACAAATGTATAAAAATCTTCAGGATACATTTCCTCTTTTTGTGGCAAAAATACTATATCACTTCCATTTTCTTCACATTTTTTTAAATCCCTTTTTTCATCTCTAGGGTATTTCTCAAAATCCTCATTAGGAGCAAATTGTGTGGGATTTACAAATATACTTGTTACAACTAAGTCGTTTTCTAATTTAGCTCTCTTTATAAGGCTTATATGCCCTTCATGAAGATAACCCATTGTAGGGACAAATCCTATGGATAGATTCCCTTTTTTAGCTTTTTTTATTTCATCTTTCATTTTTTTTATAGAATCAATTACTTGCATATTATCCACCTCTTATTTATTCAATTTATCTAATATTTGTTCATCTATATTAAAGCTGTGTTTTTCTTCTGGAAAAGCACCTGTTTTTATATCCTTTATATAATTATTAATTGCTTCATTTATATCTTCTTTTAAATTTTTATATTGTTTTACGAATTTAGGTGTAAAATCCGAATACATCCCTAACATATCATTTATAACCAATATTTGACCATCACAGTATTTTCCAGCACCAATTCCAATTGTAGGAATTGATACACTTTCTGTAATTATTTTTGAAACTTTTTCAGGTATGCATTCTAATACTATTGCAAAAACCCCTGCTTCTTCCAAACATTTAGCATCATCTATTAAGTTTTGAATTTGCTCTATAGTTTTCCCTTGAACCTTAAATCCACCAAACATATTTATAGATTGAGGTGTCAAACCAATATGCCCCATTACAGGTATTTGTGCTTTAACTATTCCTTCTACTTTATCTATTACATCCCGTCCTCCTTCTAGTTTAACAGCATGGGCATTTCCTTCCTTTATAAGCCTTCCAGCATTCCTAATACTTTCTTCTATACTTATGTGATAGGATAAAAATGGCATATCTGCAACAACTAAAGCATTATTTGCTCCTCTGCTTACTGCTTTTGTATGATGAATCATATCATCTATAGTTACAGCAAGGGTGTTTTCATACCCAAGAGTTACCATCCCTAAAGAATCTCCAACTAATATACCATCTATTCCTCCTTCATCAACTATTTTTGCCATGGAATAATCATATGCAGTTACCATAGATAATTTTTCATTATTAATTTTAGCCTCCTTAAAAGTGGCTACAGTTTTTTTCATTATGATCACCTCGTAATATTTTATTTAACTCATTTATAGTATCTTCCGATAAATTAGATTTATCTTTAGCTATATCTAAAGCTATATTCCCCAATTTTCTATAAATGTCATTATATTTATCTAAATAACTTAAATGCTCTCTAACAGTATTTATATCCCCTCGTATTATTGGACCTGTTAATGCGTTATCTATTCCCATTTCCTTGATATTATTTAATGTACTTTCCATTAAAGGATATATACCTTTTACACATTGACTTTTATTTAATCCACAATCTAAAAGGAGATTTTCTGCAATTTTAGCCAAAGAAACTAAATAATTAGAAATAAACACTGCTGAAGCATGATAAATAGGTTTCTTTTCTTTGTCAATTATAAAATAGTCTATATTAGCTTTTTCAAGAAAATTCTTTATTTTTTCAATATTTTCACCTTCAACTGAAAAAATAACATCCTTTAAATCTGATGAATTTTTATCTGCAAAAGAATACAATGGATGAAGAGAATAGCAATTTGCTCCCTTGTCTTTATAACCTTTAAATACATCAGAGGATAAGCACCCACTCATATGGAATATAAATTTGTCTTTTAAATCATAATTAAATATTTTTTCCCATACATTGCTTATCTCATCATCAGGTGTAGTTATAAAAATATAGTTGGATTGATTCACTAACTCATCTAAATTAAGAGGTGAACTTTTAGTTAGAACTGCAGCATAAGAAGCTGACGATTTACTCAGGCTATAATAGCCAACAATAGGTAAATCTTGCTGTTTGAGGTAGTGTCCGAAGGAACAGCCAACCTTTCCGGCACCTATAAAGCCTATATTCATTTTTTTCACTCCTTATAATATAGTCTCATTCCCAAAGGATATGAGCTGTATAAATAATAACATAAAAAAGTAAAAAGAAGCAATAGAAAATTATAAATAATTATTTATAATAGCATCTTTAGAAAAATACTCATTAACTATCTTATTACCCTAAAATTCCATAGCTTATAGTTGAGACTATTATTCCAGCAGTAAATACCCCAGATAAAATTGAAATTAATGCTTTCTTAAAATCTAGCCTTAACAAAGAAGCAGCTATACAACCTGTCCATGCACCAGTAGTAGGTATGGGAATAGCTACTAATATAAAAAGACCTACTAAGCTATATTTTTTAATGGTTTTTCTAGTTTTATTCATAGTTCTACTTTTGACCCAACTGATAAATTTAGAAAACAGAGTAGTATTTTCTAGATAATTCATCACTGGATTTAATATTTTAAGTAGTATGGGTACTATCATCATATTACCCAATATACTAATTACAGTACTATGTATAGGACTTAATCCTAAAGATATCCCCAAAGGAATAGCTCCTCGAAGTTCAGATAGAGGCATAGCTGCTACAATTAATACAATTAATTCTGTTTTTATTTCCTCTAGCAATTCCCACATAACAATATCTCCTTTTTATTATATTTAAATTTTTTAATTTATTTTTATTTCATTCTATCATTTATGTATAAAATTCTCTAGTTTATTTATTATATCATTTTTTACAAACATATTCAATTTCCATACTACATTATACATTATGGGACAAAAGAACTGTCCCACAAAGATGTTTCAATTAGAAAAAATGCGATTTATGAAGTGTTTTAAAGAAAAACTAAATATATTGTTATTTTTGATTATTTTTGATTGTTTTTCATATGTTGCATTTATGATGATTTTACTCTATACTATAATAGTCAGTGGCTACGGGGTGTAGCGCAGTTTGGTAGCGCACGTGGTTTGGGACCATGGGGCCGGGGGTTCAAATCCCTCCACCCCGACCATCATAAAAAAGAAGGATTGAATTCAATCCTTCTTTTTTTATATCTAATATTGTCAATGTATTGTAATACTACTGTAACAATATTGATATATTGAAACTATATAATTATATCATGAGCCTATATATAAATAGCTCTTCTTGTAGAAAGGTGGATATTGTGAAAAGAATATTAAGTCTTACTAGGCGATGTATTCAAGATTTTAATATGATTGATGATGGCGATAAAATAGGGGTTGGAGTATCTGGAGGTAAGGATAGTTTAGTTTTATTAAAAGCGTTAAAATTATATCAAAACTTCAGTCCAAAAAAATTTGAATTAGAAGCTTTTACAGTAGATTTAGGATTTGATAATTTTGATGTAAAAACTATTGATAATTATTGTAAATCCATAAATGTACCTTTTAATTTAAAAAGGACTCATATAAAGAATATAGTTTTTGATATTCGCAAAGAAAAAAACCCCTGTTCCTTATGTGCTAAAATGAGAAGAGGAGCCCTCCACAATGCTTTAAAAGAGAAAGGTTTCAATAAGTTGGCTTTAGGTCATCATGCTGATGATGCTATAGAAACTCTCTTTTTAAGTATGTTTTATGAGGGAAGATTAAAAACTCTCCCCCCTAAAACTTTTTTAACACGAAAAGAAATATATGTTATAAGACCTTTTTTGTACTTAGATGAAAAAGATATAAAGGGAATTGTAAACAAATATAAAATTCCTATAGTAAAAAACCCTTGCCCTGTAGACAAAAAAACTAAAAGAGAGGAAATTCACAATATACTAATGGACATCTACAAGAAAATACCTGGTGCAAGGGATAATATTTTAACAGCTCTCAAAAACAAAGATGAACTTAGTTTATGGTTTTAAATTTAGAAGAGGTGATGATTATGAACAAACATTTTAAAAAATCTATTGTATTTTTACTACTCTTATGTACTATTATTTCTTTAGCTACACCATCTATCACTGCAGATGCAGCTAAGATGCCCTATGTAATTCATGAAACAGTAGAATCTCAATATTTAGGATCAGGAATTAAATACGAAAATATAAAAAAGTTTACTTCTAAAGGATGGTGGAATATAAATGTAGTTAGAGTGGATCTTACAGATGAATATGCTGAAGTAAAAGGTCTTATGAATGATAAGGGATTATCTAATACCACTACTGTTTCCAATATGGTAAATCAAAAAAAGGCAGTAGCAGGGGTCAATGGAGATTTCTTCAATTTTAGCCCTATGCCTCATCCAATGGGAACCTTTATAGAAGATGGAGAAGTAATATCATCTCCTATTGAATTAGCTTATGCACTTCCTACTTTTTATATAGACAAGGATAAAAAAGCAGATATTACCTTTTTCGATAGGAGAATGAGTTTAACTAATGTAAATACAGGAAAAAATGTACTTATAAATTTAATCAATAAAGCTGCTGATATGAAAATGGTTACTTTATTAAATAAACACTGGGGATATAAATCTTTTGGTAATAGATATAATAAGGATACTGTAGAACTAGTAGTAATAGATGATATAATTAAAGAAATAAGAATTGGACAACCTCCTATTGATATACCGAAAGATGGATACATAATCACAGTAAGTGGAGATAGGAAAGAACCTTTACTTGAAAATTTCAATGTAGGAGATGAGGTTAAATTAGACATCAAAACTACTCCAAATTTAGAAAATATTAAATTTGCCATTGGAGGAGGCAGTATAATCCTTAAAGATGGAAAAATAACTAATTCAAATATAAATATAAAAGGGGATCATCCTAGGACAGGCATAGGTATTACAGAGGATGGAAAAGAACTTTTAATTGCCACTATAGATGGTAGACATACTTTATTCAAAGGAGTAAGTCAAGAAATATTTGCACAAATTTTAAAAGATTTAGGTGCATATAATGCAATCAATTTAGACGGTGGTGGCTCCACTACAATGGCAGTAAAACCTATAGATGAACAGGTTGCTAAGGTAGTAAATAAACCTTCTGATGGAGCAGAACGTCGAGTACCTAATGGTGTAGGAGTATTCTCCAATGCACCTAAAGGAGAGCTTAGTTATATTAAAGTGGTAACTGATGATGATAAGATGTTTTTAAATACCTCTAGAAGATTTTCTATAAAGGGTTATGATCAGTATCACAATCCAATTGAAGTAAATCAAGCTGAAGCTCAATATAGCTTTGAAGGAATAGAAGGAGAAATGGAAGGAAATGTCCTAAAAGCAAGATCTAAAGGAAAGGCTACAGTTACTGCTAATTACAATGGATTAACTGCTAGTATAGATATAAAAGTGTTAGATGAAGTAAAATCATTTACTCCAAGCATAGATAAATTTAATATAACAACAAATAGCCAAAGAAACTTAGGAAGTTTGTCTGGCATAGATAAAAATGGATTTAAAGCTAAAATATATCCAGAAGATGTAGAATGGACTGTAACCAATGATATTGGCTATGTAAAAAATGGTGTGTTTTATAGTGGAGAAAAATTAGGCTCAGGTGCCGTAACTGGAAGAATTGGTCAAGGAGTAAACAATATATTAATTTCCGTTGGTGGTAGTGGGGTATCAGTAGAAGGTTTCGAGGATGCAAACAACTTTAAATTTAGCTCTTACCCTGAATATGTAAGCGGAAGTGTAGGAATAAGTCCCGAAGCTAAACAAGGAAATAATAGTGCAGTCATAAAATATGACTTCTCTCAAGGTGATGGAACTAGAGCAGCATATCTAGATTTAACACCAGCTGGCAATAAGGGATTAACCCTTAATGGTGAACCTATCAGACTAGGTCTTTGGGTTAAAGGAGATGGACAAGGTAGTTGGCTCAGAGGAATTGTGAAGGATGCAAATAATAAGGAATATTATATAGACTTTGCAAAAACATTGGATTCCACTGATTGGCAATATGTAGAAGCAAATATTCCTAATGTAAAATATCCTATTACGCTAGATAAAATATATGTGGTAGAAACAAATCCAGATAAAAAACATTCTGGTGAAGTATTAATAGATGGTCTTACAGCTATATATCCGCCAAAATATGATAGCAGTAATTTACCAAAGCCTACTAGCTTTAGTGATGATAGAAATACAAAAAGCGAAAAAACTCCAGAAGGATTTTCAATTATGGTGGCTAAATCTCAACCTGATATAGATAAAGTAGCTGGATTTAACGCTAGTAACACTATTAGAAATAGAGCTAATAATCATGATGTAAATATATTCATGGGAGGAGCTAGTACAGAATTTATAAAAAGTATACAATCTAAATTAGTATTAAATACAGGTATAAATTATACAAAAAGAGATTATCGAAATGTATTATTTATAGATGCCAACAGTTCCAAAGGAAGTATAAGGCTTACAAATCCAGATCAATGGATATGGCTTAAAAATGATTTAGCCACCACTGACAAGGATCATATAGTATTAATACTTAACACTCCTATATTTGGACAAAATGGCTTTAAAGATCCATTAGAAGCTCAACTACTTCATGATATACTAGTGGAAACAGGAGAAACTGGAAAAAGTATATGGGTTGTTCATGGTGGCAATGGTACCAATGTTAAAGTGGAAGATGGCATTAGATATATAGAATACAACAACAAGCCTAGTAATAATCCTAATGAAGTAAAAAATATGAAAGCAATAGAATTTGTAGTAAACGGTAAGGATATGACTTATCAAGTAAATCCAATGTTTGGAAAATAAATTATATCATTAATTCCTTAATATACTAAAATAATTGAAAAAAGTATGAAAAACCTTCCTTTAGCTGTTAACAGCTGAAGGAAGGTTTGCTTTTTAAGAATCATTTACTTTAGATATCCAATTTCCATAAACCCAACCAATATCTTTTTTCCCATCTACCTGAACCTTGTAAAAATAAAATCCATTATTTAAATTAGGTCCTTCTATTATAGTCATAGTAGAATCTTTTTTTACCCTTCCAATTTCTTTTCCATACGGTTTATCCAATAAGGATAAAAAGTTTTTACCATCTACTACTACCTTATCTTCTGGGCTATATTTTAATATATCTCCTTCATGATACACTTTAGGTGTGGGAATTTTTTTACCCTTTTTAGGTACTCCTTTTTTGGGTAAATATTTTCTATCAATAGGTGTAATCTTCTGCCCAAATTCCTTTAATGCTACTCTATATATCTTATCTTGATAAGTTTTGTTATAGTTTGCATTAGGATTGTTTCTATCCAATAGCCCATTATATGCCCATAGGGCAAAATACCAATGTTCCAATATGTTAGGATCCATATTACCTATTTGAGGCATATTTTTATTTGCATATTCCCATTTGTCTAGCAAATGATCTGCTCCTGATTCAATATTATATAATGGATCATTTCTTAGTTTAGTTGAATTATACTTCTTATTTTTTCCATTTACCTGCATTATACCAATATGTCCACCTCTGCTAACTTTTGGTCTTCCTCTTCTGTCAAATTGTTCAAGGGAAGATTCTACACTTGCTATTGATTTAAGTATAACACTAGGTATGCCTCTTTTAATTGCCACTTCTTCTATTAAAGATTCCACTTCTTTTCTAGATAAATTGTTCTTAGCACATAACCCTACATTTATAAAACTAAACAGGATTAGAAATACTAATAGAAAAGAAGCAGCTTTTTTACTCATTATACTAACCTCCTACCAACTTACATAACCTTGTTTAAACTGTTGATATAACATTTCTTGTATACCTAATCCACCATCTCTTTTAGATATCTCTTTGGATATCTCTTCAATATACATATCTTCAAATATTTCACTGCCAAGGCTCTTTTCTATCAAACCTCCTTCTGGAATTGTTTTTTTCATTTGCTTAAAGATCATAGACAAAAATATTGCTTCAAAATCTTTACAAACTTTTTTTAAAGCTTCATCATCTTTTTTACTGTCTATTCTTTCCATTTTAGTATGTAATATGTTAGGCTCTTCCAAATCTCCTATTGAAATGTTATTAAATATTTCCATTTAAATCCCTTCCTATCTCTTCAAATTGTTAATAAGCTGAAGCATTTCATCAGATGTTTGTATAGCTTTAGAATTTATTTCATAAGCTCTTTGAGCTGTAATCATCTTTACCATTTCATCCACTACTTGAACATTAGAAGCTTCTAAATAGCCTTGCACTATTCTACCTTGCATTTCATCAGGCTCTATGGGTATTTCCTCGCCAGAAGATGGAGTAACACTATATAAGTTTAGTCCTTCACTTTGAAGTCCTTCTGGATTTACAAATTTAAATAAACCAATTCTTCCTAAATCCACTGTCTCCCCATATTCATCCACTGCTGTAATATATCCCAATTCATCAACAGATATATCCATTAATCCTGAATCTATAGTTATCTCATCTCCATCCTCTGATAATACTATATAACCTTCAGAGTTTACAAGTGTTCCTTCGTCACCTTCTACGCTTAGTTTAAAACTTCCATCTCTAGTAAATCTAGTATCTCCATTTGGTAATTGTACCATAAAAAAGCCTTCCCCATCTATAGCTAAATCTAAAGTACCATTAGTTTCAATAAAACTGCCATTTCTAAAATCCTTTTTAGTAGCTGCAGGCATAACCCCATGTCCCACTTCTAAATTTACTGGTCTACCTTCTTCATCTACTATGTTATTCCTCTTTAAATTGGTATAGAACAGATCCTTAAATTCAGCCCTTGATGTTTTATAAGATGTGGTATTTACATTAGATAAATTGTTAGCAATCACATCTATATTTAATTGTTGGGCTCTCATCCCTGTAGCAGCAGTCCATAGTGCTCTCATAGTAACCCCTCCTTATACTTTTATACTCTTCCTATTTCATTAGAAACTTTCTCCAGCATCTCATCTTGGGCTCTAACAGCCCTCTGTGAAGCTTCAAAATCCCTTAAAAGAGTAATCATCTCCACCATCTCACTTATGGCATTTACATTGGAACCTTCTAAAAATCCTTGCAACACTTGCCCTTCAAAGGGCTCTTCTTCTGCTGGTATCTCTTCTCCATTTCTATCTAAAGCCATCCTATATAAATTATCGCCTATTTTTCTTAAAAATTCTTTATTGCCTATATTTACTACATTTATAGTACCTACTTCATCACCATCTACTCTAACTACTCCATTGCCATCTATTTCTACATCTTCTCCATCAATTTCTATTGGACCATTAGTCCCTATGACTATTTCCCCTTTTAATGTAGACAAATATCCATCTTCATTTACAATAAAGGAACCATCTCTAGTATAATAGGTTGTCCCATCTTCTCCTTGAACTTGAAAAAACCCATCTCCTAATAAAGCTAAATCAAAAGTTCCTCCTGTTTCTATTAATTCTCCAGGAGAATAATCAGTAACTATTCTTTTAAAATTAACTCCTGCATTCATAGTTCCTATAACATGGGAAGGGGGAAAATATACTATCTGTTCAAGTAATGCTTCCAAATTTCCAGTTCCTTGAACACGGTTTCCTGTCCTATCAATTATGTAATTTTCGTAATCAGTTTTATATTCTCCTCTATCGTCCCTATAGTATGTTTTTAAGTATCCATCATCATCTATTGTAAATTGAATTTCTTTAACATAGCTCTTTTCTCCATATGGTGTTCTAACTACAAAATATCCTTTTTGAGTTCTAGCTCTATGCACATCTCCATCTTGTTCATAATCTATTTCATTTTCGCCTATTCCTCTTATTTTAGGTCTTTTATCATTTATCCTGGATAATAATTTTTCTGGGAAAGTTTCCATCAAAGATATATCTTTTTTATATCCTGTAGTATTTACATTAGCTAAATTATTAGCTAAAACATCTAATCTCTTTTGATTAGCAACTAAAGATGTAGCACTAATATAGAGTCCTCGATTCATTAAAATCTCCTTCCTAAGTTAATATTTGTTCATTTATAATTATCGTCAAAAAAATATAAACTTTAATAGTTATTTGTACCTATAGAATCAGAATTTACTAAATCATTTTCCATTAAATCCACCCAATCTAAAGCTTTTCCTGTACCTATAGCTACAGCACTTATAGGATCATCTGCAATATTTACTTCAATTTTTGTTTTAGAGGTAATTAATTTATCCATACCATGTAACAATGCTCCTCCTCCAGTCATAAGTATACCTTTATTCCCTATATCTGCTGCTAATTCTGGAGGAGTTCTTTCTAATACAAAGTGAATAGTTTCAACTATTTGATATAGGGGCTCTTCCATAGCTTCCAATAATTCATCTGAAGATACAGTTATAGTCTTTGGTAAACCTGTTAATAAATTTCTTCCCCTTACTTCCATAAATACATCCTTTTCTCTAGGAAATGCTGTACCTATATTGATTTTTAAATCCTCTGCTGTTCTTTCCCCTATCATCACATTATGTTTTTTTCTTATGTAGCGAATTATTGCTTCATCACAATCATCTCCTGCTATTTTTATGGAACGAGAAATCACTATACCTCCTAAAGATATTACAGCTACATCTGTAGTACCTCCACCTATATCTACAATCATATTCCCATTCGGTTCTGTTATATCTACTCCTGCACCAATAGCAGCAGCAATAGGCTCTTCTATTAGAAAAGTTTTACTTGCTCCTGCATGGATACTAGCTTCCAATACTGCTCTTTTTTCCACTTCAGTTACTCCACTAGGCACGCATATTATAACTCTTGGTTTAAAAATAGATTTACCTACCGCCTTATTTATAAAATATTTCAACATCCTTTCAGTTATTTGATAATCAGATATTACTCCATCTTTCATAGGTCTTAAAGCTATTATATTTCCCGGAGTTCGCCCCAACATTTTTCGTGCTTCTTCACCCACTGCTAAAAATTTACCACTAGCTTGATCTATAGCAACTACAGAGGGTTCATTCAAAACTATACCTTTATTTTTTGCATAGACTAATATACTTGCTGTTCCTAAATCTATGCCTAAATCAGTCCTAAAAAAAGCCATATTTGTTTCCCCCTTTTTATCATCTACTACATAGTAATAGTATATCATAATATATTCTATATAATTAATATATCATAACATATAAATATTTCTACAAAAATCCAAAATATCCTTCTTAAGTATATAAAATTTTCAAAAAATAAAAGGTCCCTAAGGGGTATACCCTTAAGAACCTATTACTCGCTTGCAGCCTTATATTTTAATTTAGTTGCTTTACCACCTCTAATATGTCTCTCAGCTTTATTTTGTTCTAAAACCTGCTTTACCATAGAGGCTATAAGAGGGTTTATCTTTGGGAGCCTTTCAGTAACATCCTTGTGAACAGTGCTTTTAGATACACCAAATACACTTGCTGCTTGACGAACAGTAGCCTTTTCGCTTATTATGTACTTTGCAATTTCTAGTGCCCTTTCTTCTATATAATCCTTCACTTATAATTAACCCCCTTTAAACTTAATTTTGGGTTTTTTAATCTTTTATAAATACTTATGCACATTGACTTTCTATTAGAACAAATATATGCTATTGAAATTGGCTAAATACTGGTAACACTTCCATTGGATCTATGTTTATACCATTTTCTATAACTTCAAAATGTAAATGAGGTTCCATCATCATCTCAATAGCAGCTGTATTTCCCACTTTTGATATTGGTTCTCCTTTAGCAATTTTCTGCCCTTTTACTACCATATCCTTCGTAGCTAAATTTGCATATTTAGTCATAAGCCCTTCTCCATGATCCATTATTATTACTATTCCCCAAAGTTTATCTTCATATACCTCCATTATGGTACCAGATAAAGCTGCTTTAACTTCTGCACCTTCTTCAGCTAATATATCTATGCCTTTATGACTGGTCCATTTTTCTAATGTTTCAGAATAAATTAGGTTGTCAGTAGTAAATATAGTACTTATTTTTCCATCTACTGGGGGTGTCATAAGCATATCCTCTAAAGGTTCTTTTTCCTCTATTACAAGTTTTAGTTCTTCTTCTTGTTGCTCTTGTTGCTCTTGTTGCTCTTGTTGCTCTTGTTGTTCTTCTTCATTTTCTTCTTCTTTTTCCTCTTCTCTTTCCCCTAAAGTTTCTGTATATCTTCTTTTTAAATATTCCTCAGGGATAAACTCCTCCATATGGGTGCTTTCCATAGAAGGTTCTTTTTTTTCTTCATCTACTATAGTGAATTCTTCTTTATGTGATATATTTTCTTTTTTATCTTTATTTTCTTTATTAATCCTAGCTGCTATTACAACTAAAATACCTATACAAATAAATAAAATAATATGAAATCCATTTTTCTCCATAAACTTTTTCATTTCTCCACCTCCACTAACTATTATTTCCACATATATCTATTTAATACATTTTACATAAAAAAATCCTGGGTTTATAACCAGGACTAAAATAAGTGGAAAAGATTCACTATCACACTAATTTTTATTTTCAGTTTTGTTTTCTCCTTTGTGTAATGTAAATTGCCCAATTTCCACTCCTGTATAAAAATGTTTTAATATTTCTTCATAATTACTGCCTTTTTTAGCCATTCCATTGGCTCCCCATTGGCTCATACCTACTCCATGACCATATCCAATGGTTTCTATTTCCACTATATTTGTCTTAGGATTATATGTTATGGTAAAATTGGTTGAATTTAATTCAAACAAATCTCTTATTTCTCGTCCATTTACTACTGTACCGTCTATGGCTATTTTTTTTATCCTACCTGATTTAGTCTTTTCTACTAATTTTATTTTTTCTCCTAAGTTCTCTTTGGTAATATTAGAACCCGGATATTTCATTAGAAGCTTTTTTATAAATTCATCTCCTGTTAAAGTTACTATTGTTTTAAATTTAGGTGCTTCTTCTTCAAAGGGGCTCGGTACAGGTTTTAAATAAGGTCTGTCTATTTGGAATACATCCAAAGCATCCTCTGTCATTCCTCCACTTGTTGAATGATATAATGGTTCTATTAGATCTCCATCATAGTATAATACTTGCCCTTCTGTGGATTTTACTGCTTCTTCTATTTTAGGCCAATATTTTTTTTCCCAATCCTTAGGGTGCATTGATTTTAATTCCTCAAAAGTCAAATATGCCTGGCAATGGATACCAGTACAAATTGGAGCCTCTATATGATCAGGGTGCCCATCAGGGAAATTTAAACTTCTATGTAAAGCATAAGTTCTGCTAGCAACAGCTTGAGCTTTTAATGCTTCTATATGAAATTCTGCTGGCATCTCTGCTGCTACTACTCCTTTTACATATTCCTCTAAATTCATAGTATGAACTTTATTATTTCTAGTATCATATACTTTTATATTTCCATCTAATAATATTTCCTCAATCTCTCCTTTTGTCCACTTTTGTTGCTCCTTTTTTATTTCCTTTTCAAATTCATTAGAATCCATATTGATTTTATCTTCTATAGGTACAAATTTAAAGGTTTTAACTATGGCAGTTGGAAGAATTATGGTAACAATTAAAAATATTACAGTATATATACCAAATTTTTTCATCGTTTCCCCCTTCCTTAACTTAAGTATAAAATATAATATGCCTGGAAGAGTAAAATTATAACAAAAAAAGCGCATACGCGCTTTTTTAACTAAATAGACTAATTTAAAATTTATAAGGCATCAAATTAAAATTAAATATTATGTATTAATGCCTATTTTTCAACTCTATATATATTCGCTCCTAATCTTTTAAATTTTTCCTCTATCTTTTCATAGCCTCTATCTATATGGTATACATCTCCTATTTCAGTTATTCCATCAGCAACTAACCCTGCCAATACTAATGCTGCTCCTGCCCTTAAATCAGTAGCTTTAACTGGAGCTCCCATAAGGCTATCTACTCCTTGTATAATTGCAGATCTGCCATCTATCTTTATATCTGCACCCATTCTTTTTAATTCGTCTACATGCATAAATCTATTCTCAAATACAGTCTCTATTACAACACTAGTCCCT
Organism: Keratinibaculum paraultunense; assembly: GCF_016767175.1. Lineage (GTDB taxonomy): Bacteria > Bacillota > Clostridia > Tissierellales > Tepidimicrobiaceae > Keratinibaculum > Keratinibaculum paraultunense. The sequence continues at coordinate 1,671,588 of NZ_CP068564.1, forward strand.
TCACAAATGGTCATCAATGCCATAAATTGAGCTTGCATGTCTGTAGGAAAACCTGGATAAGGCAATGTTTTAATATCTGTAGCCTTTAGTTTATCCGTTCCCACTACTCTTATGCTATCTCCATTTTCATATACTTTACAACCTACTTCTCTTAATTTTGCAATCACTGGCTTAATATGGTTCGAAATTACATTTTCAACCACCACATCTCCCTTAGTTATAGCACCAGCTACCATAAAAGTTCCAGCTTCTATTCTATCAGGAATTACAGAATGAGTAGCTCCTCCTAATTTTTTTACTCCCTTTATTTTAATAGTACTAGTACCAGCACCTTTAACATCTGCACCTAATTTATTTAAAAAATTAGATAAGTCCACTATTTCTGGTTCCATAGCAGCATTGTCTATTATAGTTTCCCCTTCAGCCATTACTGCTGCCATCATTATATTTTCTGTAGCCCCAACACTGGGAAAATCTAAATATATCCTATCTCCTACTAACCTTTTAGCATAAGCACCAATATTTCCATGATCCACATCTATCTCTGCTCCTAGAGCTTTAAAACCTTTTAAATGCAAATCTATCGGTCTAGTACCAATGGCACATCCTCCTGGTAGAGAAGTTTTAGTTTTTCCCAGGCGGGTCAATAAAGGCCCCATAACCAAAAAAGAAGCTCTCATTTTACTCATAAGTTCATAAGGAGTTTCATAATTATCTATATTTTTTGAATTAATCTTAATTATTCCTTCATCCAAAAATTCTACTTTTGCTCCAAGACATGTCAATACTTCACATATTACATCTACATCCTTCAATCTTGGCACTTCTTCTAATATTATATCTTCTGTCCCCAATAGTGAGGCAGCTAAAATTGGCAATGCAGAATTTTTAGCACCACTTACTCTTACATTTCCTTTCAATGGAGGACTTTTTTCCACCATTATCTTATCCAAGCAAATCCCCTCCTACTTCTAATAGCCAATAGTAATTATAGGTGTTCCTATCCAAATATAACTTTTACCTTCTTCTTCATCATATCTTATTGCAATATTTAAATTCATTTTGTTGCTACCTGTATATATATAATCTTCAATATAAGGAGTATATATTGAAAAACTTAGTATTTCTTGATCCTTATACTTTTCTATTATTTTTCCTTTATAATTTTTAACTCCTTTTAATATCATATTTTCTCTTTCATTTAATTTTAAATTATCATTAAAAGTTCCAACTATACAAGTAGTAATACTTATAGGTTTATCATAGTTATAAAATATTTTTTCTATCTTTTCTATTATATCATTAATTTCAACAAATTGCTCCCTTTTTATTAAATTAATAAATAAAGATGTTTCCTTTATATCTTCATCTTTGTAGGAGGATAATGTAAATGTCAGTTGATTTTTGTCATTATCGTAACCTTGAACTATTAATTGAATAAATCCTTTTTCTTCTACCCATTCCTCCCAATAATTTTGTTCATCCAAATTATTAATCTCTAATTCTTCAATTATTCCATCTCCAATATGTTTTAAATCCTCTTTCCCTACAAAATCCTCTATAATAACACCACCTATATCCACATCTCCTTCTACAAAATTTCCTCCTAAATCCCTAAGGATCTCCATTAATAGATTTTCTTCTTCTATATTTCCCTTAGATAGGCTAACTATTGGAATAGACAAAAAAATTACAATTCCCAACAATATCAAACATTTAAACTTTTTCATACCCTTCCCTCCAACTTAAAATTTTTAAAATTGTTTATCATATCAAGGAAGGGCATTATGATAAAAATGTAAAGGGGGACAAAACATTTTTATCATAAAAAAAGTACCCTTTCCTTATGATAAAAGTATTGCCAAGAAAGGGTACTTTTTATACCTTATTATTTAAATTTACCATCGTCAAATTTTTTTAAATTTGCCACTTCTAACCTATTTAGTGCTCGCTTTAAAGCTAATTCAGCCCTAGCTATATCTAAACCTTCAGGCATTTCTTTTAACCGCTTTTCTGCTCTTAATTTTGCTTCTTTAGCTCTTTCTACATCTATCTCTTCAGGCCATTCAGCAGCATCAGTAATAATAGTAGTTTCTTCCTTAGTTACACTTAAATACCCATTTGTAACTGCTGCAATTCTTTCTTTATCACCTTCAAGTATCCTAATTTTCCCAATGGCTAAAGGTGTAACAATTGGAGCTCTGTTTTTTAATACAGCCAAATCTCCTTCTATTCCCCGAACTATTACTCTATCCACTTCTCCAGAAAAAAATTCCCTATCAGGAGCTACTATCTTTAACATAAAACCCATGAATTATCCCTCCATCTTCTTAGCTTTTTCCAATACTTCATCGATGGTTCCTACCATAAAAAAGGCTTGCTCAGGGACATCATCATGTTTTCCTTCTAATATCTCTTTAAAACCTCTTACAGTTTCATTAATAGGTACATATCTCCCTTTCATTCCTGTAAATTGTTCTGCTACAAAGAATGGTTGAGATAAAAATCTTTGAATCTTCCTTGCTCTAGAAACTGTCAACTTATCTTCATCCGAAAGCTCATCTATTCCTAATATAGCTATTATATCCTGTAGGTCTTTATATCTTTGTAATACTTCTTGTACACCTCTAGCTACTTCATAATGCTCCTCACCTACTACTTCTGGATCTAAAATCCTTGAAGTTGAATCTAGTGGATCTACCGCTGGATATATACCTAGTTCAGCTATTTGCCTTGATAATACTGTAGTAGCATCTAAGTGTGCAAATGTAGTAGCTGGTGCTGGGTCTGTTAAGTCATCAGCAGGTACATATACAGCTTGCACTGAAGTTATGGAACCTTTCTTTGTAGAGGTAATCCTCTCTTGAAGTGCACCCATTTCTGTTGCCAATGTAGGCTGATAACCTACTGCTGAAGGCATCCTACCTAAAAGAGCCGAAACTTCTGAACCAGCTTGGGTAAATCTAAATATATTATCGATGAATAATAATACATCTTGCCCCTCTACATCTCTAAAATATTCTGCCATAGTAAGTCCTGTAAGTCCAACTCTCATTCTTGATCCTGGTGGCTCATTCATCTGCCCAAATACTAGAGTAGTTTTATCTATAACTCCTGATTCAATCATTTCGTAGTAAAGGTCATTCCCTTCTCTGGTTCTTTCTCCTACTCCTGCAAATACAGAAATACCACCGTGTTGAATTGCTATATTATTTATAAGCTCCATTATCAAAACAGTTTTACCTACTCCAGCTCCTCCAAATAATCCTATCTTTCCACCTTTTGAATAAGGTGCAATTAAATCTACTACTTTGATACCCGTTTCAAATATTTCTCTTGAAGTTTCTTGTTCTTCAAAAGATGGTGCAGGTCTGTGAATAGGTAATGTTTGTTTTGCTTTTACTTCTCCTTTTTCATCTATAGGTTCACCTAATACATTAAATAGTCTGCCCAAAGTCTCCTTTCCAACAGGTACTGTTATAGGTTTCCCTGTATCAACTGCTTCCATACCTCTTATAAGACCATCTGTAGTACCCATTGCTACACATCTAACGGTATTATCACCAATGTGTTGGGCTACTTCTACAACTAATCTTTCCCCATGATTATCTATTTCAATAGCATTTAATAGCTCTGGTAAATTTTCATCACTAAATCTAATATCCACTACGGGGCCTATTATCTGGACTATTTTTCCTATGTTCTTTTTCATATCTCCACTCCTTTCTCCATTATTTAAGAGCTTCAGCACCTGAAACTATCTCCGAAATTTCTGCAGTTATAGCTGCTTGACGAGCTCTATTATAGCTTAATTCTAGCTCTTCTATCATCTCTTCTGCATTATCCGTTGCTGATTCCATAGCTGTTCGCCTAGCTCCTTGTTGACTGCTAGATGATTCTATTAATGCCCCATATATTACAGATTCAATATATTTTGGAATCAAATAGTCTAATACTTCTTCTGGAGAAGGCTCAAACTCTATTACAGTTCCTTTTTTACTAACACCTTCTCTTATTGCTTCACTAGGAAGCAATTTCAATTTTTTTACCTTTTGTGAAATGGTAGTAATAAATTCAGTATAAACCATATATACTTCATCTATTTCTTCCTTTTCAAACATATCCATTACTATTTTACCTATATCCTGTGCGTGAGAAAAATCAGGCTCTTCTGTCATACCTACAAATTCACCTGCTATTTTATATCCTCTTCTTTTAAAATATTCTCTACCCTTTAATCCAACTGTTATTAGATAAATATTATCTTTTTTATTTCTAATATTTTCTTCTGCTTTCCTAATAACATTAGAATTGAATCCTCCTGCTAAACCTCTATCAGCAGTTATAACTATATATAAGGAATTTTTCACATCTCTTACATCTAAATAAGGATGCTTAATATTTCCTGTTTCTCTTAAAACCTGTTTTATATTATCATATATTGTATTATAATATGGTCTAGACTTTGCCATCTTTTCCCTTGCTTTTTTAAGCTTTGCTGAAGATACCAATTCCATAGCCTTAGTTATCTGCTTAGTGTTGGATATTCCTCGTATCCGTCTTTTAATATCCCGTGTTGTTTCAGCCAATTAATCCACCCCCAATTTTAGGGAATATTAAATACTCTTTTTAAATTCTTCAATAGCTTCTATTATTTTCTGTTCTGTCTCTTCTGTTAAATCCTTGGTTTCCTTTATAGATTCAACTATTTCAGGATAATTATTATCTACAAAGTTTAAAAAATCTCCTTCAAATTGGCTAATTTCATCTACTGGTATATCAGTTAAATATTTATTTAGTGCCACATATAGTATTATAACTTGATGTTCCACACTTACTGGTCTATATTGAGGTTGCTTTAATATCTCCATTATTCTTTCCCCTTGAGCTAACCTTTCCCTAGTATCTTTATCCAATTCTGAACCAAATTGAGCAAAAGCTGCTAAATCCCTATATTGGGCTAATTCCAATTTTAAACTTCCTGCTACTTTCTTCATAGCCTCAATTTGAGCAGCACCTCCAACCCTAGATACAGAAAGTCCAGTATTTATAGCTGGTCTTTGCCCTGCAAAAAATAGGTCAGTTTCTAAAAATATTTGCCCGTCAGTTATAGATATAACATTGGTTGGAATGTATGCTGAAATATCTCCTGCTAATGTTTCTACAATAGGAAGAGCTGTAATGCTTCCTCCTCCATATTTTTCATCTAATTTTGCTGACCTCTCCAATAATCTTGAGTGAAGATAGAATACATCCCCTGGATAAGCTTCTCTTCCAGGTGGTCGCCTTAACAACAAGGACATAGCTCTATAAGCTATAGCGTGTTTAGATAAATCATCATACACAATAAGTACATCCTTGCCTTGATCCATAAATTCTTCCCCCATGCTCACTCCAGCATAAGGCGCAATATATTGTAATGGTGCTAACTCACTAGCTGTAGCTGAAACTACAATTGTATAATCCATAGCACCTTCTTTTTCAAACACATCTACTATTTGAGCCACTGTAGATTGTTTTTGTCCAATGGCTACATATATACATATAACATCTTGATCCTTTTGATTTATTATAGTATCCACTGCTATAGCAGTTTTACCTGTTTGCCTATCTCCAATTATAAGTTCCCTTTGCCCACGACCTATAGGGAACATGGAGTCAATAGCTTTTATCCCAGTCTGTAAAGGTTGATCTACAGATTTCCTAGTAATAACCCCTGGAGCTATTCTTTCAATAGGTCTAAATTTTTTAGCATTTATAGGTCCTTTACCATCTATAGGTTGCCCTAAGGCATTTACTACTCTACCTATCATTACATCCCCAACAGGGACTTCTACTATCCTATCAGTTTTTTTAACTATATCTCCTTCTTTTATACCTTTATCAGGACCTAATAGCACACAACCTACATTATCTTCTTCTAAATTTAGTGCCATTCCATATACTTCTCCAGGAAATTCAATTAATTCTCCAGCCATACATCTTTCTAGTCCATGAACTCTTGCAATACCATCTCCTACTTGGATGACAGTACCTACATCTACCATATCAAGCTTTTTTTCGTATCTTTTTATCTGTTCTTTTATAACAGAACTAATTTCTTCTGGTCTTAACGCCATTTTATCACCCCAGCTTTCCTATAATGATACGTTCTTTATAACTTTTTCCATTGATTCTAACTGCCCTTTTATGGTTCCATCTATGATTTTGTTTTCTATTCTTAGTAGTACTCCTCCTATTATATCTTTATCTACAACATTTCTTAAGTTTATTGTTTTATTCATTTTGTTGCCAAGTATTACTTTTAATCTATCTTGTGCCTTTTTGTCCATAGGTACCGCTGTTATAGCAGTAACTTCTAAAATATTTTCATGTTCATTAAACAACTTTTTAAACTCATTAGATATACTCATAAAATAGCTTTCACGTCTTTTATCTATTATGACATATAAAAAGTTTATCATCTCTTGACATACCATTTTCCCAAATACATTTGATACAAAATCCTTTTTTTCATTCTTTGAAATTTTTGGATGGGATAATATATCTTGAATTTGTGGCTCCATATCCAATGTATGAACTATAATTTCAAGATCCTTTTTAAATTCATCCAATTTATTTAATTCCAAACCAGCTTCAAATAGAGCATAGGCATATCTATTACTTATTAATTTTGCCATTCTTTTGTACCTACCTCATCTACAAATTTGTTTATTAAATCCTGTTGTTTTGCCATATCTATATTCTCTTTTATTACTTTTGATGCAATTAAAACTGCCATATCTCCTGCCTTCATCTGTACATCCAAAATAGCTTTTTCTTTTTCTACTTGTATTTCCTTTTTTGCCTTCTCTATTATATTATTTGCTTCTTCTTTTGCTTCAATTATAATGCTTTCTCTAACTTCTTCTCCTCGTTTTCTGCCTTGCTCTATTATCTCTTGAGATTCCTTCTTAGCTTCTAGTATTTTAGTTTCATATTCTTTTTTTAAAGCTAATGCTTCTTCCTTAGAGGCTTTTGCATCATCTATATTTTTTTGTATATTTTCACGTCTTTTTTCCAATGCTTCTGAAACTGGTTTATATAATAATTTCCCAAGTATAAGTAATAGCACTAAGAATGCTAACAGGACTAAGATCATAGAAACGAAATCTGGTATGACTCTTACTTGTATATCCATTATGAAACCTCCTTTTCATAAGGCTTTTTTAAATTAGGAGCCCTGAGGGCCCCTTGGATGTAATTATAATCCTAGATTTAAATATGCTGTTAATAGTGGTCTAACAAATAGTAGTATTATAGCTATTATTAAGCCATATATACCAGTTGTCTCTGCTACTGCCTGACCTAAAAGCATAGTCCTAACAATATCAGCTTGTGCTTCTGGTTGTCTTCCTACTGCTTCTGCTCCTCTACCTGCTGCATGACCTTGCCCAATTCCAGGTCCTATACCTGCTATCATAGCAAGACCTGCTCCTATTGCTGAACATCCTAATATAAAAGCTTCACTAGTTATTCCTTGTAACATTTTATTTCCTCCTTCCAAATTTTAAAAGATTAATCTAAATTTCCACCTATAAACACCATGGTTAACATGGTGAATATAAAACTTTGTAATACACCTGAAAATATATCAAAATAAGCATGAGGTAGTGGTGCAACTAATGGTGCAAAAAATCCTACTGCATTATAAATTAATGTCATAAGTAGTGTTCCAGCCATTACATTTCCAAACAAACGGAAAGATAGAGATACAGGATTAGCTATTTCACCTATAACATTAAGTGGTGTTAAAAGAGCTATAGGTTCAGTAAATCCTTTTAAATACCCTACAAAACCATTGTTCTTAAGCCCAAAGAATTGGGTTAATGTAAATGTTATTAAAGCCAATGTAAGGGTTACACTATAATCTGATGTTGGTGGTGTAAAACCTATTAAACCAATTAAATTAGCAAATAACAAAAATGTCATGAGGGTAAATATATAGGGTCCAAAACTTTTTATATGCTTCTTACCCATAGTATCTTTAACTAAATTGTTTATAATCTCTACATACATCTCAATCACATTTAAGAAATTTGAAGGCTTTTCATCTACCTTTAATTTTTTCACTTTACTATTTACAATTAAAGCAAATATAAATAATACAATAACTATGAGCCATACATTTACAACAGTTTCTGGTATGACAAATGTTTTCCCAAACATATTTACTACAAACTCAATTGTCAAATTTTTCTCAACCTCCTTTCAAATTCCCATAATTAATATTATAACAAATTTCTTAAAAGTGATTAAGCATTATTTAAATTTATTTTTAAGTTGATCAACAACTGCCATAGACAAAATAACAATTTTTATCATAAAAAGCCCTAAAACTATTGTCAAAATACTTAAATAATCAGCCAATACACCTACAGTTAAAACTATTGCATATATAAGATATCTTATCATATATTGTTTTACTGAATATCCATATGCCTTTGATGGTTCCATAGTTACAGCTTTTTCTATAGATTTTTCCATAAGTTTAAAGGTTAGTATATTAACACTTACTCCAAATATATATCCTAATACAAAGGGCTCTGGATTCTTTATTCCAATAATTATTATTCCAATAATTATAAAACTTAGTATAATAGTTCGTTTTATTATAGTATCTACTATATTTTCGTCGTTAAACATCATCTCACTTCCTGTGATATTACTTTTTATCTATAAGCTTAAATAAATTTAAAAAACCAGCTCCTGCACCTATAAGTATAAATATCAATTTAAATATCATATCCTTATTAAGCTTCTTATCCAATAAATCACCTAAATAAACACCCAATAATATAGGAGCTATAATAGATAAACCTACTTGAGTTATAAAAACTAAATTTTTGTACATATTTTTGTTTTTCTTCTTGCTCAAATTAAACACTCCTACAATGTAATATAAATACAATAACATATTATAAAAACATACATAAATATAAATATATATAATAACATACAATATTGCAAATATTTTTTATGCCTGTTGCATTTTAAGCATAATTTTAATTTTATTTACTATACTTATAATTTTGGGATATTATATCTACAATTCTCTCTGATGCTTTCCCATCTCCATAGGGATTTACTGCATTAGCCATTTTATGGTATTCTTCTTCATTGGATAATAAAATATCTAATTCCCTATAAACATTATCATATTGAGTACCTACTAATTTTGCAGTACCTGCTTCTATTCCCTCAGGTCTTTCAGTCTCTTCCCTTATTACCAGTACTGGTTTTCCTAAGCTAGGGGCTTCCTCTTGAAGTCCTCCTGAATCTGTAACTACTAAATAGGATCTAGCCATTAGGTTTGTAAACGGTTCATAGTCCAAGGGTTCTATTATATGTACTCTCTCTTGATTATCAAATACTCTATGTGCTATATCTCTAACTTTAGGATTTAAATGAATGGGAAATATCAATTCCACATCAGAATATTTGTTAACTATATCCCTTACAGCAGAAAATATATCTTCCATAGGCTTTCCAATATTTTCCCTTCTATGGGAGGTTAAAAGTATCACCCTTTTATTTTTATAATCTATACTGTTTAATTTTGAATCTTTAAATTCATAGTCCTCTTTTACTACATAGTTAAGGGCATCTATAACAGTATTTCCTGTGATAAATATCCTATCATCAGGATAACCTTCCCTTAATAAATTTTGTCTATTGTTCTCTGTAGGTGCGAAATGAAAATCAGTTAGAACACCTGTAAGTCTTCTATTAGCTTCTTCAGGGTAGGGGGAATATAGATTTCCTGATCGAAGTCCTGCTTCCACATGCCCTATTTTTACCTTTTGATAAAAAGCTGCCAAAGCTCCAGAAAACACCGTAGTGGTATCTCCTTGAACCAGTAATACATCAGGATTTGTTTCTATTATTACCCTTTCTAATCCTTCCAATGCTCTTGTCGTTATTTCCGTTAAAGTTTGTCCTGGTTTAAATATATTTAAATCATAATCTGGCTCTATATCAAATATATTTAACACTTGATCTAACATCTCTCTGTGTTGAGCTGTTATACATATGATATTTTCAATCCCTTCAGTTTTCTCCATTACTTTTATTATAGGAGCCATCTTAATTCCTTCAGGTCTTGTCCCAAATACAGTCAATACTTTAATATTGCTCATCTTATTCCTCCTTTTTAGAATTATAAAGTCCCATTTTTCCTGCTAATAATATTGTTATAATAAACACTACTATGGACATTATAACAGCCCTTTTACTATTGGTCTTAGCTATTAATCCTGCACATATTCCAAATATGGCACTAATTCCATATAATATAAGCACAGTTTTTTTCTGAGAATATCCCATTTTAAGCAGTCTATGATGAAGATGCCCCTTGTCTGCTTCTGCTATTGATTTACCATTTAATAATCTTCTAAATATGGCAAAGGTAGTATCAAATATAGGAACTCCTAAAATTATAATAGGAACTACTACTGCAATGGTAGCTACCGATTTCATAACTCCTTCTATAGATAAACTTGCCAACATAAATCCTAAAAACAATGCCCCTGTATCACCCATAAATATACTAGCTGGGTTAAAATTATAAGGTAAAAATCCTAAACAACTGCCAGCTATTATGGAAGAAATTATCATTACCGGTACATAATTAAACTTTCCAGCTACAAACAAAAAGGATAAACTAGCTATCATAGCTACTCCTGCAGCTAATCCATCTAATCCATCTATTAAATTTAATGTGTTGGTAATTCCTACTACCCAAAATATAGTTATGGGTATGGAAAAAACACCTAGTTCTATCAATTTAGTAGTTTTGGTGAATGGATTAGTTATTGCATCTATTTTAACATCTCCAATAATCAATACAATAGCTGCCACTATTTGAAATACCAATTTCATCTTAGGACTTAAATCCTTTATATCATCTATTATTCCTGAAACACATATAATACTTCCTCCAATTAAAATAGAGATGAGAGTCTTATTTAAGGGAAGGAATATCAGCGAAGTGATAATAACCGATATATATATAGCTAAGCCTCCCATTAAAGGCATAGGCTTTTTATGTACTCTTCTTTCATCTTTAGGAACATCCATTGCACCAAGTTTTACTGCTATTTTTTTGACTACTGGAGTCATGGATAATGATAAAGCTAATGATATAATAAATGGCATAATAATATACTCCATTCTATTTCGCTCCTTTTATAGTATTCTTATAAAATTTTATATTAGAATAGCGAATAAGTCAATAATTTATGAATACTAAAAATAGAGCGACCTATAGCCGCCCTAATCTATTTAGTTCCAAATAATCTGTCTCCTGCATCTCCTAAGCCTGGAACTATATAAGCATCTTCATTTAATTTTTCATCTATACTTGCAACATATATATCTACATCTGGGTGAGCTTTTTGTACTGCATCTATTCCTTCCGGAGCTGCAATTAAACAAACTAGTTTTATAGAATTACAACCTTTTTCCTTCAAAAAATCTATAGCTGCTGTTGCTGAACCTCCTGTGGCTAACATTGGATCTAATAATATTAATTCCCTTTCTTCAATATCATAGGGTAGTTTACAGTAATATTCTACTGGCTTTAATGTTTCTGGATCTCTGTATAGTCCTATATGACCAACTTTAGCAGCAGGAAGTATACTAAGCATTCCATCTACCATGCCTAATCCAGCTCTTAATATAGGTATTAGTCCTAATTTCTTTCCTGAAATTATCTGTCCTTTTGTGGTAGTTATAGGAGTTTCTATTTCTATTTCCTCCAGCGGTAAATCTCTAGTCACTTCATATGCCATTAGCATGGACACTTCTTTTACCAACTCTCTAAATTCTTTAGAACCTGTATTCTTGTCCCTAATAAATGTAAGTTTATGTTTAATTAGTGGATGATCTAAAACTATAACTTTCCCCATGTATAAGACTCCTTTCCTATTAGAAATACGGGATATACCCAAAGATTATTCTATTTCAATTGTTTCTACATCCTGTGTGATTATATCATAAATTAAGATTCTATATTAGAAATTTTATTTATTCTTCTTTCATGCCTTCCCCCTTGAAATTCTGCCTTTAGCCAAGTGGACACTATTTCAAGGGCTAAATCCTTTCCTATAACTCTTCCGCCTAATGCTAAAATGTTTGCATCATTATGTTCTCTGCTCATTCTTGCTGAGTAAGTATCGCTACATAAAGCACATCTAATTCCAGCTACTTTATTACATGTGATAGATATTCCTATTCCAGTGCCACATATGGCTATACCTCTATCTACTTCTCCTGATACTACTCCTTTAGCTAATTTAAGACCATAATCAGGATAATCAACTGAATCTAGAGAATTAGTGCCATAATCTATATACTCAATGTTTTTTTTATCCAAATATTCCTTTATATACTCTTTAAGTTCATAACCCCCATGATCACTACTTATGCCTATTTTCATTGGTAAATCCTCCCTTTTTTATTATTTCTTCTAATGCCTTTTTAATATCCTCCTTGGTCTTTCTATATACATCTACACTTTTCCCAAAGGGATCTAATACATCCTCTTCTATTCCATAGGCATATTCCTTCAATGTAAATACCTTTCCTTTTAAAAAATCATATTTAGAAAGCAGTGTTTCCTTATGAGATTTAGTCATAGTAAGAATTAAATCTGCATCTTCAACCAAATCTTCATAAATTATATTAGCTTTATGATTACTTATATCTATACCTTCTTCTTTTAATACCTCTACAGCTTCCTCTGAGGCTCTTTGACCATCTAATGTAAATATTCCTGCTGATTTTACCTCTAAATTTAAGCCTTTTTTCTTAGCCATATCATCCAATAGACCTTGAGCCATTGGACTTCTACATGTATTACCAGTACAAACAAAAAGTATATTCATATCTCTCTCCTCATACCCTTATAATATTTCCCCCAGCAGCTTTTTTCATCCTATTCATAATAGCCTTACCTATCCCTTGAGAGTCTACACCTTCTGCTAATATTATATCCACCCCTTTTTCATCAAATTTCCTCAAGGTACTAAATAAATTTCTAGCTATAGCCTCTTTGTTCTTTCTAGTGCCTAAAGACAATATAATACCTTTATTATACTTAGATTTAGTTTCGTCTGTAGCCATAATTCCTACTTTTTTCCCTAATTCTATATATTTATTGGCATATTCATCTATTGCATTAACTATATTATCTAAATTGCCTATAAATAAGTACATTTCTCCCTTTGGTGCATAATGTTTATATTTTTGTCCTGGAGATTTAGGCACAATATTTTCATCATCCTTTATAATACTTAAATCCTCCTCTACATAAGGAAGTATCTCTCTCAATTGTTCTAATGTTACCCCACCTGGTCTAAGTATTAAAGGTTTATCTCCTGACATATCTAGTACTGTAGATTCTACTCCTATGCCTGTTTTTCCTCCATCTATTATCATATGGATTTTCCCATATAAATCCTCTTTCACATGACTTGCTAATGTAGGACTAGGCTTTCCAGAAGTATTAGCACTAGGAGCAGCTATAGGCACATCACTAGCTTTAATTAATGCTAAAGCTACTGGGTGATTGGGCATCCTTATAGCCACTGTATCCAATCCTGCAGTAATACAATCAGGAACCAATTTACTTCTTTTAAACAATAAAGTTAGTGGTCCTGGCCAAAATTTTTCCATCAATTCTTCAGCTTCTTTGGAAATAAATTCTACCAATGGAGACACTTGATCTTTTTCTGCTACATGAAGTATCAAAGGATTATCCTGAGGTCGTCCTTTTGCTATAAATATTTTTTTAACTGCTTTTTCATCTAATCCATTGGCTCCTAATCCATATACAGTCTCCGTTGGAAAGGCCACTAAACCACCAGATTTAATTATATCAGCTCCTTTTTTTATTAAAGCTTTTTCTGGATTCTGTTTATTTACTTTGATTATAATAGTTTCTATCTTGTCCATAATTATCCTTCTTTTCTACTTTTATTTTCTCCTTATTATTATACATTACTTTGACTGTTTTTAAAAATATAATATCATTCCCACAATAAACCCCAATACAAATCCTATAGAGGAACCTCTCCCCTTGTGATAACTTTTTGCATTGGGTATTATTTCATCACATATTATATAAAGCATAGTACCTCCTGCAAAAGCTAAACAAATAGAAATAAGCATATTGGAAAACATTCCCACCCAAGCCCCTATAAAAGCTCCTATCCCTGTAGGAATTCCAATAAGCATGGTATATAGCATAAGTTTATTAGGAGTAACTTTGTTTATCTTAAGAGGAATAGCTAGTGCTAATCCTTCTGGTATATTATGTAAAAGCATTGCAACGGAAAGCATTGGTGCTAAATCTGACATAGTTAGAAAACTAGAACCTAATGCTAGTCCTTCTGGAAAATTATGAACCGCTATACTTATAGCTAAAATAAAACTAGATTTCATATTAGGGCTTTTAAATAACCTATTTATATTATTTTCAACCAATATTATAAGCCCTATACCTAACGCTATTCCCAATATGCTAAAATACAATCCTCCTAAAATAAATGATTCAGGCAGTAGATGAAATGTTACTATAAATAACATGAATCCACCAGTTAATCCTAATAAAAAACTTAATACTCTATGGCTTTCCTTTATAAATACAGAGATTAAACCTCCTATACCTGTTCCTACCATGCCTACAATAATTCCACACATTGTTATAATTCCTATCTCTTTCATATCCTCACCCTTTCTAATTTATTATTATTCCAAGGGTGAAGATATAAGAACTAGCATGAAATAAGACAAGGAAATTATCCTTGCCTTTTATATTAACCTACTTGTTTTAGTTTTTCAGCTTGATCAACAGTTATTAAAGCGTCTATTATTTCATCCAAATCTCCGTCTAAGAAATTTTCCAATCTATGAATTGTTTTATTAATTCTGTGATCTGTAACTCTCCCTTGAGGGAAATTATAAGTTCTAATTCTTTCAGATCTATCTCCAGTTCCTACTTGAGATCTTCTTGCCTCGGCTATTTCATCATGTTGTTCACTTAATACTTTGTCATATAATCTAGTTTTTAATATCTTCATTGCCTTATCCTTATTTTTATGTTGTGATTTTTCGTCTTGGCAAGATACCACTATCCCTGTAGGAATATGAGTTATCCTTACAGCAGAGTCAGTGGTATTTACATGCTGCCCACCTTTTCCTGAGGAACGGAATACATCTATCCTTAAATCATTAGGATTTATCTCTATGTCTATATCTTCTGCTTCAGGCAATACTGCTACTGTAGCTGTAGAAGTGTGAATTCTACCTCCAGATTCAGTAGTAGGCACTCTTTGAACCCTATGAACTCCTGATTCATATTTTAATCTACTATAAGCACCTTTACCCTTTATCATAAATATAACTTCTTTAAATCCTCCCACTTCCTGTTCATTACTACTCATAATCTCTATTTTCCAACCTCGTTTTTCTGCATACATGCTATACATTCTAAATAAATCTCCTGCAAATAATCCTGCTTCATCTCCTCCTGCACCAGCTCGTATTTCAACTATAACATTCTTCTCATCATTTGGATCTTTAGGTATAAGGAGTACCTTAAGTTCTTCTTCTAATTTTAATGTAGTTTCTTCTAATTCTGATATTTCATTTTTTAAAAGTTCTTTCATCTCATCATCTGCAGTTTCCTGTAGCATCTCCTTATCCTCTTTAAGGATCTTTTGTGCCTTTGTATATTCTCTATACTTAAATACTATAGGTTCTATTTCTGCATGTTCTTTTACCAATCTCTGCCATTCTTCTGTATTTTCTATTATTTTGGGATTTATTATCTTAAGACTTAATTCCTTATATTTATTTTCTAAAAAAGATAATTTTTCTAACATCCATATGCCTCCTTTCATCGTCTAATAATTAATATATTATCATACCCACTATACCAGCAGCAACTATTGCAATAATAGGATGCAAATTTTTAAATGAAACTAAACAAAATATTACAATTCCTATAATTAATCCTTTTATATCTATTATAGCATCTCTAAACACAGTTAAAGCTGCAGCAGTTACCAAACCTAATACTACTGGTCTTATTCCTCTAAAAGCATAATCCACATATGGAGATTTTCTAAATTTTGATAAGAAATGAGCTATTATAAGAATTATAATAACTGATGGTAGCACCACTCCCACTGTAGCTGCAATTGATCCTAATACTCCTGCCACCTTATATCCTACAAAAGTAGCAGAATTTACAGCTACTGGTCCTGGAGTCATCTCCACTATTGCTAATATATCTATAAATTCTTTTACTGTAAACCATCCATGAACCTCTATTATTTCTTTTTTTATCAATGGTAGCATTGCATACCCGCCACCAAATGTAAAAGCACCAATTTTGAAAAATGATAAAAATAATTTTAATATATTATTCATATGTTTTTCTCCTTATGGTTAAAGTAAAAAATAGCACCAATGGCTGATACCAATATTACAATTATAGGACTTATATCAAATACCACTATGGCTAAAACTGTAATAGCAGCTATTATCAATTTATATATATCCAACTTAGTACTTTTCCCTAATTTATATACTGCAGAAAATATCAAAGCAGCTACTGCAGGTCTTATCCCTAAAAACATCTTATCTATTATGGGGTTTTCTCTATATTGCCAAAAGAATTTGACTATGAGTAATATAATTGTAAAAGAAGGTAAAACTGTACCCAATGTGGAAATTATAGCTCCTTTTATTCCACAAAGCTTATAACCTACATAAGTGCTAGTATTAACTGCCACTGGTCCAGGAGTAACTTCTGCAACTGCCAATATATCCATAAACTCCTCTGGATCTAACCAATTATTTTTTTCCACTACTTCATCCTGTATAAGGGGGAGCATTGCATATCCACCACCAATGGTGAACGCACCAATTTTAAAAAAAGTGATAAAAAGTTTAAACAATAGTTTCACAAGGGGTCCCCTCCTCTACTATTTAGTCCCTAATACTACCCTATCTAATCCTTGTAAATCCTTCAATATCTCAATATCCTTAAATTCTTCTTTAACAAACATATCCTTTACTGCTTTTTCTTGATTGTACCCTATTTCAAGTATCAATAAGCCTTGGGGACATAGATAATCCTTTGATTTTGGAATTATCTTTCTAAAATAATCCAGTCCATCTTCTCCTCCAGATAGGGCTTCTATAGGTTCATATTCTTTTACTTCCCTTTGCAGCTTTTTTATTTCTTCATCAGAAATATATGGAGGATTGGAAGCAATTATATGAAATTTTCCTTCCATTCCCAATCCCTCTATTCCATGAAACAAATCTCCTTTATACAATTTCACATTGTTAAGATTAAATCTATCTTTATTTATACAAGCTACTTTCATTGGAATATCCCCTACATCTACTCCATATACATTTACATTTTTGCGATAATATGCCACAGAAAGTGCTATAGCACCACTTCCAAAGCCTAAATCCAGTAAATTTATAGGCCTTTTATCATATTTTTCATCAATAAATGTAAGGAGGTATTCCACTAAAATTTCTGTATCTGGTCTAGGAATTAAAACCCCTTCCTCTATATAAAAATCCAGCCCCATAAATTCCTTTTCATTAAGTATATATTGAATAGGATATCCTGTGGCCCTTTTTTCCATCAATTTTATAAATTCCTGTTCAATTTCAGGTTCAACTTCCTTTTCTCCATGGATATATATATAAACTTTATCAACTTTTAACAGTTTAGCAAGTACCAATACAGCTTCTAGATGGGGATTTCCATATTCCATTTCTCCTATTATATTTACCCCTTTTTTCAATAGACTATTTATGTCCATAAGTCATCTTCCTTGTTCTCCGTAAGCACTGCCTTCAATGCTTCAATGGCTACTTCAATTTGCACTTCATCAGGTTCCTTAGTAGTGGCTATCTTTTGTAATATAAGACCAGGATAGGATATATAATAAGCTAACTTAGAATTACTCTTTCCAATTAATCTGTTTATTTCATAGGAAATACCTGCAACTACAGGTAACATGAGTATTCTAATTAAAATCCTCTTTAAAGGATTAGGCCATCCAAAAAATGAAAACACAAATATACTAACTATCATTACCATAAACAAAAAACTAGTGCCACATCTAGGATGAAGGGTAGGATATTTTTTTACATTTTCTACTGTTAGCTCTTCTCCATTTTCATAACAATGGATGGTTTTATGTTCAGCTCCATGGTATTCAAATACTCTACCTACATCTTCCATTTTAGATACACTTATTACATATATGAGAAATATACCTATGCGAACCAATCCCTCTAACAAATTCATTGCAAAAGAGGATTTAACAGTTTTACTAAATATATTGGTAATTAAACTAGGTAAAAGTACAAATAATACAATAGTTAAAATCAATGCAATTAACAAAGTGAAAACTATTTCTGCATCTTTCTTTTTTTCTTCCTCTTCAAAGGACTCGTCAAAAAACTCAGCAGAATACATTAAGGCTTCAATTCCAAATATCAATGATTCAATTAAACTTACTATTCCCCTTATAAAAGGAAGTCTAAAAAACTTATACCTCATCCCTAATGTATTTAACTTTTCCTTTTTAAGCACTATCTCGCCATTTTCTTGTCTTACTGCAATGGCTACATCCTCTGGTCCACGCATCAATATTCCTTCAATTAAAGCTTGCCCACCAATGGTAGTTATATGTTTGGGGACCCTTTTTATATCCTTTATTTTCATATTTAAAACCCCTTTCTAGGATAGTGAGATTCTATCCCACACAAAAATAAAGGTTAGATGCCCCTTTCGCAACTAACCTAATTTTATAAAGAAATTAGTCTTCAATACCATATTTCTTCTTGAATTTTTCTACACGACCACCACGTTCAGCAAATTTTTGACGTCCTGTAAAAAATGGATGACATTTAGAGCATATTTCTACCCTTAATTCCTTCTTAGTTGAACCTGTTGTAAAAGTATTTCCACACGCACAATGCACTACAGCTTCATAATATTCTGGATGAATTCCTTTTTTCATTTCTTTCACCTCTCTTTACTACAAATATATAAAATACACTAATATACATATTTTGACTAACTAATTATAGCATAAAGCAAAAATTTTTTCAACTAAATCCAAATTTTATCTCTCATTTCTTCTATGAAAATTTGGTTGTTTTTGGTTCTCATTAAATTTTCAATTAAAATTTCTGTTACCTCTTGAGTAGGTGCATTACTTAGTGCTTTTCTTATACTCCAAATAGTTTCTAATTCTTTTTGAGTAAGGAGTAGCTCTTCCTTTCTAGTTCCTGAACGATTTATGTCCACAGCAGGGAATATCCTTTTTTCCGATAATTTCCTATCCAAATGAATTTCCATATTTCCTGTACCCTTAAATTCTTCAAATATAACTTCGTCCATTCTACTACCAGTTTCCACTAAAGCTGTAGCCAAAATAGTAAGGCTTCCTCCCTCTTCTAAATTTCTAGCTGCACCAAAGAATCTTTTAGGTCTATGAAGGGCACCTGGATCTAAACCACCAGATAAAGTTCTCCCTGTGGCAGGAATAGTCAAATTATAAGCTCTAGCTAGACGAGTAATACTATCTAAAAGCACCACAACATCCTTTCCATGTTCCACTAACCTTTTAGCTCTTTCTAGTACTATCTCAGCTACCTTAGTATGATGAATAGGAAGTTCATCAAATGTAGAATAAACCACATCACCTTTTACAGATCTTTGCATATCCGTTACCTCTTCAGGTCTTTCATCTATCAAAAGCACTATTATCTCAATCTCTGGATGATTTTCGGATATAGCATTGGCAATATTTTTAAGAAGAGTGGTTTTGCCCGCTTTAGGTGGGGACACTATCATTCCCCTCTGTCCTTTACCAATCGGTGCTATTAAATCAATAATTCTAGTTGAAAGATTTGTAGGAACTGTCTCTAGTTTTATCCTCTCCCGAGGATATATAGGAGTTAAACTATCAAAATCTGGTCTATCAACACAAGTTTCTGGATCAAGATCGTTTACTTTTTTCACATAAAGAAGAGCTCTATACTTTTCACCAGATTTAGGCTCCCTAGTTATACCAAATACCTTATCTCCTGTCTTAAGCCTAAACCTACGTATCTGGGAAGGGGATACATAGATGTCATTATCTCCTGATAAATAATTATCACATCTTAAGAAACCATATCCATCTTGATGAACATCTAAAATCCCTTCAGCACCATTTATATTATCCATCTGTTCAATTTCTTCGCTTACCTTTTCAGGTAATTTATCCATATCTATATCTTCAATATCTATCGTTTGATTATTCTGTTCATTAACTTCTACATCCTCTTTTTCTCCTCTTTTAGCTTCTTGTAAAATCAAATCTATTAATTCTTTTTTTCTATATTTAGTAATTGATTTTATCCCTAAGGTCTTAGCAATAACTCTTAGATCAGCTAATTTCTTGTTTTCTAAAATACTCGGGTCCAAATATTGTCACCTCCAAAAAATTAAAATTTATCTTATGTTTTTATTTCCTTATTATAGGTATGGTATTTAAAGATAGGCTTAAGCGGATTAGTAATTTAAATAAAATAATATCATTATAGTATTAAATAGTCAAATCTTATTATTTTGCATACTCAGGTTTTTTATCCAATCTATGTATAGCCTCTATAAATCTAATGGTACCTGTTTCTGCTCTCATTACAACAGAACTAGTTTTTGCCCTATTGTTTTCATAATATACTACTCCTTTTAAAAGCTCCCCATTGGAAATTCCTGTGGCAGCAAACAATATTTCATTTCCTTTAGCCAAATCGTCTATGGTTAATATTCTTTTTATATCATTAAGCCCCATATCCTTACATCTAATTTTTTCCTCATCATTCATAGGGTATAGCCTTCCTTGGAACTCCCCTTCCATACATTTTAAAGCTGCTGCTGCCAATACCCCTTCTGGAGCTCCACCTATTCCCAAAAGCATATCCACTCCTAAATCTTCGAAACAAGTGGCTATAGCTGCTGCTACATCACCATCTTGAAATAATTTAATTCTTGCCCCAACTCTTCTTACTTCACGAATCAATTCTTCGTGTCTCGGTCTATCTAGCATAGTTACAGTAATATCAGATATGGGCTTATTCAATGCCTCTGAAAGATTATGTAGATTTTCTTCCACAGATAAATCCAAGCTCACTTTTCCTTTAGCCTTAGGTCCTACTGCAATCTTATTCATATACATATCTGGTGCATGTAGAAGGCAACCTCTAGGTGCTACTGCTACGACAGAAATAGCATTGGGTAATCCTTTCGCTACAGCATTAGTTCCATCTAAAGGATCTACTGCTATATCTACTTTTATGGAATTTTCTGTTGCTTTCCCAATTTGTTCTCCAATATATAACATAGGTGCTTCATCCATTTCTCCTTCACCTATAACCACTACTCCATCAATGGTCAAAGTGTCAAACATTCTTCTCATACCATTCACTGCTGCTTGATCTGCCATGTTTTTATCCCCTCGTCCAAGATAACGAGCGGATTGTAAAGCTGCAGCCTCTGTCACCCGAACTAAATTTAATGCTAAATTTCTATCCATATAAATCCCTCCATAATTAATATTTATTGTATATAGTATATGCTATTGGGAATTTATATGTCAATTAGTATCACACATTTAACTATGCTTTTTTAATAACTTTCTTAGTATATCATTTTTATCTAATTTATGTCTAGCTTCTATAAATCTTATAGTTCCTGTTTTAGATCTCATAACCACAGAATGAGTCTTTGCTAAATTATCGCCATAATATACTACACCCTTTAAAAGATCTCCATCGGATATGCCAGTAGCTGCAAAGAATATATCATTTCCTTTAGCTAAATCATCCATTGTAAGTAGTTTATCCAATTTTTCCTCTGTCCATCCCATATCGGCACATCTTATTCTTTCCTTTTCACTCATAGGGTATAGTCTTCCTTGAAAATCTCCACCCATACATTTTAAAGCTGCTGCTGCAATAACTCCTTCTGGAGCTCCACCTATTCCCATCAATATATCTACTCCTGTATCCTCAAAAGCTGTAGCAATGGCTGCAGCCACATCTCCCTCGCCAAACATTTTAATCCTTGCTCCTACTCTTCTAACTTCCTCTATAATACCTTTATGTCTTTCTCTATCCTGTATTATAACTGTTAAATCTGATATGTTTTTATTAAGTGCATTGGCTACATTTTTAAGATTTTGTTCAATTGGTGCATCTATGTCTATTTTTCCTGCTGCTTTAGGTCCTACAGCTATTTTTTTCATATAAGTGTCAGGAGCGTTTAAAAGGCATCCTTTAGGTGCCATAGCTATAACTGAAATAGCATTGGGAAGTCCCTTTGCTACCAATTCAGTGCCATCTAAAGGATCCACTGCTATATCTGCTTCCACATTCATTCCTCTACCTATCTCTTCTCCAATATATAACATAGGAGCTTCGTCTAGTTCTCCTTCTCCTATAACTACTCTACCTTTAGTATTGACTAAAGCAAATGCAGACCTCATACCGTCTACTGCTGCTTGATCTGCTCCTACTGCATCACCTCTACCCATATATCTACCTGAAGCTAACGCAGCAATTTCTGTTACTCTCACTAATGACAAAGCTAAGTCTCTATCCATAGTATCTCTCCTTCATTTGTAAATTATAACATGAACACTTTTATTTATTCAATTCTTCCCAATCCTTCAAAAATTTATCAATACCTATATCTGTCAATGGATGGGATAACATTTGAACAAATACATTATAGGGTATAGTGGCTATATGAGCCCCTGCTTTGGCTGCCTCTATTACATGAACAGGATGTCTTATACTGGCAGCAATTACATTAGTATTTATACCATGTAAAGTAAATATATCTACAATATCCTTAACTACATATATGCCCTCATTTCCTATATCATCTAATCTCCCTATAAATGGGCTCACATAATCAGCCCCTGCTCTAGCAGCTAATAGAGCTTGATTTGGTGAAAATATCAAAGTTACATTGGTTTTTATTCCTTCCTTTGACAGTATCTTAACAGCTTTTAAGCCATCTTTAGTCATAGGAATTTTTATAACTATATTAGGATGAATACTTGCTAATGCTCTAGCTTCTTCTAACATTCCTTCCCATTTTAAAGATATAACTTCTGCACTTATAGGTCCATCTACTATACCTGTTATTTCCTTCAACACTTCTTTAAAGTCTCTACCTTCTTTGGCTATCAGTGATGGATTAGTAGTTACACCACATATAACTCCCCATTGGTTTATTTCCTTTATTTCATCAATATTTGCTGTATCAATGAATAGTTTCAATATATCAATCTCCTTTCTCAATGGAATAGGCGACCTAGACGGTCGCCTCTAAGTTCTAAGCTCTTCCTGCTGAACCAAACAACTTCATCTTCTCTACTACTGCTTCCTTCATAGCTTCTCTAGCTGGTCCTAGTATTTTTCTTGGATCAATATTATCTGGGTTTTTCTCTAAAAAGTCTTTAATAGCATTGGTAAAAGCTACCCTTAAATCAGTGTCAATATTTATCTTATTTATTCCAAGGGATACAGCTTTTTTAATGCTTTCATCTGGTACTCCACTGGAGCCATGTAATACCAATGGAATATTTGTTATTTCCTTAATTTCTTTTATCCTATCAAAGTCCAGTTTTGGTTCCCCTTTGTATAATCCATGAGCTGTTCCCACTGCTATAGCCAATGAGTCTACATTGGTTTCCTCTACAAATTTTTTAGCTTCTTCTGGATCTGTAAAGGTTGCTTCCCTTTCATCAACAGTAACATTGTCCTCCGTTCCGCCAATTTTACCTAATTCTGCCTCTACAGATACTCCAACAGCATGAGCCACTTCTACTACTTTTTTAGTTATTGCAACATTTTCTTCAAATTCAAATCTAGAACCATCTATCATTACAGAAGTAAATCCATGTCTTATACACAGCATCACTTGATCAAAATCCGTACCATGATCTAGATGAAGAGCTACTGGAACTTTCGCATTTCGTGCTGCTACTTTGCCCAGTGCTGCTATGTATTCAATCCCTGCATATTTTAATCCTCCTTGACTAGCTTGAAGAATTACAGGGGAATTAGTTTCCTCTGCTGCTTCTATTATAGCTTGAACTATTTCCATATTATTTACATTAAATGCTCCTACTGCATAATTATTCTTATGAGCATCTTCTAATATCTCTTTACCAGTAACTAACATTTATAAGCCTCCTTTTATTAATACTTGCATATACTTATTTATTACCTGCCCTGTTTCTTAATATTTCTGTTCTTTTCATTTATAGAGTCTAGACAGGTAATGTTATGCTCTCTAAGTTCTATTTTATCCCTTCTTAACAGAATACTCAAGTCCTCATCTGTTTCTGCAAATATAATATTTATGCTATTGCAATTTTTACATTTTAACTCAATTCTATCTGAAAAAATTTCTATACTTATATTTGAATTTCCACAATTGCAATTTATTCTATTGTGCTTATCCAAAAAATATACTTGCTTCAATGCCTTTCCTAAAACTTCAAAATTACTAAAACAATCTTTACATAAATCTTGTTTTTCCAACAATATTTTTTTAGCAGATTCTTTATCTCCTATAAAGCATATTTGAGAACCTTGATAACAATGTATGTTGTTATTCCTCAATATATCCATAAGCCCTATATGATATATATGCTTATCACTGCAATTAAAACAATTCAATTCTATCCTTATATCTTTATTATTTTCTCTACTAATATATACATTATTTGCTCCACATTCACATGTATATTTAATACCACTCTTTTTCATAGCTTGAAATAAATTTACTTCATATGTCCTTATTCTACCACAAAATTGACATCTGACAATTAAGGATTTTAAGCCACAAATAATCATATATTTCCCCTCCTTGGTAAAATTATTCTACATAAAAACTTAAAATCCTTCTAGATGTCAAAAATTTATGTAAAAAATAATAGAAGATTGATTTTTTTTAATCAATCTTCTATATAATCTACTTTTATTTCTTTTTAAGTCCTAATATTTCTCTTGCTTCGTCAGGAGTTGCTATTTCTCTACCTAATTCTTTTGCTATTCTAACTACTTTTTCTACCAACTCTCCATTGGATTTAGCTAAAACCCCTTTAGATAGATAAACATTATCCTCAAATCCAACACGGACATGTCCTCCCATGGCTATGCCCATAGCTGCCATTGGCATCTCATATCTTCCAACCCCAGCTACAGTCCATGTAGAGCCAGCAGGTATACTATCCACCATAAAAGCTAAGTCCCTTCCTGTTGCTGCCATTTGTACTCCTAACACAAAGTCAAAATGCATAGGCTCCAGTATGTAACCTTCTTTAGCATATCTAATAGCATAATCTATCATACCTTTATCAAATACTTCTATTTCTGGTTTAACATTTTTTTCATTCATTACTTTAGCAAAATTCTTTATGGTGTTTTCAGTATTAACAAATATTTCATCTCCACCAAAATTTAAAGTTCCACAGTCTAATGTAGCCATTTCAGGAAGAAGTTCTACAGGTTGCAATCTTTCCTCATCAGACATTCCCACTGCTCCTCCAGTGGAAGGTTGTATTATTACATCAGGGCATCTCTTTTTTATCTCTTCCATACAAACTCTAAATCTTTCCTTATCTTGAGTAGGAGTTCCATCATCTTCCCTTACATGAAGATGTATAATACTTGCTCCTGCTTTATAAGCAGCTTCTGCTTCCCTTCCTATCTCCTCTACTGTATAAGGTACATTTGGATTGTTTTCCTTTGTAACCTCAGCACCACATATAGCTGCAGTAATAATTAATTTTTCCATGAAATCCCTCCTATTTCCTCATTTTATCCTTTGGAACAACACAAACTCCCTCAGCCCTACAGACTACCACAGGTTCTTCTAACACATCACAAGCAGAATCATTAATATCTGGTCGTGGAGTTATAACCTTTCTTGCTTCAAATTTCATCTTTCTAGATGTATTACCTACTTCTGTAATCTCACCTATTGCTTCTATAAAATCACCAGCATAAACAGGTGCTAAAAATTCCACATTATCATATGCTACAAATAAGCCCTCGTCCCCATCATGACGTATGAGTAATTCTGTAGCCACATCTCCAAATAACTGTAGCATCTTCGCACCATCTACCAAATTTCCACCATAATGAGCATCGCTAGTACTCATTCTAATTCTAATCATAGCTTTTTCCATAAAATCCCTCCAATTCAAATTCGATCGTCTATATTATAACATATATAAATAGCTTAATCCATAAAATATAATAAGTATAAAAAACGGTGCCAGGCACCGTTTTTTATACTTATTATCCTCTATTTATAGTGTTTTTTATAAACCTGCAGCTGCTTTAACTGCTTCATAGGCATTCACTATGCCATAACCATAATAGTAGCTATCACCTGCATATTGTGCAGTTCTTCTTATTATACTTCTTGCATTATTTACAGAAAGATATCTATTAGCTGACCTCATTAATCCTGCTACTCCTGCTACGTGAGGGCTTGCCATTGAAGTACCAGACATATATTGATATCTATTGCCAGGAACTGTACTATATACATTCACTCCTGGTGCCATGACATCTAGGCCTGTCCCATAATTAGAAAAACTTGCTCTTCTACCATATGAATCTACAGCTCCTACTGCTATTACACCATCATATGCTGCAGGATAACTAATTCTAGATGCAGATTCATTACCGCTAGCTGCTACTATGATAACACCTTTTGACATTGCTGTTTGACATGCATTATCAAATGCTTGTACATATCCTCCGCCACCTAATGACATATTAATTACATCAGCTCCTACATTAGCTGCATGTAATATACCTTCAATTATCCCATAAACTGATCCACTACCATTATCGCCTAATACTTTTACTGGTATTAAAGTACCTTGTTTCATAACTCCTGATACTATACCATAACTAGCTATTGTTCCTGCTACGTGAGTACCATGACCAGCTCTATCCATAAAATCTGAACTATTAGAAGTTGTAAAGTTTTTCCCTAACCTTGTGTCAACATAGTTTCTTAAACTTTGGTGATTATAGTCAATTCCAGTATCTACTACAGCTATTTTTACACTCATACTACCTGGAGTAATAGTCCAAGCTTGTGGTACTTTAATCATTTCATACTGCCATCTTTGATTATTGTGAATATCATAAATTTGAAGTTCCTCATCTTCTACTACTTCTTCTATTGCATGTACTACATAGTTTGGCTCAATCTGAGCTACTTCTAAACCATTATCTTCTATTATTTCTTTTAAAGCTTCTATTGCTTCTTCTTGTGTTTCGTACTTATTCATTGGATATTCTACTAAATAAACATAACCCATTTCTTCAATTACAGTTTCTTTAAAATCATCGACACTTCTAAGTTGTAAACCTTCACTATCATCAAAATTTTCTAAAAGTGATTTTTTTACGATAAAATCTTCTTCATTAATAGCAGAAATATGTTGATCTACAATGTCTTCTGCACTTTGAACCGTACAAATATCCCCCCGGATTGAAACAATTAATTCTCCTGGAACACATTCCATATCTTCTGTTTCTCCTTTTGCCATAACAGGAACGCCCATCAATACTACTAATACTAAAACCATCGTTAAACTTAATATTCTTTTCATTACTCCCTTTTCCCCCTTTTTTTATTTTTTTATTCTCTGATAATATGCTAACAGTACTTCCCAAATTCACCTCCTTTCTTATTATGTATGTTTTTTAAAATATTCAATTAATATTTTATTTTTTGCTATTTTACTCATTTTACAATATATTTATATATATTTTACAAATACTTTACATACTACTCGTCCAGTTATATAATAAAATTATAGTAAGATCGTTTTAATCTAGTGACTTAAATTGAGTATGACAAATATTATTATTAAGGAGTTGAGATCTTTGTACTATGATCTTAAAAGCTTTGGAGCAGAAGTACGTAACATCAGAAATAATTTAGAACTTACTCAAAGTACTGTTAGTGAACTTTCTGATATTCATGTAGATACCATAAGAAAAATTGAAAATGGTAAAGTACTTCCTACACAGGAAACTTTAGATTTACTATCCCCTGTATTGAAAAAAGATTTAAATGCACTTCTTCTTGAACATAGATTGCATGATTATCATGCTTTTGAAGAAGTAAAAAATAGATTAGAATCTAAGCTTGATAAAGGTGAATTTGAAACCTTATCTATAGAATTAGAGGACTTAAAGGCTCTGCTTGATAATACTCTGCACCCTTATTTTATAAATTCAATATATCAACTAATATTAATGACAGAAGCTATAATATTTAGGCATAAGCATGAGGATCCTCTTACAGCTTTAAATAAACTAGTAGATGCTATGAAAGTGACTACTCCTGATTTTACATTGGACAACTATTCAGATTTTGTATATAATTCCATGGAGTTAAGAATTTTAATGAATATGGCCTTAATGATAAATGAATTACAATCTACAGATAAAAGTTTAGAAATTATGAAATACTGCATAGAATCAGCAAAATCAGCAGAGCCCAATGATAATATTTTCCCCAAAATATGCTACAATTTATCTTATACTTATCATAGATTAGGTAGAGATAAAGAAGCTTTAAAATATTCTAATTTAGGTATAGACTATTGCCTTAAAAATAGAAATTATAGTGGATTAAATCTTTTGTATTTTAGAAGAGGTATTGCTGAATATTTTCTTAAGCATGATAATTATAAAGATTCTTTAAAAAAAGCTGTATATTTTGCTGAAATGTTAGGGCATTATGAGTTAAGAGACTTATTTATATCTAATTGCAAAAAGTACTATAACATAGATATATTATGATATTATATTATATATTTCCCATCATAGCTATACCACTCAATTGTATCATCATCATCTCTTACAGCACCTTTACCAACTGCTAGTTTATCATCTTGTACAATACCTTCTTGTATACTGTATCCTCCAAATAGTACTGCAGTAACAATTGCCATTACCAATAAAAATCTTTTCATCTTTTCCCCTCCTCTCAATTTCTTATCTTTATCTATTAGTATTATACAACATAAATAAACATAAATAAACCAGATTCAAATCTGGAAAATAAGTATAAAAAATTATAAAACCTTGTAATATAATTAATTGGAATAGATTTATTTCGTTTAAAAATTATAGCTGATGAAACCATTCTTTAATTTTTACAATAATAAAAAAGAGCCTGGAACTCAGACTCTTAAACATATATTATGATTTTATTAAAAAACGGTGCCAAACACCGTTTTTTATACTTATTCATTAATTCACTTATTGTTACTATTATAGTAATGATTAAACTTAAAAGTACAATCCTTTTTAGACAAATTTTTACTAAACAATTTATATTAAACTATTTTTTTATATTTTTCCCATATTTATTACACTATTGCAAATCATTGATAGCCTTTCATCATGTGTGGCTAATATAACAATAGCTCCTTCATTTACACAACTCTTTAATAAATCTATTATAATTTCTCTATTTTTTGCATCTAATGAAGCAGTTGGTTCATCTGCAAAAATAAATTTTGCCTTTTTATACAATGCTCTTGCAATTCCAAGCCTCTGTTTTTCTCCACCAGACAGTACAGACGCTTGTGTATCTATTTTATTTATTAATCCAACTTGTTTTAATATTTCACTTATTTCTTTATCATTCTTTTGCTTATTTGAAAATGTAATGTTATACCTAACATTTTCATCTTCAATGATTCCATAATCTTGATAAATAAATGCTGCTTGCTTTTGCCAAAAATCTATTCTTTCTTTTTCGGTTAAATTCGAACAATCTTTCCCATTAATTAATATTGCTCCATTCGAAATTTTCTGTATTAAACCCAGACAATTTAATAAAGAAGTTTTTCCACATCCTGATGGTCCTGTTATTGCTACCATTTGTGGACCTTCTATTGTAAAACTTATATTTTCAAATATAACGTGACCTTTTATATTTAAAGATATTTCTTTAGCCTCTATTTTCACTAATATTCTACCTCCAATCACTCTCTATGTACACTCTTTTCAAAAACTACTTTTGAATGCAATCTATATGCTAAGCGAACAAATATTGTATATAAAATTAAAGTACTTAACCCAACTAAAGATGTTGTACGTATATCAACTCTCCTAATCTGATAGCATATGACTGAACCAAGAAAAATAGCTAAACCTGTATATAAAAAATCTTTTCTAAGATCAGGCTTTGCTATGTCCATATATGATACTCCATTTGTGAGCATAACATATATTTTCTTTTTATTTTCATTTGCCCATAACTGTGCTCCAAAAATTCCTGTAAATATTACTGTAACTAAAAGTGTCAAGCTTGCTACTATATAATCCACTACTTGAGTTTTAAATTTTTGTGCCGTTTGTAAAGCCAAATCAGCTATACCATCAACAGAAATTACCAAAGGTTTTAATGGACTATTTTGTAAGTGTTTATCTAGTATTGATCTATTTGAAAAAACAATATTTCCAGTAGATAAAGCAGGTATTACAAAGCCTTTAATATTTAATTCATCAGCAGGATTTTCTATTAATATTACTAAAGGATTTTCAGCTTGTAAGGTTGCATCCATTTTACCTGGATTGGGAGCTAATGCAAGAAATTTATCTCCTTCAAAAGTATAATATTTTAAGTTTTGTGTATTTAATTTTTCTTCATTTATCAACAATGGCATTTGCCTTTCCACAAAATCTTTCAGTTCAAAATCAATATCATCAAGTTTAATCTCTCTTAACACACCATTCTCTTCTTTTTTTCCTATGCCAACTCCCATATTATCAATCCATGATTTATCTGTTATAATCAAGTGATCAAAACCTGATTTCTGTAGTTCGCTAGATATTTCTATACTTTGATCAATTGCCATTGACACACTTAGACTATTTTCATTTTGCATATTTCTTAAAAACTCCTGAACTTGTATAATATTTTCGTCAGTAAATAATTCATCAAGATTTGAAAATGTTAATCTAAAGCTTTTACTCATCTTGTCCCAAAAGAAATGTTCATTTGCCATTTTGCTTGTAATAACTGCAGATGTAACCGTCATTGGTATTACTATTAAAGCAAACAATACAGTTAATATTTTCAAAGTTGTTCCCAATGTTTTAAATCTCTTTAAAGGTATTTCTCTATTTGCTATATGACTTGCTTTTGGCTCCACAATAACTGAAATCAACGCACTTATACCAATTATAAACATTAGTTCAAAAATTACATTTAACATAGTAGGTTTTATGATTAAATTTATTTGCTCAACACCTCTTGTAAATGCATAGTAAAATGTCATTATTATACTTCCAATTATACTACCAATCAAGGAATTTTGTAATACAAATTTAACATCATCTCTTATAATATCAATTCGTTTAACTCCTGCTAATAACTTAATTGATCTTTCCTTGGATTTCATCAAAAAGTATGATAATAACACTACTAATAAAAAAACATTAGCAATCAAAAAAGAATTTCCTATTGGGTTACTCATAAAATTACCATAAATTTTCTTTATTGTATTTTGTTTTTCAAAAAATGTTGCTTTTATTTGATTCTTTTCTGCCCATTCCTTTAATGACTCCAACAAATCATGATTATTAGAAACATGGTATGTTCCGGAAAGTGTCATTTCCTCCATTTTGGTAGAGTGTATCAATCTTCCATTTACTCCTTTAGATAGCCATCTAATCTCATCTTGATTTATAATGATATTATTAGATACTGGTTTTTTATCTCCAAACCAAATAATATTTTGATTATTATTAGCATTTTCTTTATCAACAACAATTTTATATATTTCGCCACCACTATTTTTACTAATATTATTTAATTCTTCAATAAGAGTACGTTTAGGAGTTTTTGTATCAGCAGTATTTAAATTCATAACAATTTCAGCTTTAAAAGGCTCTCCTCTTTGATTGAATTCTAGTGATTTAACTGTTAAAGCAAAAACCAATGCAGTAATAAAAACAACACTCATACTAAACACTTTTTTCATAATATCACCTCTATCTTTCAATATGATTTTAGAAGAGATAGACTAAAATGAAAACCTTATTCAATAATTTATATTTTTATCTAATCTAATAAAACAAACTCCCATTCTAGTTAGAATTTTTTTAAAATTTATTCTATAATTAAACACATTTTATTCCATTTTTATCATAAAATCAACCTAACTTTGAATTTATAAGGAATAAGTATAAAAAACGGTGCCTGGCACCGTTTTTTATACTTATTTCAATCCTCTTAGTATTGTATCTATTAACCCCTTGGGATCTATTTTATTTAATTTTTCTCTTCCATAGCAAATTTTCTCTCCATAAAATTTCCCTATGGAACCTATTATTATAATGGATGCCAAGTGAGGATCTAAATCATCCCTTAGTTCTCCTTTGCTAATAGCATTTTTTACAGCATTTTTCACTCTATTAAATAGTCGAGTTTTTTCCTTTATGAGTTCTCTTACCAATTCCTTGGAAAACACTTCTCTTTCCATCACTATTATTTGAGTTATATCTATATATTTGCTTAAATACTTCCCATGAAATTGACATAATACATGTAATCTTTCCTCCAATGCCCCTTCTATATTTAATGCCTTGTCTAGTCCCTTTTCATATTCTTCTATTGCATGTTTTATCATCTCATAAAATAGTGCTTCTTTGCTATCAAAATAACTATATATAGTACCTTTCCCTATTCCTGCTTTTTTGGCAATATCCTCCATCTTAGCTCCATAATAACCATATCTTGAAAAAATCTCTGTGGCTGCATCTAATATTTCTTTTCTTCTTTTTTCTACCATTAGTTCTCACCTTCTACTGGAACAGGACCTCCATCTGGATCATCCTTGTTTAATAAGTGATACATTATTGGCACTACAAACAATGTAAGAACTGTAGCATATACTAGTCCTCCTATGGACACTATAGCAAGGGGCTGTAACATCTCTGAACCTGTTCCTACTCCTGCTGATAAAGTAGATAATCCAAATATAGTGGTAATAGCTGTCATAAGTATTGGTCTCATACGAGTTTTTCCTGCTAATACTAGAGCTTCTGTTTTATCATATCCTCTATCTCTCAACTGATTAGTATAGTCTATAAATACTATACCATTGTTTACTACTATACCACTTAATACCAAGAATCCTAACATAGCAATTAAACTAATTTCATATCCTGTAATGATTAATGCAAGCATTCCTCCAGTAAATGCTAAAGGTATGGTAAATAGTATTATAAATGGCGAAAGTAATGATTGAAATTGTGCTACCATTATAAGATATATAAGCACAATGGCTAAAAGTATCATCTTAGTTAAATCCCATAAAGATTCATCTATTCTTTCTTTTTCTCCTGTTAGTTCAACTGTATATCCTTCTGGTATGGAATAGTCCTTTAGTTTCTTTTCAAAATCACTACTTACAAGACCTATATTATAGTCTACATCTAATTCTCCCTTAACAGTTATATATCTTTCTTGAGAATCCCTTCTTATGGATGATAAACCTTGAGCTTCAGTAATAGTTGCAATATCTTCTAATTTTACTTCTACTTCTTCTTCACCTTTTTTACCTTTAATGGTTAAATCCTTTAAGTCCTCTTTGGTAATATCTTCATGTTTCTTATTCACCACTATTACTGGATAATCCTTATTTTTTGTAGATAAAGTAGTGGAAACTTCTTCCTTCCCTATTATGGAATTAATATGGGAAAATACTTGGGCTACAGTTAATCCATTTTCCATAGACTTTTCCTTATCTACTACAATTCTAATCTCTTCTAAATCTTCCTCTATTCCATCATCTACTTCCACTATCCCTTCTGTTTCCTTAAGTAGCTTTGCTATATCCTTAGCTATATCCTGTAATGTATCCATGTCTTTACCTTTTATCATTACTTCTATTCCTGAACCAGCAATTGATATATCCATTCCACTTGCACTTACAGTTACAGTACAATCTAAATCCTTAGTTGCATCAAGTATCTTTTTCTTCACTTCATCATTACTTATATCTTTATCTTCATCTAATAATAGATAGAAGGATATGGAATCTCCATTGCTCTGTCCTCCTATTCCTCCCATGGCTTCACTATGAAATGCCCCTATGGTTTCAATTTCTTCTATTCCAAGTAGTTTCTCCGTTACAGCATCTGCCATATCTCTAGCTTCATTCGTGCTAACGCCCTTTGGCATCTCTACAGTCATACCCATTTGAGGTGCATCCATCTCTGGTATAAATGAGGTCCCCATGGAAAATCCTCCAAACATGCTACCTACAAATAAAACAGCTACAATAATCATTATAATCCCTCTATGATTTAATGCACCTCTAAGCAATTTTTCATAGCCATTTTTAAAGTTTTCAAATTTATGCCTTTCTTTTCCATTAACTTCCTTTAGCATACCTGATGCCATAGTAGGTACCAGTGTGAGAGCCACTAATAAACTTGCTAGTAAAGAATAAGCTATAGTAAGCCCCATATCTACAAATAATTGACGGGATATGCCTTCAACAAACACTATAGGTAAAAACACACATGCAGTGGTAAGAGTGGATATAGTAATAGCACCTGAAATCTCCCTTGCTCCTTCTATGGCAGCTTCTATTATTCCCATATTTTCTTCTTGTCTTAAACGATATATATTTTCTATTACTACTATAGAGTTATCTACCAGCATTCCCACGCCTAGAGCCAATCCAGCTAAAGAAATTACATTTATTGAAACTCCAGTAAAGTACATCATTGCAATTGCAAATATTATACTTATAGGGATGGATACAGCTATTATAAATGTAGGTCTTATGTCCCTTAAGAATAATATAAGGACTACTATGGCTAATATTCCGCCATATATTATGTTTTTAAGCACTGATTCTATGACCATATCTATATATATTCCTTGGTCCATTAGGTTAGTAAAGGTTACATCTTCATGCTCTTTAGTTAATTCATCCATTTTATCTCTAATAGCATTAGCTATATCTGATGTTAAAAATGTACTTTGCTTTTGTATTGACAATATTACTGCATCATTTCCATTTACTTTAGCATATACATCTTCTGCATTATCTTTCATATATACATCTGCTACATCTTTTAAATAAATTTTACCTATTACATCTTCTCCTGTATCAAATAACAATAAATTCTCCATTTCAGATACATCTTCTATTTTATCCCCTACTTTAACCAACTTCTTTGTTCCTTCTTCATCAGTTATATAACCTGCTGGCATGGAAAAGTTTTGTGCTGATAATATTTTAGATATCATATCAGTAGTTAATGCACCTTCTAAGGAGGCTTTTTTAAATGCTTCTTCTTTTGCCTTTTCAAATTCTTCTAGCTTTTCATTTAATTCCTTCTCTCCACTTTCAAGCTTATTTCTTGCTTTATCCATTTCTACAGTTAGCTGAATTTTCCCTGTCTTTATATCTTGTTCCTTGCTAGCCAATTCAGCTTTTTTAGATTTAAGGTTTTCTTCTTCTTTTTCTAATTCTATAAGTTTAGCTTGAACTTGTTCTAGCCCTTTAGTAGTTTCAATTTTCTTTTGGGATATTATGTCTAAATTTTTCCTTATCTCCTCTAATTTTATTTTATCTTCTTCTCGCATTTTATCCCCTAGAGATAATAAAGCTTCTTCCTGAGCTTTTAATGCTTTTTCTTTCTCCTCTATTTCCTTTAATCCTTTATTTAATTCATCTCTAGTTTTTATAAGTTCTCTTTTCCCAGAAGATATTTTAGATTCTGCCGATGCTATTTTTTGTTTGGCCGACTTTATTTGTTCTTCTCCTTGAGTTAGTTGACCCATATGCTTTGATTCTTCTGATTCTAATTTTCTTTTGCCTTCTTCAATTTCCCTTTGAGCTTTTGTTAATTGTTCTTCTGCTTGGGCTAATTCTGAGTCTACTGCTTCTAATATCTTTTTATTTATTTCCTCTATTTTTCCCTCATCTAATGCCACTTCAATTTTTTCTTCTAACAGTCCTATACCTGTTACAGATGCTACTCCATTTATGCTTTCCAGTTCAGGAATTATTTCTTCATTTACCAATTGTGATATTTCTACTATATCTGAATCTTTTACATCTACTGCTGATATCATAACTGGTAGCATTTCTGGATTTAGTTTCATTAACATAGGTGAACCTATATTATAATCATTCCATGCAGGTTTAACTAAATCCAACATGCTATTTATCTCTATTGTGGCTGAGTCCATATTGGTATCACTGTTAAACTCCAATATGACAACAGATGCATTTTCTTTAGATATAGAGCTTACATTCTTAATATTATTGACTGTAGCAACAGATTGCTCTATAGGTTTTGTTACTATCATCTCTACTTCTTCTGGACTTGCCCCAGGATATGTGGTCATTATAACTATGTAGGGCAAATCTATACTGGGAAGTAAATCCGTATCCAAATTCATAAAGGACATAACTCCTAAAATCAATACAGCAATTACTGCAACGACAATTGTATAAGGTTTTTTTACGCTAAATTTTGATAACATGTTTTCCCCTCTTTCCCATTTATATTTTGACTGACTGGTCAGTCGACCTACTTAGTAAGTATAAAACACCTTCATAATATTGTCAATATGAAAAGGTATGGTTACTGTTAACCATACCTAATATTAATCATTGAGTATCAATTTTTCCAATTCTAAAGGTTCAATATATTTTCCATCTTTGTAAGCTCTCATGTTTCCTCCAGAAATCTCGTCTATTAATACAATTTCATCTCCAATTTTACCAAATTCCAGTTTAATATCATATAATTCTATACCTTTTTTAGCTAATTCCTCTTTAACTATATTGCTAATTTTTATAGTCAATTCCTTTAAAGTTTCATACTCATCATGAGTCAATATTCCCAACATACATAAGGCATCTTCAGTAATGAGTGGATCATTTCTTTCATCATCCTTAATAGTAACCTCCACTAATGCATCTAAGGGTTGCCCTTCCTTAGCATACATTCCATACCGGCGTAAAAAGCTTCCCACAGCTCTATACCGACAAATCATTTCTAATCCATTCCCAAATACCTTTGCTGGTTTTACAGTCATAGTTGCTTCTTCAACATCTGCATCTATATAATGAGTGGGAATTCCTTTTTCTTCTAATAATTCAAAGAAATATTTAGATAATTTAAGGGCTGAACGTCCTGCTCCT
The DNA here is from genome assembly GCF_016767175.1 of Keratinibaculum paraultunense. Lineage (GTDB taxonomy): Bacteria > Bacillota > Clostridia > Tissierellales > Tepidimicrobiaceae > Keratinibaculum > Keratinibaculum paraultunense. The sequence goes on from NZ_CP068564.1 coordinate 1,708,967, forward strand.
TCAATAGTAAGTCCCACCTTGTTGGCTCCTGGATCAAATACTCCATCCTCCCCTGTTACATCATCCTTAAATTTTAAAAGGTAATTTCCATTTTCTAATTTATAAACATCTTTTGTCTTACCCTTATTTACTAATTCCATAAAACCATCTCCTTCTAATTATCGTTAGATTTATGCTTATACTTTATACACGCTCTAATAAAATCTTTAAATAAAGGATGAGCCTTAGTAGGTCTAGACTTAAATTCTGGATGAAATTGGCAACCTATAAACCAAGGGTGATTCTTTAATTCTATTATTTCTACCAATCTTTCATCAGGAGATAACCCAGATATATTAAGTCCTTTATTTTCTACTTTCTCCCTATATTTATTATTAAACTCATATTTATGCCTGTGTCTTTCATATATTAATTCTTCACCATATATTTTTTCTGCTAAACTTCCTTTTTTAAGCTTACATGGATATAAACCTAGTCTCATAGTTCCATTTTCCTCATCTCTTTCTTCAGGCATTAAATCCACTACTGGATAAGGGGTATTGGGATCTATTTCAGTACTATGGGCATCTTTTAATCCTAATACATTCCTGGCAAATTCTACCACTGCTAGTTGCATGCCTAAACATATACCAAAATAAGGTATATTATTTTCCCTAGCATATTTTACAGCGGAAATCTTCCCTTCAACTCCTCTATCTCCAAAACCTCCTGGCACAAGTATTCCATCTACATCTCCTAATATATTTTCTGCATTATCATTATGAATATCCTCTGCATGAACCCATTTTATTTCAACATCTACATCGTTATATATGCCTCCATGACGCAAAGATTCAGCTACTGATAAATAAGCATCTTTTAACTCTACATATTTTCCAACTAATCCTACTACTACTTTATCTTTAGACTTCTTTATCCTTTCCACCATATTGATCCATTCAGTTAAATCCAACTCATCACACTTTAAATTTAAATGTTCTATTACCAATTGGGGAAGTCCCTCTTCCTCCAGCATCAATGGTATTTCATATATGGATTCTGAATCCCTGTTTTCAATTACCTCTCTTGGATCCAAATCGCAAAATAGAGCAATTTTATCCTTTAAATCTTGAGATAGAGGCATTTCCGTTCTACATATAAGTACATCTGGTTGTATACCTATGCTTCTTAATTCCTTAACACTATGTTGGGTAGGCTTAGTTTTAAGTTCTCCTGCTTTAGATAAATAAGGTACCAATGTTACATGGATATACATTACATTTTCTTTACCTACATCATTTTTTATTTGCCTAATAGCTTCTAGGAAAGGTAATGATTCTATATCTCCAACAGTACCTCCAATTTCAGTAATAACTACATCTACTTCACTATCCTTTGCAACTCTTTTTATCCTATCCTTTATTTCATTAGTAATATGGGGAATTACTTGTACCGTTCTACCATCATATTCTCCTCTTCTTTCTTTATTCAGTACTGACCAATATATTTTCCCTGTAGTTACATTGCTATTTTTGTTTAAGTTTATATCTATAAATCTTTCATAGTGACCTAAGTCCAAATCTGTCTCTGCACCATCATCGGTAACAAATATTTCTCCATGTTGATATGGACTCATTGTCCCTGGATCCACATTTATATAGGGATCAAATTTTTGAATAGTCACCTTAAGACCTCTACTTTTTAAAAGTTGACCTAAACTGGCTGCAGTAATCCCCTTTCCTAAAGAAGATACAACCCCGCCTGTAACAAATATATACTTTGTGGGCATTTTTCCGAACCTCCTTATATTTCACTATAACTATAATATAATATCTTATTAATATGCATGTGTCAATTATATTACACAAACCTTTATATATATTGTAATTATAATGTAACATTATATACCCATTATATGGTGTATAATTATATATGTACAATAAAAAAGAAAGGAGAATGATAATGAAAAAACATATATCCTTCATTTTGGCATTAATCATGATACTATCCTCATTTACATCAGTATTTGCAACTAATACTGAAAAGGAGCTATATGAGCAAGCTGGAGAAATACTTAAAAATGCAGGTGTATTACAAGGTTCAAAGTCAGGAGATTTAATGCTAAATGACAAACTTAAAAGACAGGATATGGTAGTTCTAATATCCAGACTATATAAACAAGAAGATACTGCAAAAAATTACAAAGGAAAGAATCCATTTAAAGATGTTACAAATCCATTTTATGTCCCCTATATTGCTTGGGCAGTAGATAAAGGTTTGATTGCAGGTATGACTCCAAGCAAATTTGGATTTGGAGAACCTGTTACAGTACAACAACTTCAAACAGTATTACTAAGGGCATTAGGCTATGGGGAAGAAGCAAAGAATTGGGATAATGTCCCTAATTTTGCTGAAAGCCTAGGTATAATGAAAGGTTTGACTACTACTCCAAGGCAACAAGTTCAAAGGGGATTAATGGCAGCTATGACTGTAAATACTCTTCGACTTACTATGAAAGGCGAGAGTATAACATTAGCTGAACATTTAGGTTTAAATATTCCCGATTCATTCAATGTAGATGTAAAAGCAACTGTAGATAAAAATACATTGAGATTAGAAGGGAAAGCCACCGGAGTTAAAAATTTAAAAGTAAATTTAAAACCTTTATTTAATGATATAACAGTAAAGGAAAAAACATTAGATATCCCTTTAAGTGAGGATGGCACTTTTCTAATTGAAATACCAAATCTTAAAACTGGAACATATGAGTATAAGTTTTTAAGTGGAAATTTAAGTACTGAACCTAAAACTATAAACATAAAAGACATACCTTTTGAAATATTAGAAGTAAAAGCACCTAATTTAAAGGAAATACACATAAATTTTTCTAAACCTGTGGATAAGACTTGTACTCTTTTCCCAGGAAATTACTACACAGATGCAGGAGAAGTAAAATCTGTTCGTACTGAAGATGATGATACTACTGTTATCCTTACACTAAAAGATACCATGAAAAATAACAAGGAATATAAACTATCCATAATTAAAGTAAAATCTCAAGATAATAAAGAAGTAGAACTAAAGGATGAAAAATTTATTGCCTATGACAATGAACCACCTAAAGCTCGAGAAATAAAAGCTTTAGGGAACAAAGGAATAAGAGTATATCTATCAGAACCAGTTAAATCTTTAAAAACTTCCAATTTTAAAATTGATGGGAAAAATGTTTTAGGTCAAGTTGAACAAGATGAAAATATAATTACAATTAAATTCTTTTCCTCTTATACACCAAAAGAAGGAAATCATGAACTTACATTAACTGGCCTAGAAGATTTTGCTGGATATAAAGGGCTAGACCAACATTTCACTTTTTCCATAGTAAAGGATAACGAAAAACCTAAAATAATAGATACAATAGCCACATTAGATGAAGTCATAATTCAATTTGATAAGGAAATAGATCCTGATTCCATATCTAAAAACAACTTCTATTGGAAATTAGGTTATTCTAAAAGATATGCTGATGAGGTAAAAGTTTTAAACGATAAACTTGTATTGAAGTTTTCAAAAGATATCCTTCCAACTAATGAAGTAACTATATATATAGATAATGTCGCTGATTATTGGGGAAATAAATTGACCAATGAACAAATTGAGGTAAAACCAGAAGTAGATATGAATCCTCCAGAAGTATTAGGAATTAAAGTTTCTGAAGATGGAAAATCCATTAGTGTATACTTTACTAAAAATGTTGATGCAAGTAATAGAGCTTTCTATTCAATAAAAGATGAAAAAAATAAAACGGTCAATATTAAAAACATAGAAGGCTCAGGGAGAAAATATACAATTCATCTATATACTACACTGCCAGTAGGAATAAACACTATAACTATACAAGATATATGTGATACAACCCCTTTGAAAAACAAATTAATACCATTTACTCACGACATATATATGCAAGATGTAGAAAAGCCTGTAATAGAAAATTTTTCTGGAGAAAATAATCAAGTAATATTAATGTTTAATAAAGATATGGATCCAGAAACATTAGAAAAACATGAAAATTACCTTATAAAATTAGATGATAGATATACCTATATTCCAAAAGATACAGAATTTACATTAATAGACGGCAAAACTTTGATAATAAATTTACCAGAAAAGATAAATGGTCAATTAGTTTCTGTAGGTTACAAAGGTAATATTAAAGAAATTCAAATTTCTGGACTCAAAAGTGCTAATGGTATTTTAATGGAACCAGCATTTATTAAGTTTACTTCTTCTACTACAGGAACTGCTAAAATGGAAAAAGCAGAATTGATAGAACCGGATGTAATAAAAGTCACATTTAATCAACCTATATTATATGCTCATCCCAATGATTTTAGTATATCTAGAAAAACCATAAATGATGTCAAATTTGATTTTAGTAATGAAGTATTGTTAATATTATATGAAGATGATGAAACTACCATAAATAAAAATCTATATATTGAAAAAAATAACTCCATAGAAACAATATTAGGCACAAATGTACCATCCCAAACTATATCTATAGAAGATAAGGTTGCACCAAAAATTAATTCAAAAACCAGAGAACTTAATGTAGTCGGTAATAAAATAGAATTACCTTTTACAGAACCTTTAGATGCTAGAGCACAATACTTATTTGGAGATGACTTAGAAATATTAAGACTTGAAGATGGACATGTGTTAGAATACAATGAATACTCCACTTATTTAAAACCTGGAGACAGCAGTATACTTATTATTGAAATCAAAAATCCCCCTATAACTTCTTCCTATAAGATAAGATTAAAACCTGAACCCATATATATTAGGGATGTAAATGGCAATATCATAGAAGAAGATATGGAAGATTACTTTACCAATTGGGAAATTATAAGATAAAAGAAAGAGGTCTTAAGACCTCTTTCTTTTACTTATAACATGATCATTATGTCTTAAACTATATTTTTATAATAACTATCTATAATACTTTACATATAGTATTGATAAATTATTAACATAATAGTATACTTTATATGTACATATTTCAGTAAAAACCTTTAAAAAATTAACTTTATCACATATTATACTGAAAAATATTTAACAATAAAAAGGAGGCTAGGGTAAAAAATGAGAAAATTTGAAAATGATGTCCAGCTAATCAAACATGAGGTATTAAAATGGGTGGCAAAGTTTGCATTTGAGGGAACTTTGGAGGAAAAAAAGGATGATATTCAATATATTATAGATCCTGGTCCAGAACCAAGAACTAGATGTTGTATATATAAAGAAAGAGAAATAACCAAAGAAAGAGTTAAACTAGCCATGGGTGGCAATAAAGATAATAAAAATATTATTGAAGTTATAGATGTAGCTTGCGACGAATGTCCCATAGATAGATTCTTTGTAACAGAAGCTTGTAGAGGTTGCCTGGCTCACAGATGTAGTGAAGCCTGCCCAAGGGGAGCAATATATCATGTGGGAGGAAGAGCCCATATAGATCAAGATAAATGTATTGAGTGCGGTAGATGTAGAGAAGCATGCCCTTACAACGCTATAGCAGATGTTAAAAGACCTTGCAGTAAAGCCTGTATTCCAGGAGCAATTTCAATGGATGAAAACAAAAAAACTAAAATAAACAATGATAAATGTATCCAATGTGGTGCTTGTGTAGTACAATGTCCTTTTGGAGCTATAATGGATAAATCCTTTATTGTAGATGTAATAAATCTATTAAAAGAATCAGAAAATAAAAAATCTGTACATGTTTATGCAGCAGTAGCCCCTTCTATTTTCGACCAATTTACCCATGTCAAAATTGAACAAGTAGTCTCGGGCATAAAAAAATTAGGTTTTTATGATGTAGTAGAAGTAGCTTTGGGTGCAGATATGGTATCTTTACATGAAGCAATAGAATATGTAGAGACTATTGATGAAAAGAAGGTTGTTACTACATCTTGTTGCCCAGCTTTTGTTAATTATATAAAAAAATATTATCCAAAACTTATAGATAAAGTATCTAATACAGTCTCACCAATGATAGCAACTGCAAGATTAATAAAGCATAAAGATCCATATGCAAAAGTTGTATTTATAGGTCCATGTATAGCAAAAAAAGCAGAGGCAATGGAAGAGGAATTGAAAGATGATATAGATTATGTTTTAACCTTTGAAGAATTAGCAGCTCTATTAGATGCAGCTGAAATTAATTTAGAAAATTGTAGTGATACTGAATTAAATGATGCATCTTATTATGGAAGAATATTTGCTAGAAGCGGTGGAGTTACAGAGGCAGTTAACCATGTTATCGATATAAAAAATGTAGATATAGACTTTAAACCAGTTCGTTGTAATGGACTAAAAGAATGTGATAAAGCATTAAAACTTGCAAAATTTGGCAGGCTCAACGGAAACTTTATTGAAGGAATGGCATGTAAAGGTGGCTGTATATCAGGTCCAGCAAGTCTTCACATTGGTCCAAAGGATAAAACTGAAATTGAGAAATATGATAAACTTGTTTCAGAAAAAAGTACTAATAGTTCTTTGGATATATCTAAGATAGATATAGAGGATATAAATTTAAGTAGAACATAGACTATAAATCATATCAATATAAAAAAGGGAGGTCCTAGGGTCTCCCTTTTACTTAATATCATAGCCATTTCTGCTCTAGTTATTTTTTCATTTGGTCTATTAGCATGCCAATCATCTTCTTCATCCTCTAAAGAATTTAATATGGATTCTTAGGAGGGAATATTAAAAAGTAAAGATGCTATAAAGTACAAGAAATTTAAATAACCTGGACCTAATAATAAATTACTAAATTTAGCCTTCCAATCCTTATAAAACCATACTTAGTAGCAATGGATAAATCATGGAAATACTGGCATTTGTATAGCTTTATGATAAAGTAAAAATAATCATCATCAATACAATAGATAAAACATTATAAAAAACACTTCACAGGTAAATTTACCTATGAAGTGTTTTTAAATATCATTTTGCTCCCTTGATTACCCTTATTTCAACATCTTGTTTTTCAACTTTATTTTCTATTTCATCAACCTTTTTTTCAAGTGTAATCAACTTTTCATAAGTTAGTTTGTATCCATCATATAATGCCTTGTGGTTTGTATCCATTTTGTTTTCAAGTCTAACTACATTGTTTTCAAGTCTGACTATATCCTGTTTTACTTCTTTAAACCCTTCTTGCATTTCCCCGTACATCTTTGTCATAAATTCAAATAATTGTTCATTGGATATACCCTCACCCAATCCAATCACCCCTATATATAAACTACATTTAGTATATCATTAATTTACACTCCTATTCAATATAAAAATTATAGAAATTATAAAAGGAACTACAAGCCTAAAATATATTCTGTAAAAACTGTGCTACAACACCTGCTAAAATTGGAAGAAAAAAACTACTTATTATGTGAATTAAAGTAAATTGAGTACCCATAACAGCTATTTCAACACGATGATACTGCTAACGATGGATCTTTTAACCACAAAATAATAAATAAAACGATTGCAGCAACTAAAAAACCCAATGTAGTTGAATCAAAAGTTTTGTTCGTCAAATTAATAACCCCCTTGTTAATATTCTACACTATCAAACATCTAAATAACAGTATCTCTATGCTTCCCAGTTCCTTTATTTAATCCATCTATATAATCCCAAAGAATCCATTGAAAACAAGGTTCCATATGAGCTGTTGCTATTCTTACATATTTACTCTTATTTATAACCCCCTATCAGTGTAATATCCTGTAAAAAATCTTGGATTTTTTAGTTCATATCTACCTTTTGATACTAATCTCTTCCCTTCATGAACATAAACTAATTTTATTTGCCTATTTGTACCTTCTTACATTGGTACATGATCTTCATCTGCTTCTATAAACAAAACATCTATTTCCTTATAAAATATTAATGGAGTTCAAAAATGCAAAAAGAATCCGTCCCTGGTGCATTTACATCCACATAAATTCGTCTACAAGCCTTACGTAATCTCCTCTGCAAATTAAATGATGATTTCCCATAGGATTGGTTAAAAAATAGTCTACATTTTTATCCATATACGCTCTTATTTGAGTTCTACAGAGATTTTCATTGTACATATTTTCTTTTATAGTTATATTACTGACAAAATAGTCTTCTAAGTTACTGCTTAGTCTAAACAAGGTAGCTTGTCCTTCTGGAATTTCTCCGTGAATTGCAACTCCTATCCCTGATTCAAAGTGAGTATCCAATACATATTCTCTTGTCATATTTAATGGAACAGTACAATGGGCAAGAATTACCTCATTTTTTTCCATATCTATACTAGATGGATTAGCCATAAATACTGGATTATTTGATAATGCATTTAATATCAACATTGAGATCAATGCTGGTACATCCCCTTCACAAGAAGATATAATTCCCTCATCATTTAATAAAGATAGAGCTATACAACCTGTATTATATACTGTGGATAGTAGGTCAAAACATCTAACAGTTATTCCTTTTAAATTATATTTATCCATTATGTTTTTTAATGCAATATATATTCTTAATGCTTCCTGTAGACTCTCATTATTAAAAGATTTTTGGTACAATTTTTCTATTTTTTTATTTCTCTTTAAAGTATCTAGCTTATTTATTTGTACTTTATCTATCTCCTCTATTAGTTCTTCAATACTTATTTCTATAGCATTTATTCCAAACCTTTTATTTAAATTTTCATAATCCACATGAGAGGCTATAAGCCAATCGGAAGGTTTGCCTATCACTCCTATATTTATATTTTTCAGTATTTTCTTCGCTTTTATAATATCGTTGATATCTTTTATTTTATTAGAAATATAATCTACACTTCCATGTAATATCTCACCTTTTAATCCTTCTTGTTTCAAAAATGTAAGTATCTCTAAAGAGGCTGCAAGGGAATTATTTTCTCCATTGGTAAGTAGATAATATGGTTCCTGCATCTTCGTATAATTCTCTTTAAATTGATTTTCTACTCCTCCAGAAGCTACAAATATAATTCCTAATTGATTTCCAATTTGATCAAATGGAAGTATGTTAATTTTATCTCCTACTAACTTTTCTATACTAGAAAAAAACTTTTTTTCATTATGTTTTTTCTTTTCCTCATTATGAAAAGAGGAAGAAAGATAATATATATCTATGCTCATAATATTCTCCTTTCAGTTTTTTACACTCTATAGGCATTTGCGAAACGCCATAACCTGCAGAAATGCAGGGAATTTTTTTTATAAAATAATATAACTCCTCACTGATTTATGGTAAAATTGAAGTATCAAGCAACAAATCCACCAAAACCTGAAAGGAGTTATATAAATATGATACCACAAAAACAGCTTTCTTTGGCAGATATTTATTCAGATTGCAAAACTTTTTTTGAAAGTGATAAACCAAATACTTTTAAATCATCGTTCTTCTTTAAAACATTTAAGTTTGTATGCCCTAAAATGAACTAAAAGAAAGCAAAACAGTATCATCCAGATTTAAACGATTCCCCAAATGCTACAACTATGTTTCAAAAAATAAATAATGCTTATGAATTTTTAAATGAAAATAATATAAAAAGATACCAAAATATATATTAGAAAAAGCCAAAATATGTTAGTTATTCTTAAAAATAAATTTATTAATTTTTAACAAATAAAGCTTTATAATATGATAAACATAAAAAATTGCAGTAAATTTATTCTCTACTGCAATTTTTTATTTAAAACTTTAAAATTACCTCAATTTCATAAACCATAAATTAATAACACGACCAGTAGTTATATTAAAGCCAATAACCTGCATATCTTGATTTACTTTAAAAGTAATATCTCCAGATAGGGAATTACCATATTCTTCAGAAGTAAATTTATTTTTTTCATAAGGGAAAAGCTTTGAATCTTCATTTCTATTATGTTTAGCAACCAAAGTTTCATCTTCTAAAACAATTTTATAGAAAGTTTTTAATTCATCACTGTAATAAATTCCTTCATATTTTTTTAACATATCTGATGATATTTCTATCTTATTTAACTTCTTTGCAAAATTTTCATCATGAGGATACACAATTTTAAATCCTTCAATATTATTTTTTTCATCTATTTCCCATTTAATAAGCATATCTGTGTCTTTAATAATATATGTATTTCCTGTTTTATACATTAATTTCAACTTGGGAGTTCCAGGCATTAAAATAAACATTTCATTATCTTCAACTTCAATTTTAAATGTTATTCCTGGTTCTGTCATATAAATACCTTCTAAATCTTTAATATTTTCATATCTTTCCTCTTCTATATAATAATTTGAAAAACTAAAACTATCTTCACATTTAAATTCCTCTTCATCTATAAATATATCTGCTAATTTTTTAGCATAATACATAGGCTTAAATGTACTTAAATTACTCAAAACTGCAATAGCAGCACCTTGCTCTGGGAAACACATAAGAGCACTTCTAAAACCTGCATCTGCCCCTGAATGTTCAACAGTTTTTAAACCTCTATAATCTCCAATTGTCACACCACCAGCATAATCAATAGTTTCTCCATTTTTAAGTGTATACATCTTCTTCATGTTTTCAATTACAGTTAAGCCTCCTATTTCCTTTGTCTTAAAATTATATCCCCATTTTAGAAGATCTTCTGCTGTTGTAAATAAGCTAGTTGCACCTACTGTTGAATAATTCAAAACACTTTTTTTATATCCTTGTTCTAAATCTAATTTATAAGAATATGCTCTATTTTTTACAATCATATCATTATCATCATGAAAATGTGTATTATCCATTTTTAAAGGATCAAATATATTTTCTTTTGCAAAAATAGCAATAGGTTTTCCTGAAACTCTTTTTACTATTTCAGCCATCAAAGTATATCCAGTGTTTGAGTAGAGAAACTTTGTTCCTGGTTCAAAGTTTAAAGCTTTTTGTCGCATAATTGCTTTTAATAAATGCTCTTGAGTTATAACATCATCACTTCTCCATCCAGCAAGAAAAAGCAATTCCCATTGATCCCTTAATCCACTAGTATGATGCATTAAATGCTTAATAGTTATTACATGACCTAAATCAGGCATCTCTGGTATATATTTACGAATATCATCATTTATGTTCAATTTTCCTTCAGATTCCAATAATAAAATGCACATTGCAGTAAATTGCTTAGATACTGAAGCAACATGAAAAATTGTTGACGGAGTATTGGGAATATCATATTCCATATTAGCAAGTCCAAACCCATTTTTGTAAACTACTTTACCATCAACTAGCACAGCTGCTGCAGCACCTGGTGAATTAGGCTTAATACACTGTTGAAATAATCTATTAGCTTCATTTGTTTTTTTCATTATAAAACCTCCCAATAATATACTTATATTTTTGCTAAATTTCAACAAACACTCCTCTTTTTAATGTAAATTTTCTCTTTTCTTGATTATTTATATTAATTTCACTTCCTGGTGTAAAATAATATCCTTTTGTTTCTATACTAGGAATATCACTTGAAAAATCATACATTACAATAAATTCTAAGCTTCCTTTTTTAAGTTCATAATTATTTTTAAATTCTACATAATTTTTAATAAAACAATTTTTATCATTTATGATGTTACCCGTTTCATTTATTCCCCACTTTTTTAATTCATTTTTATCTACTAATAATTCTTCTAAACCTCCATGTATAAATTCCATTTTACCAAATCCATAAGTTAAATCTCCTCCAACATATATTTCTACTAACTGATTTATAAACTTTTTAAATTCTTCTTCTCTATCTTTTTCTATTCCAACTAATCCTACCCAATAAAGTTCTTTCTCTGTATTTCCTTTTTCTCCAGGCAAAATAATCTCTATTTCATGAAGGGATTCTTCCATTGCTGCAAAATATGGAGCCTCTATTGCTGTAGAAACATATGTATCCGTATATCTCATCCTAAAATCTGTTTCCGAAATATTTCCCATATATAATTTACCATCTTTAAAATTAGGAAACATAACTTCTCCATCTAAAGGCTCAGGATAAAAACAAGTAATGTTTTTAAATAAAGTTTTTCCTTCTTGAAAGGCTTCATCTATTTCACCATTTAATTTCCCATAACTATTAACCAATGATCCCCACATAGTCCAACCAGGAATAAATAATCTAGTTTCAGATAATACTCCATAGTTCTTCTTTCCAATATGGATTGGATTTAATTGTTTGAACTTAAGTTTATACCAAGTTAATTTATCATCCAAATTACTCATTTATATCATCCTCAGCTTTTGCATGATATCTAGCATAAGTTAATATCTTTTCTAATATATCTTTAAAAAATAATAACTTATGAATGTTTTTAGACAAGTCACTAAAATATTCATCATATTCATATAAGCTTTTGAAAGATTTAATTTCTTTTTCACTACAAACTATATCATTAAATTCTTTAACTATATTTGATATAAATTGGCTGAACATAGGACTTTTTATTTTTTCATCATTTTTACCATCTGCTCTTGACTTACAATATACATAATATCCATATACTCCGTCATTGCATAAAACACCTAAAGCCTTATCTATTTCAACCAAATTTACCTTTCCGTCTTTAAGCTCTTTTACCATCTTGTAACTATATTCATTTATCCTAGAATCAAGATTTTCAGCCTTAGTCATTCTTTTCACCCCAATCAAAAATCTTTAACCGTCCAAATCCTCTTGTAGTCATGCCACCTACACCTAATGTTTCAAAATATTTTTTACTATCTTTTAATGCTTCTGATACATAATCTAAAGAAAGTTCTTCATCTAAAGGATATTCTTCTATTCTTACATTTCCATAGAATATTGTTCCTCTAGGAATAGCTTCACTTGTAAATAGTGCTCCTTCTTTAGCAGCACCAGTAATAGGATCTATGGATACAGAAGTTCTAGTTTCAAGATTAGAATTGATTATTTGATGGATAATATTATCTGAAACAATAATAATTTTTTCTCCCAACAAATTTAATGCTGAATCATCTCCAATTTGTTTCTTTATGTTGCTAACATTTACTGTAGGTTCATCATTTTTTACTTTAAAATTTAACCATCCTAAATTTATTGAATCTTGTTTTCTATCATCTTTATCACATACTAATACTTCATAATCTTCAAAATTTGGGACACTTTTTAGCTTAATCCCTGCAGATTTCAATATCCCCTTAGATGTTATCCATCTAGTACCTAATCTGGTATAGACAGGGAACAATAATATATTTAAATCTGAAAAATATGCCATTCCTCTTTGAGATTTATCCTGCTTTGAAAATCCAAAAGTTTTACACACTATACAATTTCCACAATGGCCAGCATCTTCATTTATGGATAGCATTTTAGATTCTTCCACTGAAAGATTTGGCTTATCATCTTGTCCAGCACATTTTATAGCCGCATATCGATTACCTTTGAAACCTGATACCCAATCTTTTACATTATTTTTAAAAAGTACTTCTATTCCTTCCTTTTCAAATATTCTCTCACGAGCTTTTCTGTTAATTTTAAAATTTTCTTTAAAATAAGAGTGTATAGTAAGAGCCATATAATATCTCCAAGTGCCTGCTAAGCTTGTACCAGGAATTTTAGGAATTCTAGTTATAGGATCTCTCACAATAGTGTTATCAACTCTCCCTATAGTAAATCCTCCTGTTCCTATATATATAGGATCACAAGATATTGCAGTTATTTTTATCTCTTTACTCATTTTTTCTCTCCCCCTCTATTAAATTTCCTTCAAACCATTATGCCAAAAATCATACATATCTAAAAACTTATGAAGCTTTATTCTAAATTTCTCATCACATAAGCTTTCAATATCTTCCCACTTATTTTCTCCCAATATTCTAACAAATTCATTTTTAGATTCATCATCCTTTAATTCAAAAATGTTTATAAAAGCCGATAATATAAAACATTTTAAACTGCTATCATTTTGCCAATCACTAAGTTTTGAATATATCAAATTTACCATAGTTTGAAGCTTAGTTTTTCTTTCTTTTCCCTTAAAATAATCATAAAACTTATTGAAAGTTTCCCACTCTTCCCAAGTATAGGGTCTGTTTTGTTTGTATTTAGCAACAATTTTATTTCTATTAGCCTTTTCAGTATCATAACAAATATCATTTCTTCGAGTGTTTACATCTAGATATTCAAAGTCTATTGTATTAGGATATATTAGATATTTTTCGGTATCTTTAGTTTTATCAACAGATTTAAGTTCCATAGGCTGTTTGTTAGGTCTAATATAAAAACTATAATCACCTTTCCCACCATTATTTAATGGATATAGGCTATAGTATCTTTTTAATTCCGTTCTACTTTCACAATCTGAATTGCTATTATTTATAGCAGCATCTGACATTTGCTTTAATCTTTCTCCTGATATTTCTTTTTCTATACTATCCCAATTGTCTATATCCCTTCTGATATTTCTCAAAGCCTTTATTCCTATATAAAGAGGTTTTTTATAATTTTGGAAAACTATACCTATATGAAGAGGTAGTTTCCCTTTTACATACTTAAATTCTTCATCATATTTATGTTGAACTTTTTTTATAAGTTTTGGAACATATTCAGCTGGAACAATAAACTGCCAAGATATTGGTGTTGGATTAATAATAGAAAGATAAGGTTTATATGAAATATAGCTTGGATTTTCAAGTTTTACATTGCATTTATTATTGTTACTAACATCTGCCATTTCTATAATTTCATTTGTTATCCAACTCCCTTCATTATTGGTTATTTGAGAATATATTTCTTCGTTTTCCATCTTTTCTTTACTTATAATAGGAATTGCTTTTTCTATAGATGATATGAGATATAGATTGCCTTTAGCATCAGATAAAAAGTTTAAACCTTTATATTCAAATTCTCTTCCTTTGTATTTATCTTCTTCTATAACTTTATTCCATTTTATCCTTACATTTCTCGATTTGGGTATTTCTAAAATATCCATCATGTGATTTTCAATATCCACAAAAAATCCTTCAGTAGTTTCCCAAATTCGTCTAAATCTTGCTGGAGATGGATTTTTTCTAGTTACAAATTGAAGAAGTATTTTGGATAAAAATTCAATTTGTTTTTCACTTTTTTTAACTTTATCCCATTTTATTTTTCTATTTTCAAAATCAATATTATCCCCTAATTCATCTTTCAAAAGTTTTTCCCATCTATCTCCTATGGAACGTTCAAGGAGTATTGATTCAATATATTCTCTTAATGGTATTGGTGGTAAATCAGTTTTAAAAAGAATACTCCCTATAGCAGATTCATTTGTTTTTGTTTTTGTTTTTGTTTCTTTATTTTTTGAATTATTTTTTGAATCATTTTCTGAATCATTTTTTAAATCATTTTTTAAATTATTTTTTAAATTATTTGATATGTTTCTCATATTATAATCACTAATTAACATCGTATTCACCATATTCCCATTCAACCATTCATCTAGTTCAAATTTCATAGTTACAAGGGCAATTCTTCTGTTTTTATCTTGGAGTTCTCCAGTCCAAATGGTCTCTTTATATTCATCATTTAATTTAGTTCGCTCTATTTCTTTTTTTCTTTCCTTACAAATACTGCATAAGTTTAACTTTTCGACTTTATCATCTTCTGCTAATCTTACTTTACAAATATCACATATTACTTTAAACTCATTATTATCTTCTGTCTCTTGAAAATACTCTTCTACTAAATTATTAGATTTTGGAAAAACTGGTTTTAAAAAATTTTCTTTGGCATTTTCAATTAAATAAGCTATATTCATAGTTCCCCTTGAAGGTTCTGTTATATATATAGATGGGAATACTTCTCCATTAAAAAGTTTAAAGCATTCTATTATTTTTTCTTGTATATCACTTAAATTATCATTCATTCTATATAGTCCTACATCACCATCAACTTTTTTCCCATAAATATTCTCTGGTGCAATAAAGTATATTCCTGTTTCATCTCTATAGATTTCATTTCCCAATGCAAAATCTTCTTCTATCACCTTTTTTATCTTTTCATCTACTACATTTGTTCCATTTCTATACCAATCTATAAAAGATGGATTTAGTGCCTTTTCTGCAAGTCCTAGTTTATCATACTGCACACCAAGTATACTCCACTTAATCTCACGTGGCCTATCTATATAATCTTGATACTTTTCTTCTTCCAAACACAAAGTTGCAACACTAGCTTTAAACATAGAGGCTGTCATATATGCTTGATCCCACAATGTTACATCATTAATTGGGAAACGAGAATCACTTAAAAGATGAGAATACCATTTTTTTATTTCTCCCAAAATAAACCTTCGCATTTCATACACATCTATATTAGTTCTTCCCATAGAATCTATTTTCATCCACAAGTTCCTTAGAAAAATGATTCTTGACTCATCATATCTTGTCAAATCTACAAAATTTTTTTTATTGTTTGCTATTTCTTCTTTAGTAGTTCCAAAAGCATTAGCTATCTTAAGATTATTCAACTGTTTTTTTGGTGCTCCTTTATCTATTCCAGAATTTATATTTTCGCAACCTTTAAACATCACTTTATTTATAAATTCACTATCACCTGCATTGCCCTTTACTACATCTATTAATCTAAGGTTTATTTCTTTTTTATTCTTTTCCTTACTATTCTTTTTAAATTGAAAATTAATATCCGTTTCATTAAAAAAATCTTTAAGCTCCTTATTTATAGAATCCATATCTATTGTAAAAGGACTTTTTGAATTAAATTTACTCTCTTTTATGTTGTTTTTTTTAAAATAATCTCTATAACCGCTAAATGGCTTATAACCATACTTTTCTTTAAATTTATCATCATCAATCTGGAAATAAACTTTCCCCCTTTTTTTCTTCCAAAATCCTACATGAGTTTTTCCTAAATTAAAAAGCAATGCTCCAACCTCTGCTTTTAGTATTTCCATTTTATATTTTTCAAGGTTTTTTAAATTTAAATCACTCATTTCACTCCCCCCACATTACTTTCAAAATATTTTATATCATTTTCTTTTATTTTTCCTCTACCCCATCCAAGTTTTGTTTTAGCACCTATTCCTACATTTTCTAATGCTTCTTTTAGTATTTTCCCTATAAATTCTTTATCAGATTTCATTTCACTTTTAAGAACATTTTCTTCCAGTAATATTCCATTATGTGGAATATAGATAAGCTGAAATATTCCTATAGCTCCTTTAGGCACTACTTCATAAAATATAGGATTAATACCTACTCTTTTTTCTCTATCATGTGGATTTATAACTTCATAATTTATTTTATTAAAATATGTAGGATAAAATATAGCTCTACCTTTATTAACAGAAAATATATTTTTTACTTTTTGTTCATTTTGTTTTTTAATTATTTCATCTATCAATTGCTTATTAACACTTGTCCCATCTTTTTTTATATTAATATTTATGCCTAAATCAAATACACAATATTCAAATAATATTTCAGTTAATTTCGTAGAATTTTTTCTTTCCGCTTCACCAATTACTTTTTTTATTTCCCTTTCTAATTCTCTAAATGTTTCTGAACCTGTTCCAAATATTCGTACAAAACTTAAATAACAGTTTATTATACTTGGTATATCTTTAGATTCAACATTTTCTCTTAATTTATTCAAAGCTACAGATGAAAGGAATCCTTTCCAACTACTACCTTTAACCATGGGTATTTTAGAAATCGTCTCTTTAATTATTGGATTTTGAATTATATATAAATTATCATCATCATTTGAAAAATAAGGTGATTCAAGCTCAAATTTGCACCATATTCCAAATGAACCAGGAAGTAGATTTTTCACATATTCATCAATATCTTCGGGAGTATTAAATATACCTGATATTTTTTGAATTTGTTTAATATCTTCACTTTTTATATATTTATTATATTTATAATCATTTATAAAATCAGATGGTTTTTCCCCTTTTATTTTATAAATTTTTGATTTAAAATAATAATCTTCTTTCTTAACTTTATTTTCTAAAATTATTTCATGAAACAATTAATTCACCTCCCTTTTAAACCTTTAATGAGTTATTCATATATTCCGTATAACTAATATTACAATGAATATTATTATCATTTTTATTTTCATTTTTATTTTTACACTTAGGTTTAAATAAATAGTTATTCAATTCATCATTTATCTTATTTTGGAGCTTGTTTACAAATTCTCTTTTATTTTCCCCAACCCCATAACCCCAAATTCTACATTCCACAGTATTACTGTTAATCTTATAACCGTGGGATACAAAAATTTTTGAACCTTTCTGTATCATTTTTTTGTTTTTCTTAGTTACTACACCAAATAACTCATGCCTTTTATCTTCATTCTCTTCAACCCTTCTGATAATATCTCTTATATGAAATCCTATTGGGATAAATTTATGATCATTCCATAGATCTTTTAGTCCTTCGTGATCACTGTTTTTATCCTGATATTCATCTATCCAAAAAACATTTTTACTTATTATCTTCGATATATCTTCATTAAATTCTAATCTATATTTTACAAAGAAAAAATCAGTTAAGTCAGGAAAATTATAACTCGAAAAAGCAAGATCATTTAATTTGTTTTCTTCAAGAACATCTTCGTTTATTATTTCTACTACTCCATTTCCCTGTGCAGTCCTTGCACCTAAAGCTGCCCATTTTAATATTAACTTTATAACAAATGCTAGAATTTTCCATTCTTCATCGGTAATTTCTTTCACTGGATAAAACTCAAGAGTTAAAGGATTGCTTTCATTAAACATTTTCCCTTGTACCTTTCGTTTTGCCTTACCAAATTTTCTACCTCTTACATATACTTTACCTGATATATCCTTGCAATCATCATATTTAACAACCAATTTTAATTTGCTTGACCATCCATTGCAACCAAATAATTTACAAACTGGGCATATGTTTTGCTCATCTAATGCTGTATCTATTGTTTTCCCCTCTCGTATAGATCTAATAAATTGTTCACCATTTAATTTACATTTTTTGTCTTCTGACTGTAGTGTAGGGGTACAAACTTGTTTACCTAAACTTCTACTTACTATTTCATACCACCATCTTATAGTTCCAATAATGTTACTTTCTTTTATCTCACTACAATCTCCATAAGCATCTCCCGTCCAAATAGGAGTTAAGGTTTTTAATTGAATAGTCATACTCTCTTTGTTCACATTTACACCTCCTTCATAAAATAATAATCAATGTTTTTAAACATTATATTTCTTATATTATATAACTTCTACAAATAAATACTTTTTCCTCTATTTATTTTCAAAATGTATAAAAACAGGGGCAGTAAATACTGCCCCATTACTTTGATAATTCATACATTGCTTTTCCATATATTCTAGTTAAAAACAGTAGATGTTTTATAGATATAAATTCATTTGGCTGATGAAATAATTCTTCTTGATTTGGAAGTACAGGCCCAAATGCTACTGCATTTTCCATAGCATTGGCATAGGTTCCGCAACTTATAACTAATGGTTCACTTTCTTTATCTCCTGTTTCTTCTCTATATACTTTCATCAATTTTTGTACTAAAAAATGATCTTTTGGAATATATAAAGGTTTTACCTCTCCATCATCTTCAATTAGTTCAATCCCTGTACCCTTTAAATTTTCCCTTATTCCATCATATACTTGTTGAGCTGTAAATGTAATAGGGTATCTTACATTTATGGATAGCACTATTTTGTCATCTTCCATGCGTATAACTCCTGGGTTGAAGTTTAATTTTCCAGATACTTCATCTTCAAATCCACATCCTATTCCTTCGCCATGATGTTTAAAGGCTATTTTCTCATTATACATATTTATGAATTTACATATATCACATTCACAATCTATTATGGTTCCTAAGAACTGCATTATATATGTTATAGCATTTTTACCTTTTTCAGGAGTGGATCCATGAGCTGAAACTCCCTTTGCTTTTATTATGAAAGTGAACCCTTTCCTTTCTAGAGTCATTTGATATTGACAATTTTCTACAAATTTATCAAAGGCGTCTTCCACTTGTTTAGTATCTTTAGTTTCTAATGTAACTTCACAGTAGTCTGGAACCATGTTTACTGCACTTCCACCTTTTATATTTTTTATTGTAATGTTATTTGTGCAATTTGTATTTATGTCTTTAACTAAATCAAATTTAATGATCCCTTTTTCGCCATGAATAACAGGGAAATTAGCATCGGGAGTAAATCCAATATCTGGAGATTTTTCGTGTTCAAAATAATATTTCATACATCCCCAATCTGTTTCTTCATTAGTGCCAAATATAATCCTGATCTTTTTACTCAACGGAACTTTGGATTCTTTTAAAGCCTTCATAGCATACATACAGGCAATAGCAGGTCCTTTATCATCTATAGAACCTCTACCATATATTTTACCATCATGTATTTCTGCTCCATAGGGAGGATAAATCCATCCATCTCCTTCAGGTACCACATCTAGGTGAACTAATATTCCTAATGTTTCTTCACCTTCACCAAATTCTGCATATCCTACATATCCATCTAAATTTTTAGTTTTAAATCCCATTTGTTTTGCTAAATTTAGAGCATATTCTAATGCTTTATAAGGACCTTCTCCAAAAGGCATACCTTCTTTTGGTTCATCTTCAACACTTTTAATAGTTACTATTTCTTGCGTAGATTTTATAATATCATATTTGTAACTATCTATTAACTTAATAAAATCCATATAATCACCTCTATTATTTTTATTTCATACATCCTATATTATAACTCTTATTGAACAAAATTTTTCTATAATTTTATTTTTACAATAGTGGGACAGTGGGACTGTCCCACTGTCCCACTGTTAGAAAAATGTCATTTTATTTTGACAAATGTATTGTATCTTTTCCTTGTAAACTCAAGCTTTATGCTATATTATTAATATTAAGAATATTAGATATTAAAGCTTTGTCAAAAGAGGTGCGCACACATGTTAAATTTGACCATTAGGCAAAAGGATATCCTAAAAGATATATTGGACAATGAAATTATAGATATTGAAAATATTGCAAAAAGAAATAATGTATCGGTTCGAACCATATATAGGGATATAGAAAAAATAACAGAGGAACTATCTTGTTTGAATTTACAATTAAATAAAGAAAAGGATAAATACATTATAGAAGGAAGTCAAGACAATTTACTTGAATTAAAACATATTATTGCTAATACCTACTATGAGCTTACTCCATTGGAAAGAAAAAAGATAATATTAAAAGAACTATTGACTTCTAAAGAACCAATTAAATTAGAATACTTTGCAAAGGTATTTGATTTAACACCACCTACTATAAGCTATTATCTAAAAGATATAGAAAAGTGGCTTGAAAAAAACAATATACTTTTAATTTCCAAGCCAGGTGTAGGTATAAAAATAGAAGGCAGTGAAGAAAATATTAGAAAAGCAACTGTCAACTTCATATATGAAAATATGGACTTAAATTCCCTAATGGAGTATATTAACATAGATAATGTAAGTGGATTTATGCCTAAGGATAGTAAAGTATTTGATCTACTGGATATAGAGATTGTATCTCAAATAGAAGAATCCATAATAAAACTACAACAGATATACAATTATCCTATTTTAGACAAGGTATATATAAATCTTACTATACACATAGCATTGGCTATAAAAAGAATAGAAAAAGGCGAAGAAATTAAACTAGATCCAAATACATTAAAGGAATTAAAAAAATATAAAGAATTTGAAATGGCAAACACATTAACTCAATTTTTAAAAGAAACAACAGGGATAGAACTTCCAGAAGATGAAGTAGGATATATAACTATGCATCTATTGGGATTTGATTATAAATCTACTCTCGATGCTGAGTATAAAACTTATGCCAATGAAATGGTCAATATAATCATAAAGGAAGCCAATAAAAAATTTCATGTGGATTTTTCTAAGGATAATTTATTAATAGATGGCCTAACAAACCATCTAATGTATACCATAACAAGGATTAAATCCAATTTAAATATTAGAAATCCTATGTTAAAGGAAATAAAGGAAAAATATAGTCTATTGTTTAACAAAACTCAAGAAATAATGAATGTAATAATACAAAAATATAATATTAATATTCCAGAAGATGAAGTAGGCTATATAGCTATTCATCTAGGAGCTGCTATTGAAAGGATTGGTGATAAAGAAAACCTTTATAATGTTGTTGTGGTATGTTCCAGTGGTATAGGTTCATCACAGATGCTACTTTCAAAATTAAATAAGTTTCCCCGGTTAAACATATTAGGATGTTGTTCCCTAGAAGAACTAAAATATGCACTTAACAAAAATCATGTGGATTTGGTCATATCCACTGTACCTATATACAATTTAAATGTCAAAACTGTTGTAGTTACACCTCTTTTGTTAGATGAGGACATTAAAAAAATAGAGGAAAGCTTAAATATTAAAAATCTATATATTGCTGAAACAAAAAAATCTCAAAATCCAATATTAAAGCGAAAAAAACAAATCAAAAATATTGCAATATATGGCTCAAATATAGTGGATATACTAAAAAATACTCACATGATAATACACAGGGAACAAAATATAGAAAATATAATAGATGAACTATTAAAAGTCCATCTTAAAAATAAAAAAATTGATAAAATTGGGAAGGATAAAATACTTGAAAAACTTATAGATAGAAACACTTTAGCACCTATAATACTCCCCAATAAAAAATTTGTACTATATCACATAGCTACTAATTATGTTGATGAGATACTAATAACCATTGGAAAATTTAAAAATCCCATTACTATGAAAAATATATTGGGGAAAAAAGAGCTAGTACACACATCCTTTTTGTTAGTAGCTCCTAAGGATAAAAAGAGCATTGAAACATTGGGAGATCTTTCCGCAGCACTAATAGAAGATGATAAATTGGTAGAGGAATTAAATAATTCTACAGATGAAAAACAAGTAGTTAAATCTTTGGAAGATGCCCTACTGTTAAACTACTATAAGGAAATAAGGAAGATATATGATGAATGGGCATAAAAATATTAAAAATTCCCATATAAAACTATTTACAATACTATTAACAGCTATATGGCTAATATCAGGCATATATTATGGATTTAAGTATGATTTAAAAATTGGAATATCTGTTATAATATTTGGCTTGGCATTTTTAGTAGTATTTAAATTGGTTCAACAATATTCTTTAAAAATGCTTAGAGAATATGATGAAAATTTAAATAATAGAGGAGGTAAATAAAATGAAAGCTATAATACTTTGTAGCTGGGGTGCTACATCTAGCAGTTTAGCTAAAAATGTGAATGATGCTGCTAAGAAAAGAAATATAGATTTAGAGGTAGATGCTGGAAGCACAATAGATTTTAAGAAAAAAGCTAGTGAATATGATGTTGCTTTATTGGAACCTCAAGTAAGACATTTAAAAAATGAAATTGAAGAAATAGGCAAAAAACATAATGTAAAAGTAGACATAATTGATATGCAAGCTTTTGCTACTTTTGATGGTGAAAAAGTACTTGATCAGATATTAAGTCTAATAGATAAATAATTTGGAGGTGGATAGAATGAAAAATAATTCTTTGATGGATTGGATGGAAAATAAGCTTATGCCTGTATTGGCTAAAATTGCACAAAATGTCTATTTACAATCTATAAGAGATGCATTTGCTATATTTGCTTTACCAGTGATAGTAACTGGAGCTCTTTTCTTGATTGTAGCTAATCCCCCTGTTTCAATAGAATGGGGATTTATACAAGCGTGGGCTAGAGCTATAGAACCTATACAAGGACAAATACTAATACCATTTCAGCTAACCTTTGGATTAATGTCCCTTATGGTAGCCTTTGGTACTGCATATAGTTTAGCATCTAGATGGGACTTGGACGATACCATTGCAGGAATTATATCCATGTTATCCTTTTTAATAGTTAGTTTCCCAGCAACAGATATTACTCAAGTTCCCTTTGGTGATGTATTGGATTATTTAGGTGGGCAAGGGCTATTTGTTGCCATAATAGTGGGAATTGTAACTGCTTGGATTATGAGATTGTTTACTCAAAAAGGATTAGTACTTGAGATGCCTGCAGGAGTTCCCCCATATGTAACTAGGACATTTAGATCTTTAGTACCTTTTTTCGTAACTACAATATTATTCTGGGCTATAGAATGGATAGTATGGTCTAACTTTAATGTTACACTACCTCAATTGGTATTGGATTTATTTAAACCATTAGTTGCTGTATCTGATAGCTATCCTGCTGCATTAGCTCAAATTGTGTTGATGATGCTTCTATGGTCTGTGGGAATTCACGGTATGAATGTAGTATCATCAGTTGCTTATCCTTTTTGGATGACTCAATTAGCAGCTAATGCTAAAGCAGCAGTTGCAGGAGAAGCACTACCAGGTATAGTTACAGAACCTTTCTTCCATATGTTTGTCCACATAGGAGGGTCTGGAATTACTTGGCCTTTGGTTATAATGTTTTTGATGTCTAAATCTCAGCAATTGAAAAATATAGGTAAAACCTCATTAATTCCAGCAGTATTTAATATTAATGAACCAGTAATATTTGGTGCACCATTGGTATTAAATCCAATAATGTTTATACCATTTATATTAGCACCAGCTGTAACCACTACCATAACATATATTGCATTTGCAACAAATTTTGTACCTAGAACTATAATACAACCTCCCTTTACAGTTCCAGTATTTTTAGGAGGTATAATATCTACAGGCAGCTGGAGAGGTGCATTACTACAATTAATCAACTTAATAGTGGCTGCAATAATATACTATCCATTCTTTAAAACCTATGAAAAACAATTGGTTAAAAATGAAATGGAAGCATTAAAGGACAATAAATAATTTGACTGTATTGGAGGTAAAAATATGACTGAACAAACTTTAGAACTGGAAAAGATTGTATTCAACCTAGTCCTTCATGCTGGCAATGCAAGGGCTAAAGCCTATGAAGCATTAGATGCAGCTGAAGAAGGAAATTTTGAAGAAGCAGAAAAATTATTAGATGAAGCAGATGAAGAATTTGTCGAAGGTCATAAGTATCAAAATATGCTAATTCAAGGAAAGGTAAGTGAACAACCAAACTTTTTGGTAATTCACTCTCAAGATCATCTAATGACAGCCATGGCAGAAAAAAATCTAATAAAAAGATTTATTAAACTATATAAAAGATTAGAGGATAAAAAATAAAATAAACTTACAAAAGCCAGGTTATTGATATTAATAGCCTGGCTTTGTGAATCATAAAATCTCTTTCATTTTATCCCCATACTCTTATGCTGTTTATGATACTTTAAAAGTAGGCCACCATAATAATTGAAAATCAAGCCACCTTAAAATATAATTCCCCTTCTTCTTTTTCTGATACTATATATTTGACCCAATGATTTATCCTCCTTTGTATTTGTGGTTATTTACATTGTATAGGATATTTCATTGGGTTTCATTTTTTGATTTTCTTTCACTTCATTTTACAACTTGCCACTTTCCCTCTTGTTTTAGAGGTTGACCTAATATACTTTGGGTATTATATAGATAAATAATCTATATTTGGAGGTGGTAAGGATATGTCTAGGTTTCACAAAAGTCCTAATATATACGTTAATCAAATAGCCTTAAAGGTAAATAATTTAGATGCTTCTATTGAATTTTATGAAAAAATAATTGGATTTAGGACTATTGATAGAATTAAAAAAAAAGCTACATTATCTGTTGACGGAATAACTCCTATAATAATCTTAGAACAACCAGAGAATATAAAACCAAAACAGTTAAGAAGAACAGGTTTGTATCACTTTGCAATATTGTTACCTAGTCGGAAGGATTTGGGTGTGTTTTTAAATCATATAAAAGATGTAGGCTATCCTCTTATGGGTGCTTCCCATCATGGGGTAAGTGAAGCAATCTATCTTCAAGATATTGATGATAATGGCATTGAAGTATATGCTGATACCCCTATTAATAAATGGAAATGGGAAAATGACACATTAGAAATGTATACTATAAGACTGGATTTAGATAGCCTTATGGAGGAAGGAAAAGGTGAAAAATGGCAAGGTATACCTAAAAATACTATTATAGGTCATATACATCTTCATGTATCCAATTTGGAAGAATCGGAAAAATTCTATATAGATGGATTAGGATTTCAAGTAGTTACAAGAATACCTGGACAAGCTACTTTCATCTCTACAGGTGGATATCATCATCATATAGCCTTTAATATTTGGAATGGAAAAGGTATACCATCTCCTGATGAAAACAGCGTAGGTATGAAATACTTTGAAATAAAATTCCCTAATGAAGATTCTAGAGATAAAACCATAGATAATTTAAAAAATTTAGGTTATGAAATAAAAAATGAATATAAAACTATTGTCACATTAGACCCTTCTAACAATAAAATACATTTAGTTTTATAAATATTTAAAATGAGAATCTTTCAGATGGACTTATTTTTATCAATTCCACTTCAGTTACCTCTAATTTCCTTATTGCCTGTTTTAACATTCCCAATGACGAGTGATATGCTCCCCTTAAGATAGACAGATTAAAAAATAAAAATCTGATACCTTAGGGGGAGTATTATTATGTCTAAAGAGAAACAGCATACAGCAGAAGAAAAACTAAAAATTTTAATGACACTTACTGCTATGCAAAGTTGCCAATATTGCTCGTTCTTCATATTACAAATGACTAAATAGAGTGAAAACAGAGAGAAAAAAAGAGAATGAAATTCTAATAAAAGAAATAATGGATTTATATGAAGAAGTAAACGGAATCTACGGCTATAGAAAAATAACTATGAATCTTAATCATAGATTGAATAAAAACTATAATCATAAAAGAATATATCGTTTAATGAAACTAGCAGGACTAAAATCTGTAATTCGTAAGAAGAAGAAAAGATATATAAAATCAACCCCACAATTTGTTTCAGAAAACATATTAAATCAAGAATTTTGGGACAAAGGGTCAGACCCTTTGTCCCAAATTGACCCTTTGTCCCATCCATTATATAAACAAACTCATATTAGATTCATCTGATGCATCTAACATTGTTGCTACTCCACCAATTTCTACTCCATCTAATAGTTCTTCTGCTGCTACCCCCATTACATCCATTGACATTTGACATGCTACCATTCTAACGCCAGATTTCATAGCTTCATCTATTAATTCTTCTAAAGATTGAATGTTCTTATCTTTCATTACTTTTCTAATTAATTTTGGTCCAATCCCAGCCATGTTCATCTTGGATAAGCCTAATTTTTTACTATTTTTAGCCATCATTTTGCTAAACATTTTAGCCATAAAATCTTTCTTAGTTTTAACATGGGTTTCTTTTTTAATTATATTTAATCCCCAAAAGGTGAAAAACATAGTTACTTCTTTACCCATAGCTCTAGCTCCATTGGCAATTATAAAGGAAGCAATTGCTTTATCTAAATCACCGCTAAATATTATTAAATTTTTGCCATCTTTTATTGGAGCCATCTCTTCCATTGATTCTTTCTTAAATTTATTACCTTTTTCAATAATGGCTACATACTTATCATCTATTTTTTCTGCACTTATCAATGTATTCCCAGTATTTTTACACCAGGATTTTATATCATTCATAAATCCAGGATCTGTAGATATAACTTCAAGCCTATCTCCTTCATTTAATGTTTTCAATTTTTCACTAACTTTAATTATAGGTCCAGGACAGGAAAGTCCACATGCATTTAGTTTATATACTTCACCAGTTCTTTTATGTTGTATTTTAGAAACCCCAGAATCATTAAACTCTATAATATCATCTGAACTAGATATAATTTCATCATGCTTAAAATGAAACTTCTTATACATATTGAATCCTCCTGCTAAATTTTTAACTTTAAATCCATGTTGCATGAGAATTCTTGCAGCAATATATCCCCTTAATCCAACAGCACAATATGTTATATATAGTTTTTCTTTATCTAATTCATCAAGTCTATCCCTTAGTTTTTCCAATGGTATATTTATGCTTCCTTCAATAGATCCAATTTGAAGTTCTTCTTCAGACAATACCCCTAATATAACTGTATTTTCTCTGTCCAATTCCTCTAGCTCTCTACAAAGTACTACATCTATCAAACCTTCTAATTGATTTTCAGCTACAAATCCTATCATATTTACTGGATCCTTTGCTGAAGAATAAGGTGGGGCATATGCTAATTCTAATTCTGTTAAATCATATACTGTTCCATTAAGTCTTATAACTGATGCTATTACATCAATCCTTTTGTCTACTCCTTTATATCCGACTATCTGAGAACCTAGTATTCTACCTTCTAAATCATATATTAATTTTATAGTCATTGGCATTGCCCCTGGATAATATCCAACACTAGAATTAACTTGAATAATAGAAATCAAATAATCTTTTTTATATTTCTTTTCCAATCTATTCAAAGTTTTTTCATTTACTCCAGTATTAGCTACAGTTAAATCAAAAACTTTAGCAATGCTCGTCCCCTGAGTCCCCTTATATTCTTTAACTTTCCCTGCAATATTATTGGCTACTATTCTACCTTGTTTATTGGCTGGTCCTGCCAAAGGCACCATGGTTTTTTCTCCAGTTATATAATCTACTACTTCAATTACATCTCCTATGGCATATATATTCATCAGAGGTTTTGAGGGTTTTATCTACTATTATTCCACCTTTTTCGTTTACATCCAAACCTGCATCTCTAGCTAATTCCCCATTAGGTCTAACGCCAATGGATAATATGACCAAATCCCCCTCAATTTCAGTACCTGACTGCAAAGTAACTTTAGTTCTTCCATCCTTATCATCATACTGAAAACTTTTTACACCATCTTTTAAATGTAACTCTACTCCTTTAGTTACTAAATGTTCATGGACTATTTGAGCCATTTCATAATCCAAAGGTGCCATCACTTGATCTAGCATTTCCACTAGGGTAACTTTAAGCCCTAAATTATGAAGATTCTCTGCCATTTCAAGTCCAATAAAACCTCCACCTACTACAATGGCCTTTTTAGGTTGCTTTTCATCTACATAGTTTTTGATCTTATCTGCATCGGGTATATTCCAAACACTAAATATATTAGGTGCATCTATCCCCGGTATAGGTGGTTTTAAAGGTGTTGAACCTGTAGATAGAATTAAATAATCATAAGTTTCTTCATAGGATTTATTAGTATTTAAATCTTTAACTACTACCTTTTTTTCGTCTCTTAATATCTTTATAACTTCTGATTCTGTCCTTATATCTACATTAAATTTCTTCATAATTTCCTCTGCTGTCTCAACTAATAAAGCTTCCCTATCCTCGATTATATTGCCTACATAATAAGGTAAACCACAATTGGCAAAGGATACGTATTTACCTCTTTCAAACAATATAATCTCTCCATGTTCATCAAGCCTTATAAGCCTTGCTAAAGCAGTTGCACCACCAGCAACTCCACCAACAATCACAATTTTCTTTCCCATTTTTTTCAACTCCCTATCTATTTTTACCGGTACCCTGTATCCGTATGCCTTTATGGTATAATATAATTAATTTTTTGTCAATACTAATAGTTTAAAAAACTAGACAATATTAAATAAAATATTAAGGGAGTTTAATATATAATTGGCAAAAATAAATTTCTCTCTTACACCTCTCCATGTGAAAATTGCAAATTGCTATTATGCCTGTTAAACCTAAAAAACACTTCATAGGTAATATTACCTATGAAGTGTTTTTAAATATCATTTCGCCCCTTTGATTACCCTTATTTCAACATCTTGTTTTTCAACTTTATTTTCTATTTTATCAACCTTTTCTTCAAGTGTAATCAACTTTTCATAAGTTAGTTTGTATCCATCATATAATGCCTTATGGTTTACATCCATTTTATTTTCAAGTCTAACTATGTCCTGTTTTACCTCTTTAAACCCTTCTTGCATTTCTCCGTACATCTTTGTCATAAATTCAAATAATTGTTCATTGGATATGCCCTCACCCAATCCAATCACCTCTATATATAAACTACATTTATTATACCATTAATTTAATCCTATATTCAATATAGAAATTATCTGCAAAAATGCAAAAAGATCCATCCCTGGTGCGTGGGACAAAGGGTCTGACCCTTTGTCCCACGAGGTCCATGCTAGTGAGGTGAGTTGTTTCAATTCCTTATAGGTAGACTATAATCCCTGTGCCTTGTATCATTCCATATTCAAGCCCAAATGCGTTTCAATTCCTTATAGGTAGACTATAATCTTGCTAAAACCCTTGACAATGTACGCATGTAAGTGTAGTTTCAATTCCTTATAGGTAGACTATAATCCTGATAAGACAGAAAATAGAGGAAGAAAACAAAGAAAAAGTTTCAATTCCTTATAGGTAGACTATAAATGTAACCAAAGCTTTATTTGATAGCTTTACAAAGAGACGTTTCAATTCCTTATAGGTAGACTATAAACTTCCCTTGTAGCGTTATCTTTAGGTCTAGTACCATCTGGTTTCAATTCCTTATAGGTAGACTATAAACGACCTTGTGGTGTTACAAATACTTGCACATCTTTATGTTTCAATTCCTTATAGGTAGACTATAAACTTTGGAAGTGGAGAGTAGAGGCTTATAAAGCAGAGATGTTTCAATTCCTTATAGGTAGACTATAAACCAAAGCAAATGTGTAGCGACTGGGGTATACCTATAGGGTTTCAATTCCTTATAGGTAGACTATAAACAAAATTAAAGAAGCTGGATTAGAAGTACCAGCTGACTGTTTCAATTCCTTATAGGTAGACTATAAACGAGAAAAAGAACAGATGCAGATATAGAATCTGCATTTAGGTTTCAATTCCTTATAGGTAGACTATAAACCGCACCTAAACCTTGTGTATTCGTTATCTCTTTGCAGGTTTCAATTCCTTATAGGTAGACTATAAACTTTGGAAGTGGAGAGTAGAGGCTTATAAAGCAGAGATGTTTCAATTCCTTATAGGTAGACTATAAACTCAATGAAAGAAATTGTTAATCGTAGTAAAGCTGAAAGTTTCAATTCCTTATAGGTAGACTATAAACTGCTATATAGAAGTCTATAGCACCACTTGTACTTATAGTTTCAATTCCTTATAGGTAGACTA
The DNA here is from genome assembly GCF_016767175.1 of Keratinibaculum paraultunense. GTDB lineage: Bacteria > Bacillota > Clostridia > Tissierellales > Tepidimicrobiaceae > Keratinibaculum > Keratinibaculum paraultunense. The sequence goes on from NZ_CP068564.1 coordinate 1,740,183, forward strand.
TAAACCTAAAAATCTTTTTTCTTCATCTCTTCTTTTTGGAGAGTTTCAATTCCTTATAGGTAGACTATAAACTATATATCATCAAGAGATTGCTAGAAGAAAGCATGAAGTTTCAATTCCTTATAGGTAGACTATAAACTTATGTTCATGAGAGAATTCCAATCAAATGTAGAAAATTGTTTCAATTCCTTATAGGTAGACTATAAACTTAGGCTTTGGGTTAGCAGCAAATTGGTCCAAAAAGAGTTTCAATTCCTTATAGGTAGACTATAAACAGAATATCTTGAATTTGTAGCATCAAAGCCCATTGAAGTTTCAATTCCTTATAGGTAGACTATAAACGTACCACAACTGAATTCAATTGCAACACCTTTACTTGTTTCAATTCCTTATAGGTAGACTATAAACTCAACCTTGATATAGTGATAGCTCCAGGGGTAAAAGTCCGTTTCAATTCCTTATAGGTAGACTATAAACTGAAATTATGGAGGAAAGCACACAAGAGAAAGAAAGGTAGTTTCAATTCCTTATAGGTAGACTATAAACGCTACTAGAGAGCAAGTTGTTGTTATGATAAAAAGAGCGTTTCAATTCCTTATAGGTAGACTATAAACACGTGTATTTGAGTTTGTAGGGGTTTTTATGTATGTGGGTTTCAATTCCTTATAGGTAGACTATAAACTCCCACGAAATTGAGTTTCTTATAGGTTTCTTAGCTAGTTTCAATTCCTTATAGGTAGACTATAAACCTGAAGCTTTCCTCATCCTCTATCTCGGATCCGTTCCGTTTCAATTCCTTATAGGTAGACTATAAACGAGGGATCGAACCCCCGACCAACTGATTCGAAGTCAGCGTTTCAATTCCTTATAGGTAGACTATAAACAGATATTAAATGTAATGTGATCCAAACTGATAGAGGGTTTCAATTCCTTATAGGTAGACTATAAACTATGCTTCTCTACACTTCTTCCATTCTTTAGAGTTAGTTTCAATTCCTTATAGGTAGACTATAAACACCCTAAAAGTTGTCGTGGAAGCGAGTGCCCATTTTAGTTTCAATTCCTTATAGGTAGACTATAAACCCCTACTGTCATTTGACAGTCAACCATATTTATTACTGTTTCAATTCCTTATAGGTAGACTATAAACTTCTTAGCAATATCCTTTGTTGCTGTCTTGTCCAAGTTTCAATTCCTTATAGGTAGACTATAAACTGGGCTAGCAACATTCAAAAATGCTGCAAAGGTGAACGTTTCAATTCCTTATAGGTAGACTATAAACGTGAGAGGACTTTTTATAGATGGAGAAGGGAAATTAGTTTCAATTCCTTATAGGTAGACTATAAACGAAGACTACAATCCAATCTTGGAGTATTGGAATTGGAGTTTCAATTCCTTATAGGTAGACTATAAACAATATATCTCTTAGGAAAATGGCTGAGTTGCTAGGGTAGTTTCAATTCCTTATAGGTAGACTATAAACGCATCTGGTTTAATTCCTGAATATGTTCTACGTTTGTTTCAATTCCTTATAGGTAGACTATAAACCTTATTCTTTCATACTTAGTACAGCTACCAACTTTCCGTTTCAATTCCTTATAGGTAGACTATAAACCAACAAACTATTTTGTTGGATTTGGAAAATGAAAGAGGTTTCAATTCCTTATAGGTAGACTATAAACTGGTGTTCCAATATGCTGTGAACTGCTGTTCCAAATAGGTTTCAATTCCTTATAGGTAGACTATAAACCCGGGTCTTTTATCTTTAGATTTAGGAATATGGTCTTGTTTCAATTCCTTATAGGTAGACTATAAACCTTGGTTTACCCAGGACCTACTAGACTTAGGAGGGTTAGTTTCAATTCCTTATAGGTAGACTATAAACAAATAGCTCGCAGATCTTGGAGCTTGAAGCTAGAAGTTTCAATTCCTTATAGGTAGACTATAAACTGGAACCAAGGACAAATGAAAGGGAATAGTCCAGCTCAGTTTCAATTCCTTATAGGTAGACTATAAACAAAGAAAATGGAGATATAGCAATAGCAAAGGCAATAGCGTTTCAATTCCTTATAGGTAGACTATAAACACAGGGAGCCTGCTAATTGAAGCAGGCATCCCTATCAAGTTTCAATTCCTTATAGGTAGACTATAAACAGTGAGTATGGTTGTTATCTTATAAAGAAGTTTATAAGGTTTCAATTCCTTATAGGTAGACTATAAACACTAAGCATTTGCGAGGGAAGGAAAATAGGATAGAGAGTTTCAATTCCTTATAGGTAGACTATAAACAATCAGAAATGGTGGGCTAAATTACAAAGGGATAGTAGTTTCAATTCCTTATAGGTAGACTATAAACTTTGATGCAAGGACAGGAAAACTACAAGAGCGAGTAGTTTCAATTCCTTATAGGTAGACTATAAACCCTTTAAAAACCAACTTATTTGTTTGGATTACTGTTTTGTTTCAATTCCTTATAGGTAGACTATAAACGAAGGTACAAAAGGACCTTATTTAGTATATACCAGGATGTTTCAATTCCTTATAGGTAGACTATAAACCTAATTAAAATTAATTGGGATGGAAGTATAAATGCTTGTTTCAATTCCTTATAGGTAGACTATAAACTGAAATACTAAAGTCTACTATTTCGTCTACATCGTCAAGTTTCAATTCCTTATAGGTAGACTATAAACGGGAGAGGTAAAAACTTGCAATTCCTAGGAATATTCTGGTTTCAATTCCTTATAGGTAGACTATAAACTTTGCCCTATCTGTTCATTTTCCACATTATTTATATCACGTTTCAATTCCTTATAGGTAGACTATAAACGCTTTCTTCTTTTCTTGCTAGTAGACTTAGGTATTGGTTTCAATTCCTTATAGGTAGACTATAAACTATAAAAATATAAAAGGAGGTTTTATAATGAAAAAATGTTTCAATTCCTTATAGGTAGACTATAAACTTCAATAGGTCGCTTTCCTTTCGTTGGTATATATCCTTGTTTCAATTCCTTATAGGTAGACTATAAACAGGAGTGAGTTAAATGTTGAAAGAATTAAATAATTACTGTTTCAATTCCTTATAGGTAGACTATAAACTATATAATAGTAACAAGAAGGTTATAAGGAGAGTGGATAGTTTCAATTCCTTATAGGTAGACTATAAACCACCCATTTGGGTGCTATAATATTTTAGCATTTGTCTGTTTCAATTCCTTATAGGTAGACTATAAACGGGTATGGCAGATTCAACTATAAAAACATACGAGATCCATCGTTTCAATTCCTTATAGGTAGACTATAAACAAATAAATTTCATAGTCAAACAGAAGAAACGGCTATAAAGTTTCAATTCCTTATAGGTAGACTATAAACGGTGTCTAGTATGGGAGAGACGAACAAAAGGGTACACCAGTTTCAATTCCTTATAGGTAGACTATAAACTTTTTTTAAAATAATGTACATTATTATCCTACTTATACGTTTCAATTCCTTATAGGTAGACTATAAACATGTGCTTCCTTCATGATTTCCTTCATATTGATATTTTTGTTTCAATTCCTTATAGGTAGACTATAAACTTATGGTTTTATGGTAGAGGTAGACTTTACAAAAGTTTCAATTCCTTATAGGTAGACTATAAACAATCTGAAATAGGTTTAGACATTAAATATTCTTCATCGTTTCAATTCCTTATAGGTAGACTATAAACCTCCCTTTACTCCTTCCACCACCAGCGGACGGGTAAAAGTTTCAATTCCTTATAGGTAGACTATAAACCAGCCATAATATTCTTAAAATAATCAAAATTGATTAATGTTTCAATTCCTTATAGGTAGACTATAAACATATTATTAAAAAACTAGAAAAAAAGGGTTATGCTGGTTTCAATTCCTTATAGGTAGACTATAAACGGGAAAGAATCCATAGGATTAAATTTAGACTTTATATTGTTTCAATTCCTTATAGGTAGACTATAAACTAATTAACTATCCATACTCTAGTATTACTGATTAGATGTTTCAATTCCTTATAGGTAGACTATAAACGATTGATTGAGGAGAGAACAAAAGATTATAGATAGTTGTTTCAATTCCTTATAGGTAGACTATAAACTTTTATTACCTGCTGTAGCAGGTTGAGCGTTAGGGAGGGTTTCAATTCCTTATAGGTAGACTATAAACCTAAAATATAGCGATGGGCGTTGGGGATATCAATACTAGTTTCAATTCCTTATAGGTAGACTATAAACTAGTATCAATGTTCCTCCAAACTTCTTCAGGAAGGTGTTTCAATTCCTTATAGGTAGACTATAAACCAAGGGTATGTAATACCATAGTTAAAAATACATACCCTGTTTCAATTCCTTATAGGTAGACTATAAACACTGATTATTCAGTATGTAAAATTCTAAAGGAATATGAGTTTCAATTCCTTATAGGTAGACTATAAACCATTCCGCAGAAGTAGGAACAACAAAGGCGGGAAAGCCGTTTCAATTCCTTATAGGTAGACTATAAACTTAGCAATGGGGGCTTTATCTCCTTGCCTATATTTTTAGTTTCAATTCCTTATAGGTAGACTATAAACGAGTGTTGTAAATGTTAAGTATTCAAAAAATAGAAGCGTTTCAATTCCTTATAGGTAGACTATAAACCTTATACTAACTGACTTCGTTCATTGATATAGGTAGGTTTCAATTCCTTATAGGTAGACTATAAACTTCTATAGATATGGACCTTCTTTTCCCAAATTCGTCTAGTTTCAATTCCTTATAGGTAGACTATAAACGTCTTTGTATAGCGAACAACAACCGCTTGAGTGACCAGTTTCAATTCCTTATAGGTAGACTATAAACAAAGGACAGGAAGAATGGCTTGAATGTACGCATGAGTGTTTCAATTCCTTATAGGTAGACTATAAACACAAACACATATTCTGTATCCGTTTCTAATTTGACCCCGTTTCAATTCCTTATAGGTAGACTATAAACTAGATTTTCTAGTTTCCTCATCTATTACCGTTCCTGTGTTTCAATTCCTTATAGGTAGACTATAAACTATCTAGGTACCTCGGTAAGTGGAAAACTAAGAAGCAGTTTCAATTCCTTATAGGTAGACTATAAACAGATGAATACATCTTTCTCTTTATTCTCATAGGAATGGGTTTCAATTCCTTATAGGTAGACTATAAACAAAAAGAAAAGTTACAAAGTAAACTAGATATGTTAGAGTTTCAATTCCTTATAGGTAGACTATAAACAGGAATATAGCAGGAACATGGTATCACTGTAGGTGGGTTTCAATTCCTTATAGGTAGACTATAAACCTTGTACTATTTTTTTATCCAATTTTACCTCCTGTGCAGTTTCAATTCCTTATAGGTAGACTATAAACTATGCAAGAGATGGATTTAAAAAAGCCTTAGACCAATGTTTCAATTCCTTATAGGTAGACTATAAACCAGTTCCATATCTACAAGTTGGGGATTTTATCCTTGGTTTCAATTCCTTATAGGTAGACTATAAACAGTATCATACAAGTTCATGTTTCCGTCATATTTATCTAGTTTCAATTCCTTATAGGTAGACTATAAACTCTTTTATACCGATGTATTGGCTGACTGTTTCGGGTAGTTTCAATTCCTTATAGGTAGACTATAAACTTAGATGGGGGAGTAGGGGAGACTTTTCCAGCTTCTTCGTTTCAATTCCTTATAGGTAGACTATAAACGAATGGAGATAAAACTTAGGGAGGTAGGTTAATGGACAGTTTCAATTCCTTATAGGTAGACTATAAACTAGCTTTAATGAACATGATGAAGGAATAGAAATTATTAGTTTCAATTCCTTATAGGTAGACTATAAACTCAATAGGCTCGTCAAATACTTCTGCTATCTTAAAAGCGTTTCAATTCCTTATAGGTAGACTATAAACTATAGCATTTACTGAAATGGCTTTTGCAGCGTCATAAGTTTCAATTCCTTATAGGTAGACTATAAACCTGACCATACCAACGCTCAACACAAAGAAAAACAAGTTTCAATTCCTTATAGGTAGACTATAAACTAGCTGGTGAAGGGTATGGAGGTGTTTACTGGGTTGCGTTTCAATTCCTTATAGGTAGACTATAAACTTATATTTCCTAGATTTTTCTCATTTATCCAGTTAGAGTTTCAATTCCTTATAGGTAGACTATAAACTCGCCTGGGAATGGGTGAAACTCAATCTTTCTGTCAAAGAGTTTCAATTCCTTATAGGTAGACTATAAACATTGCCCGTAAAGGACCCTGTCTTCTGTGTTGCTCGCGTTTCAATTCCTTATAGGTAGACTATAAACCTAGAAAAAGGATTGAAACTTATATTAGACACAGCAGTGTTTCAATTCCTTATAGGTAGACTATAAACAAAAACAATATCAGAATTAACCAAAGAAGTAAAAGAGTGTTTCAATTCCTTATAGGTAGACTATAAACGAGCTTTACGCTCTAGGGAGGGTTGGAAGTATGCAAGTTTCAATTCCTTATAGGTAGACTATAAACCTTTTAGCATAGATGAAATCATTGAAGTTGAAGAAATGTTTCAATTCCTTATAGGTAGACTATAAACAATTAGGCGAAACTGCTTATTTAAAATGTTATATATCGTTTCAATTCCTTATAGGTAGACTATAAACACAACAAAATTTCTCAAAATAACATCAAAACAAATTAGTTTCAATTCCTTATAGGTAGACTATAAACTGTCATTTGCCGAAATTGTTTTAGGAGAGTTAGCGAGTTTCAATTCCTTATAGGTAGACTATAAACCAGAGAGGGAAAATAGAAAAGAAGTGTGTAAGATGAGTTTCAATTCCTTATAGGTAGACTATAAACTATATTTTTCATGTCATAGCCTTCATCTGCCATAGGAGTTTCAATTCCTTATAGGTAGACTATAAACCCTTGGCATATTCGTTGGCCATAGTATCAAAGGCAATAGTGTTTCAATTCCTTATAGGTAGACTATAAACTGCAGTTGCCATTATAGTTCAGTTTACAAAACCATTGAGTTTCAATTCCTTATAGGTAGACTATAAACCCTTCCATCATTTGTAGGAACAAAATTACTAAATGAAGTTTCAATTCCTTATAGGTAGACTATAAACGTAAATCGTGGGAAGAGTATGAAAGTAAAAGGAAGAGTTTCAATTCCTTATAGGTAGACTATAAACATGTAGTTGCAAGTCTCCCCACATAAAAGCTTTCATTGTTTCAATTCCTTATAGGTAGACTATAAACTCTAAAAGTCACTTCAAGGGATCTGACAGCTCCTAAGGTTTCAATTCCTTATAGGTAGACTATAAACACCAAACATTTTTTTACACCTTTTCAATACTTAAAACATGTTTCAATTCCTTATAGGTAGACTATAAACTCATTTCAATGGTTAGGAGGTGATTTTTATTGAAAAGTTGTTTCAATTCCTTATAGGTAGACTATAAACCTTCCAGGAATTACTTCAATATCGACTTCAACTTCATCGTTTCAATTCCTTATAGGTAGACTATAAACACATCCATATATTGATATTACTACTTTTTTCATTTTTTGTCAAATAGGAAAAATCAAAAAATTTACTACTTCTTTTTTGAATTTTATAGTATAGATATTGATTTTATGCTATTTCCTCCAAAAAATATTTTGTCGTCGATCTTCAGGGGTTTTTGCACTACCTAGGATCGACGACATTTATTCATTATTATGTATAATTATACATATAAATGTACTTTTATACTTTTGTATAAAATCCATTTATATATGTGTTTCAAGTACTTTTCTTGTGTTTTTTTGATAAATATATATCTACAAAATTATTAAAAATTATATCTTCTTTTAAAGCTTCTACCCTTGATATTATCACTAAAATTTAGATCGACGACATTTGTTTATTATTATTCAATAATATTAAACAAAAATTGCAAGAAACCATCCATCTTCTATGCTTTTTCATTACTACAAGTCTAAAATATATTCTATAAAAACTGTACTACAAAAATGCAAAAAGATCCGTCCCTGGTGCATTCTAGAATTTCCTGCTTCATTGACCCAGTAACCTACTTATCTAGGTAAAGAAACAAAGCGATTCACAGACGTAAATTCGGATAGTCCCTACCCTAATTTATTTAATGGATGTGCCACCACTAATTATAAATCCTTTAGTCCTTGGTTTAATATATTGATACTAGCATTTATATCTCTGTTGTGGTAAGTACCGCATTGGGGACAAATCCATTCTCTTATAGATAAGTTTTTTGTTTTTCCTTTTTATAATTACAATTATTGCATATTTGACTACGTGTATTGATTTTGCTAGTTTTGGATTTTTAACCATCCCTTTTATATTTAATTCTTTGTTTGTTAAAATTTTTGCTTCCTTTTTTGTTCCTTAGATAATTGTCTTTGTAGTTTTGCTAATTTCTTTTCATATTTATATGTTAATTTATTGCTTTCACATATTAAGATTCTACACTAAAACTAATATAATATTTACCATTTGTATTTGGCTAATCGTTTCCAACAATTTTTTCCCAGTAAATTTTCTATAAAATTTACATTTTAATTTAGGAAGTTTAATTTATTCCTTCACATAAATTCATCTACAAGCCTTACGTAATCTCCTCTGCAAATTAAATGATGATTCCCCATAGGATTGGTTAAAAAATAGTCTTCTAAGTTACTGCTTAATCTAAACAAGATAGCTTATCCTTCTGGAATTTCTCCGTGAATTGCAACTCCTATCCCTGATTCAAAGTGAGTACCCAATACATATATTAATTCTTCGATATTTATTTCTATAGCATTTATTCCAAACCTTTTATTTAAATTTTCATAATCCACCTGAGAGACTATAAGCCAATTGGAAGGTTTACCTATCACTCCTATATTTATATTTTCAGTATTTTATTCGCTTTTATAATATCGTTGATACTTTTTATTTTATTAGAAATATAATCTACACTTCCATGTAATATCTCACCTTTTAATCCTTCTTGTTTCAAAAATATAAGTATCTCTAAAGAGGCTTTATTTTCTCCATTGGTAAGTAAATAATTCAGCTATAATATTGTATTGATTATACCACAAGCACTTTCATACAAAACTACGGTTCATATAATCTTTTACCATTGTTTTAATTTTTTATATCTATTTCTAATAATTATATAATATAACATTGCATATATGTTATAGAAGTAAACAACGGTAAGAATATTCTTACCGTTGTTTAAATATTAGTTTTTTATTAAAAATATAATCATTTACTACATAATATAATTAGCAGCATTAATAACCTTTGTATCCTTATCTGATAGTCCAAAACCACCTAATAAATCTTTGAATTTATCTATTGGTCTATCTGTAATCATTCCTACATCTTTTGAAACAATCTCTACAGCACTTTTTTGTTCTTCACTACAATTTATAACTCCACAATCTACAAATTCTAATTTTTCTTCTATTTCATCTGGATCTATATCTTCTTTTATATTTACAATACCACAATCGAAAACTCTAAGTCCTTCTGGATATTTATTTAATTTTCGTTTATCGATAGTTAAATAAGGTTTATCTCCTATGCTAGCTCCTTTTATTATTTCTATATCATTGTATTCTGGATTTATAGTACTAAGTTTATCAATAAATTTTTCATTAATAAATATAGTTCCTTCTACTTTAAGCCTTGTTAATTTATCTAATGCATTTTCACTTTCATTATTTATTATTAAGTCTCCATCTACATATAGTTTATCCCCATATTTTTTTATTAAATTATTATTTAATATTTTCTCACTTGTGTAGGTGAGGCCATCAGGGATAACTTTTATTTTTACATGTTCATCAAATAAAGCTACAGCTTCTTCTAGCAATTTTTCAGCTATAATAGCTTTTTTTGTAATAAATGTAGCTCCTATTTCTTTTAAATAAGCTATATCCAAATCATTATCTGGAATAACAACTTTGTTTTTTACATAATATTTTTCACCTTTTGCTCTTAATATAAATGTCTTATCTAAAATTAATTTACTTTTAAGTCTAATTGCATCTCCAGGATAAGAATCTATACTGCCATTTACTTTAATTGGAGGTAATTTATCTTTTATATTAGTAGAATAGGAAAGTTGACCATTTACTTGAATTAAAATAAATTTGTCTAATACTTCTTGAGATTTTGTGTCTATATTTAAATTACCATTTACAATTAATACGGTAGGTTTTTGTAACATAGTGCTATCTAAAATTTCATAGGAACCATTTTGAATCATAATTTCAGCTTCTTTGGGAACTTCCATTACCTCTGCTGCATTCATATTTACATTATATTTTGCCATAATATCTTTCGTCTCTTGAGTTACTAAAACAGTAGCTGCATTTATATTTATTTCTTTGTAGGAATCTAACGTTGCCTCTGATACACTTCTTGCATCACATACCGCAGCATTAATTACTAATTTTTTCTTTTCCATATTAATCACCTTTTCCTTTCTCCATAAAATATATTTTAGACATCTTTTTCCTTGCAGAAGATAATCTTGACCTTACAGTTGATGGGGGTAAATCAAATATCTCGCCAAGTTCAGTAGAATTATATCCTTCTATATACCTCATCCAAAACAATGTTCTCTCATTTTCTGGTAAATGAGCACACAATTGACTTACTAAAATTTTACTTAAATCATCTTCTTTAAATAAAGGTTCTTCCTTTATAGGTTTATTTGCCATATGTCTTACATTATCAATAAATATATTTTTTGCAGTTTTATATAACCAAGAACCACATTGAGCCTCTGTCAATTGATTAAGAATATGTGCATTTTCAAGTGCTCTTAAAAAGGTCTCCTGTACTATGTCTTCTGCAGCGGAAGTATTGCCTCTGGAGAGGTTCATACAATACCACAAAAGTTTATTATAATAATCCTTGTATAATTTATCTATCAATTTACCCCTCCTCTTTTTTTTGATGTCTTTACTTATTAGACGAATGAGAAGTGAAAAGTGTTGACTTTTTTAAAAAATAAAAAAATCACCTATAGAATCAATAATTATAGGTGAAATTAATAGAGCTTGAAAATTCCTTATAGATAAACTATAATCCCCTATTTCATATATTGATATCACTATTTTTTTATTTATAGTTTTATTATTCAATATTCTATCTTTGCTTATACTCCATTACATTATCTATATGCTCTCTTTTTAACTCTTCCGAAACATTTGTATATGGCTTCAAAGTATTATATATATTTATAATTTCCTCCGGAGATATAACCTGATTTAATCCATTCATAATATTTTTCATGATATCTACAAGTTCTTCTCTTTTCACTACATATACATTGTTAGAATAAGTTTGTATTTTTTTTAAAGTACATCTTTCACTAAAAACTATTATAGAACTATAGTTTTCGTTCTTGATATTATAGCCTTTATGCTTCAATAGCTCTTTCAAGTACTTTATATGACTATTATTTTGCCATATTGGGTTATAAAACTTTTCTTTTGTGCCATTTTTAAATGTTTGAGTCCAAAATCTGTCTTTTTCATCCCCAAAAATCCAACCACTATAGTTCTTAGATTCTATAACATATATTCCTGTTTGGTGAATAAATATCAAATCTATTTCTGTTGTAGTACCATCTTCTTTTGGAATATATACATTAGCCAACTTTTTTGAATATCCACCTAACTCTCCTAACTTTTCGAAAGTTAAATATTCACCATTAAAACCTTTATCAAACCTAACTTGAGAATAACTTTTATTTGTTTCTTTTTTATAGCTACTTTTTTCATACTTTCTCTTATCAATAAAAAAGTATATTATTAAGGCTACTATAAAAATAAATAATAAAATAATAAAAATCGCCCCTTTGCTCAATTAATATTGATAATTTGTTTATTTATTTTTATTTCTTCCATTAGCAGTTTCTTTATAAAAAGACAATGTTAAATCTTTTTCTGTTACTTTACATAATGTTTTGTTTATTTTAGGCTTAGTCCCCGTTCCTCCATTAAAACATTTATTTGCTATAAACCAATTATAAATAGTCTCTTTTCCTTTTTTATCTATAGCTTTTGGATAAGAAATTGTACCCTTTATACTATTTAAATTTGTCGCTATTTTTACCTCTCGCAAAACATCATCATTAAATTTAGGTAAATCTATTTCTATATCCTCATATCTATATGCATTATCAACTGTATCTAAATCTATAATTCTCTTTTTTACTGAATTAACAACTATCTTTACACTTCCTAGACCTAAAGGTTTTCCCATACCCATTTTGTGACAGTAATTTGATTTTCCACTGTTATCTCCTAAATTCAAAACCCAAACTAATTTATTTAATTCATCTTTTGTAATCCTTTCAAAAAATACTTTAAATTCAAATTTTACTCCCTTTTTAACTGGCCTTATAGTGACATTCCTTTTATTACATTTGTTATTTTTCACTGTTAATCCTTCTCTATGATGCCAATAAAATTTTCGTCCTCTCAATTCAGGCTTAAAACCCTCTATTTTGATTTTTCTATTTCCACTCCACTTTGCAGCATAATCGTAAGTCCATATTTCAGCATCTTTCAAAGTCTCCCTTGGAGATTTTATATAAAATTCCGTAGAAGATATTCTTGGTGTAGCTAATTCCTTCAGAGTAACTATATCATCATAAATTCCATTATCATTAGATTTATATCTTCCATCTGTAAACCTAATCCTAGATGAATTGGCTTCTTGTCCTACCATCCCAAACAAACTACAAGCATCACATAATTTATTTATATCATCACAAGGATTATAATCACCCATATCTTTTAAAATCTTTTCAATTGTATTGTAATAAACTTCCCTTGTAATACAAGACGGAGATAAATATATAAATCCATCTTTATTTCCTACTTTTTTATAAAATACTGGTATAGCATCAATTTCTTCATTTTCTAATAAACTTATTTTTCTTTCATAATCATCAAACTCTTTTTCCAATTCTTCATTTTTCTTTTCAATATTGTCTTTATATATAGCTATTACTTTTTTAAGATTATCTAAATTATCCATTCTACTAACAACTTTTTTCGAATTACCTTCTGCACTTATGATGGAAAAATGATGCTTATTCCAAAATTCTCCTCCTAAAAGAACATATCCTTCCTTATAATCTTTAAGTTCATGCTGTTTTTCCGCATCATATAGAATTATATCTTCTACAACAGTACCTATAATAATAGATTCCCCTCTTTTATTTTTCTTAATATAATTTGAACCTGGTCTAAAAAGAACCCTTTGTCCATTAGAATACTTTTTTTTACAAAATCGTTCATTAGAATCATTTTTACATTCTTTGTACTTTGCCATAAATTTTTCACTAGCATATAAAACATATTCATCATTTTCTTTTTTTATTATCCCTGGCTTACTTGCATCTGACATTCTCTTTGATAAAATTCTTTTATCATCTATCACTGAAAAGCAAGAATTTGTTAAAGCTTCATATATAGTCCTTATGGTACCTCTTATAGAACTACCTGGAATTACTGGTTCTTTTACATCTTTATAGCTAATTTTGTTCAAATCTTCATAAGAAAAAAAATCATAAGATTTATGGTCTTTATCTTCACATTCAACATTTAACCCATTTTTATTTGTTGTATTAGGTATGAATATAGATGTCTTAGTAATCAAAGTACAATCTATGACACCCGATATAAGTTCTCTATCCTTAACAATTTCTTTTATATTATTGTCTTTTTTACATTTTCCATAAGCTGATATGAAATTGTATGGATTTACAAAAGACTTACTTTTATCTTCCTTCCATGACATAATATCTCCTCCAAATCAAAGTTTTATATCGAGCAATCTAAAATCCTCAATTATAGCCATACCGTCTTCCTCACTGCACCCTATATAATTTCTAATCACCAATTTCCCTTCATTATCATTAGTTACATTTTCATTAATGGGAATATGATATTTTTTTATTTTTTCTTCTTCTAATTCCATAAAAATTCCATCATTTTTAATTTTATTTCCCCAAAGTAATAATTCTTCATCATAAAAATCATATTCTTTGCCTTCATTGTCAATTCTAATCCTATTCTTAAAATCGCCCTTTGATTTCCATATATATAATTCTTTCTCATTATTAAATATCCTCATATCTATAAATAAATCTTGGTTTTGCAATACTTCAGTCTTAAAAATAAAATCTTTGTCTTTATACAAACCTACTGAAACTTCATTGCTTTCTTTCAACAAAATATAGGCTGTATCTTCATTAAATATTTCTTTTATTCTTGTTTTCATATTGAAAAAATCTATATTGCAATTATTAACAGATGATTTAATGGTTGACATGCTGTAATTCAATTCAATCATTTAAAACACCTCCTATATACTTTCAAAGCTTCCAATCTCTTCTTTAAGGGCTTTGAAATATTTTTTCTCATCTTCTTTACACAATGGTTGTCCATTAATTAAAATTGATTCTCTTTTGATAGAAAAATCATCCTCCGCTACAACTAGCCCTCTTCCCACAGATATTTCTCCTCCTATAGCTAACATCCCGCTCATTAAATCATATATGCTTAAAATCAATAATCCTATTTCCCATTGTTTTTGAGCCTTTATATAAATATCTAAAAATACATCACCATTTACCGCTACTCTCTCCTCAAACAATGCTTTAGAACATGCACCACCTGTAAACCTATCTATTTTTGTTCTACTTATATTGATAAACTTAGACTTATCTAAATCTACAGATTCTTTAAATCTTATCCTTGAAGCTTTAGACTTTTTATCTTTGTTAACATATCCAAACAATTCTTCAATTTTTTCTTTTGCCTGTTTTTCTGTTAATCCTAAATCATACAAAATAATAAACATTCTATGTCTTATAGCTCCTGCCCAAGTAGTTCCAGGAACTATCAATCTATCATCATAATCTAATTGTTTTGAATCTACATCAGTGTTTTGAACTATATAATCTCTTATGAGTATAGTATCTCTAACTTTAAGGGGAACTTTTATATGGGTATCAATATTCATATTTTCGCATTTCTTGACTAAATCCATAAATTCATTACCTGATTTAAAGGCTTCTTTACTCACTTTAAAAAATTTTTTATCCCAGTTAAATTCCAAAAATTCTCTTAACAGGTTTTCTTTCATTTCTGAACTATCAAAATCAAATTTTAAAATTTCTGTACCTATTAATTTTATATTTCCAAATCCTCTATTTTTCTTTGCACCTATATAAATATTTCCTTTTTCCAATTCAGATATTATTATAGCCAAAATTTTTAATATATCTTTTTCTTTATCTTTAAAACTATTTCTCAAACATAGCTCTAGCTTAAAATCAAACTCATTATCTCTTTCTAAAATCTGATAATCGTACTTTGCATATTCATTAGTTTTTGCAACTTTTATAAAGTCATTTACAGCTATTCCATCTCTCATTGAAATAGTTCCTTCTTTTATCAATATGGAATCATAAAAATACAACAAACTCTGATTAGATCCAGTTTCTTCTCCTCCAAACAAGATATCTATTGATTCTTTCTCTTCATTTAAAATTTCTTCTATATAATTTCTAACTGAACCTGCTATACTTGTTCCTGGTATAAATGGATTTCCATTGGAATCTTTAATCAAATCATTATCTGTAAATTCTCTTTCTCCATTTCCTACAAGCAATGGTGACAATAGTTTTAGTTTCCCTTTTATATAAATAACCTTTTCTACCCTATTAGTATCTTTATTTCCCATATTAATCACCTCTATTTCTTTTATCATACTTCAACATGGTTAATATTTTATTTAAATATATTTTAAATAATTTAAATTGATCTTCATTTTGTAAAAAATCCATTCCAATTTCAGTCTTAAATATATTATCAATAGTTTTGTTGTCGTTGCTATTTATAAAATCACTTTGTATTATATCTTGAAATTTCAATGCAGTACTACTTTCTACCATTAAATAACTTTTTATACTCTCATATTCACTATTGGAACGTTTACTTGCCTCTATCAACTGCTCATCAAACTCTTCAAAGCTTTTGGATGTACTTAAATAAATTAAAAGATTATCAACAATATTATTTGAAATATCTCTTCTTAAAATAAAAGTCTTAAATTTATTTAAGGAATCTTTCTTTGATAGATACAAATTAATCACTTTCTTTATAAAAAGTTTTTCTAGTGAATTGTTTATAATATATTCATGTTTACATTCCTTAATTTCCATTTCTGTTAATTCCATAGTATTTGAATACATTTTCATATCCATAAAAATTAACTCGTCTTCTAAATTCCAATTTATAATCTCAACCCTTCCAAATCCCTCATTGATTCTCTCTCCGTAACTCCTATTTGCAATTTCATACACTTCATCAATAGGGATATCCTCTATAACTATAACACTGCCCTCTTTTATAGCTGCAACTCTTTCTTTGGGAAGCCCCCATTTAGAATTAAAACCGCCTATTTCTACAGTTTTTAAATACACTTCTATATTGTCCCTATGTTTTTCTATTCCAAGTTCCTCCAATAAATCTTCTTTGCTTGTACTATACATTCCAAATTTATTTCGTACTATCATGGGAGATGTGAATAAAATAGCTACTTTGTTATCTTCAATATCTATATCATATAAATCTCTTTCATATGTTTGAAACTCAATTTCAGCCTTTCCATATTGAGCATTTCTAGAAGCTCCTATCCATATTGCTTTATCATTCTCAAACAATTTCATAAATTTATCTAAAAAAATTTCTTCTCCAATAATCTCCCCTTTAAACTCTGTTTCCTCTTTTACACAAGAATATTGATAATAATCTCCATCTTTCTCAACTGGACTTCCAATAGTTTTATCATCAGGTCTTCTATGATGATAATTGATATATCTTTCAACATTATGTCCTTTAAAAACATCCTTTTCTAAAATCCCATAATCATAAGGTAGTGAACTATATTGCTTGTCTTCATCATCCCATATACTGTATATATCCTTCCTTGGAGAATTTTTTTCTTTTAAAAAAATAACTGGAGTAGGCAATAATTTTTCATCATTTATAGATAAATATGCATTTGAAAATACAACTTTGTCAGATAAAAACAAATTAACAAACTCATCATTTTTATGGGCATTGTTTCCATCTATATTATTGAATTTTATATATCTGCTAGCAAAAATACCTAATATAGAACTTCCCGATATATAATCTGTATCTAAAACACATGGTTCTTTTAATTTTATTTTATAGCTCAGCCTATTCTTTCTTATGTTTACTTTTTTAGCATTTTCTATTCCTACTTTAATATTTTCATCATTTTCCACTAAAGATAGTTTTACTTCCCCTAATCCTCTTGTCCTATTTAATCCTATATGCCTAACCATCTTGCAAACTTGGTTTAAAAATTGTACGTATTTTTTTTCTATCTCTAAATCAAACAAAAACTTTAATCCTTTTTTCAAAACTCTTATATTTCTTAAGCTATTTTTTTTTGCAGCACCATATTTATCAATGGCAGTCTGAGATCTTATGTAGGTAAAACTATCTTTTATAAATTCCTCATTAAACAATATTCCATACTCTTTAGATTTTTGACCTCTTTTAACCATATCTGATATTTCTTCATAATCTTTTAATCTACCATTTTCTAAAATCATATTTCCTGGTATGCATTCCCCTGGTTTTCCAAATATATTATCTATGTAATCACTATATTTATCATCACATATTAAATTGATATCCTCTGCTGCTTCTCTTAGTATCCCTTTTATTCTTTTTGCTGGTATGAAAGGAATACCATATTCATCAAATTCAACTTCTACATCTATAATTCCTGCAATGCTTTCACCAGATGAAATGCAAGTATCTGATAGCAATTCCAATAAAAGCTGCATTAATCTTCCCCCTTTCTAAAATAAATCATCATACAATTCCATAAAATCTATAGCATCAAAATATGGGCTTTGCCCATCGATAAATATATCTTCTTCATCTTTAAATTTTAAATTATATCCTCTTCTATTCATCATTAAAATATTTTCCTTTATCTCTTCTTGACCAAATAAAAAAGCTTCTCTTAAATCTTTTAGTCTTGATCGTGGTATGTATCTTAAATCTTCCATTAAGTTTTTTATAGACTCAAAATCATATTTTTCATCTTTGTCACCTAAAATTTCGAAGGGTCTCCACAATAAATTATAGTATTCAAAATCCTTTTCTTCTTTATGACTTAAATAAGGAACATTGTATATTTTGTTTCTGGTTTCACTCAAATTTTCAACCATTCCCCCTCTTAAAATATGAAAATCTAAATAAAATCCAGCTTCACTCCCATTTATTGCTTTAGCTTTTGCTTTTGCACTGTTACAACATTCTTCAGAAATCTCATAAGCAGAAGAAAAAGGATAGTGTGGCTTTACAAAAGCAATTCCTGCACATGCATTTAAATTTTTAGTCATTTCATTTTCTTTAAAAATTTTATTTAATTCCTTAAAAAATATCTCTACAGAAGATATAGCCAGCTTACCATAGCAAATATATGTAACATCATCGCCTTTTATCAAAATTTTTCTAAATGGTATCTTATTTGGAAATAACTTTTTATATTCTTCTGTCTTTTCAATAATACACTCAAAAGCTTTTTTCATATTTTCATATGCCTTTTCATAGGACTCTCTAATCAAAATAGAAAACTCTCTAATAGCTTTTATAGCTTGTCTATAATCATTGTTTCTTTGTAAAGTCTCTTTTATGATTTTTTCTATATTTTTCCCCATATTGTTACCATCAATATGAACAACTCCTATATATCTATCACCTTTCTCTCCTGCTAAATCATCTATAATATCTATTTCCCCTTCAAAACTTTTAGCATTTTCTCTTTTCATATATATCTCATAAGATAAAAATCCATCTTGATTTATAACTGCTGAATTTTTTGTTACACTACATTCTTTTGTTATACACAATCCTTTTGTAAAAATTGGTGAATTATAACAGTATTTTTTTAAGCTCATCTTTTTAAACAATCTATCTAAAACTTCCCCAAAATTAGACTCTAATTCTTCATACTCTGTCACACAATTTAACCCTGGAGCTTGAATCATAAGCATCTTCGAAAACTCATAATTCACCTTTTTCCATATTTCAGTATTTTCAAACACAACTAAAGCATTTCCACCGCCTATATAAACAATTTCTCCTACTAAATTTGGGTCATCTTCATATTTCCACTCTGTACATTGATCCCAATTTGTTCTAAAATTCTCTTCTTTGTAAAACTTCTTTATAGAATTTATAAAAAAACAATCGAAACATTTTTCTACTAAATTTGATGCTCCAATATTATCTTTTAATTTATTAGAACCATATACATAGTTCTGAATTTCTGTAATATCATATAAAGCTATAATCCCTTTTCTCATATATATCACCTACTTTTTTAATATATCTCTTAACTTTTTCACTAAGTAATCATAGTCCTTTAAATCTTCTCTCGATATAATTTCTTTGCTCTTATAAAAATTAGAATTGAAACCTACCAATTCTCTATCCAATTCTTCCTTGCCTTCTCTCATGTTGACAATGCAAAGCTTTGCGTGTTCTCCACCTAACTGTTCTACTCTATGAAGTCCTTCAAAAGATTTAGATTTAGTCAAACCCTTTGTACTATCTGTAGTACATGTAAATACAATGATTTGATATCCTTTTAATGCTACTAAATCAATCTCAAATTGAGATTTCTTGTAATTTTCATCTAAATAACACACAAAAGAATGATAAAGTTTAATTTCATCTTTTAATCCTTCTTCCTCTATAGCTTCTTCTACTGCTATCATTAGATAATGTTCTAACCAAGTTCCCGATAAAAATTTATAAATTTTCTCAGCCTTATCCCTATTGGTAACAGTCTTTATGATATCTTTTATTGATGGTAATGCATCTTCAAGCCACGATGATTTTTCTTTTTCTTCTTCTTTTACTTTTTCTTCTTCTTTTTTTAGATAATTACTAAATATCTCCTTAAATTTTTGTGAACTTAGTGGATTTATTTTTTTACCTAATTCTACATCATAATATTCCTTCAATGCTTTTTGATAAAATTCATAATCTTTCTTTATATCCTCTAATTTCCTTAATGTTGAAAAAAATTCAGTGTATTCTTCCCAATATTTGCTAATTATTTTATGACTAAAATTTTTTATCTCCTCTTTGGAAACTATTTTTATATCTTCATAAGAATTAGGCAAAAGTTTTCCTTCATCATAATGATTGAGTGGCAATCCATGCATAACTAATATATCTTCCATACTTATATCTTTTAAATAAAATCTTAAATCTTTATCCACTGGCAAATAGTTATTACTTGAATTGTATTTTTCTGGATTAAGCAAGCTATTTAATCTAACTTTATTTTGTATCGGATCTACATAACATTCTATTTCCTGAACATTTCGATTTTTTTGTGCAAATTTATAAACTGCCATAGTAGAATAAATCGCCATGGGTTTTGTTCCACCAGTATTATTAAGTATGATAGTTTCTATTTTCTCTTTCTTATTAATTTCATCCAATTTAGTTTGTATTTGTTCTTCTATCAAATCTGCATAATTTTGATTGGATTTCAAATTACAAACTTCTATTATATTTTTATATTCATCTCCTAATCTTTCTTTTATACCTTCGTAATATTTTTTTGTATCCTCTGAAAATACAAATAACAGTTTATTAGGCTTTGGAATTCGCTTAAGTTCTTCATCTGTTCTATAATCTCCTAACAGATATTTATTCAAGCAATATATAGGTATTGGATTTGAACCTACCAAAGAAATTAAAACATTAACCATTTTTATGCCTCCCCTTTTTTGAATCTTTTTATCTTTATAAAACTTTTAAATGTTATTATATATTTCTACAAATATTTCCTATTTCCTCCAATAAAATTACGACACTTTTCTACAATTTACGCAATATTTAAATTTGATTTAGTATATCCCATAATACTTTTGGGAATTATTTTGCTCGAAATATATTTACTCTTTAAGGTTGTCTAGAAATATAGAGTATTGCCTCGTCAAAAAAAATATGCTATGATACTATAAAATAAAGTATATTTACTTTTAACAAATATTGCAAAATAATTTCAAGAAATACGAATATGTTAATATTCAGCTATTATGCTTGAATATTTATCCGTTTTCTCAGGAAAACTTAGGACTTTTGATAATTTTAATTGGGCAATTATATCAAATAAGATGAATACATATGAATTTAGCTTATGTTCTTGTCCTATTGTTAATCCAAAGGATGAAATACGTAAAAATACTTATCATTATAGCCTAACTAATAATTTATTATCCTACAAATAAAATGCTACATATAAATGGTAGTAAAACCTTAGATCACCAACTATTTTTATTTCTTTTAAAGATTAAATTATCTATTATTAAAATCAATGTTGAAACATGATAAAATAACAAAATCTATTATATAAGGAGGTAAAAACTTGATCACTCTTAAGAATGTAGTGAAAACTTATAACCACAAAAATGTTGTAGATGGTATATCATTTACAATTGAAAAAGGGGAGTTATTTGGATTCTTGGGTCCTAATGGAGCTGGTAAAACCACAACAATAAAAATGATTATTGGATTATTAGAGCCAAATGAAGGAGAAATATGGGTCAATGGCATTGATGTATTAAAAAATAAAAAACTAATTTATAAAGATATTGGCGTTGTTTTTGAATTACCAAACCTCTATATGAGAGCGTCAATAAAAAATAATCTAAAGATATTTGCAGAGTTGTACGGCTTGAAAGATGATCGTATCAATGAAGTTATGGAAGATCTACAGCTATGTGATAAGCAAGATGTGAAGGTGGAAAAATTATCTAAAGGATGGAAACAGAGAGTATTAATAGGAAGAGCTTTGCTACATAAACCCAAAGTTCTTATACTAGATGAACCAACAAGTGGTCTAGATCCAAATACAGCTAGTTTGATTCATCAATATATTAAAAAACTTAATGAACAGGGAACAACAGTAGTTTTAACTACTCATGATATGCATGAGGCCGATGAATTAAGTCATCGTGTTGGAATTATGCATAATGGAAAGCTTGTAGCAATTGGAAAACCCACAGAACTAAAATCCAAGTATTTAAAAGAGGAAATCGAAATAAAATATGTAGACAATGATAGTGTTGTAATTAAAAGGTTGGAATCCAGAGCCACAGAAACTGAAAAATTAATATCTCAATTAACTAGTCAAGGGAAATTGATTAGTATGAATACAAGTGGAAATTCACTAGCAGAAGTTTTTGCAGTATTAACAGGGAGGGAATTAAGTTGAGGAATACACTAATACTTATAAAACATGAAATTATTAACCTTTTGAGGAACCCAGCAATATTAGCAGTAGTTTTATTGCCAATATTTATGTCTAAGATTATTACAACAACAATGAAAATGGCTGATCAAGAATTTTTACTTCTATCAATTTGGATCCTATTTGCACAGGTAATGGTTGGTATCATGTTAACGGGACCTAATTTAATTGAAGAAAGGGAAGCTAAAACCATTGATGCTCTATTATGTTCTCCATTAAACTTTGGTCAAATTATTTTTGCTAAAGGATTTGCTATTTTAGTACTTTCCATGTTCTCCCAAATTGCTGTGTATTTAATCAATGAAGGTTTTAATAGTAGTATTTTTCCATTATTAATACCTATGTTAGTTGGCGGGATTATATTTGTTCAAATAGGAGCTATAATTGGGTTAAAGATAGAATCTTCTCAAAGTGGTTCTGCTCTATCTTCAATAGTTATGGTAAGTCTTTTTTTAATAGTTTCAGTATATGAGCTTTTACCAGAATGGACCCATAAGCTATTTGTATTAATACCTAGCATTGGGGTAACAGAGGTTTTGAATAATCTAATGACATATAATGAGTTTTTAATATATCAAGGATCCATTGTTCTAGTATGGGTAATAATTTTTTCCCTATGGCTTACTAATATCGGAAGAAAATGGACCCATTAGAAGTTTATCGTAATTAATTACCCATAATAACTTTTCAATAAGCATAAAAACACAAAGGAATTTTATTCTTTTCATTTACCACAACCTTTAACATAATTTAATTGTCACAAATAACATATTTGTATGGTTTGTTTAAATTAACAATATCTTCAAGGCTTAGAGTATCTCATTGAAAAGATTCTAATAGCCTTGAAGATATTTCCTATTATTTTTTACATATCTTAATTTTTTGAATTCATTTCTTTAAAGAAATGCCTTTGAATCTTTAAAAACTCTACGAAAAAATTTATTCCTTTTCTTTTTATCGCTTTTGTTTTATTGTTGTTTTTCCCATCATAGTCCCTTTTGAAGTATAGTGATATCAATACATATATGCTTATATTATATCGTTTTTCACTATACTACTTTTGGGAATTATTTTGCTCGAAATATATTTACTCTGTAAGGCTGAGGTAGACTATAAACGTAATGCCTGAACAAAAATCTCAAGCTGCTGAAAAAATGTTTCAATTCCTTATAGGTAGACTATAAACGAAAATAATAAAAAAGCAAAAGAAGAAGAAAAAGAAATGTTTCAATTCCTTATAGGTAGACTATAAACCCTTTTTCTTGAATAGGTGTATATTGTTTTTGGCAGCGTTTCAATTCCTTATAGGTAGACTATAAACCTTTATAATTCATATCATCACCTATTTCACTATTATAGTTTCAATTCCTTATAGGTAAACTATAAACTTCCAAACTAACACATCTTGAAGAAATGTTTTACTAGTTTCAATTCCTTATAGGTAGACTATAAACCGCAATTCTACTCGCATCATCACTAAACAAAGGTAAGTTTCAATTCCTTATAGGTAGACTATAAACGATGTTCAATAGCAGCGTCATTGATTTCTTTAGTTAGTTTCAATTCCTTATAGGTAGACTATAAATTTTACCACAGCCATTTATCGGCTTAGGGAATATGGGTTTCAATTCCTTATAGGTAGACTATAAACGTTGCATTAAAAGGGATAAAAGAGCCGGATATCAAAAGTTTCAATTCCTTATAGGTAGACTATAAACGGTTCGGGAAAGTAAACATAAAAAAGAGAGATATTAGTTTCAATTCCTTATAGGTAGACTATAAACATTTTAAATAAAATTATAGTTGCAGACACAAAGGAGTGTTTCAATTCCTTATAGGTAGACTATAAACAAGAAGTAGCAGAAACCAGAGAGCAAATAGCAGTAGGTTTCAATTCCTTATAGGTAGACTATAAACTCAACTACTGCTACCCTTTTAGATACCCCATCCTGGAGTTTCAATTCCTTATAGGTAGACTATAAACAATGAAATGGATCACTACATCAAGAGGACGTTAAGGAGTTTCAATTCCTTATAGGTAGACTATAAACATCTTCCATCTTCAATCTTGGTATCTGATACTCCAGAGTTTCAATTCCTTATAGGTAGACTATAAACAAGAAAGAAAAGAAATGATAAAAGCTTTAAAAAAAGAGTTTCAATTCCTTATAGGTAGACTATAAACAAGAAAGAAAAGAAATGATAAAAGCTTTAAAAAAAGAGTTTCAATTCCTTATAGGTAGACTATAAATTTTACCACAGCCATTTATCGGCTTAGGGAATATGGGTTTCAATTCCTTATAGGTAGACTATAAACGTTGCATTAAAAGGGATAAAAGAGCCGGATATCAAAAGTTTCAATTCCTTATAGGTAGACTATAAACAAAACAAATAGACTTGACAATGAAACCTTAGAATTTCAGTTTCAATTCCTTATAGGTAGACTATAAACTGTCAATACTTTAAAGGTGTCAAAGATCTATTTTAAAGTTTCAATTCCTTATAGGTAGACTATAAACTGGGGAAGAACTTAATGCAGTGTTTGAAGCAGCACCGTTTCAATTCCTTATAGGTAGACTATAAACGGAGGGATTAAATGAGAGTAAAATTTACTACCAACATGTTTCAATTCCTTATAGGTAGACTATAAACAGTTTTTTGTTTTCAGTTTTTCCTCCTTCTCCTTTTCGTTTCAATTCCTTATAGGTAGACTATAAACCCTTTTATATTCTTTCACCCAATGGTCGGATTGTGAGTTTCAATTCCTTATAGGTAGACTATAAACCATACGTATCTGATGTTACTCCCGATGTGAATGATTGAGTTTCAATTCCTTATAGGTAGACTATAAACCATCACAGGAGAAGAAACAGACATCAAAGTCGACTTCGTTTCAATTCCTTATAGGTAGACTATAAACAATTGCCTTTGATATTCAATTTTACGTTCTCTATTCTTGTTTCAATTCCTTATAGGTAGACTATAAACCTATCATACACAAAAGAACAACATACGGATCCATTATTGTTTCAATTCCTTATAGGTAGACTATAAACTGTTCTATTGCATAATCATAAAATGTCTTTATTGCGGAGTTTCAATTCCTTATAGGTAGACTATAAACGGGAGGGAGGAGGAAAAAGAAAGGGGCAGCACTATTTGGTTTCAATTCCTTATAGGTAGACTATAAACTTTCATATCACCACCTCGTTCCATTTTTACCCAAAAAGTTTCAATTCCTTATAGGTAGACTATAAACACTGGCTTTACATTACCACATAGTTTTAGTCAAATTGGTTTCAATTCCTTATAGGTAGACTATAAACGATGGCAGATGGATACCAAAAAGTAAGTTTGATGATGGTTTCAATTCCTTATAGGTAGACTATAAACATTGTTTCAGCTATTCCTTTTATGGCGTCATCATAGTTTCAATTCCTTATAGGTAGACTATAAACTTCTGATTATGAAGTTATAAAAAAACCAAAAACAGATTGTTTCAATTCCTTATAGGTAGACTATAAACTATAGGATTAGTCCATCCAAACTCTTTTATACTTCTTTCGTTTCAATTCCTTATAGGTAGACTATAAACCAAGGTCTTTAGCTAATTCTACAGCTGATTTTTTCTGGTTTCAATTCCTTATAGGTAGACTATAAACTTTGCTATCTCTCTATCTCCCCTGCATATATCATTGAGTTTCAATTCCTTATAGGTAGACTATAAACTTAGCTGCCTGTGTTGCGTCTGTTTGTAGGTCTATCAGTTTCAATTCCTTATAGGTAGACTATAAACTGAGATAGTGGCGGGACACAACCGTATATTAGCAGCGTTTCAATTCCTTATAGGTAGACTATAAACGAGCAAGTGGTGCAAGTGATGTATTTACTGAAGCTTGTTTCAATTCCTTATAGGTAGACTATAAACCTTATCCATATAAGATTCTCTACTTCGTACTTCTGCCAGTTTCAATTCCTTATAGGTAGACTATAAACTGTTGTAGGGCAAGTTTGGGGGAAAAAGGGAGCAAAGTTTCAATTCCTTATAGGTAGACTATAAACAATCATTCCGCCCCTATATCCATCTATTCCCCAATGTTTCAATTCCTTATAGGTAGACTATAAACGCAATAGAAGATGAGAAAAAGCTAGAGCCCTTTCGTGAGTTTCAATTCCTTATAGGTAGACTATAAACAAATCAAATTCTCTGCCTTCGTTTTTTCTCCATTCTTGTTTCAATTCCTTATAGGTAGACTATAAACCCTAATCCAAATTTGATTATGTCCCCTTTCCCATAGCGTTTCAATTCCTTATAGGTAGACTATAAACAATGGGATTGAATATGAAATGGCAGCTAGTTGCAAATGGTTTCAATTCCTTATAGGTAGACTATAAACAATCTGCTTCCTTTTTTTCTGCCACCCACTCAATGAGTTTCAATTCCTTATAGGTAGACTATAAACTATTGATAATAAAGAGTTGTGGAGTAAAATAACTAAGTTTCAATTCCTTATAGGTAGACTATAAACCAGAAATTTTGCACGTAAAAAATATACCAGGATATGGGTTTCAATTCCTTATAGGTAGACTATAAACTAATCGGAAACGATGGGGAAGTCAATCAAGGTGCTTGTTTCAATTCCTTATAGGTAGACTATAAACCAATCAAGACCTAATTAGGATTAAGTATGAGCCAGAGTTTCAATTCCTTATAGGTAGACTATAAACGAGATAGGGGCGGGTATAGCCCCTTGCAAAGCAGGTGAGTTTCAATTCCTTATAGGTAGACTATAAACAAAGGTGACTATGTTTCTGGTTACCATTCCTATGAGAAGTTTCAATTCCTTATAGGTAGACTATAAACAAGTGAAGGAATAAACAAAATAAAAGAGTGGAACCAAACGTTTCAATTCCTTATAGGTAGACTATAAACCTACCTTTTTGTTTTTTAGCTAGTTGTCTTTGAAGTGTTTCAATTCCTTATAGGTAGACTATAAACGCCCAATCTGTTGTATTTTCTGCCCCTAAATCATCGTTTCAATTCCTTATAGGTAGACTATAAACACCTAGGGCAACAGAGGCAGTCCCTGCCGCCGAGGCGGTTTCAATTCCTTATAGGTAGACTATAAACGGAATATAATTGAACCAGGTACTCCAATTATAGCTGCGTTTCAATTCCTTATAGGTAGACTATAAACGTGGAGCTTGGTCCACAATCGAAACCAATTTCAATAGTTTCAATTCCTTATAGGTAGACTATAAACTCAATGACGATCTTTTTCATATCATTGCCCTCCTCGTTTCAATTCCTTATAGGTAGACTATAAACTTATTTTGTTTGGCTGAACAAAGATGTACAAATCTTTGTTTCAATTCCTTATAGGTAGACTATAAACAGGGCTAGGGAACTTCTTCACCAGTTCCCCACTTGGGTTTCAATTCCTTATAGGTAGACTATAAACTTTTATATGTTTTTTCCATAGCCCAAATCATTTGCAAGTTTCAATTCCTTATAGGTAGACTATAAACCTAAGCCAGAAACATTACGAAACAAGAGGGAAAGATGTTTCAATTCCTTATAGGTAGACTATAAACCGGATCTGCCTATCAATCATTCTATCAAATTGAGTTAGTTTCAATTCCTTATAGGTAGACTATAAACTAATAAACTAAACCCCTAGAATCGAAAACACCATCAGTTTCAATTCCTTATAGGTAGACTATAAACACATCCATATATTGATATTACTACTTTTTTCATTTTTTGTCAAATAGGAAAAATCAAAAAATTTACTACTCCTTTTTTTGATTTTTGTAGTATAGATATTGATTTTATGCTATTTCCTCTAAAAAATATTTTGTCGTCGATCTCCGAGGGTTTTTGCACTACCTAGGATCGACGATATTTATTCATTATTATACATATAAATGTACTTTTATACTTTTGTATAAAAGCCATTTATATATGTGTTTCAAGTACTTTTCTTGTGTTTTTTTGATAAATATATATCTACAAAATTATTAAAAATTATATCTTCTTTTAAAGCTTCTACCCTTGATATTATCACTAAAATTTAGATCGACGACATTTGTTTATTATTATTCAATAATATTAAACAAAAATTGCAAGAAACCATCCATCTTCTATGCTTTTTCATTACTACAAGTCTAAAATATATTCTGTAGAAACTATACTACAGAATGCAAAAAGATCCATCCCTGGTACACGTAAAATAAATGTTTTAAATATGCATATTTAATGTTATAATTTTAGTTAAATCACATTTTATAAAAATATCTTTTAATTTAGAAAGGAATAAAAATATGAAATTTAAACTAGATAAAAAATATGTAAAAATAGGAACCCATGTAATAATATTTGGAGTTATCCTATTAATATTACTATTTACTATTATAAATATACAAGATGTAGCTAACTTTGTAGGGAAAATATTAGGCACATTTTTTTCTTTAATTTCACCTCTTATTATTGGGCTTATATTGGCTTATCTACTGGATCCATTGGTGGAATTATTAGATAAAAAATTATGGTCTAAAAGAAAAAAGAAGAGCAATAGAAGATTAGCTGCAACTGCAATATCTTTTACGATAATTATTGCGTTATTAATAGGTATGGGATATTCTATATCATTAAGCTTAAAAAATGGAGAAGGATTTAAGCTTAGTCATAATCTTATAAAAGGAATGGAAGAATTTATAGATAATTTTACTAATATACCTAATAAATTAAAATTTAAATTATATACCTCAAAAACCGAAAGTCAAAAGGATAAAATAATAGATAATATAATCTCCATTACAACTTCAATCGTCCAAAAAGCAGGAAATGAAATAATTGAATCCATTGCTAAAATAGGTGGATATATAATCAATATATTTGTAGGAATTATAATTAGCTTTTATTTGTTAATGGATAAATATACTATGCTAGAATGGTGGAATAAGTTTATATATGCTATTTTCCCTATATCTTTTACAAAAAAACTTAAAAATTTATGGGAAAATACTGATTTTGTCATATCAGGCTATATCCGTGGTCAGTTGATAGATGCTTTGATTATGGGAACTCTAATAAGTATTACATTGTTAATCTTAAATATAGATTATGCAGTAATTATAGGGATAATATCTGGTTTTTCAAATCTCATTCCCATGGTTGGTGCCACAGTAGCCACTATAATAGCTATTTTAGTTGCATTGGCAAGTGATACTCCCATAAAAGCATTATATGCTCTTATAACATTATTAATACTACAACAAATTGATGGCAATATCATAGTTCCTAAAGTGGTAGGTAAAAATGTAAACTTACATCCGCTGCTTGTTATGCTATCATTGTTTATGTTTGGATCCTTATTTGGAATATTAGGTATGATTGTTGCTGTTCCTATTACTGCATTAATTAAACATTTTGTTGTTCAATTTATAAATCGTAGATTAGAAGAGAAGAATATTTAAAATTTGCAGATATAAATTTTTTTGCCTTTAAAACCCTCAAGTTTTAGTATATAATACAAAATAAGAGTAGTATCAAAAAAGATATAAAATAAAAATATTAGAAGAGAAAAACGAACAAATTAAATTAAAACAAAATATTTAAATATCAGGATTTAAGTATCAAAATATATCTTTATATTTGACACTACGGAAATAAAAATTGGGGGGATTCTATGAAAAAGATTTCTTTTATTACAATTGTTTTGGCTCTATCTCTTATGTTTACCGCATGTAGCACTACCGATGAAACAAAGCTTTATAATGCGTTTTTAAAAACACAAGATATTACATCAATGGGAAGTGAAGGTGCAATAAATCTTTCCTTAGAACTTAAAGATTTTCCAGAAGAAACTCAAGAACAATTAGAAGAGATAAATAATTTACTTAAAAATTTAAAATTTAATTTTAACACTAAACAAAACATAAATAAAGATAAAACCAAATCTATGGTAGAAATGACTACTGCTATGGACTTTAACGGAATGAAAATGGATATGAATACTTGGGTAGATACAGATTTTTCAACTGATACACCTAAAATGATAGCTGTTTTAAAAATGCCACAAATATTAATGAATGAACTACCATCAGAAGATGGAAACAACAAAGAGTATATATTATACGATTACATTAAAATGCTCAATTTGTCTCAAAAAGAAATTAACATGGAAGAATTAATAAAATCTAGTAAGGATATAAATGAAAAAGCAATAGAATTTATGAAAAATTATCATAAAGATTTTGATCCTGGATTCCAAATAGCTACATACAAAGGACAAAAAACTCAGGATAAAGATGTATTATCTATTTATGAAGTAAAATTAGATGATAAAAACTTTAAAAATCTAATCAAATATATGGGCAATGATTCTATAGAAAATGAAAATAATATAAAATTCTTTGAAGAATATATGAAATTAGTATTAAAAATTGCAGAAATATCAGATACTGAAAAAGCAGAAGTTTTAGCTGAATTAAATAATTTAAAGAAAAATTTACCAGAATTTAAAAATAATTTTAATAAATTTATGGATAATTTAGAAAATGTGAAAATATTAGGAGATGAAGGTATTGTTATAGAATATGCAGTAAATAAAGATGGATATATAGTTGGAGAAAAAGGTAAAATAGCTATAGAACTTGATCTTAAAGCTTTAGGAAAAGTTTTTGAAGAAGAACTTTTAGCAGAAAACACAGGAAAGTTAAAATTAAACATAGATTTTAACACAAAAATTTCTAAAATAAATGAAAAAGTTAAAATTAATATGCCTAAAACAAATAAAAAAAATACAATAGATTTTAATGAGTTTTTAAAAACAAATGTTGATCAAACAAAAGAAGCTGTTGAATAAAATTTTAACCGTCCCTTCAAATTTAGGGACGGTTTTTTATACACACATATAGTATTATACGGTAAGTAAAGCATGCCCATACAAATATAAAGTTAATAGCAATTGCAGTTAAGTTATAAAATTAGGTTGAGGAGCTATTATCCTTCCCCTTTCCATAATTTTTCTATTATCAGCGTATATATTTGGTTTTAAACCTACTAAGTCAAAATGTCCACTTGCTTCATAAACTCCACCTAAAGCTATATTCCTACCAAATCCAATATGATATGTGCCATATGCTGATTCGTCTTCTATATAACATTTGCCTCTGCATCTAGAATAGGAATTTAATCCTATTCCCAATTCAGATGCATTGTACATTCTATCATCACTATAAGACTCTATATATTCTCTTAAAATATTACCACTTTCATTGCCTTCTATATCTACTATTCTTCCATTTTTAAAAATTAATTTAATTGGATACTTAGGTTTTCCAATATAACCTAATGAACCATCTACAATCATTATTCCTTCTGTCCTATTTTCTTCTATTGGAACATATATCTCAAAGCTTGAAGAAGAATAGCCATCTCCATCCTCTACAACTCCATTGAAGAATCCTGATCTTCTTCCTTCTTTATATAAATTTAAATTCGTCCCTGAATCTGTCTTTACCTTAATTATGCTGGCATTTTCTATATAATTCATTATAATACCTGCCATAAGTTTACTCTTTACTGTATTCATCCTAATAAAATCATAGGATAATACAGATTCATCTGTTCTTACAGATAGTGGTAAAGATAGGAATTTTCCGCCTCTATCTATTGCTCTCTTAGCAGCTTTAGTTGTAACTATTGAATAATCTGTAGCACCTATTATTGCATTATATTTATCAAAAACTTTTTCATTTTCATCAAAGTAAATTCCTACTTGCATACCTGTGTTAGTTACAATCATTATATCTACATTTTTAGTTATCTTAAGTCCACTTTGTTTTAAAAGATTTGCTTCAAATTCATGCTCCTTTTCTGTTACAATTAACAATTTATCTTTTTTATTAAGCTGCATCCAATCCTTTATTATTATATCTGCACCTTCCAGCATCCTATCTTCATAATTTATCATACTTTTCCTCCTACTATTTAAACATAATCATATATGCTATTTGAAATACTATTAAAAATAAAGATGGTATCACTTGATTTTTAATTACTCCCATTTCATCTTCCATATCTAATATTGCAACTGGTACTATATTGAAATTTGCTGCCATTGGTGTAAGAAGAGTACCACAATAACCACATGTTAATGCTAACATACCTACTAATGCAGGATTTGCCCCATATTTAAGTACAAATGGACCTCCTATTCCTACAGTCATTACAGTTATTGCTGCAAATGCATTTCCCATAATCATAGTAAATAACATCATCCCAAGAGCATATACAACAATGCCTATATTTACATTACCTTCTGGAATTATATTTCCAACTATCTGAGCTATTACTTCTCCAACTCCAGCCTCTGTAAATATTGCTCCTAAACTAGCAAGTAGCATAGGAAGCATACTAAGAGGACCAACTAAAGAAAGGAATCTTTCTGAATCATCTAAAAATACTTTTAAACTATTCCTTTCTGAATAAATTCTAAGAATCACCATTGCAATAAGTACTCCAAAACTTACTCCTACTAATGCTCCTAAATCTGTAAATATAGCAAAAATAATTGCTGAAACACCCATTGCCAATGCTGGTATAAATATCTTCATACCTATTTCATTATAGGCTTGAGCCATTTCTTTTTCAGTAGGTTCATCCTGCTCTCCTGACTTAACTTTATTTAAAATAGCAGGTATTGTCATTACTATTATTAAAATTCCATTAATTATTGGAGGTATCCATCTTCCAAAAGCTAATACAATTCCAAGTGAACACCAAAATATTGCAGTACCTAATCTTGATGGATTTTTTTCATCCAATGCATTTTTAATACCAGTATTAAAACTTACTAGTCCTATTAAAATATAAACTATTTCAAGTAATTTTGTTCCTAATAAAACCTCAGGATCTGTAAAAAAACTCATATTATTTCCCCTCCCTTAATGATGCCCCATAATATTTTTTCATCAATTTCTTATCCTTCAAATAGTAATATATTATAGTTACAGCCAACGCAAAAATTGAAACTGGTATCTCTACCTTTGCTAATTCTATTAATTCTACATTATATCCAAGGGATGCCAATGTTGATTGAACTAATAGTCCTCCTGCACCACCTATAAATAAGACTTGACAAAAGAACCAAGCTACATTTTCCATACCCGATGCCATTCCTTTAATTTCCTCTAAATGATCTTCATGAATTTTTTCTCCTTTAGATTCAACAGCACCTATTGCCATTGGTAATATTATCGGTCTTATAAATCCTGCAACACCACCAAAACCTACATTAAATGCTGCAAATATACCTCTCATTATTCCATAAATTCCTATGATTTTTCCTGGTGAAGCTCCCTTTACTTTTGATATTAAATCTGATGCGGCATTTCTTAATCCATTTCTTTCTAATGTACCAGTCACAAGCATAATCAATATAAATATTGCCATACTTCTATTGGCAACAAAGGAAGTACCAAATGTTTCTAACAAACCTGTAATTCCCATATTCCCTACAAGAGCTGTTACTATAGAGGCTACTAATATAATTAAAATTGAATCTAGCTTTAACGCAAAGCCAAGAATTACTATAAAAACTCCTATTAATTTAATCCACTCCACTGTATTCATCTCCTTTATAGTTTAATAAATATTATTACTACACTAAAATAGGTCTTTGCCTAATTTGAGTCAATTTAATTAAACCATCTTCTATTGTGAATTCATTCTCATATAATATTTTTCCATTCATCAGCATTTCAATAGTAGCTTCATCATGAGCCACATGTGCCCTTGCACATAAATTCAAATATTCTCCTTGAGCTGTTTCATCTGCTACTTCACTAGTATATGAAACACTTGTAATCCATGGAAATTTTACTGATGGATACCTATGTTTAGGATCAAATTCAAATGGAATCCAATAATTAATCATATTTTTATAGTAATCTGCTGGAAACAACTTTGGCATCCAACTATGAGCATATTTTTCAAATCTATCCATCCATTCTTTATTCCATCGAGTAATCTTTTTATTTTCAGCAATTTTATCTGCAATTACATCTTCCATTTTCTTATTAAAATCATAATTACTTTTATATTCTTCATCAGTTACTATCCAAAAATATCCATATAATAAAGAGCGGGGTAGCCAAAATCCTTTATAAGAAGGGGAAGTATATCCTGAAAATTGCTGTTCCCATTCATGACTTGGCACACCATGATT
Source organism: Keratinibaculum paraultunense (assembly GCF_016767175.1). Taxonomy (GTDB): domain Bacteria; phylum Bacillota; class Clostridia; order Tissierellales; family Tepidimicrobiaceae; genus Keratinibaculum; species Keratinibaculum paraultunense. Next base: position 1,774,864 of record NZ_CP068564.1, read on the forward strand.
ATCTACAATAATATCTGGTAGATATTTCTCCCACAACCTAGTTAATCCCATAGCTTCTGTGTGAATTGTATGGGGATTAAAATGTTCATGATAAAACTCCTTACCTATTGCATTAAATCTAGCTACATGTAATTTCCAGTATGGATTTTCTTTTTGTAATTCATAATGAATCTTAGTGCCATCCACATTTTCCATAGGAACTATTACTAAATTCAATTTATTTGCTAAATCCTTATATTTTTCTTCAGTTAATATACGTTTTAATAGTATCAATGCTGCATTAGTACTTGAAACTTCATTGGCATGATGACGTGCATTAATAATTTCTGAAGGTAGTTTGTTAATTCGTTTAGTTCTTGATAAATAGCCTTCATATTCTGGAACCACTTCAATAGCATAGATATCCCTTCCTAAATAAGATTCTGCTATTTTAAATACTTCAATGCCTTCAACACGTTTTAATTTAGAAACTATGTCTATATAATCTTCATAACCTATTAATTCATTCTCCATCAAATCTATATCTAAAATGCTTAAATCCTTTTTACTCTCTTCTCTTTCTTCTACAACTGCAATATATTTGTTAGTATCTGTTTCAAATACAATTTTATCCACACCACTAAAACCATCACTTATATCTAATATTTTATTATTTAATAATTCTACATAGTTTTTAACTATTTCATCATCTATATTTGTATTTAATTTAAATACATATTTCCCTTCTTCTAAATAAATTTCAGATAAATATAGTTCTACATAGTCTCTATTAAATCCACTTTCTATAATTTTATCTCCTTTTTTAATACACGGAGTTTTAGATAGTTGGTCATATAATGTAACTTTAAATTTAGGTTTTCCTTTTCTATTTCTTATCACTGGTAAAATCAAACCTGGAGCATCTAGCATACCCCCATCATTTTTAGTACCATAATTTTTAAAATAATCTAAACCTACAAAATACATGTCCTCATGAAATGCATTCAATGAAGATATTTGATCTTCTCTAAAAGGTAATCTATAATCTGGTTCAGAGGCATCTACTTCCAACTTTAATTGAGCAAAAAATGGTTGGTTTTTTTCTATTACTTTGCCCTCCATTTTATTTTCTACATATTCCATTACCTCATTAAGTACTTCACCTTGATAAATATCCCAAATATTTTCTAAATCTGATTTAATATTTTTGTCTAATACTTCTTCATCATTAACTACTAATTTGATAAAACTTGTTGATGGATGTACTTTCCCCATATTGGGAAATGCATCTAAATATGGTCTTTCCGAATATCTAGCCTTATAGGTTGAACTAAATACTTCTCCATCTTTTGAAAACGCCTTTAATCTATAAGTTATATCCTCATCACCTTCGTAGGCTACAAACTTTATATTTCCCCTATCTATTTTTAATCTATCGGATATTAAATCATCTACTGGATATAATTCCTGTAAAAATCTAATAGGAATATCAAACCAATTGTCTGGATCATCTTTGCATAAATTATGATATGAAGGAGTTGCACCATCTTCATCATTCCACTCTGTTTCACCAGGCTTTAAAAATGGTTTAAAGGCTATTTCTATACTATCTATGTTTTCATCAGCCAATTTAGGCAATATTACTTCATCTATCCAAGAATATCCTTGTTTATAACTACAGATAATATTAATTTCTTCAGGCACAATAGATCTTTTTTCAAGTTCTTTTTCTATATATTCTTTCAACTCTTTCCTTACTTCTTTGTCTTCACTTAAACTACCATATATTTTTATGTTATCTCCACTATTTAATTTATCAAGTACCTTATTTAATTCTAATTTAAACAAATCTACTTCCCATGGGATATTATATTCTTTTTCATATATTTTCTTTAAAGACTTATAATTATTAAATTTTACATTAGGATATAATTTTTTCATTTCTGTAATTCTATCTTCTATTTTAGGTGAAAAATAAGCATCAATATCTTTATGGGATTTATATTTATTAAGATATGTTATCTGTCCATCTAAATTATCCATTATTAAACTATCTGACATGTTTTGGAGCATATATACCCAATCTTTATTGTCAGGTAATAATGGAAAGGTTTCACATATGTAATAAATAAACTCTTCTAATTCTTTTCCATCACCAGTGATTTTAACTATACTTCTATTTTCTTCTTCTATCAATTTTATAGCTACTTTATTTGATGATTCAAATAAAATTATATTGCCATCCCAAGTTTCATCTCCTAAAATGGGACCTGAAAAACTTGTAGTTTCCATTCCAAATCTAAAGGCTAAATTACATGCTGCCCTTATAATTGACATAGAACTATCCTCAGACACTATAAACTTAAAGTTTAAATGGTCTGGTAATTGATCATTATTTTTATCTTTTAAAAACTCTCCTTTTAAAAAAAGCCTTTCAAGACCTTTCTTCTTTCTCCAGTCCATATCTTCCACTGGCAGGGCATTTTTCATTGCAGAGACATAATCTTCTGGCCATAAACTAGGTTCTAATTTAAACTTATTTTTTAGTTCACTTAAGTTTTTAGGAACCTCCATCCCTTCATCCATAGAGGTAATAGGAAATTTAGCTGTTGTTGAAAAAAATCCCATTATTAGACTAGTCTCTATGGCATTCTTTTTTTCTTTTAAATCCAAATCATCTGACAATTTAAGCTTTTCCACAGTATCACTCCTATAGTTTTAAAATATAAATCTTAGTACTTGATTTCGAATTGTATTTCGTACTTCATTCTACATTGACATTATAAATTTATTTATTATTTTTGTCAAGGTTTGAACAATCTTCAAAATGATAGTAAATTGAAAAATTTTCTCTGTATGTTATAATTAAAGCAACCATTTAATAAAAGGGGTAAATATTATGACTAATACAAAGAATACTGAAAATAATTTAACTATTACAGAAAAGATAATTGATACAGCTTGGAAACTATTTTTAGAAAAAGGCTATGATGAGACAACTGTTGATGAAATAATTGAAAAATCCAATACATCTAAAGGCTCCTTTTATTACCACTTTAGTGGAAAAGAAGAAGTGCTTTTTTGCATAGCTTATTATTTTGATGTGGATTATAAACATTGGTTAAAAAACTTAGATCCTAACTTAAGCTCATTAGAGAAATTAAAAAAACTTGATCACTTTGTAATGAAAAATATTGAAGATTCTCCTTATAGACCACTACTTGCAACTTTATATGGTCTACAAGTTAAAACAAAGTTTAGAAGACATATAATAAATCCAGATAGAGAATATTATAAAATTATTACGCAAATTATAAAAGAAGGGATTGAAAATAGAGAAATTAAAAGTGAATATACATATCAAGAATTAACTGAATGGTTTGCAATTATTGAGAGAGGACTAACTTATGATTGGTGTCTTAATCAAGGTAGATACTCATTAGTTAAATACAGTCAAACTGCTATTGATGCCTTTATTAATATTATAAAAACCTAAAAGTCCCATGGACTTTAGTCATGGAATTATGTAATTGAATTAAAAATGTTTTGTAGTTTAATAAAAATCAGTATGAAATTTAACAATATATTTGCACCTACAGCTATAGCTCCTTTTACCATATATGCCTACCAATCCTATGGCATAAAATATTTATGTTTCATAAGGTCCATCCCTGGTGCACTGGTGCCAAATAAAAAAGACCAGAGTAAAATCCTCCAGTCTTTATGCTCTTACTTATCTTAACAATTGCAATACTATTTGTGGCATTTGATTTGCTTGAGCAAGCATTGCAGTAGTTGCTTGTTGTAGTATTGTTTGTTTTGTAAATTCCATCATCTCTTTTGCCATGTCTACATCTCTAATTCTACTTTCTGCAGCTTGTAAGTTTTCTGCTGATGTACTACTATTTCTCTCATTCTTTGAAGGATTGCGTAAGTTTCGTTTAGTCCTCCTGCGTCATCTCCTGCTCTGTTGATTCTTAATCCCGAGGATAGTTTCTCAAGGGATTTTTTAATTCTATATCCCTCAATTTTTTAAATATCCTCTTTATGGTAGATTCACTCCAAAAGGGAAACTCCTCTTGCCAATCTTTTATGGTGTTGTATGTCCAATATCTACCTTCATGAAAATTCCTATTACATTCCTTATTTTTTTCCAACCAATAGTGGATCTATCCCAATACCAATGCTTCATTTAATCCTATTATACATGCTAATTTTCTATCTAATACTAATGGATAAGAATCCTTTATTATGGTCATAATAAATCCCCTTCCAAAGATATATTTTGATGCTAATATAATATATTTTTATAAATTACAAAAATGCAGACTATCCCAAAGCCCCTTTAAAATCCAGAAAAGTTTCTAAAAATCTCAGGGGCTTTTAGAAAAACGTACAAAAGCTATAAAAATAATAATTATAATTTGTTGTTTTTTATATTCTCTATTTTATTTTTAAATCTATAAATAATAGTTATTACTTCTTCTCTTGTTGCAAAATCCTTAGGCCTTTTACCATCTATTATTCCTTCTTTAACTCCCCAATCCCAAGGAGTTTTAGCCCAAGTACTAGCATTCATTTTACTAAGTTCTAATGAAACATCTTTCTTGAATTTAGTCCAGCCTTCCCAATTATTGTAGTTAAATATTCTTGGACAATTTTTCCCTGACCAATCAAAATGTCTTCTCATTCTATCTATGTCCCAACCTTTTCTATAAAGGATATCAGATACCAATATTGCAGCATTTTTTAATGTTTTTTCTCTATTACCACTTTCACAAATTTCTATGCCTATGGATAAATTATTTCCTCTTTTATCCCCAGCATGGTATGCAATTTCATCTAGGGGAATAGCTTCTATTATTTCCTTTTCATCTACTGCTATATGCCAACTAGCAATTCTATTGTTAGAAGGATTTACCAACCAATCTCTTTCATTTTGAGCTGAAGATTTCTCATTGGCAGTGGAATGAATGGTGATGTATTTAGGATTTATTTTTATTCCTGGTCTTTTCCCTTCACTAAAGGGAATATGCTGAATTTTATAATTCATTTATTTCACCTCCCACTATATTAAATCCCTTTAGTTACAAAATGTTACTAATAAAAAATAAATTTAAATAGTAAATATTATTTTGCATAAAAAATCATCTCTTTTTTGTTTACCATTCAAAATTTCATCACTCAAATACTATCTAACTAATATGGTTGTAATAATGTAAAAATTTAACCCTACAAATTCTTTAAAAATAATAAATTATTAATACATCTTCTCGTTTCCTCTGATTTCAACCTTTCTTCTTCAACTATATTTCCTAATTCAATCTTTTTCTGAATGTTAACAAAAGTTCTTCAATCTCCTTCTACATCTGTATTGATATTTACTGTTTTTATAAATTCTTCGATAAGCTCTTTTTTATTTCTAAGTTGTATACTAGAACCAATAGCTTTCTTTAATGTCAACAAGAATACTCTTATCTTCGCAGTTAGACACTTACGATATTTTTCTACCATCATAAGTATATAATCTATATTTATTTCAATTTGTTTGACTAATTCTATTTCAAATACAATTAGGTGCCTTTTTTCTAATATTTTCAAATAACTCACTTGGAAGTATAAAAAAACCTTTTGTTGCTACTAAGTCATCTTTTGCCTATATAGCTTCTTCATCTAACATCTTAGCATAATTTAAAATCCTATACATCAACACTTCCTTGTAATTCATTAGCTATGCTCAAAATTATAGCCAAATTGCAGCAAAATAATAAAACTGTTGTCCGGATAAAGTAAACAACAGTTTATTAACATATATTTTATATTTCCCAAGATTCATGATGTGTATATAAGGAATGAGGTACTCCAACCAGTTGTACATCAAACTTAAGACTTGGCTCTATGCGAGAACTAGCATTATGAATTCTCATACTAATTGTCCAACCACCATCTGCAACAACTAAAATAGTATTTTTTGAATCGGGTTTAAAAGATATATCATAAAATCTTGATGGCATATTTAGTATCGGTAATTTTACTTGTGGACAAACTTTTCCAGCATTTTGATTTAATGTCCCATACATTGAAAATGCTTGAATTTTTGTAACTTTACGTCTATCTATCATTATTACCTTATAAAAATCATTTTTACCTAATAAATAGCTCAGTAATCTCTTTGGAATCTCATCTGGATTTTCTTCATCTAGTCTCTTTAATTCCTCTATAAATGCATTTAAAAGGGGGACATAAAATCTATCTTCTTTATCTTCTAATTCTCTCCAAAACATTCCCTTTTTTCTCATTTTTCGCAACTCCTCAAATAAGGGATTTATATTGTCAAAATACTCTTGAGAACAAGGAATATTAAACCATGATTCACCAAAATCTATAGTTGGACTTAAACGAGAATGTTTTACCGCTGAATGATTATGCTTACAACTTATACCTATTTCCCATTGATTTTGTTTTCTAATACATAATACATCTCTTACATCTCCTGCTATTCCAGCAGAATCCTCTTGTATTGTTAGAATCAGAGGTATATTATCTAATGGATTTTCTAATTGTGGTTCTAATCTAAGAATAACCTTTGCAGCAGCATTTGCTCCAAAAATTAATTTATGTTTTGCTTCTATATCTAAATTATCATAGAAATTTTTAGCAACACGATAAGAATTTGTATCTTCTATTTCAATACTCTGATTTTCTTTTAGTGTACTATAAAGAGAAAGTAAACATGCATACTCAAATGCCTTGCCTTGCTTAACTTGTTTAGCCATACCCTCTATACCACCTCCGTCAATAATTCTTTGTCTTGACAACCTAAACACTTACATAATGTTTTATATACTTCCTCTGCAACTACTTCTGCAAGCTTAACAGGTACAGCATTACCTATTTGTTTATATTTACTTGTTAAGTTTCCAACAAACTCCATACCTCTCGGAAATGTCTGAATAGCAGCTGCTTCTTGCCATGAAAAACGTCTCGTTACTCCATTATCACCAAACTTCCATAAATCTCTCCCTAACTTCTCCATGTCTGGACTGGATGGGTGTAGGGGAACTTGTTTTGCCATAGCAGGAATAGTATATGAAACTTCATCCCAATTTCTCTTTCTATTTCTGCTCATATAACGAGAACTATATGGTGCATCACAAATATCTTCTAGATTAGGCTCTGGCATATCTGCAAGTGCTTCCCTTAGCGTTACAATCTTTTCATGTTTTTTAGGAAAATTAAATTTAGTAATCCCTAAATCGTTTCGAAATCCTACAATGATAACTCTTTCTCGATTTTGTGGAACGCTATAATCTTTTGCATTCAACAATTTATAAAAAAGAGTATATCCTTTTTTATAAATATCGCTTATAATTGCCTCAAAAATTTTGCCATCACCCAAGGTTAGCATCCCTTTTACATTCTCTCCAACAAAAGCAAGAGGTTTCTTTTTATCCAAATATTTTACATAGTATTTATAGAGGGTATTTCGGCTATCATCAAGTTTTCGAGGACCTGCTAAACTGAAACCTTGACACGGCCATCCACCAAGCAAAATATCTCCTGCTGGAATAGTAGAAAAATCTATTTTTGAAATATCTCCACAAATTACTTTTGCATCACTCCAGAGACGATGTGTGGCACAAGCATCTTCATCTACATCATTTGCCCAAATAACTTTAAATCCTTGTCGTTCGAAACCCATATCAAGCCCACCTGCACCTGAAAAAAAAGAAACAGCAGTAAATTTTCTTTTATCTATATTTAAAACATTCATATATAGCCACTCCTTTTAAAGTATTATTATATCATACTTTATTTTAGTATAACATACCATTTTTCAAAAGGCCAGACAAACTTTCTGAAACTCCTAAATTCTACACATATTTCTAAAAACCTTCTAAAAACTTAAATTCAGTTCCCAAGAAACTTTGTATATTAAAAGATAAGAATAGTTTCTTCAATAACATTTTTTCTATTCCTACACATATTTTCCTATATTTTATTCTAAATATTTAATCTTACAATTTAAACTTTTGGAATTCAGGCACACAAAAACAGTCAAGGTTAAAACCTTGACTGTCTATAACAACTAATATTTAAATCTAGCTATACTTTCTTGCAATTCAGTAGCTAATTGTGCCAAAGATTCACTTGCATTTGCTATTTCTTCCATGGAAGCTGTTTGTTCTTCAACAGATGCTGAAGCTTCTTCTGTACCTGCAGCATTTTCTTCAGAAATAGCTGATAAATTTTGTATTACACTTATAATCTCATTTTTCTTTGCTTCCATTTCATTTCCTATTTCATAAACAGCTCTTATTAACTCTCTTTGCTTATCAATGGATACTGCAATTCCTTCAAATTTATCAGTAGTCATCTTTACACTTTCTGCTTGAGATTTAGTTATTTCATTAACTTTTTCCATAGTGCTTACAGAGTGCTCTGTTTTATCTATTAATTCCTTTATAACTTTAGCTATTTCTTCTGTAAATTTATTGGATTCTTCTGCTAGTTTCCTTATTTCTTCTGCTACAACTGCAAATCCTCTTCCAGATTCTCCTGCTCTAGCAGCTTCAATTGCTGCATTGAGAGCTAATAGATTAGTTTGTTCTGCTATATCTTTTATCATCGAACTAGCATTTTCTATTTTTTCTGAACTTTCACTAGTAGCTAAAATTATCTCTTGTACTGATTTAGCTGCCTTTCTATTTATCTCAGTCTTTTCTACTAAATCCTTTACAATTTCTAATCCTTCATTTTTCAGTACATTCATTTCTTCTGTTGCATTATTTAATGCTTCTATTTTTTCTCGATTTTCAGCTATTTGTTTTCCTAATTCTTCAATATCCATTGCTCCTTTTTCTGTATCTCTTGCTTGTTCATCTGCCCCTATTGCTATATCTTCTATAGCTTTAGCAATCTCCTCTGCTGCAACTGAAGATTGCTGACTAGTAGCTGTTAATTCTTCAGAGGATGCAGCTACTTGTTCTGATGAATTAGCTATATGTTTTACTAAATCAATTAAATTCTTCTGCATAGTTAACAAAGAATTAGCAATATCTCCTATTTCATCTTCTCTTTTACGATATTTCACTATAGCACTATCTTCTTCAATTTTTATGTCATAATTTGATATTTCCCCAATTTCTTTAGATAATTCTATTATAGGTTTGGAAATTGATTTTCCCATATATATAGAAAGTAATATTCCCAATACCATAAATATAACCGTTCCTATAATTACAACTCTTCTAAGATTATTTAAACCTGCTAACACATCACTTTCATAAGCTCCTACACCTATCATCCACCCAGTGCTAGGCATAGGTGCTAATCCTACATATCTCCTGGAACCTTGAAGTTCATAATTTATCACACCTTTATTTCCTATTCCTATTTTTTGTACTGCTAATCCAAGAGTTTTAAATTTCCCACCATCTTTAATATCTTTTAGTGCGTTTTCTCGGTTCATTACAATTTCTCTATCAGGATGAGCATAAATAGTTCCATCTTTTCCTAATATAAATGCATAACCATTTTTACCAAATCCCATTTTATCTGTAATATCACACAATGCTGTAGCATCTCTTCTTCCAGCTAAAACACCTACAATCTCATTTCCCTTTTTAATTGGTACTGCAAACATAACAACTGGTTTTTTATCTATTCTACTAATAATTACATTGGAAACATTTGCTTCCCCTTCAAATGCTTTTATTATATATTCCATGTCTCCTAAACCAGTTTTCTCTCCACTTAATATGTACTCTGCCATTCCACTTTTAGATACTATTGCCATATCCAAATACCCTAATCTTTCAATATCTGAACTTAAAGAAGCACATTGAGCTTCCCAATCCATTGATTTTACTTCTTTTCTGTTAGTTAATTCTTGCAGAATACCTAATTCTTTATCTATGACTGATTCAACATAGGAAACACCCTCTTCTGCAAATTGCAATAGTGCTTTTTCTACTTCTCCTATCACAGCTTTCGAACTAAGTTTTAATCCTAATCCACCTATCCCAATTGAAACTATTAGTACTAAAATTGCTATTAATAATGTAATCTTTTTTGATAAATTAAATACTACCTTTTTTTCTCTCTTTTTATCATTTTTTTTCATATCAATTATCACTCCTTATATTATAAAAATTACGAAAATTATTTCTAAAAAACTATTTGAATTTCAACACATACATATTGATTATAGCACTGGATTTTGCAAGACTCAACATGTTTAGACAAAATATGGCATGTTGGAAAATTCTTGACACTACCCTTGCATAGATGTATTATGATATTAAATGGCTATTATATAATATATAGGAGGGATAAGTATGGCAAAAGGAAAAGAACTTCAAAAAAACTTAACCCATAAGTGGGAAAATGTATGGGAAGTATTGGAAGAAGATGAACAAAAAAAGGTATTTGAAGTAGGTGAAGGTTATAAGGAGTTTTTAGATAAGGGAAAAACAGAAAGAGAAGCAGCAAAGGAAATAATAAGAATTGCTGAACAAAATGGTTACATATCCATAGATGAAGTAATAGATAAAAAAATCAAACCTACTCCTGGTATGAAAATATATGCTAATAATAAGGGCAAATCCATTGCTCTATTTGTAATAGGTAAAGAAAAATTTGAAAAAGGGATGCATATAGTTGGCTCCCATATAGATGCTCCTAGATTAGACTTAAAACAATTTCCTCTTTATGAGGATTCTGGACTTGCTTTATGTAAAACTCACTACTATGGTGGAATTAAAAAATACCAATGGGTTACACTTCCTCTAGCACTACATGGAGTTATTATAAGGGAAGATGGAGAAAAAATTGATATAAATATTGGGGAAGATGAAAAGGATCCTGTGTTTTTCATAACAGACTTGCTACCTCATTTAGCTAAAGATCAAATGCAAAAGAAAATGGATGAGGGTATTACAGGAGAAGGACTAAATCTTTTAGTGGGAAGTATCCCTTATAAAGATGAAGAAATAGATGAGAAAGTAAAATTAAATGTACTAAATATATTACATGAAAAATATGGAATAAAAGAAGAAGACTTTACCTCTGCTGAATTAGAAGTAGTTCCTGCAGGTAAGGCAAAGGATGTAGGTATAGATAGAAGTATGGTAGGAGCATATGGTCAAGACGATAGAGCATGTGCATATACTTCCCTTAGGGCTATATTAGATGTGGAAAATCCAAATAAAACTGCTGCAGCATTGTTTGTTGATAAAGAAGAAATAGGCAGTGTAGGAAATACTGGTATGGAATCTAGATTTTTTGAAAATGTAGTTTCAGAATTAATAGCCCTTACAGAGGATAATTATTCTGAACTTATTGTAAAAAGAGCACTGGCAAATTCTTGGGTACTTTCAGCAGATACATTTGGTGGATTTGATCCTAATTATCCTGATGTATTAGATAAATTAAATTCTCCATATATAGGCAAAGGAGTTACTTTAGTTAAATATACTGGAGCTCGAGGAAAATCTGGAAGCAATGATGCTAATTCTGAATATTTATTTAAGATAAGAAGTATATTTAATGAAAACGATGTAGTATGGCAAATGGGAGAACTAGGTAAGGTAGATCAAGGCGGTGGAGGAACTATAGCTTATATTCTTGCAAATTATGGAATGGAAGTGGTAGACTGTGGAGTTCCTTTACTAAGTGTTCATGCTCCTTTTGAAATCTCCAGCAAAGCAGATATATATATGACATATAAAGGATATAATGCCTTTTATAATGCATAAAGATAAAACCAGAGGCGGGGAAATCTTCCTCTGGTTTTTCCTATAATATATATTTAATTGTTATTGTAGATTACTTGTCCATTTATTATGGTATATTTTACAGTAGCATTTGTATCTAATGCAGGAATCCCATCAAATATGACTAAATCTGCATCTTTCCCTTTTTCTATTGAACCTACTCTATCATCTATGCCTAGTATTTTAGCTGGATTTATAGTGAGCATATTGATTACTCTTTCAATATCTCCACCAAATCTAACTACTTCTCCAGCTTGAATTATAATTACATCAGGTTTAAGTATAGGTCCATCGGTCATTATTGCACAAGGGACTCCTTTTTTGTCTAACTCTATAAGGCTAAATATATCTATTTTCCCACATTCTCCTGGAAGCAATAATACTCCTATAGGTCCATAGATTACTCCTTTTAAATTTTTAGAACCTATTATATCATCATAAAAATCACTTGCTCCCCAAGCATGGTCCAATGTAAAGTATATGTCAAATTCTTCAGCAATTTTAATGGTAGTTAACATATCAAATTGTTCACAGTGAACCTTTAATGGTATTTCCTTTCTTAAAACTTTACATACATTTTCCAATCCTATATCAAAGGGTACATCTTTACCTGCTTCTTTTTTAGCCATATATTCCTTTGCTTTCATAAAAGTATCTCTTAGTACATGGGCAATACCCATTCTAGTCATGGGCATTTCATTTTTCTGACCATATACTCCCTTAGGATTGCCTCCAAGGGCTGCCTTAAGAGCCACTGGATTTTTTATGCACATATCTTCTATACTATTTCCATGGGATTTTACTGCACATACCATACCACCAATTACATTTCCACTTCCTGGAGCTATTGCAGAAGTAGTAATCCCTCCTTTAATAGCTCTTTCAAACATAGGGGATTGGGTGTCTATTGAATATATGGATTCTACTTCAGGGGTAGCATTTTTAGTCATTTCATTTAAATCTTGTTCTTCCATATCTGCTCCAAAACCACTTATATGGCTATGAGCATCTACTATTCCAGGAATCACAACCAAACCTTCTCCATCTATTACTTCACATTCAGGTAATTCTAAGGATTCTCCCACATCTACTATTTTCCCATGTTCTATTAGTATATCTCCTCTATCTATTACCCCATTGGCTGAAGTAAATATTTTTGCATTTTTAATTACCAGCATGAGTCAACCCTCCTAGCACTTAAGATATTTTCTCCATTGATAAAAGTGGCTTCTACCTTGGCAGCATAGGTTTCTATTGGATTATTACTCCATATTACTATATCTGCATCCTTATCTACTTCTATAGAGCCTACTTTATCATCTATTCCAAGTATTTTAGCTGGAATAGATGTTATCATCTTTAATACTTGTTCACTGTCAATGCCATTTTTATAGCATAGTATAGCATTCCACAGTAAGGATTCCTTTCCAGAAGACATATTATCTCCACAGGAACTAATGGCAATATCTATTCCATCATTAATCAATTTTTTAATACCTTCAAAATCCACATTACTATTGGGAGCAGCCATACCATTAGCTAAATCTCCTAAAATTATACTGTATTCATTAGCCATAATACTTCCCGTATTTTCCCCTACACCAAAGGCTCCTGTGAAAACAACTTCTACTGGGAATCCCCTTAATGCCATTTCTACAGCATCCATTTCAGCCTTGGTATTGCAATTAACAAATAGAGGAACTTTTCCATTTATTACATCTTGTAATGCTTCACATTTAGCATCATAATCCTTGTCCTTTTTTTCATTATATTCCATAGCTTTAAACAAAGCCTCTTTTAATAATGAAACAGCTCCCATTTTAGTCATTGGGCATAAATTTCTTTTTCCATATACATTTTTAGTTGCCTTAGATATGGAGCTTGCCATTCCAATTTTTTCTTTAATCAACATCTCATAGGGATGAGTTCCATAGGTTTTAAATGCTCCTATATAGCCTCCTAATACATTAGATGTGGAAGGGGTTATTCCTGCACTAGTTATTCCATATTCAAAAACCCTTTGAAACATCATACTATCCTGATCAAAAGAATAGATCACATTCATTTCAGGGACAATTGGATTAGAATGTTCATCTAAATCATTGTCCTTCCAACCAGGACCTACACAGCCCCATACATTGAGGGATTCAATAAATCCAGGAAATACTACTTTCCCCTTAGCATCAAATACTTCCCCATCTTCTGAAATCTCTATGTTTTTACCTATATCTTTAATAATATTTCCATCAATCAATATATCTGTATCTTCCAATTTATTACCTTTACCATCATAAACTTTTCCGCCTTTAATAAGAATCATAAAATTTGCCTCCTAATTATTATTTAAATAATCAGCCATAATCAAGCCACATTCCAATTGAATACTTATAAGTTTTTTAATAGGTATTACTTCATAGTCAATCTTTTCTTCTAATACTTCACTTAATGCTTTTAATTTTTCTAAAGAAATGTTATAAGCTTCTTTTAGTGCTTTCTTTTTATCAGGATTATGTTCATTATTTTGTTCCATTTTTTCCAATTCCAATTCGTTAGCCCTTACTAATAAGCCTAGGGATAGCATCTTGTAAAATTTAGATATCAATAGATTGTCAAATTTCTCTGCCACAGTGGCCTTTTTGGCAAAATCCGGATTGGTTTCTACCATTTTTCTAGTAGCTTCATTACTATCATCATTATTTGTAAATGCTTCTAAGGATAATCTGAATGGATTATCTTTAGCCATATAATCTATAGTTTTATTTAATGTATTTTTAATAAATCCATCTGTTTTTTCACTAAATTCTAAATTCATCAAAACTGCATCTTTTCTTGTCATATCTGATTCAGATAAATCAGCAATTCTTTTATCATAAAAATAGGGTAGTTCAGTTAAAAGGGTAAATGCATTACAAACTTTTTTAGCATAGTCAGAACTACAAGTGCCAACTCTAATTACTTCTTGAGGATTTTCAACTCCATATTTTTCTAAATAATCATAGTTTTGTTGAATGCCTAAATCTTGATATATTGCATCATCATAAGCTACACAATAAGGTGCCTCTGGTTCTCCTAAATTAAGGGGTACACCTTGTTTTCTAGCAGCATTTCTTAAATCTTCATAAATCTCCTTGGTTTCTCTAGATATATACCAATAGACTCCACCAAATCCTGCATTATGCAGGGAATAAATAAACTTTGGTTTTATTTTATCTATTAAATTCATCATGGCTTTTGTTTCAGGTATTGTGTCATGGAAATGTAGTTTTTTATAATCTATTGGGAATGTCCAGTCAACTTGTTGATGTCCTGCAGGTCTAAAGAAATTTCTAGCATAATTGTATAGGGTGAATGGTCCTTTAAACCAATTTTCATTTAATTTTGTACCATCTGCATCCCAGGATTTGACTATATACCAAGTATAGTCCAATTCCTTCCTCAATTCTTCATTTTGGGCAAGTTCCCTTGAAAAATATTCTAACATCATTGCCCCTATAGGTTCATTGGGATGGGGACAGCCAAACATAAGTGCATTATTGAAGCCATTACCAATTTTTAAGCAATATAGGGGATGATTATCTCTAGTTCTACCCATTTCAAATAATTCTACTACATCAGGAAATTCTTCAGCTAGTTTTTTACTGCTTAAATCCATTTCCTCCACAGTTAAAAATTCTTTGTAATCAGGTACTTTATCTATTACATGTTCAAATACTTCTTTCATTTAGTAAGCCTCCTTCACATCTTAGCTAATCACACATATGTATATGTGTGATTAGCTTTATAAGTTAATATATTACTTTATATCAGTAAATGTATATTCTGACCAACCCCATTTGCCTTCTCCATCTATAGGCAAATTGATAAATTTATCGTTGTTTGCATCATAAGCAGCGTATGTTACTATAGGTATATAGGGTAGGTCTTCAGCTAATATTGCTTGGGCTTCTTTATAGTATTTTGCTCTTTCTTCTTGAACTCCAGTGGCTACACCTTTGGTACATAATTCATCAAATTTTTTGTTGCTATAGTTGCCAACATTGCTATATTCACCTGTACCTAGTCGTTTGTAAAGAGCAGCTGGATCTGGTCCCATAAAGCCTCCTTGTAATTCAATCATGAAATCCCTTTGTATTGTAACTTTTTCATTCCAAGCATTAAATTCATGAACTTGTACTATTAATTCTATTCCAGCTTTAGCTAAAGTTGCTTCCATTAATTTAGCGGCATCTGGATAACCACCATCTTCAAATACATCTATGGTAAGTCCTCTTACATAGTAACCATCTTTATCCTTTTTGTATCCTGCATCTTCTAATATTTTTATTGCTTCCTCTATATTAAATTTAGGAGCAGTTTGTTCACTATTGGTAGCCCATTCCATTATGGATGGATACATATTATATTCTGGCTTTTGTATTCCGTTGAAAACCTTTTGGGATATTTCTTCTCTATCTATAGCAGTAGCAATAGCTCTTCTTACATTTATATCTTGCAATATTTCTTCATTTAAATTGAATATGATTCTCATTGGAGAAGGATATTCATTTAATACAAGTCTAATATAGTCACTAGCTTCTAACTCATCTACACTAGCTGCAGGTATGCCTTCATATACATCTATATCTCCATTGAGCAATGCTTCAACTGCAGTTGTATCATCAGGAATTATTGAATATATTATTTTATCCAATTTTGGTGCACCTTCATGGTAGTCTGGATTGGCAACCAATGTGATGCTTTCTCCTTGATTGAATTCTTTAAATTTAAATGGTCCAGAACCTATAGGCTCTTTGGAAGCTGGATTTTCTTCCCAAGATTGACCATTGTCAAATACGTGTTTTGGAAGGATGAAAGTTCCATACCAACCTAAGTCAGCAATGAAGGAAACATCTGATTCGTTCATATTAAATACTACAGTGTAATCATCTGGTGTTTCAATGGAATTTACAATTCCTAGTCTAGAGCTCATATAATAGTTTTCATTTTCCTTTATAGTATCGAAAGTATATTTTACGTCTTCACTAGTTACCTTTTCTCCATCATGCCATTTCGCATCATCTCTTAAATGAAATGTAACAGTTTTTCCATCTTCACTTACTTCCCATTCAGTTGCTAAGTCTGGAATTATTTGTTTGCTTGCATCTAATTTAACTAATCTATTGAATATATTTTGTACTATAGGATAAGCATAGTCATCAGGTATAGAGTCTGGATTAAATGTCATTGGATCCCCAGTAGCTCTTACCACTATTACTTTTTCTCCTTCAATATTGCCCTCTGTAGCTTTGTTTTCAGACTCATTATTGCTTTCATTGCCACAACCTACTAATAATGTTACAATTAGAACAAAAATCAAACTTATTGATAACAGCTTTTTTTTCATTATTTTACCCTCCTGATATATTATCGTAGTGCTTATTAAATTAAATATTTTTTATAGCTTTACTATACTTCTTTTATCCTAATCTACTACAAGCCACCAAATGACCATTACCAACATCACAAGTATCAGGATATTTCCTTAGACATTCCTCTACTCTTTTTGGGCATCTTGGTGCAAAATAACATCCAGGTCCTGGATTAATAGGTGTAGATGGTTCTCCTTCAATATTTATCTTCTCTACTAGCTCATCAGGATCTATGGAAGCACAATTGGAAATTAATGCTTGAGTATAGGGATGTTGTGGATTTTTTATTATTTCATCACTATCTCCATATTCTACAATCCTTCCTAAATACATAACAGCTACTCGATTGGATATATATCTTGTCAGCGCTATATCGTGGCTAATAAATATGATGGATGCGTCTTTTTCTCTGCTTAGCTGCAAAAGCATATTTATTATATCTGCTCTTACAGATACATCTAGCATGGATACAGGTTCATCTGCTATTATAAATTTAGGATTAACTGACATAGCTCGTAGTATAGAAATACGTTGCAATTGACCACCTGATAGCTCGTGAGGATATCTTTGCATAATATCCTCTGCAGGGTGAAGTCCACCAAATTCCAATGCCTCTAGACAAATTTTCCTCCTTTCTTCAGCAGAATTGCCTATAGAGTGAATGTTTAAAGGTCTAGTTAAAATCTTCTCTATGGTATCCCTTGGTGTAAAGGAATCATAGGGGTTTTGGAATATGATTTGTACCAATCGCCTGAAGCTTTTAGCATCTTGTTTGATTAGTTTACTGCTGGATATATTGTCTATATATACATCTCCTGCTGTAGGTTCTTCTAATCTAACTAGTATTCTGCCTAGTGTGGATTTTCCACATCCAGATTCACCGATTACTCCTAATATTTCACCTTTTTCTATTTCTAGTGAAACTCCATCTACTGCTTTAACGTATTGTTTTTCTTCTTTTTTTAAACCAAATCCAGTTTTTACAGGATACCATTTGGATACATTATCTACTTTTATATAAGAGTTGTTTTTCATTATTTATTTTCACCTCCATATAGGTGACAGCATATAGTTCTTCCATCTTCCATTTTGATTTTTTCAGGTTTTTTATTATAGCAAATATCTATAGCGTTAGAACATCTTGGAGCAAATATACATCCTTTTACCCGTTTAGATAAGTCTGGCAAAAATCCAGATATTGATTTTATCTTCTCTCTATCTCCTTTGAGGGATGGAAAAGATGATACTAATCCTTTTGTATAGGGGTGCAGTGGATTTTTTAATACATTCTTTACATATCCTAGCTCCATTAGCTCCCCTGCGTACACGATTGCTACTTTGTTGCAAGATGTAGCTACTACAGACATATCGTGGGTGATCATAATTCTAGTCATATCAAGTTCTTCTTCCATTCTAGATATTTCATCTAGTATTTGTCCTTGAGTGACTACATCTAATGCAGTGGTTGCTTCATCCATTATTAAAAGCTTTGGATCATGAATTAAGCTTATTGCAATGGATACTCTTTGAAGCATACCTCCAGATAATTCATGGGGGTATAGATTATATACTCTATTAGATAGATTTACTAAATCTAATAGGTAAAAAAATCTATCCTTTATTTCTTCTTTAGTAGCATTAGGCTTATGAATACGGTATATATCTTCAATATGAGTTCCTATCTTATGAACGGGAGATAGGGAATTCATGGATTTTTGAAATATTACAGATAATTCTTTCCATCTGATTTTTTTCATCTCTTCTTCCGATAATTTGGTTAAATCCACTCCAGAAAAATTAGCAGTTCCTGAAATTTGGGCTCCATCTTCAGGAAGTAACCTTAATACTCCCATGGCTAAGGTGGATTTACCAGAACCAGATTCTCCTACAATACCTAGGGAGTCCCCTTTATATATTTCAAAGTCAACATTTTTCACTGCATATACCTTTTTGTATTTGTTTATATATGTTACACTGAAATCTTTTAAATCTAAAATAGGTTCCATTTTTATTCACCCCTCTGATTAATATGTTTAGGGTTAAGTGTATAGTTGATCCCGTCTCCTAATAGATAAAATATCGTTACTGTAAGAACTATGGCTAAACCTGCAAAGGTAGTTATCCACCATGCACTAGTAATATATGGTTTACCTTCATATATCATATGTCCCCAGCTAATTGCATTTGGATCTCCTAGCCCTAAAAAGCTAAGGCTGGCTTCTGTTAGTATAGCATTGGACATTCCCATAGTGGTGTTTGCTATTACAGGGAATATTCCATTAGGAATTATATATTTAAATAATATTTGTCTATCTGTCTCTCCCATGGCAACTGCTGCTTTGACAAAAGTTCTTTCCCTTAAGGATAAAGCTTGGGCTCTCATTAGTTTTGCATTAGATGGCCAAGTTGTAATCCCAATTACTATCATTACATTGGGAAGGGTGTTCCCAAAAAGTGCAATTATAAGGAGGATTAGAAAAAAAGTAGGGAGCATCATAAATATATTTATTATTTCCGAAACAACTTGATCTACTTTACCTCCAAAATAACCAGCAGCTCCACCAATTAAAATTCCTAATAATCCAGAAATTAATGCAGAAATGAGGGCTACTTTAAGAGAGGTCCTTGTGCCATATATAAGCATACTGAAAATATCCTGTCCCATTTTATTGGTTCCAAGCAAATGCCCATTTTCTCCTAATCCATTTAATATATCCGGTCCAAAATTATATGGATTTTCTGGTGCAATTAAAGGTGCAAATATTACTATGAACAGCAATAATATAGTGCCATATATTCCAAATCTTAATTGTCTACTGTCTAAAAACGCATGCTTAAATCTATTAAAACCTTTTTTTACATTTGTCATATTAACCCTCCTTAGTATCTAATCCTAGGATCCAGCATTGCATATACAATATCAACTATAATCATCACAATTGCAATTGAAATTGACATTATAAGATACATGCCCATCAAGGTTGGATAATCCCTTTGATTAATAGCTGTTAGTACTAATCTACCAGTGCCAGGCCATGCAAATACAATTTCTATTAATGCAACACCTGTTATTAAATAGGCCATGGATATTCCAAATATTGTAATGGTAGGTAGTATTGCATTTTTAAAAATATATTTATTGAACATTTTTTTCTCATCCATACCTGCAGCCTTTAAGGTTAAAATGAAATCCTCATTGGTTACTTGCAATACAGAAGATTTTGCTATTCTAAAATATGCTGGAATTTCCACTAGTATTAATGTACCTACAGGAAGTATCATATGCTTAATGACATCCATAACATAGGCTTTACCTGTAAGAGATGCTCTCGGATTTGTCATTCCATAGGTTGGAAGTATTTTTAATTTAGAGGAAAAAATAATGATAAGCATCAGTCCAAGCCAAAATGAAGGCATGGAATTTAATATATAGGAAAAACCTGAAAAAATAGTATCTATTATGGTACCTTCTTTTCTAGCTGCAACAATTCCCATAGTCGTACCTATGATTAGAGATAATATTCCCGCAGTTAAAACTAGTAAAATAGTTGCAGGAAGTTTTTCTGCAATCATTTTTGATACAGGCTTGTTATATATAATGGAAGTACCCAAATCTCCTTTCATAGCAGTCTTTAAATAATTTACATATTGAACAGGTAATGGCTTATCCAGTCCATATTTCTTTTCTAAGGCAGCTCTTAATTGCTGATCATCTGTTTCTTTACCCATTAGAGTTTTTATAGGATCTCCTGGGGCTAGATTAATTATTATAAAATTTAGGGTAAAAGCTATTATGATGGTAAAAATACCAGCTACTACTCTTTTGCCTATATATTTGCTCATTCTATCACTCCTATGATTAATATTTTTTAAGTTCTATTTTTAGTTTTCAATTTACTAGATAAAATAATTCAACTTTCACCTTTGTTTCGTATGATAATTTAGTTTCAATTTATTCCAATTTAACGCTTTAGTGTAATGGGGGAACGCGTTCATTAATTACTTATTATCTGTAATATTACCATAGTAAAATATGAATGTCAATAATTTTTTTGTATTTCCAAAAATATCATCTATTCAGTCAAATTGTAATTTAATAAAACATTCTGTATAATGTAAGATGTAGTAAATAAATTTAATCGAAAGAGGAGGTAATATGCCAAAACAACGTTTTTTTAACTTGCCTGATTCTAAAAAAGAAAAGATAATAGATACTGCTTATGACATGTTTATAGAGATGGATTATGAAGATGTGACTATCAGAGCCTTAGCCAAGGCATTTGATATTTCTATAGGTAGCTTTTATCAGTATTTTCATGATAAAGATGATTTATATCTATATTTAATGAGTACCATTGAGAAAAAAATATATGCTGCTCATGAACAAAAATATGGCTATTTCCTTATGGATCCTAATGTAATTCCGATAGAAGATATATGTACACAAAAAGAAATAGAATTCAACCGAACTTGGTATAGAGCACCAGTTGAAGTAATGATGAAATTTTATTTTAATGAATATAGCAAAGATTTAAATAGTAATGTAATGAAAGAATTAATAGAACTTAAAAATTCTGGGAAACTAAAAGATTCAGTAGACATAGATTTTATTTTTCATATTTATGCTACTTCCATGTTTAATATTTTAATGTATTTTAGGGAAAATAACATAACTGATGAAAACCAAAAAATAGATTTAAAAACAAAGTTCTATACAGATTGGTTTTTAAGAGGAATATTAAAATAATAAAATCGGATAAATCAGCTAATAAAATTTTCGTATGTTGCTATTTCATAGCTTACATTCTAACTTCAAGATAATATATAAAAAACTATTAAATATACTTGTTTTTCAAACCTTACATTGGTTAGGCAAATACAAGAAAAAGCTGTTGGCATGCCGTCAACAGCTTTTTCTTGTATTTACCCATATCTATATTTTAATCTTGTCCAATTTTCGTAAATTGTGTTGCTTTATAAGCCTAATCAGTTTTAATGCATATTCAGGATCCGTTGCATATCCTGATCTTTTTAGAGCCCAAGCACCTTGAACACTGTCATACATAACTTCTTTGAAGGGCTTATACCTTTCAGAATTCAATAAAAGATTCTTATGATCCATCCAGCTTTCCTCAACACTATTATAGGCTCTAAACTTTGCATCTACATAATAAGTTTTGCCATTATATACTTCCCATGTATTGTATATAACTGAACCATTAGGACCTTCTCCCTTTATTCCAAATAGATTATATGAAGGCTTTCCAGTATATTTATCCACTGGAACCTTTTGTCCCCAACCAGTTTCAAGAATGGATTGAGCTACCTGCAGGGCAGCTGACATACCAGTCTTTTCCCAAGAATCTTGAGCAAGAGTTGATGCTAAATTTAAAAATTTATCTTTTTCAATTATAGGTACTGCTTCATATATTTTACCTAAATACACCCTAATTGGAACTGGTTCACTTTTAATTTCTTTATTTTCATATTTAGCTATGGCTTGTATATTCCAATAACCTTCGTCCTCTTTAGCTGGAGTATATACTACTTCCATTAATGGATTTTTATTTTCTGCTATAGTTTTTATCTTGCCTGTCTCTTTGTTTATGAGTACATAGTTTACATAATCTAGTGGAACATTGCTTATAGTTTTTAAACTAGTAGATTCCCTTAATACTTGATTAGGTCCTACACCTTCTAAAAGCACTTTAGGTTCCCCTGTTAATTTAACCTTTATAGGTTTACTTTCGTAATATTTCCCTTTTGTATCTTTAACTTTAACTAGTAATTCTTTTTCGCCAGATATTTCAGGTCCTGGAAACCACCTATATCCTCCATAAGCCTTTTTTTCAAGTATTTGTTCATTATGAGTTTTTGGATCCCTTAATATATATTGGGTTTCCAACACATCAAAATTTCTAGAAGCTAAAAGATTTACTGGTTTATTTATTACTTGTCCTTCTTGTACACCTTTTAATTCTAATTTAGGGCTTGCATTTACCTTAGCCTTTACCTCGTTGCTTTCATAAGATTTATCATTGCCGTCATATGCAATCACTTTAAAAGAATAATTGCCATTTTCTTTAACATTAGGTTCCCATTTATATTTTCCATAAGGATCTACTGGAATATCTTCATCCATAATTTTAGTATTTCCTGTATCTAAATTTGTAACTTCATATTTTACATAATAAGCTAAAAAGTTAGGATCTGCTCCCATATATATGGTATCATCAAGAATTTCGCCTTCTTCTATCCCTGTCAGTAAAACCTTAGGTTTTATATCCATAATAACTGAAATGGCATCTCCTCCTATGAATTTACCATTTTTATTATAGAGAGCTGCTACTAATATCTTTTCTCCTTTGTCCTCTACATCTGGTAGCCAAGTATATTTCCCTACTATATTCTCCCCTCTAGCTATTACTTTTCCTTCCAATGTTTCAGGGTCTAATAATAGGTATTTTATCTCTTTGGCATCTTTAAATTTATCTTGAGGAATCTCTATTTGCAATAAAGTTTTCCCATTTACAACTTGTCCAGATTTTAAAGTGGATATATTTATATCAAAAAAAGGTTCTACATTTCCTTCTATATTGGAATCTATATAAACGGTTCTAGTAGATTCATCCCACTGAACTCCTACCCCTAGTGCATTTGCTATAAAACGAACAGGTACAAAGGTACGACTTTCTATAATCTTAGGTGGTACATCTATTATACTATAGTTTTTTTCTCCATCTTCATAAGAAACTAGGTGACTCCCTATTTTTAATCTAACTACTTTATTATCCATTTTAATAGTTACTATTCTATCATTACCATTCCATTCAACTTTTCCTCCCAATTCTTCCGATACAAATCGAATTGGTACTAATGTTCTTCCGCTTTCAACTATAGAACTCATAAAAGAAGTAATGTCTTTCCCATTTACTATTAATTTAATGGGTTTGGCAGCAAAAGAACAAGTACTAAAGCATTGTGAACAAATTAATAGTATGAGTAATAGGGAAAACAATGTTACATTAAGTATATTCCTTTTCATGTTTTTCCTCCTTCATTTTTTAAAAAACATTTACTTATATTATAATCATAAATAAACAAATAAGCTAACACTAAGCTGGTAAATTATATATTTTTCATTATAATACCTTCTACAGTTTCTGCAACATCTTCACACGCATCGCAACAATCTTCAAATACTTGGAAAATTCGTGTCCAAACTATAACATCCATAATATCTGTAGGCTCTATATATAAATTTCTTACAGCATTTATATAAAATCTATCTCCTTCTTCTTCTATTTGATTTATACTTACTATGAAATCATGTATATTATTTGATTTTCTAAAATTGGGAAACTCTTTCATCATATCTTTAATCTTTTCACAGCCTCTAACTATAATATCTGCAAACTCAATAGCTTCTTCCCGTATTTCACGAATATTATACATATAAAGCCTTAACAGTATATCTTCTGTAGAATCTATAACTTCATCAAGCTCTTGTGCTAATAGTATTATATCTTCCCTTTCTATAGGAGGCACAAACTCCTTAGCAAGATTTTTCATCATATCATGAACCTCAGTATCAGCTTTATATTCTTTTTTATGCATACTTTCCATTGCCTGAGGAAGTTTTTCCACATCAAAATTTTCAATTATATCTGCCAATTCTTTAGCCACTTCATATGTATATTGTCCCATCCTCATAAACATAGCATAATAATCATATCCTTTTTTTCGTCTCACATAAATCCTCCTCCAATTTAAAATAGTACCATAAATAGTTTAGCCATTAAAAAACCTATCATACCGCAGCCAGGAAAAGTCAACACCCAAGTCATAACCATTTCCTTGACCAAAGACCAGTTTACAGAAGATAATCTTCTAGCTGAACCTACCCCCATAATAGCTGTGGTTTTTGTATGAGTAGTACTAACAGGCAATCCAAACATAGAAGAAAAAAGCAA